>CABUKS010000007.1 GCA_902492235.1 uncultured Collinsella sp. | reverse complement strand
CTACCGGGAGTAGCCCCGACGGTTGACAAAACTATAGGAACACCCAATGACTAGGCGAGGGCGGCCATGATGGTGCGGGCGACGCCGTCGTGGTCGTTGTCGTATTCGGTGATGGCGTCGGCGGCCTCGCGGTCTTCGGGCTCGGCGTTGATCATGGCCATGCCGTGGCCCGCTGCCTGCAGCATGGGGATGTCGTTGATGTTGTCGCCGAACGCCCAGGCGTCGGCGAGACGCTCGCCCAGGTGCTCACATAGCCACGTGAGGGCCGTCCCCTTGGTGGCGCCCTCACCCATGACCTCGATATTCATGGCGTACGAACGCGTGACCTCAATGCCTCCGAGCGTGTCGAGCGCCGTCGCGATGGCGTCGCGATCGGCCGGGTCGTGCCAGTACATGGCGATACGTTCGAGCGTCTCGACCTCGTCGATCTTGCTGTCGATATCCATGTCGATCGGCGTTCGTGTGCGCTTGAGCGAAGCCGCGATGTGGGGGTCACCGCCGCAGAACTCATCCAGGCGCCCGTATAGCGAGCGGGGGAGGAAGCACTGTCCATCCGCGAAGATATCGAAGGTCACATCGTGGCCGGCGGCAATGCGATGGATGCGGTGGGCAATGCCGCAATCGAGCGGTCGGCTCAAAATGCGCGTAGCACGTGAGGTGTCGGTGGGCGTACCGTCGTCGAGCCGCCAGACGCTGGCGCCGTTGGCGCAGACCGCGTAGTGCACGGCGGGATGGGCGAGAATGGGCTCAAAGATGCCCGACAGCGGGCGCCCCGTGCAGGGAACAAACTCGATGCCACGACGTGCGAGCTCGTCGAGCATTGCCCAAGTGGCGTCGCTCATCTGCTTATCGCTCGTCAGCAGCGTCCCATCCATATCGGAAAACACAATCATTCGTTGCGATCCTTTCTACTGGCATAAAAAGCGTGGCCGAGGGCTTGGGTCCCTGGCCACGCTCGAGTTCTATAACGGTCCGCGTCCTAGCGGTCAGCGAGCGGCTTGTACTCCAGCGGCTCGATCACCGGACGATAGGCCGGGCGAATAATACGGTGCGCGCAGAAGAGCTCTTCCATGCGGTGCGCCGACCAGCCGGCCATGCGGGCAACGGCGAACAGCGGCGTAAAGAGCGTCTCGGGCACGCCGAGCATCTTGTAGATAAAGCCCGTGTACAGGTCGATGTTGGCGCAGATGGGCTTGGTCATGCCGTGATCGCGCATCACTTGCGGGGCCAGGCGCTCGATGCGCTCGATGAGCGCGAACTCATCGCCCAGGTCCTTCTTGGCGGCAAGCGTGCGCGCGTAACGGCGGCACACCTCGGCGCGCGGGTCGCTCAGCGTGTAGACGGCGTGGCCCATACCGTAGATGAGGCCCGTGCCGTCGAAGGCCTGCTTGTCGAGAATCTTGCCCAGATAGGTTGCGACCTCGTCCTCGTCCTCCCAATTGGAGACATGCGCGCGGATGTCCTCGTGCATGGACACGACCTTGGCGTTGGCGCCGCCGTGGCGCGGGCCCTTGAGCGAGCCGATGGCCGCGGCGTAGGCGGAATACGGGTCGGTGGCCGAGGAGGACAGCACGCGGCAGGCAAACGTGGAGTTGTTGCCGCCGCCGTGCTCGGCATGCAGCATGAGCATCACGTCGAGCAGCATGGCTTCGTCGCGGGTGAATGCCATGCCGCCGCGGAGCACCTGCAGGATGGTCTCGGCGGTGGAGAGGCCGGGTGTGGGGTGCGGTACATGAACCTCGGAGCCGCGACGCTTGGCGACCGAGGCCATATGCGCGAAGGCGGCGATGCGGGGGAGACGGGCGAGCATGGAGATGGCGACGTCGATTTCGTGCTCGGGTGTAATGGCGTCGGGCTCGGCGTCGAAGGCGTAGAGCAGCAGCACGGCGCGCTGAAGCACATTCATGATGCTCGACGACACCGTGGTCATGGGGAACTCGCGGACGTACTCGTCGCTCAGATGTCTAAAGGCGCCCAGGCGCTCGCAAAAGCCGTCGAGCTCTTCCTTGCTGGGCAGCGAGCCCGTGATAAGCAGATAGGCGACTTCTTCGTAGCCGTAGCGATTCTCGGCCTGGGCATTGTTGACCAGATCCTCGATGCTGTAGCCGCGAAGCGTGAGCTTGCCCTGATCGGGCACGACTTTGCCGTCGACCTTGTTGTAGCCGTGCACATCCGAGATACGAGTGAGGCCCGCGACCACGCCCGAGCCGTCGGCATTGCGCAGGCCGCGCTTGACATTGTGCTCGACAAACAGGTCCTCGTCGTACGGGGCGGTCGGCAGGCCGTGGTAGAGGCTTTCGCTCTCAGACGAAATCTGGCGGCTTGCTTCGTAATCCAGAACCAGTCGGCTCAAGTGGTCATCGAAGCGGTAATAGATTTTCTTGGCGTCGTAGGCCATGCGCGCTCCTCTCCGGGCCGCATCGGGGTGGCTTGCATGGGCATGCGCGCGTCAGGCTATCCCCAGCGGCTTGCTCGCTACAGGCGGTACATAAAGTTAAAGACGTCCTCGCGCTGGATGGACACGTTGACGCCCGAAAGCTCGCCGGCCTCGGCCAGGGCCTTCTGCAGCTCAGCGAAGTCGAGCTTGGACTCGGCGGTATCGGCCAGCATGGTCATGGTGAAGATGTCCTCGATAATGGACTGCGTGATGTCGCGGATGTCGACGTTGGCCTCGCCCAGGACGCGGGTGACGCCGGCGACGATGCCGGGGCGGTTCTTGCCAAGGACGGTGATGACGATACGGGAGGACGAGATCTCGGCCATGGGAAACCCTTTCGCGTGATTGCGGCGCGCGCGGGGCGCTCCGCTACGGTACAGTGTTCATCATTGTACCTGTCTGGCGCAAAAAAGGCGCGCTCGCTGCGGCGTTACATGCCTGCAACATGAGCGTAAGGGGGAAGGCCGTACGGGGAAGAGCCGTCTGGCGCGTGTCCGGCTCGTGTTGGGTTGATTTCCGATCTCAGCCGAACACATTGAGCGGACAGGCCGTTCCCGCAGTCAGCCGAACGCCTCCGACGGCTGATTCCGAACTGGAAGCGGAGGGCATCTCCGCCCTTCGGTAGGGGATACCGCTCCGCGGCGCATGCCGCGGGCGGCGCCCCTATCGGACCACCGTGACCTCAGTTGGGATGGGCCCAGCACTGCCGCGTACTCGGTGAGCTAGAGCCAACTGTTCATCTTCACGTCGCGTATGGCGATATTTCGGTCGTCCGGCTCGGTGATGCCGTAGCCGAACGCCTGGAGCGTCTCGATGGACTCCTGGATCCTCTGTTGGAACATGGGACCCGGATCGACCCTCGGCCCGAGGTGCCCGCGCCAAAGGCGCGGCGTGGCGCGCAGCATGTTATGGATTTTGGAGATGGGCTCGATGTCGGCGTAGACGTTGAACGTCGCCATGGCGTCCTTGTGGCCGAGGATCGATTGGAGCGCCTTGATATCGCCGCCTTGGCGGATCCACTGCGTTGCGAACGTGTGGCGAAGGCCGTGGAACGTGATCAGCTCGTCGTTGGTGCCCATGAGGCCGTTGGTCTCCGAGAACGTCTTGAACGCCCTGCGGATATAGCTTGTCGTCGCGAAGGTCGCGCCCGGCTCCGACAGGATGTAGCAGTCCCCGATCTCGACCGCCCCGGTAAGGCCGCGCAAGCGCAGCTTTCCGCAGTCGATCTCGTGGGTCTCCTTCAGGAAGGGGAGTAGGCCGACCGGGTCGATGGGGATACCCCTGGCGTCATGGGTCTTGGTGTCCTTGATGAACGAACCCATTCCCTTCGCGTACGCCACCGAGTGTCTGATCGAGATCAGGCCCGTCTCGAAATCCACATCGCACCACCGAAGGCCGCAGACCTCGCCGATTCGCATCCCCGTGTGCAGGGCGAGTACGACCGCCCTCTAATCCTCGGCGGACCAATCGAGTCCGAACTCCTTTCGGGCATCCTCTTCGCTCATGACTTCGAGAAGGTCTCCGGGTTGGCAACGAAGGGCGAGGCATAGCTGCTCGAGTGTGTTGAAGCGAATGCCGCGAATATGCCCTTTTTTAATACGGGACAGGTTCACGGGCGTGGTTCCAATCCTTTCGGCAAGTTCGTTCGAGGAAATCTTTCGCTCGGCCATGATCTTGTCGAGGCGAACAATTACGGGCATGGCGTTTCCTTACGCAATCTCGTCGGAGTCGAGGTACAGCTCTCGGGCGTACAAGAAGAGCTGGGAAAGCACGAACAGGACGATGCCGAGAACCAGAGAGGTCCAATCGAATGATGAAGCGATCTCTTGGGCGCCGACGGCCCCCTCGCCGCCAAACATCGAAACGGAGGTTTTGAGTGAGCCGGCGTAGAGGCTGGTGGCAGCTTGAACAACGAAGAGAATGCCGAGCACCTTCAAGCATGTCGCAGACCCTTTCTTGAAGGGGTCTCCGCTCTTGATCGTCCACACGAGAACGGCGCTGAGGGTGGTCGTAGCGATACCGATGACGGCAGGGACCAATGTCGAGATCGCAAGGGCTGGATACGCGGGGGAGTCTGCAATTACAGGGTTGTCGAGCACTTCGATTGCTGGCTTTAAGGAGAACGCCACTTGTGCGATGGCGGTGGCGCAAAGGGTCGCAGAGGCTATCGCACATGCGATGCGGAAGGAATGAAGCCGGGGAGTGCGATTGTCGGAACTCATAATAACCTCCGAAGAATTTAAAAAACTCAGGTTACTTTTTAACAGTTTATGTTAAATTGACTTTGCCGGCAAGTAATAAGGGCCGAGCATTTTGTTCGGCCCCTCTGTTCCGACTGGATGAGGTTAAGGTTGGCGATGAATATGCTCAAAATCTCGAAGGCGATCTTTAGGTCGCTTCTCTCCTCCAGGTCGCTCTGTGTTGTCGTTGTTGCGTTGATGGTTCTTTGTGCTCTGCCCGTCCTCAGGAGCGCGGCTGGCATCGACGGACGGGTCGAATACCTCGAGTCGGGAATAACCCGTGTTGAGCAGGAATTGTCAGCATCCTATGCGGATGCGCTTGTGAATGCGGGGGAGGACGGTGTCTATACCTCTTCATCAAGCATGCCCGCGCTTCTGTACCCTCTTGCCGCGGGACGTCTTATCTTGGCACCGCTCTCTCCCCTACTTCCGTTTCTGCAGATATCGGATGGAGAGTACACCTATTATGACGGATCGAAGGAGTACTTGCTATGGGTCGCAACGGCCGTTGCCGTCTCGTTCCTTGCCGCGCGTCTTAACAAACGTGAAAAGCTCATCATCCAGGCACCGATGGGCGAGCTGGGTAGACTTGTTGCATCGAGCGTATGGGCGAGTGTTTTTGCAATGCTTGCCGTCCTCGCCATCAATCTTCCAGGGATAATCGCCGCGCTTGTGAAGAATGGCCCGGGCTCGCCGTTCTATCCGATAGGCTACATTCAATATGCGACTCCGGTTATCAAACCGGCTTGGCTGGTGTTCGCGCAGACGGCCATCTTGCAATTCTTGGTGGCAGCGTTCATCTCGCTTGTCGTTCACCTTGCCGTGAAGATTGCCAATAACCCTACGCTTGGAATCGTGTTCGTATGTGCCCTGATGGGGGTGACGATGGTTCCCGGGTATTACGGAAGATCCATCGCTTTACGTGAGTTCGCCCTGTTGAATCCCCTTACGTATGCGAACACTGAGTTGACCGTCGGCGCCTATAGCCCGTACCCGACAACGCAGATAGTGAATCTGCCTGGACTTTGCTTCGAGCGTGGCGCGATTGCCCTCGTATGCGCAATCGGGATCGAGGTGCTGGCAATTAGCCTGCTTTGCGTTGCTGGAAAGAGCGGCTGCGCGTGCCCGATATCCCCGATTTGTCTTGAGAGAGGTTCCTTCACTGCATCGAGAACGGCAACTCGTTCGAGCGCTTGTGCCTCCGCCGTTGCATACGTAAGAACGATGGGGAAACTGCTCCTGCGTTCTCCTACCCTCGCCGTATGCGCGATTGCAATGTCGACGACGATGCTGGCCCCGGCTCTGGTCGAGATGTTTCCTGACGCTGATAACGTTTCCGCTGTTCGGTATAGGGATGGGGAGCTCCGTTCAATAGATCGGTATCTAGAGCAGAACGCTGCGAATATGGACGTCGAGGGCAAAGCGGCCCTGGAAGACATGCGGGATGCTCTTTCGGGTTTCGTGTACGCGCCTATGCCTGCGGAGGGGTTTCGAAGCCTTGCGACGTACGAGCGCGCTCGAGGTGAGCTGGGCGCGGCAGATGCGACTCTCCTGCAATCGATCGGAATCGAGCCGGAGACTCCTTCTCGTGCGGAGGCGCGCGCCCTTCTGCTTGAGTCGATCGCGAGCTTGCCGGACCCCAAGGTTTACGAGTTAAGTACGAAGATGCCCCCATTAATCCTCCTTTCGTATCTCCAGGCAGCGCTTCCCTCCTTATTTTTGCTGTTGCCCGTGGTTGTCACATCGCTCGCGTGCACCCACCTGCAGTGTCGTTCCCTTCTGGTTCTCCAGATCCCCGCAACAGCGCATGTGCGTTTTCTGACGGCTGTTGCGCTGGCTCTCCTGCTTGGCTTGGTGCTGCTTTTGGTGTCGATGGTTCCCGCTGTCGTTGTGTCCGTGATTAAGAACGGTGCGGGTGGATCGGAGTATCCCGTCGCTCTCATTCGGGCGGGAGCTTCGACAACGTCCATGGTGGGGGAGGCGGTGTTGTGCAGTATTCCGTTGCTGGTCATGGCATACGGCGTGATTTCCGTCGTCGCTGCGTTGACAGCAGCGATTAGCCGCAACCCCGTTGTCACCGGAATGGTTTGCGCGGTTCTCTTGGTGTTGGGTTCGTTGAGCGCTCATGTTGAAAGCGTGGGCATGGGCGTCGCGCTGCTGGCTCCATTCGCCTCGTTTGATCCCGCTTCCCAGGTGGGGACGATTGGGTTCCTTGGGCGAGGGACGAACGCGATGCCTTTTGGAGAGGTCGTCGGCGCATCGGGCGCTCTGCTGGTGGTCTTGGGTGCCGTATCTCCGTTGATGGTGCGCCTGAGTGTTCCAAAGATCGAAAGGGGATGATCTCGATGATTGACCTTCAAACGCTGACGATCTCTTATGGAAAGAAGGTGCTCGTAGATTCGGTGAACGCTGAGTTTGCCCCGGGTACGGTCTACGGTCTCGTCGCTCCGAACGGGCATGGAAAGACGACGTTGCTGCGTGCGATGGCAGGTTTGCCGGGTCCTCGCGTGGACGGGAGCATCGTTCTGGATGAGGTGCAGGGTACGGGTGCGAGAGAGGTCCGTTCTATGATCTTCTATGCACCTGGTGAGGGGACGCTGCTGTATCCCGGATTGCGTGCGGAAGATCACCTCAAGATGGTTTGCGATATGTGGCCGCATGCTCGCGATATCGAAGAGATAGTGGAACAAACGCAGATAGGCGAGTTCGCGAAGATGAGGATCCGCACTCTGAGCCAGGGCATGAAGCAGCAGCTTACCCTGGCGATTGCGTATGCGACGGGCGCGCGGTACCTTCTATTAGATGAGCCCATGAACGCGCTCGACCCCAGCAGGGTGGACTTGCATTCCGAGATTCTCAGGAAGCTGGCCGATTCTGGTGCGTGCATCATCATGTCATCCCACATCTTGGATTCGGTCGATAGGCTGTGCGATGAGATTCTGTTTTTGAAGGATGGGAGGCTCATTAGAAGCATTCCGCAAGATGATGCTGCGCCGAAGTCTCCTGGATCCCATTTCGCAAAGCCTGCCGGACGCGCCGAGGGTGCGCTAAGCACGTATCGGCGACTTTACGAAAAGGGCGGGTAGAAATGCAAGTTAAAAATCTATGTGGCCAATGTGATACCGTTGAACCCGCGTATCGATACCGTTCAGCCATTCGCCTCGCCCCCGCCGCGCGCATCTTCATTCAATCTGTTACTTTTAATCTAACGATTCTTTGAGGAATGCAGGTGCTTCTAAATGTACTGTCGACTTCTTCTCAAACTAATCCTAAGAGACAAGGCCGTATGGATTTCCACGCTCGTTCTTGCTGCAGCCTTTTCCGTCCCCATTGCGTTCAATTCACCCATCTACGGCCCCTTCTTTATGAAGCAGGGCATGCAGGGCTTTGTCGACGCATTCAATACGCGCGCGCCCCAGGCCAGCGGCACAGACCTATCGCCAGAGCAGCAAGATGACGCTGAGCTTGCAAGATACGCGAACGCCGCCCTCGCCGCTCAAACCGACGCCGCCTTTCTCGACTCTGCCGAGAGCTACTACGCGCTCATGGACGAGGGCTTCCAATCCGGGTCCATCGTGGGGGACCAGGAGACCAATGACGCAGAGCTCGCATATTGCCGCGCTCTGAGCAGCTCCGGCATCGCGGATATCCCGGCCTCCGCAAACGACCTGCCGTTCCTCTCCTTCCTGCCCTACGCCATTGCCCAGGCGCCGTCCTTCCCTCCCTTCATCCCCTTCCTTCTCTCGTCGATACTCGTGCTCGGCGCCACAAGGCCCGGGACCCTGGCGGCAAAGGCGCCCGTGCCCAAATTCCGGCGCCTTATCCAAACCGTGTTTTCGATAATTGGCGCGGGGACCGCGATGCTCCTCGCCGGCCTTGCGCCCGGGGGCATTTACGCCTTGGCCCTAAACGGCTTCGGGCAGATCGGGTACCCGATCGCCTTCTTCCATAACGGCGCGCTCACTACCACGACCGCGGGAAACGTCTTCACGACCATACTTCTCGCGCTGCTCGCGGGTGGAACCTTGATATCCGTTTGCTCCGCCGTCCTATCGACCGCAACGAGGCGCGTCCTCGCGGGCCCCCTTACCTCCGCGCTGCTTGTCGCGGCCCCGGCATTCCCGTTACTGTCCGATTCGGCACTGGGGCATAATGCCGCGCTCGAGCTCCTGCCGCTGGCCGTGTTCTCGCCTATCGAGGCAACGGGTTACGTAGGATGCTTCCCGACAGAATTCATTGGCTCCGGTTCGGGCGGCGCATCGATGCTTGCCGTGGCCCTGGTATACGTCGCGGTCCTTTTCGCGGTCGGCGCCGTTGTGACGCGTTCGCCCAAACAGGCTGGACCCGCTAAAAAGCACCATGGGCTCGAGCTTCTGGACGCGAGCGTGGGATACGGGAGCACGACGATACTTTCGATCGGATCGCTTTCCTTGGGCCCGGGAACGGCGGCGGGGCTCGTCGCTCCCAACGGCTCGGGGAAAACCACCCTTCTTGAAGCGCTGTCGGGCCAATTTCCCACCCGCATCCGCTCGGGAAGCCTGGCGGCAGACGGAATCTACCAACGTCGATCAGCCGAATTCGCAGAACTCGTCTACCTGAGCTCTTCGGGCGGCGCGGATCTCTATCCCACGCTATCGGCCATCGAGCACCTTGCTTTCGTTAGGGAGGCGTGGAAATCGGCCGCCGACATCGACTCGCTCTGCGACTCCCTCGGAATCTCCCCATATCTCGACAAGCCGACCCGTAAACTCTCGACAGGAATGAAGCAGCAGGTAAAGCTTGCCATGGCGATAGCGACCGATTGCCCGTACCTCATCCTCGATGAACCGCTGAACGGCCTCGATCCGGGAAAACGGAAAACCTCCTGCGACGCGATGCGCAGCGAAGTGGCGCGGGGACGCAGCGTGCTCATTTCAAGCCATCTACTCGACGACCTGGCAGACCTTACCAACTCGTTCTACTTCATCGAAGCCGGCACGCTCGTGGAAAAGATCAAGTCGTCCTCGCAGACGCTCAAGCAGGAATACCTCGATACATACGAAGGAGGTGAATGACATGGACTATTTGAACAGCTGAAGTCCAATGCGTCGCGCATGGCTGTCTACGCCATCCTCGTGGCAACGGCTTTATGCGGAATCGCGGCACCCGTCTATGCGCTCAACGGGGAGAAAGGCGATGTCGAACCCGCGTACATGGCTTCGACGGTTAAGGACCGGTACAAAGCCTTCTCTGGAGACACGTTTTACGTAGCAGAGTACGACACGACCTACCGTCAGCTTCGCTACAACAAGGGCTACGACTATCTAGGCGCAGAGGCAATCAGCTATACGTCGGGTTGGTACCGCTCCAACTATGGACACATAACCCAGTTCAAGTGTAACTACCGTGTGTACAACTAAAGCAACCGGCCGGGACGAGGGGTGACGCAAAAGCGTCGCCCCTCGTTTTTAACCATGTCAACTGAACCTAGTTCAGTTTGGTTGATTTCCGATCTCAGCCGAACACATTGAGCGGAAAGGCCGTTCCCGCAGTCAGTCGAACGTCCCCGGGGCCCTTCTCAGGCCCCGGGGACGGCATTTTCCCAGTTGAAGGAACGGTGGAGATGTGTTTCGATGGGTCAGATTCGTGTCGTTCCGAAAAGACCGTGAACCTTTTGTGGGACACGCGGCGCCGTGGTACCATAGCCGAGTTTGTTGTCTTGGTCGGAAACCAAGACGCCTTATGCGCTGATCGGTAACCAGCGCCTGACCAATAAGGAGTCCTACCATGAAGCAGGGTATCCATCCCCAGTATGTCGAGTGCACGGTGACGTGCTCCTGCGGCAACACCTTCAAGACGCATGCTACCGTGTCTGAGATGAAGGTCGAGCTTTGCAACGAGTGCCACCCGTTCTACACCGGCCAGCAGAAGTTCGTCGACACCGGTGGACGCGTCCAGCGCTTCGCCGACAAGTTCGGTGGCGCCGCTGCCGCCCAGCTCAAGAAGGCCGAGGAGGCCAAGGCTGCCAAGGCCGCCAAGGCTGCTGAGGCCGAGGCCGCTCGCAAGGCCGCCGCTGAGGCTAAGGCTGCCGAGAAGGCTAAGCGTGCCGCTAAGTTTGCCGAGGAGGCTGCCAAGCAGGCCGCCGAGGCTCCCGCAGAGGCTCCCGTCGAGGAGGCCGCTGCCGAGGTCGAGACCACCGAGGCTGCTGAGTAAATAGCTCGCCGCGGAATCGCTCGCATTCATGGCATGAGGGCCGTGCATCCATTTGGGTGCGCGGCCCTTTTCCTTTATTGGTGCAAACGAACCTGTCTCCATGGCACCAGATTGGTACGAAGGGGACGGATTGGTTTGCGCCAAATGGCAGAGAGACAGCGTTTACCCAGATAAAAGCTGACAAATTAAACCAGTCCCTTTTTGGCAGGTTGGTCGTAGTTATTACGTGGCGGTCGAGGTCGACCGTATAGGCCGCGCCTTGTTTGGCTAAAGTACAATCATCTGTGTTTAACTCGCCCGCAGCTGCACGGCGTGGGCGATGGCCAAAAAGGAAAACCACATGGGATTCATGTCAAAGCTGCTGTCCTTTGGATCCGATAAGGACCTTAAGCGCTACTACAAGATCGTCGACCAGATCAACGGTCTTGAGCCCCAGTTTGAGAAGATGACCGAGGAGGAGCTCCGCGGCCAGACCGATAAGTTCCGCGAGCGTTACGCCAACGGCGAGTCGCTCGACGACATGCTCCCCGAGGCCTTTGCCACCGTGCGTGAGGCTTCCAAGCGCACCATGGGTATGCGCCACTTTGACGTGCAGCTCATTGGCGCCATGGCACTGCACGAGGGCCACATCGCCGAGATGAAGACCGGCGAAGGTAAGACCCTCGTCTCCACGTTGGCCGGCTATCTCAACGCTATCGCCGGCAAGGGCGTGCATGTCGTTACCGTCAACGATTACCTGGCAAAGCGCGACTCCGAGTGGATGGGCCGCATCTACAAGTACCTGGGCATGACCGTCGGTCTGCTCCAGAACAACATGCCGCTCGAGCTCAAGCGTCCGGCCTACCAGGCAGACGTCACCTACGGCACCAACTCCGAGTTCGGTTTCGATTACCTGCGCGACAACATGGTCACCCGTCCCGAGCAGCGCGTGCAGCGCGGTCACAACTACGCCATCGTCGACGAGGTTGACTCCATCCTGATCGATGAGGCCCGCACCCCGCTGATCATCTCGGGCGCTGGCACCAAGTCCGCCAGTACCTACAAGGACTTCGCGCGTGCCGTGCGTGGCCTTGAGCGCGGCGAGGACGTGTCGCACGACATGCTCACCGCCACCGAGGACGTCGAGCCCACGGGCGACTACGTCATGGACGAGGCCAAGCACACCATTGCCGCCACCGAGCGCGGCCTTAAGAAAATCGAGCGCCGCCTGGGTATCGATGACATCTATGCCGATCTCTCCGGCCAGCTGGTCAACCACCTGCAGCAGGCGCTGAAGGCCCAGTACATGTTCCACCGCGATAAGCAGTACGTGGTCACCAACGGCGAGGTCAAGATCGTCGACGAGTTCACCGGCCGCATTATGGAAGGCCGCCGCTATTCTGAGGGCCTGCACCAGGCCATCGAGGCCAAAGAGGGCGTGCTCGTACGCGAGGAGAACCAGACACTCGCCACCATCACCCTGCAGAACTACTTCCGTCTGTATGACAAGCTCTCCGGCATGACCGGCACGGCACTTACCGAGGATGCCGAGTTCCGCGAGATCTACAAGCTGCCCGTCGAAGTCATCCCTTCCAACAAGCCCGTGCAGCGCGTGGATCACGAGGACCTGGTGTACCGCACCATTCAGGCCAAGTACAACGCCGTCGCCGACGATGTCGAGCGACGTCACGCCAAGGGCCAGCCGGTCCTGGTGGGCACCGTCTCCATCGAGAGTTCCGAGAAGCTGTCCGCCGCCCTTACCAAGCGCGGCATCGCACACGAGGTCCTCAACGCCAAGCACCATGAACGCGAGGCCCACATCGTTGCCCAGGCCGGACGCTACGGCGCCGTGACCATCGCTACTAACATGGCCGGTCGTGGTACCGACATCCTGCTGGGCGGCAACCCCGACGAGCTGGTGCGCGAGCGCCTGGAGTACGAGGGTCTGACCATGGAGGATGTGACGCCCGAGCAGCTCGAGCAGTTTAACGCCGAGGCCAAGGAGACTTGCAAGGCCGAGCGCGAGCGCGTGCTTGCCGCCGGCGGCCTGACCGTCATCGGCACCGAGCGCCACGAGTCCCGCCGTATCGACAACCAGCTGCGCGGCCGCTCCGGCCGTCAGGGCGATCCGGGCGAGACCCAGTTCTACCTGTCGCTCGAGGACGACCTCATGCGCCTGTTCGGCGGCGACAAGATGGACCGCGTCTCCAAGATGATGGTCACGGCCGACATGGGCGACGACATGCCCATCCAGCACAAGATCATCTCCAAGGCCGTCGAGAGCGCCCAGCACAAGGTCGAGAGCATCAACTTCTCCATGCGTAAGAGCGTCCTTGAGTACGACGACGTTATGAACAAGCAGCGCCAGGTCATCTACGCCGAGCGCAACAAGATTCTGGACGGCAAGGACCTGACCGACCACATCACCGAGGTCATGCACGATACCGTGTACCGCTGCGTGCAGGAGTTCTGCACCAAGGACAGCCACGAGGGCGAGCGCGACCTGGAGGGTCTGCGTAAGTGGGTCGTCGAGCTGACCGGGCATATCGATACCCCTCAGTTCCCCGACGAGGACTTTGAAGCCCTTGCTGCCGATGTCCTGGCTTACGTAGAGAAGTGCTACAACATGAAGGCCGAGCGCTTGGGCGAGGACCTGATGCGCGAGCTCAATACCCAGGTCATGCTGCGCGTCATCGATACCCGCTGGATGAACTACCTGCAGGAGATGGACTACCTCAAGACCGGCATCGGCCTGCGCGGCTTTGGCCAGCGCGACCCGCTGGTTGAGTACAAGACCGAGGCCTACGGCGCGTTCCAGATACTCGTCGATACCATGTATGAGGATTACCTGCGCACGGTTCTGCGCATCGAGATCAAGGCTGCCCCGCGTGCCGTGGAGCACAAGGAGGAGCCCGCGCTCGAGGGCGCGCGCTTCTCCGGTCCTGCCGAGGTCGATGGTGACAACGGCGACTCGGTGCTGCGCAAGCAGGCGCAGGTGCAGGCCCGCACGGCTGTCCAGGGTGGTCCGGCTGCCGTCAACAACGGTGGCAAGGTGACCACCTATCGCAAGTCCGAGAGCGACGATCCGTACGTCAACGTGGGCCGCAACGACCCGTGCCCCTGCGGTAGCGGCAAGAAGTTTAAGTACTGCCACGGCAGGAATCGTTAATGGCTGAGGCTTTAGAGGTAACGCCCGCCGAGCTGGACGCGTTTGCGGACCGGCTCGGTGAGGTCGAGTCATATCTCCACCTGGACGAGAAGCGTACCCGCGTGTCCGAGCTCGAGGCCAAAAGTGTTGCCCCTGGCTTTTGGGATGACGCCGACGCCGCCCGTGCCACCATGGAGGAGATCGCGCGCACCAAGGAAGATATCGCTGCCGTGGACACCGCGCGCGGCGAGCTTTCCGATGCCCGCGCCGCGCTGGAGCTTGCCGAGGAGATGGGGGATGACCCCGACGCCGCCGCCCTTCGCGAGGAGGCTGCAGCCACGGCTGAGCGCCTGGCCCGTGCCATCGATGAGCTTGAGCTTTCGAGCTGGTTTACCGGTGAGTTCGATCACGGCGATGCCATCGTGACCATCAAGCCCGGACAGGGTGGTCTGGAGGCCCAGGACTGGACCTTCATGCTCTTTAAGATGTACATGAAGTACTGCCAGCGTCGCGGCTGGAAGGTCACCATCAACGACTGTCCCGCGGCCGAGGTCATCGGCATCGACCGCGCGACCTTTACCGTCGAGGGCAAGGACGCATTTGGCATGCTGCGCGCCGAGGCCGGCGTCCATCGCTTGGTTCGCATTAGCCCCACCGACGACAAGAAGCGCCGCCAGACCACGTTTGCCGGCGTCGAGGTCATCCCCGTGCTACCCGATGATATCGACATCGAGATCAGTCCCGATGACATCCGCGTGGACGTGTACCACGCGAGCGGCCCGGGCGGTCAGGGCGTTAACACCACGGACTCCGCCGTGCGCGTGACGCATTTCCCCAGCGGCATTGTGGTTACCTGCCAAAACGAGCGCAGCCAGATTCAGAACAAGGCCGCGTGCATGCAGATCCTCAAGGCTCGCCTGTACGAGATTGAGCTCGAGAAGCGCGCCGAGGCGCTCGATGAGATTCGCGGACCCAAGACCACGATCGGTTTTGGCAACCAGATTCGCAGCTACGTGCTCTACCCGTACCAGATGGTCAAAGACCTACGCACGGGCGTGGAGACCAGCAATGTCGAGGCCGTCCTTGACGATGGCGACCTGGACCCGTTTGTTATTGGCTACCATCGTTGGGCCACCGGCAACGCTGACGCAGAAGGCTCGGAGGTCTAAAACATCGGGTGGCTTCAAGCCGATGCCAAGTCCAACGGTTGGACGGGTTTGTATCCAGAATAAACCCTGCGCAGGGGTGGTTTTTGTCCGGCGAATCGGTAGAATCGAATACAAGAAGAAGTTCAAAGCGCATCCGTTTGGGTGCGCTTTTTTGAGGGAGGCAGCATGGCATATCGTCTGGACATCAAGCGCATTCTTTCGATGAACTTCTTTCACGATCTGCCCCAGATCATGTTGGGGTGCGCTCTGGCCGCTATTGCGACCGACCTGTTTTTGATTCCCAACGGCCTTGCTGCCGGTGGCGTTACGGGCCTTGCCACCATTATCCAGGCGGTCGGCGCGACGCGAGGCGTGTCGCTTCCCGTCGGTATCCAGACCATCGTGATGAATGCCTTGCTGCTGCTGGTCGTTATGCGCGAGGGCGGCATGTTCTACGTGGTGCAGACCGCGACGGGCTTTGTGCTGCTGGGCTTCTTTACCGATCTGTTCGCCCCGTTTGTAGCACCTCTGGCGGATGCGGACCTGATGCTTCCCGCTATGTGGGGCGGCATTATTACGGGCATCGGTTACGGCATGGTGTTGCGCGCCGGCGCCAACACCGGCGGTTCGGACACGATTGGCCAAATCATATCGCGTAATACCTCGCTGCCCGTGGGCTCGACCGTCATGGCGATCGATGTTGCCGTATGCGCGCTGTCGGCTCCGGTCTTTTCAATCGAAAACGCACTATATGCAGGCCTTTCGATGGTCATTAGCGGCTACGTGATCGATGCCGTGGTCGATGGTGGCAACAAACGCCGTATGGTACTCATCATCTCGGACAAGTTCCCTGATATCGCTGCCGATATCATGTATGGCCTGGGTCGTGGTTGTACCAAGTTTAAGGCGACTGGCATGTATTCGGGTGCCGAGAAGCCGGTGATTATGGTCATCGTGAGCCGTCGAGAGCTCAATACCCTCAAGACGATCGTGCGCGAGCGCGATCCTCACGCCATTGTGACGGTCGCTGACGTTACGGAAGCCTTCGGCGAGGGATTCAAGGACATTAGCGCGTAGGGTCGACCGCGTTCCATCCAAAAGACGTTCACATTGATAAACCGTTTCATCAGCGGTTCTGCCTGCTAAATTGTTCAAATAATGATAAAAACTCTGGTAAAGCCATCAGTTTCCAGCATAATGAATGACGTACGTGCATTGCGGCTGTGTTGGGATTACCTTCGGTGCCGTGCGCATTTTGTCTAATGAGGATGAAAGGAAGGCACAATGAGCGACGAAGAGCTCAAAAAGGTTGCCAACGAGGTAAGGAAGGGCATCGTCACCGGCGTGCACGCTGCCAAGTCCGGCCATCCGGGCGGTTCGCTCGGCGCTGCCGACATCATGACCTATCTGTACTTTGAGGAAATGAACGTCGACCCGGCCGATCCCCGCAAGGCCGACCGCGATCGCTTTGTGCTCTCCAAGGGCCACTGCGCTCCGGGCCTGTACGCCGTGCTCGCCGAGCGCGGGTTCTTCCCCAAAGAGGACCTCAAGACGCTGCGCCATATCGGCAGCCACCTGCAGGGTCACCCCAACATGAACGACACCCCGGGCGTCGACATGTCCACCGGCTCGCTCGGCCAGGGCATCTCCGCCGCCGTGGGCATGGCGGTTGCCGCCAAGCACTGGGGCGATACTTACCGCACGTACGCCCTGCTGGGCGATGGCGAGAGCGAGGAGGGCCAGGTCTGGGAGGCAGCCATGTTTGCCGGCAACCAGCAGCTCGACAACCTCTGCGTGATCGTCGACCACAACGGCCTTCAGATTGACGGCCCCGTCGAGGAGGTCAACGACCCCATGCCGCTCGCCGACAAGTTCCGTGCCTTTAAGTTCCACGTGGTGGAGCTTGCCGACGGCAACGATTTCGACCAGATCCGCGCCGCCTTTGCCGAGGCTCGCGCTACCAAGGGGCAGCCGACCGCCATTATCGCCGAGACTATGAAGGGCAAGGGCGTCTCCTTTATGGAGAACCAGGTGGGTTGGCACGGTAAGGCCCCCAACGATGAACAGTTTGAGCAGGCCATGGCAGAGCTCACGGCCGCCGGAGAGGAGCTCTAGGATGGCAGACGTCAAGAAAATCGCCACGCGCGTAAGCTACGGCGAGGCCCTCGTCGAGCTCGCCAACGAGCACGATGACTTTGTGGTCCTCGACGCCGACCTGGCTGCCGCCACGCAGACCGGCAAGTTCAAGGCAGCCTGCCCCGACCGCTTCTTCGATGTGGGCATCGCCGAGAGCAACCTGATGGGCGTCGCCGCCGGTATCGCGACCACCGGTCGTGTCGCCTTCGCGAGCACCTTTGCCATGTTCGCTGCCGGTCGCGCCTTTGAGCAGGTCCGTAACTCCATCGGCTACCCACACCTCAACGTTAAGATCGGTGCCACGCACGCCGGTATCTCGGTGGGCGAGGACGGCGCCACGCACCAGTGCTGCGAGGATATCGCCCTGATGCGTGTCATCCCCGGCATGACTGTTATCGTTCCTGCCGACGATGTGGAGGCCCGCGCCGTGACGCGCGCCGCCTACGAGTGCGACGGTCCGGTGTACATGCGCTTCGCCCGTTTGGCCTCGCCGGTTATCAACGACCCCGAGACCTACAAGTTCGAGTTGGGTAAGGGCATTGTCATGCGCGAGGGCGCCGATGTGACCATCATCGCCTGCGGCCTGATGGTCGGCGAGGCTCTCGAGGCCGCCGAGCAGCTCGCTGCCGAGGGTATCGACGCCGAGGTCATCAACATGCACACCATCAAGCCCATCGACGCCGACCTGATCGTCAAGAGCGCCACCAAGACCGGCCACGTCGTGACCGTCGAGGAGCACTCCGTGATCGGCGGCCTGGGCAGCGCCGTTGCCGACGTCCTGTGCGAGCAGTGCCCGACGCCGCTCAAGAAGATCGGCGTCAACGACACCTTCGGTGAGTCCGGCCCGGGCGCCGAGCTCCTGCACAAGTACGGCCTGGACGCCGCCAACATCGTGGCGACCACCAAGGAGTTCTTGGCATAAGGCAAGGCGGATCTCAAGGACTGCTTCGCCAGAACTATAAAACTGTTTCGCCAGTACTATGGAAACCCGGCAGGGGCGCTCTCTTGGAGAGCGCCCCTGTTTCAGTTGCGGTGAAATAAGGACTGTTTTGCCAGTTTAAAGGCTCAATTAATCCGTATTTCACCGCAACTTTCGAAGGCGTTCCCGCTTGTGCTGGTGCCGTCACGTCGGTTGATTGCCGCTTGGCACAGTGCGGCAACATCGGGGGCGTCGTCGCCTTTATATGCCATGGCGAGTAGGGCGGCATCATAGATTTCGTCGTTGGTCATATCGCCGGCATCGATGGGGCAGAAGGTGAGTATCGAATCCTGCTCAGCGAGCTCGGCGAGATTGATCGTTTCGCCTGCGGCAAAGACATCGTCGAGGACGAGTGTCGCGCTCGTGCAGGGAATTTTATAAATCTTGCCATCGGTGGCGATGGGGGAACCTGCCGCCTCGAGCGTGTACACACCTTGAATGAGGCTGATACCGGAACCGTCGGAGGCGACGAACTCAACCTTGTCGACCGTTATCCCGTCGACAGTCTTGCCCGTAATGTGTATCGGGACACGTGAGGCCCCGCTATCGGTATCCCAACCTGCGGCAGAGATGTTGAGCACAATAGCATGCTCCGAATGAGCCGATATAAAGTGGGAAAAAATCTGCCGCAGATAAAGACCCAAACAGCTACCGCCGATGATGCCGATTATCAGCATGCAGGCAAGGATAGCCGCAACGTGGTTCCGAGGCTTTACCCGAAGTTCAGAATCAGCAGAGACGCCATCGACGGCAACCCCGCACGCCGTGCAGTACCTAACACCATCGCGCAACTCAGTTCCACAATAAGGACAATTCATGCCGGCCCCCGTAACCATAGGCGTTCTAATCGAGGTCACTGTAAAGCGATAATCCAAATCCAAGTTGCGCAACAATGAGCCCCAATATAAGTTGCGGTGAAATAAGGACTGATTAGGGCTTTTAACTGCTAAAACAGTCCCTATTTCACCGCAACTTATGAAGACGCCCCTCAAGCACGGTCCCATCAGGGAAACGGGCCCATCCCAACAAAGTGCAATTCAGACCCCAAGCATGGCGCTGCTGCACCCAAGCAAAACGCAGCGACCCCTTAGTTATCGCAGACCGGGCACAGGGTTACTCTCCAAATCTTTCCGCAGGACGGAGGAGCCCCTGCCGCGCGAAGCGCGCAGCGGGGGCTCCGACATGTCCGAGGACGATTTGGAGAGTAACCCTGTGCCCGGCCGACGGGATCACTAAGCACGCCATGCTTCTTATGTGCAGCAAAGCTAATGCTGCTAAAATACAAAGCGCTCATGTAGTTTAAACGCACGACGATAAGGAGCACCAGTGGGTAACCACTTCCGTACCTCCGGTGCGGGCGATGATGCCCCCAAGACGCAGGCAGGCGTCCAGGGCAGTCGTTTCGCCACTCCGGATTCAGAGGGCCAGCCTGTTGCTCAGGCCCCCGCTCAGCCGGCAGATCAGGCACAGCCGGCATCCGATCCCTTTGCCTACAATCCCACTAGCGATGTTGCGCTTTCCGGCGCGGCGGGTTTTGAGCCCGTTCAGGCCGTGACCGCTCGCGTGGAGCAGCCTCAGGCTGGCGCCGCCACGCCGCAGCCTACCATGGCCGGCATTCCCGACCCCATGGCCCCTGCGACGCCGGCTCCTCAGCCTGCGCAGTCCGGTCTCTTTGCCGCTATTCCCGACCCCACGCAGCCTGCTGCCCCGGTGGTCGAGAGCGATCAGGCAGCCGAGGTCGCAAGCCTCGATAACGCGCTCAACAACCCCGATTTTACGTCGGTGTTCGCGCCCATCGATCCGCAGGCCAGCCGCAAGAAGATGGCCAAGCAGGCCGGTGTCGAGCCCGTCATCCTTATGGAGCATGTCACCAAGATCTATCCGGCACAGCCCAACAAGCCTGCACTCGACGACATCAACATCGAGATCTATCCGGGCGAGTTCGTCTTCCTGGTCGGTCACTCCGGCTCGGGTAAGACCACGCTGCTGTCGACGCTCAACCGCGACGTCAAGCCGACGAGCGGTCGCATCCTGGTTGCCGGTCAGGACCTCATGAAGATCAAGAACCGCAAGGTTCCGTTCCTGCGCCGCCAGATTGGCGCCGTGTTCCAGGACTTTAAGCTTCTGCCGCAAAAGACCGCCTACGAAAACGTGGCGTTTGCCCTGCAGTGCATCGGCAAGCCCAAGGGCGTCATTCGCAGCCAGGTGCCCGAGGTGCTGCGTCTGGTCGGCCTGGCCGATCAGATGGACTCGCTGCCCGACCAGCTTTCCGGTGGCGAGCAGCAGCGCGTTGCCGTCGCCCGTGCTATGGTCAACCGTCCGCCGCTGCTGATCTGCGACGAGCCGACGGGCAACCTCGACCCGGCGATCTCGCTGGGAATCATGAAGCTGCTCGAGCGTATTAACCGCACCGGCACCACCGTGATCGTCGCCACGCACGACCGCGAGATGGTCGATAGCATGCACCGTCGCGTGATCGCCCTCGAGGGCGGCCACGTCATCCGCGACCAGGAGAGGGGAGGTTACGGCAACTATGGCACCAACTAACGTGGGCTACTCCTTCAAAGAGGCAATCAGCCACTTCTTCCGTAACTGGACTACCTCGCTCGGCGCCGTCATCACGATCTTCCTTTCGCTGTTTATCATCGGCCTGTTCATCATGGGCTCTGCGATGCTGAACTCCGTGATCGGCACCGTCGAGGATCAGGTTGTCATCAACGCGTTCATTAGTGATGACGCCGATCAGGCCGATGTTCAGGCTTTTGAGGCCGAGCTTAAGACGTGGAATAACGTCAAGTCCGTGACCTATAAGGACAAGGACGACGCACTGGCCGAGTATACGAGCAAGATGTCGGGTAACGCCGACGCCACCATGAGCGCGCTCGACGGCCAGAACCCGCTGCCCGCCTCGTTTGCGATTGAGATGGACGATCCGTCTCAGGTCGAGAGCACGGCCAAGAAGCTCAAGAAGAATGCCGACTTCCAAAAGATTGCGGACGACGGCGACGTCAACGCGAGCGTACTGTATGGCCAGGAGGAAGTAAGCCGCCTGTTCCAGGTGACCAACTACATCCGTATTGCCGCCGTGGTGCTCGTCGGCCTGCTGACCTTTATCGCGTTCATCTTTATCAACAACACGATTCGCCTGTCCATCACGGCGCGTCGTCGCGAGATTGCGATTATGCGCCTGGTGGGCGCCAGCAACGGCTTCATTCGTGGCCCGTTTATCACCGAGGGCGTGCTGCAGGCCATTTTGGGCTCGCTGCTTTCCATCGGCGTTCTGGAGCTGCTGCGCAATCTGATGATTCCGCGTTTGCAGGAGAGCATCGGCTGGATGTCGTTTGCCCTGCCGATGCAGTACTACCTGGTGACCTATGCTGCGCTGATTCTGGTCGGCGTGATTATCGGTCTCTTTGGTTCTGCCATCGCCATGCGCCGCTACCTGCGCGTGTAGGCATGCCTGGAACTCATCCCTTCCAACGGGTCGTCTCTTATGGGGCGGCCCGTTTTTTGATCCCTAGGGGACGGGGGAAACGGATCATCGTGGCGCTGGTCTATCTATGTGATCCGTTTTCCTCCGTCCCCTAGGGATGATTTGGGTAGACTCTTGGGATGTAAACGGCAATCGATAGTTAGGAGGCGCCATGGGGCGCAATAACAAGCATAAGCGTGGAGCTCGCAATAAGCGCGGGCCGGTGCGCAGCGAACGCCGTCCGAGCCTGACCGGGCGCGTGCAGCTCCATGAGCACGGCGCCTACGTTGTAACCGAAAACGGCGACTACAAGGTCATGGGCCGTGGCAAGCGCGAGATTATGGATGGCGATACCGTTGCCGTGAGCATTAAGAACAGCCCGCACGGTGAGCGGCGCGCCGTGATCGAAGGCGTGGTTGAGCGCGCAGCCATAAGCGTGGTGGGCACGTACCAGACCGCCGGTCCGCTCGGTGTGATCGAGCCGCTCGATTCGCGTCTGAAGGCCGACTTCTTCATTCTGCCCGAGGATACCTCGGCGGATCGTCTGGGCGTTCACCCGGGTGATGCTGTTGTCGCGCGCATTTTGACCTACCCGACGCGCCTGGAATCGGGCACCGTGACGATCGAACGCCGCATTGGCGGAGATGACGCGCCCGATTTGGGCGTTCAATATGTGATGGCGCGTTACGGCTATACCGATAGCTATCCCGAGGCCGCGCTGGACGAGGCCGAGGGGCTTTCGCTCGATGTGTCCGCGGCGCTTAAGGACCCGCTCCGCCGCGATCTGCGCGACCGCTTTGTCATCACGATCGACCCGGTCGACGCGCGCGACTTTGACGATGCCGTTTCGTTGGAACGCACGCCCGAGGGTGGCTACAGGCTGGGTGTGCATATCGCCGACGTTTCACACTATGTGGCTTGGGACGGGCATATCGATCTTGAGGCTCGTCATCGTACGACATCGGTGTATCTGGCCGATCGCGTGCTTCCCATGCTGCCCGAACGCCTGTCCTGTGACCTGTGCTCGCTTCGCCCTGACGAGGACCGCCTGGCGTTTACCGTCGATATCGAGCTTGATGCGCAGGGCCGCGTGCGGCATTACGATCCGTACCCCAGCGTGATTCGCTCGCGTGTGCGTATGGACTATGACGGCGCCGAGGCGCTGCTGGTGCGTGCCGGCGCGGTTGAGTATTCGGTGTTGGAGGGTGCGGCCGAGGATGTTGCGGCTGCCGAGACCTCGCGCGAGGAAGCGCTTGAGCGCGGTCTTGCGTGCGAGGAGGCCGCCCGCGGCTACAACGTCGACCTCGGCGATTTCCTTGTCGCCGCCAACGAACTCGCCGAACTCCGCCGTCGTATCCGTCGCGCCCGCGGCTCAGTCGATTTTGACACGGCCGAGATTCGCGCTCTATTGGATGAGGACGGAGTACCCGTGCAGATTGTGGCGCGTGAGCGTTCGTGTGCCACGTCGCTTATCGAGGAAGCCATGCTGCTCGCCAACGAGTGCGTTGCAGAGTGGCTGGCAGACCGTGATATCGAGGCCTGCTATCGCGTGCATGAGGATCCGAGCCCCGATAGCCTGCACGGTGCCGCCGTTGCGCTGGCGCAGCTAGGCATCATCGACGATCGCCGTGCTGCCAGAATTGCCCTGGGGAGTCCCGATGAGCTGCAGGCTGCAGTCGATGCTGCCGCCGGTACGGCCAACGCACCGCTCGTCAACACGCTGCTTCTGCGCAGCATGCAGCGCGCGCTGTACAAGCCGCGCAACGAGGGCCACTTTGCGCTCGCCGCGCCGTGCTACTGTCACTTTACGAGTCCCATCCGCCGCTACCCCGATCTGGTGGTGCACCGCGTGCTCAAACTGCAGTTGGCCTATGAGCGGCTCGGCGGCAAGGACGCCTTGGTCCGTACGCCGCGGCTGATCGGCAAGGGGCGCGAGTCGCTGCCACGCATTCTGCCGCAGATCTGCCGCGCATGCAGCGATGCCGAGCGCGCGGCAGATGCCGCCAGCCATGCGACGCAAAAGATCAAGATTGCCCAGTACTATGAGGACCGTCTGGGCGAGCGCTATGCCGGAACCGTCTCGTGGGTTAGCAGCATGGGCCTCTTTGTGCGCTTGGACCTAACGCAGGTCGAAGGCTTGGTTTCGATCAAGAGCCTGGGCAACGAGTGGTTCGAGTTTGACGAGGACGCGCTTACGCTGACGGGCGCCGACACGGGGACTCGCTATGAACTGGGTCAGCGCGTGATTGTCGAGGTCTCGCGCGTCAATACCACGCGTGGGCACTTGGACTTTAAGCTTATCCATTAGCCAAATCCCGACTCATGGTGGGGGAGCGGAGGGCGGCCTTTCGGGACCGCCCTTCGCATTTGAATCGTGACTACCTTGCCGTCTGCTCGGCCGCCCGCTTACCTGCTATTTGAGAGGTAAAACCTACCAAAATAAACCTGTCCCTTTTGGCAGGTTTACAAGAAAGCGGGGATGAGATGGCGACGGTGTACGGTTATGCGCGGGTGAGTTCGCGCGATCAGAACCTGAATCGGCAGCTGGATGCGCTGGGCGCCTATGGCGTGGGCTCGGCGAATATTTATGCCGACCATGCGAGCGGCAAGGACTTCGATCGACCGCGTTATCGCGAGCTGCTGCACGTCCTGGGAGACGGGGACGTACTGGTGGTTCTTTCTATCGACCGACTTGGCCGTAATTACTCCGAGATTCTTGAGGAATGGCGACGCATTACCAAGGAGCTCGGGGTTGCCATTGTGGTGTTGGACATGCCATTGCTTGACACGCGCGTCAGGGCCAGCGGCGCGCCGGATGTGACCAACACCCTGATTGCCGATATTGTGCTGCAACTGCTGAGCTACGTGGCGCAGGTGGAGCGCGAGAATATCCATCGGCGCCAGGCGGAGGGGATTGCAGCGGCGCGAGCGCGAGGGGTCCGTTTCGGTCGACCTCGCAAGCCGTGCCCTCCTCAGTTTGAGCTGGTGCGCGATAGCTATGAGGCAGGCGATATTACCCGCAGCCAGGCAGCAAAATGCCTGGGCGTGTGCGTGGGGACGTTCGATCGCTGGATGCGCGAGGCGGGGTAGGGGTTTGCGTCGCTTTGTCGCTTCCTGTTGCGATTCAAATTTTGATACGGTGACGATGCCATTTGGGGCTACACTCGCTGATATTCAAAAAAGGAGGTTGGCCCTTGGCGCGCGTAAAACAAATAATCGGATTGACCGCGATCGTTCTGTTCGCTGCAACGCTGGCGGGCATCTGGGTGCTGACGGAGCAAAATGCGGTGGAGACGTCGTTGCTGAGCGAGTCCACCGCGCGTGTGGTGGAGGGCCAGGCTACGGGCGTTCAGGCTGCCGATGCCACGGGTGAAGCCCAGACGGAGAACGGAATGACCGGGGGCGCCGATTCGGCTGCCTCGAATGTCCGGTCTGGCCGACTTGCTTCCATTCGCATGTGGGTGGGCACAAACGTCCGTCGCGTTGCCCATACCGTAGAGTTTTTCTTCGTCGGATTATTCGCCTCCGTGGTCGTGGTTTGCTTTTCCAGGCGTCCGTGGAGCGTATGCTCCCGTTGCGTGCCCGTATTGCTCTTTTGCGCCGCCTGCTCCGTTGGCGATCAGGTACATAAGATCTTTGTTCCCGGCAGGCATTTCGACGTTATCGATTTAGGATTCGATGCTGCGGGCTATGTCATCGCCATGCTGTTGGTATTGCTGGCAGCGGCGTTGGTGCGCCATGCGACTCGGCCGATCGGCGCCCATGCGAGGCGCTAGCCGGTAACAAACCCGTTTCTGATAATGCGACCTTGTTGAATTATTTTGTGTCGCGCGTATTTCCGAGCGGTCGGATTTGAGGGGCGAGCGGTAGAACGCTCGCCCTTTGTGCGCCACGATGCGGCACAATGTACCGCAAAAGCTGTTTGTATCCGGTACGAATCGTTCGTTGGTCTTTAATTCTTCTCAACGGAGGTGTTTGAGATGGCAAACGGATTGCTTTTGCGGCTTCGCGAGCGTGAGCTCAGCGCGAGTCCGGCGGAACGCAATGTCATCGCATATGTAAGCGCTCATCCGCACGAGGTGGTCGGGCTGTCCGTCCGCGGTCTTGCCGATGTCACGTTCTCCTCGCCCTCGAGCATTTTGCGCTTTTGCAAGCGTTTGGGTTTTGCGGGCTACAAGGAGTTCCAGCGCGAACTGATTGCCGAGCTGGCGCTCTTAGGTGACAAGAAAGACGTAGCCCTCGAGGACATCTCCATGGATGACAGCGTCGAACGTATCGTGGGGAAGGTGATGAAAAGCAACGTGCGCACGATCGAGGCGACGGCGCGAACGCTCGATTACACCGTCTTGGAGCGATGCGCGGCCCGTCTTAAGCGGGCACGCGCGGTCAATCTGTTCGGTATTGGTGCCTCTCGTTTGGTCGCGCACGACCTGGCGCAAAAGTTCATGCGTGTCGACAAAGAGTGCCATCTGTACGACGACTGGCATGATCAGCTCTTATGTGCCAAGAACATGCATGAGGGCGATATGGCAATCGCCTTTAGCTACTCGGGCTTGACGCAAGAGGTGCTGGACTGCACCGCCGAGGCTCAACGTCACAACTGTCCCGTTGTGGCCGTTACCAAAGTAGATGGATCATCCAAGCTTGCCACCATGGCCGATGCCGTGCTAGGCGTTGCTGCGAGTGAACCCTTGGTCCGCAGCGGTGCCATGGCTTCGCGTATGGCCCAGCTTATGGTTGTCGATGCCCTGTACGCTGCTTACGTTGCCAGCGACTACGAACGGGCGACGCATGTCATTAAGCAAAACTACATCGAGAAACAGGAAAGATGAGGTGAATGAAATGCTCGATTTAACAAAATTCACGACCGAACAGCGTAATCAAAGGTCAATGGACCTCGATACGATGACATCGCTGCAAATCGTCACGACGATGAACGATGAGGATCTTCGTGCCGTCCAGTCGGTCACGAAAGTGTTGCCCCAGGTTGCCGCAGCAATCGACTGGGCTGCTGAGGCACTCGAGCGCGGCGGGCGCGTCTTTTACATGGGCGCAGGCACCAGCGGTCGTCTGGGCGTACTCGACGCTTCGGAGTGTCCGCCCACGTTTGGCGTGTCACCCGATCTGATTGTCGGGCTCATTGCCGGAGGCGAGACGGCGTTTATCAAGGCTGTCGAAGGTGCCGAAGACAGCGATGAGCTTGGCGCGAACGACCTGCGAGAGCGTGGACTCTCGGACAAGGATCTTGTCGTTGGCCTGGCGGCAAGCGGCCGTACTCCTTATGTGGTGGGCGGCCTTGCGTACGCCAAGGCAATTGGGTGCAAGACCATTGCAATTGCCTGCAACCAAGGGTCGAAGATCGGGGAGAGCGCAGATCTTGCCATTGAGCCCGTGCCCGGTCCCGAGGTGCTGACCGGCTCAACGAGGCTCAAGGCGGGAACGGTCCAGAAGCTCATTCTCAACATGATTTCGACCGGTGCCATGGTCAAGATCGGCAAGGTATACCAAAACCTGATGGTCGATGTGCAGCAGACGAACGAGAAGTTGGTGGTGCGCGGCCAGAACATCGTGATGGAGGCGACCGGCTGCACGCGCGAGCGCGCCGTTCAGGCGCTTGCAGATGCCGGCGGCCACGTAAAAACCGCTATTGTCTCGGTACTGCTGGACTGCGATGCCGAGCAGGCTACGGTAGCTCTTGAGCGGGCGCGAGGCCATGTCCGTGCTGCGGTGAGTGGCCATGAGAAAAGCAATGCCGATGTCCAATAGGTGCGCGGCGTGAGCTGATATGACATCCAGACGAGATACCCAATACAAGGAGGAGTTATGACGAACAAAGAGCTGGCTCAAAAGCTGCTGGACCTTTTGGGCGGTAAAGGCAACGTGCTCGCAAACGCGGCGTGCATGACGCGCCTGCGCGTGACCGTCAAAGACACGGGCAACGTCGACACGGAGGGCATTAAGGCACTCGACGGCGTGATGGGCCTGGTCGAGGACGACACGATGCAGATCGTGCTGGGTCCGGGCAAGGTGAATAAGGTGCTCGAGGAGTTCTCCAAGCTCACCGGCCTTGCGAAAGGCGTTGCTGACGAGAGCGTGGTTGATGCTGCGGCCACAAACAAGGCCGCGCAGAAGGCCAAGTACGAGTCCAAGCCGGTTCAGGCCTTCCTCAAGAAGATTTCCAATGTCTTCGTCGCCCTGCTTCCCGGCATCATTGCGGCTGGCCTCATCAACGGTATCTGCAACGTCATTAACGTCTCGACGGCAGGCGCGCTTGCAGGCGAGTGGTGGTACCAAGGCATTCGTTCCATGGGCTGGGCCCTGTTTGCCTATCTGCCCATTTTGGTGGGCTATAACGCGGCACGTGAGTTTGGTGGCTCCGCTGCGCTGGGCGGCATCGCCGGCATGATGTGCATCGCCAACAGTGCCATGCCCCTGCTTGCGCCTGGCGCGGCTGATCCTGCCACTGCCATTCTGCTGCCGCTCACCAATGCGCAGTACAACCCCGCAGCGGGCGGCATGATCGCGGCTCTCATCGCTGGCGCATTTTTTGCCTGGATGGAGCGTCAGATTCGCAAGGTTATGCCCAACGCACTCGACACGTTCTTGTCCCCGCTGCTGGTGCTCATCATCGGCGCCTTTGCTCTGATGCTCGTCATCCAGCCGGTTGGCGCATGGCTGACGACTGCCATCTTTAGCGTTTTGACCTTTATCTTCGAGAAGCTGGGCGTCCTGGGCGGCTATATCCTGTCGGCAGGCTTCTTGCCGCTGGTGTCCGTCGGCCTGCATCAGGCGCTCACGCCGATCCACGCTATGCTCAACGATCCCGACGGAGCTACCAAGGGCATCAATTACCTGCTTCCCATCCTTATGATGGCTGGCGGCGGCCAGGTCGGTGCCGGTCTGGCGCTGTACTTTAAGACCAAGAACGCCAAGCTCAAGAAGTACGTCGCAGAGTCCATTCCCGTTGGAATCCTGGGTGTGGGCGAGCCTCTGATGTATGCTGTTACGCTGCCGCTCGTTCGTCCGTTTGTGACGGCCTGCCTGGGTGCCGGATTTGGCGGCGCACTCGCGGCGCTGCTTCACATCGGCACGGTTTCTCAGGGCGTTTCCGGTCTGTTTGGCCTGCTGATCGTCGTTCCTGGCCAGCAGCTCGGCTATGTTGCCGCTATGCTGCTTGCCTATGCCGCCGGCTTTGTCCTGACGTGGTTCTTTGGCGTCGACGAGCAGAAGATCAACGAGTTCTTTGGCGAGTAGTTTGATATCGCGAGCCGTGTTGCTCAGGGTTCGCGGCGCGCGGCAGATTTCTTGATGATATGGTTGTGCCGGCGGGGCTAACTGCTCCGCCGGCCTTTTTTAAAGGAGCGTTGAAGCGTGAAAACGGGTATTTCGATTTATCTTTCCAGCCCTCTGCAGGATATTGAGCGGACGATTGAGCGTGGTGCCGCGGCGGGTGCGCGCTATGCGTTCACCTCGCTGCATATTCCCGAGGATGGGGGAGCGGCGTATGCCGATAAGGTCCGTCATGTGCTGTCGCTGCTTTCCGCCCGCGGCATTGCGCTCATTGCCGATGTGGGGCCTCGCACGTGCGATTTGCTCGGGCTTGAGCGCATTGAGGACCTGCGCGATCTGGGGTTGGAATACCTTCGTTTGGACTATGGCTTTAGCGCCCAGCGGGTCGCGGAGCTGTCCGGTGTATTTCGCATTGTGGTCAATGCATCGACGGTGAGTTCTGATGAAATCGCATCGTGGCGTGAGGCCGGTGCCGATGTGACTCGTTTTGCCGCCTGCCACAATTTTTACCCCAAGCCTTATACCGGTTTAGCTCTTGAAGATGTTGCTCGGACGAATCTTCGTCTTGCGGCGCTTGGATTCGAAATCATGGCTTTTGTGCCGGGTGATGCTAACGTTCGCGGGCCGGTATTCGAGGGACTGCCGACGGTCGAGGCGCAGCGCGGTCGCGCGTCAAAGGTTGCCCTCAATATGCTTGAGCTTGCACATGGCGCCGATTGCGGCATTGTGTTGGTCGGCGACCCCGATCTTTCCGATGCGGGCTGGGCGCAGTTTGCTCAAGTTTCCGCCGGATACGTGGACCTGCAATGCGAGCTTGAGCCCGGTTATGCCTATGTGCGCGGGCAGATTCATCACGACCGGCCCGACTCGAGCGTCCTCATCTTTAGGTCTCAGGAGTCACGTACGACGCTTAAGCCGGATTCCGTGCCGACGGATGCCGGAGCCGGCCTGCCGCGAAAGGCGGGGTCGATCGCTGTGAGCAATAGCGGATATGGGCGCTACGAAGGCGAGCTTGAGATTGCGCGGGTCGATCTTCCCGGTGACGAGCGCATGAACGTTGCGGGCCATATCACGCCCGAAGCAATGGAACTGCTACCGTTTATCAAGCGCGGATTCGGGGTACGGTTCGTTTAACGTGTGACCCGCGGGCTACATGGCCCATCATACGAAGGCGCCTCGTGTGGCGTGTGCCTGCGTTGGCCGATTTATATTCGGAGGATTCCCATGACCGTACTGTTTGTTGAATATCCCAAGTGCTCGACGTGTAAGAAGGCCAAGGCATGGCTGGACGAACATGGGGTAGAGTATATCGACCGCGATATCGTTTTGGACAATCCCACGGCTGATGAGCTTGCGACCTGGATTGCTCGTTCGGGGCTGCCGGTGCGGCGTTTCTTTAATTCGTCGGGCATGAAATATCGAGAGCTGGGCCTGAAGGCGCGTCTGGATGCGGGCATGACGGATCGGGAGTGCTACGAGCTGCTGGCGACCGACGGCATGCTGGTCAAGCGTCCGCTGCTGGTGGGCGACGACTTTGCGATTCCCGGCTTTAGGGAATCGGCTTGGGCCGAGGCGTTGCTGTAGCGGCTGCGGAAAGTGCGACCCGTTTTGAGTGCTCAGGGTGGGACGCACTTTCCGCCGGCGGGCCTGCCCCAGTCAGTCCGCCAGCTGTGCCCATTCGTGCGGATCGTAGACCTTTACGTGTTTGTTGGGCTTGCCGCTCCAGTACTCCTCGTCCATAAAGGGCAGATATGCCTGAACGCCGGGGCAGATAAAGGGAATCCGCTGCTGTTGCAGTCGCTCGCGCTGGCGCTGCTCCAGGTGCGCCTCGGATATGACGGTCGGCATACCGGACAACTCGACGAGGCTTGCCTGGATTCGCTTAAGGTCGGGGAGTCCCGCGTGCCATGACATCCGCATGATCAAAAAGGATGCACGGCGGTATTTTGCCTGCACCACAGTAATGGCGGGGCGTAACGTGGGGTGAATTTTGTCCCGTTCGGGCCAAAGGTCGGCAGTGATCTCGAGGCCCAGGGTCTCCCATAGGTAATCAAGCTCTTCGTCCATGGTGCCTCGATATCTACGCGATCATTGATACTTCGATTGTGTTGCCTGGTGCTATCGTTTTCACGGTAGAATCTGCCAACGGTTGACGGCTACCGCTCACGGCGTTTTGCCCTTCGTGTACAGCGGTTGGCTTCACAGGTCCTTCACGGCTTGGACTAAATTAGGCCAATTTGACTGAATTTCAAAAAAAGTCAAAATTGGGGCTTGCGTCACGGCGAGACTTCCCGTATATTTCTTTCTTGCGCAAAGGCACAGCCGAGCGCAGCGATGCAGTCATTGGGATGTCGTCTAATGGCAGGACAGCGGATTCTGGTTCCGTCAATGGGGGTTCGACTCCCTCCATCCCAGCCATTGCATTTGCTACATATGGCCCGTTCGTCTAGCGGTTTAGGACGCCGCCCTCTCAAGGCGGAGATCACCAGTTCGAATCTGGTACGGGCTACCAAAATTGAACGCCCGGGCCTCGTAAGAGACCCGGGTTTTGTGTATTGACCGTATATACGGCGCCTGCCGTGTTTCGCTCAGATCGAGGAGTAGCCATGGATCTGCCCATCAGCTTGCAAGACATCACGTATGCCGAGAACTATCTGGCGCAGGGCGACCTGGCTACGGCGACGCCGCTGCTGGAGCGTCTGGTGGAGCTCGCCGAGGAGTATATCGACGCTGAGTGCAAGACGGAGGAGAAGCGCCAATACTTTAGCTTCGATAGCAAGTTTGAGCGCTTGGCCTATCGCCGCGTGGAGAAGGATCCGCGCGAGCTCGTGCAGGTCGAGGTGCCGTTTGACCGCCTGTACTCTGACATGGCGTTTGCCTACATTCGCCAGCAGGATTATGTAAGCGCTCGTAATGCCCTGATGCAGGCTGTGCGTTGGGACCCCATGAACTGCAACTATCGCTTGGATCTGGCCGAGCTGTTCCGTGCACTCGAGGACAAGCAGGAATGGGCATCGCTCTCGTTCTCGGTGCTGGAGCGTGCAAGCGATGGCAAGTGCGCCGCCCGCGCTTACGCCAATCTAGGTCAGTACTTCTTGGAGCCCGAGACCGAGAACGTTTCGGCTGCCGTGGGCTGCGCGCGTCTGGCGCTGCGCCTGGCGCCCAACGATGCGCATACGACGCGCCTGCTCAACAAGATCCATACCACCTATCCGGATGCCGCTGATGAGAGCGACGACCACGTGATGGGTGAATTGGCCCTGCAAGGCGTGCCGACCTCGCCTTCGGCCGAGATTGCCATCTGCCTGATCATGTGCGCGACCGATGCTGCAAGCGACGGCGACAAGCAGGAGGCGACGCGCCTGACGGTGCGTGCTCGCGACTTGGTGGGCGAGGAGGCCTGCGCGGCGATTATCAAACTGGTGCGCGAGAGCGATGCCGAGCTCAATGCCGAGCGCAAGGCAAAGCGCGAGGCTACGGGCTCAAACGCCGATGGCGCTAAGGAGGCCGGCGATGCCCAGTAAGCGTGAACGCAAGCTCATTTCCAAGAATCGCTCGGCGCATCACGAGTACTTTATCGATGAGACGTTCGAATGCGGTATTGAGCTGAGCGGCACCGAGGTCAAGTCGATTCGCGAGCGCGCCTGTCAGATCACTGACACTTTTGCGCTGATTCGTGGCGGCGAGTGCTGGCTCGTCGGACTGCATATCCACCCTTATAGCCATGGTGGCGTGTGGAATCGCGATCCCGACCGTCGGCGTCGTCTGCTGCTGCACCGCAAGGAGATCGACTTTCTTGACGGCAAACTTCGCAACCGTGGTTATGCGCTGGTTCCGTTGGAGCTCTACTTTAATACCGACGGCCGCGTAAAGCTGCTGCTGGGTCTGGGCCGCGGCAAGAAGCTCTACGACAAGCGCGAGGACATGGCCAAGCGTGATGTCCAACGCGAGATCGACCGCGCCCTTAAGGAACGCAACCGGTAGGCGCTCTATATAAGTTGCGGTGAGATACGGACTGTTTTGCCTGTTTGAGGGGCTATTCAGTCCCTATTTCACCGCAACTGCGGGCGTCTTATCTTTCTTACTGTTCTGACACATATGTCTCAAAGGCGGCGTCCGTTATGGGTGCCGCCTTTTTTGTGGGTACATACATTCATGAGGTTCCAGCCCGAGCTAGGGGAGTGATCGTTATGGACAAAACTGCGTTCTTTACCATGCCGAGCGGTCTGTACGTGGTGAGCGCTGCGGCAGACGGGTTGCGCGCCGGCTGCGTCATCAACACTGCGGTGCAGGTGACGTCCATGTCGCCGCGTATTTCGGTTGCCGTGAACAAGGACAATGTCACCTCGGGCGTCATCGCATCGGCCAAAGCGTTCGCGCTGACCGTGATCGATCAGACCGCCGACATGCTCTACATCGGTAACTTTGGGTTCCGCACCAGCAGCGATTATGACAAGTTTGCCAAATACGAGACCCGCGAGACGGCTCTGGGCATGCCCTATGTGCCCGAGCATGCGGCGGCCCTGTTTAGCTGCCGTTTGATCGACACTGTGGATGTGGGCACGCATCTGCTGTTTATTGGCGAGGTCGAGGATGCCGAGCGCCTGAGCGACGAGACGCCGCTGACGTACGACTACTATTACAAGGTGCTAAAGGGCAAGACGCCGCCCAAAGCCTCGTCGTATCAAGGCTAGAAATGTTCTAAAAATACTTGCATTATATTATTGAGAATATATACTAATAAGTAAGTACACCAGCAGTCACGTTCGAGAGGAGAACATCATGGCTGAGGAAAAGAAGACGTATAAGTTTGTGTGCACTGTTTGCGGTTACGAGGTTGAGGTCGACACGCCCGAGCTGCCCGAGGATTACGTGTGCCCTGTGTGCGGCGTCGGTCCCGATCAGTTTGAGCTTGTCGAGGAGTAGCTCGTAGACACACGGCGAAAGCCGAACATAGCTCTGTCCAAGGGCCCCGGTCGAATTCTCGGCCGGGGCCCTTTTGATTTATCTGACGGTTTAAAACGGTCTCACGTGTTACAGATTAAGACGTTACATCTGGACAGTCACGCCATCCCAATTACATCCCCGTTAGCAGCACGATGTCGAGAATCGTCACGATGACGCCGATCCCTACGAGCAGCGCGTTGAGCGGGCGCGAGTTGGCGTATTTGCCCATGACGCGGCGTGAGCTGGTGAGCCGTATGAGCACAAAGACCGTAATTGGCAGCTGAAGCGACAACAATGCCTGACTCCAGATGAGACCTTCAAAAGGATTTGGGACGACCAGGCACGCCGTCACTGCGCCGACGAAACAGGCCGCCACCCCGATCGAGGAATGTCGGTCGTGGATGTCGTATTCCTCGTCGAACATGCCCGCGGTGATGGTGCCTGCCGCCATGCCCGCCGTCACGCTACTCGAGAGGCCCGCAAACAGCAACGCCACCGCAAGGATGGTCGAGCTCGCCGGGCCCAAGATGGGGGAGAGCGTGGCCGCTGCGACGGCGAGGTCGTCTACGACAATGCCGTGCGCAAAGAAGGTCGTTGCGGCCAGGATGACCATGGCCGAGTTGATTGCCCAGCCCACGCCCATCGAAAAGAGCGTGTCGAAGAGCTCGTAGCGCAGACGCTCTTCGATAACCTGCTCGCCTTGGCCTTCGAAGTGCATGGATTGGATGACCTCGGAGTGCAGAAAAAGGTTGTGTGGCATAACGACCGCACCCAGGACACTCACGATAATCGCGGCAGAGCCAGTGGGCATACTGGGCGTGATCCAGCTTGCGGCGGCTTGCGGCCAGTCGACCTTGACTAGTGCAAGCTCGGCCAAAAACGAGAGTCCTACCACGCCTACGAAGGCGATGATCCAGCGTTCGGCACGCTTGTAGGAGCTCGTCATGAGCATCGCCATCGATACTGCCGCCACGATGACGCAGCCCGCGCGCACGGGCAGCCCAAAGAGCATCTGGAGCGCGATCGCGCCGCCCAGGACCTCGGCCATAGCGGTGGCGATGGTCGCGAGGTAGGCACTGGCGAGTACCGCGCGTCCCACGATGCGGGGGAGGTAGCGTGTCGTGGCCTCGGCAAGACAGGTGCCCGTGGCGATGCCCAAGTGCGCCGCGTTGTGCTGCAGCACGATGAGCATGATCGTGGACAGCGTGACGATCCACAGCAGCGCGTAGCCAAACTGCGAGCCGGCGGCCATGTTGGAGGCCCAGTTGCCCGGATCGATAAAGCCGACGGTCACGAGCAGCCCGGGGCCGATATGCCGGGCGATATCCAGACCTCCGTGGCCTCCGGTGCGGTGCGAGCCAAAGTGTTGTTTGAGATGGTTGAGCATGGTGAGCTCCTGCGTGCCGTTTGTTTGACGCCGCAAAGGATACCCGTTTTAGGCCAAAAAGTTAACCGTGACTAACAAAATTGTTGTATTTGAATGGGACGGTGAAAGGGGATTGCCGAAATGTCTTGATCTGTAACAACTGGGGATGGAAATTGGGTCTAGGTGTTACAGATCAAGACAGGAAGAAATGGTCCTATGGAAAATCTCGATCTGTAACAGCTGACCGCCAAAACTGACCCTTCGTGTTACAGATCGAGACAAACCAAAACTGTCCTGCAGAAAATCTCAACCTGTAACATCTAAGCGCCAAAATCGGCTCCTCCTGTTACAGATTGAGATGTTTGAAGCGGTGAGCTTACGGGCCGAACCTGGGGCCCTTGTTGTCGCCCTTGAGGTCGGCGGCACCCACTCGTAGGGCGTGCGTTACGCGATTGTTTCGAAACGGGCGGGAAACACAACGGGTCGGCGATGCTCCTAGTATGCCTATTCAACTGACTGTCTAATATCTAGGGGAGGATCGCGATGCAGGCAGATTTCGCTCAGCAGCAGGGCCTTTATCGCCCCGAATTCGACCACGATGCATGTGGCATCGGCGCGCTTGCCGATATCAACGGCGAGCGCCATCACCAGATTCTGGACGACGCACTGTCCATTCTGGTCAACTTGGAGCACCGCGGCGGTACGGGACTCGAGAAGAACACCGGCGACGGCGCCGGCATCCTGTTCCAGGTTCCGCATCACTTTTTCCGCAAAGAGGCTCAAAAGTGCGGCCAGATTCTGCCGGCAGAGGGCGACTATGGCGTGGCCATGCTGTTCTTCCCGCAGGACGACAAGGGCGTAGAGGATGCCCGTCGCGTGTTTGAGGAGGGCTGCGCCGAGGCCGGCGTGCCGCTGCTCTTTTGGCGCGAGGTGCCGGTCGACCCGCACGACCTGGGCGAGACAGCCCGCGCCTGCATGCCCACCATCTTGCAGGCTTTCCTGGGCCGTCCGGACGACACGCCGGCGGGCGACGCCTTCGAGCGCCGTCTGTATGTGTGCCGCCGCACCATCGAGAAGAAGGCCGACGCTGAGTTTGCCCTGCGCGACAAGATCTTCTATGTGTGCTCCATGAGCTCGCGCACCATCGTGTACAAGGGTATGCTGGTCGCCACGCAGATGCGCCGCTTCTTCATCGACCTCAACGACGCCGCCGTCAAAACGGCCGTGGCGCTCGTTCACTCGCGCTACTCCACCAACACCACGCCCAGCTGGGAGCGTGCACACCCCAACCGCTTTATCATCCACAACGGCGAGATCAACACCCTCAAGGGCAACGTCAACTGGATTCGCGCCCGCGAACCCAACCTGTACAGCCCCGTGCTGCAGCACGATCTTGAGCGCGTGATGCCCATCATCAACCGCGAGGGCTCCGATTCCGCGATTCTGGACAACGTGCTCGAGTTTTTGGTCATGAACGGTCGCCCGCTTACACGTGCCGCGTCCATGCTGCTGCCCGAGCCGTGGGACCACAACGACAATCTGAGCGAGGAACGCCGCGCCTACGACGCCTACCAGTCCATGCTCATGGAGCCGTGGGATGGCCCGGCGGCCATCGCCTTTACCGACGGTCGCACGCTGGGTGCCGCCCTCGACCGTAACGGCCTGCGTCCCGCCCGCTACTATGTGACGCGCGACGGTCGCTTTATGCTGGCAAGCGAGGTGGGCACCATCGAGGTGAGCCCCGAGAACATCCTGACGAGCGGCTGTCTGGGACCGGGCCAGATGCTCGAGGTCGATTTTGCCCGCGGCCGCGTCATCTACAACGACGAGCTGCGCGCCCGTTACGCCAAGGAAAAGCCCTATCGCGACTGGATCGCCGAGGAGACGCTGACCGTTGACGCGCTCGACAAGCCCGTCGCGCCCGCGCCCGCCGAGGACGCCGAGGTGCCCGCCGCCGTGCGCATGGCCAAGCTCGGGTATCACTGGGATGATGTTGACGAAGTCGTGCGTCCCATGGCCCAGCAGGGCAAGGCGCCGCTCGCCTCGATGGGTATCGATGCGCCGCTGGCCTGCCTGTCCAAGAAGACGCGCTCGTTCTTTGACTACTTCTATCAGCTGTTCGCCCAGGTCACGAATCCGCCCATCGACGCCCTTCGCGAGCATATGGTCACCTCGACCACGCTCTACCTGGGCAACCACGGCAACCTGCTCGAGGACTCCCGTACGGCCTGCCAGCTGGTGCGCCTGGAGCGCCCACTGCTGAGCGAGGAGGAGTTCGAGCGTATCTGCGCCATCGACCGCGTGGGCTTTAAGACCCGCCGTTTCCGTGCCGTGTACCGCCGCGACGCGGGTGAGGGCGCGCTGCAGGCTGCACTCAAGCAGCTTGCCGAAGACGTCGAGGCCGCGGTTCGCGATGGCGTGAACATCGTGGTGCTGAGCGACCGTGCTGCGGCGGGCGAGGTCCCTGTGCCGTCGCTGCTCGCCGTGGGCTGCGTGCACAACCACCTGATCCGCGCCGGCGTGCGTACCTTTGCCGACATCGTGGTGGAGTGCGGCGACGCCGTGTCCCCGCACGACTTTGCGGCACTGGTGGGCTACTCCGCGAGCGGCATCTATCCGTACAACGCGCACGCGTGCATTCGCGACTTGGCGGTGCACGGCGATCTGGACGTGACAGCCGAGCAGGGCATCGCTAACTACAACAAGGCTGCGACCGCCGGCATCGTTTCCATCATGTCCAAGATGGGCATCTCCACGGTGCAGAGCTACCACTCCGCGCAGATCTTCGAGGCCGTGGGCTTCACTCCGGAGTTCGTCAACGCGTACTTCGCCGGCACGGTGAGCCGTGTGGGCGGTATGGGTGTCGAGGACGTTGAGCGCGAGCAAAACGAGCGCTACGACACTGCGCTCGCTATCCTTAAGAGCCCGGCTCCCGATCAGCTGCCCACGCTGGGTCTGACCAAGTGGCGCCCGCTCGGCGGCGAGGATCACCTTATCGACCCGCAGACCGTCTACCTGCTGCAGACCGCCTGCCGCGAGGACAGCTACGACACCTTTAAGGAGTACAGCGCCCGCCTGCACCGCACCGGCCGTGCCGTGCGCCTGCGTGACCTGCTGGACTTTAATGCCAACGGTCGCACGCCGGTTTCGCTCGACGAGGTGGAGCCCGCGCTCAACATCGTCCGCCGCTTTAACACCGGCGCCATGTCGTACGGTTCCATCAGCAAAGAGGCACACGAGTGCATGGCCATCGCCATGAACCGCCTGCACGGTCGTTCCAACTCGGGCGAGGGCGGCGAGGATCCGCGTCGCGAGACCCCGCTGGCCAACGGTGACTCCAAGAATTCCGCCATCAAGCAGGTGGCAAGCGCGCGCTTTGGCGTGACGAGCCGCTACCTGTGCAGCGCCTTCGAGATTCAGATCAAGATGGCCCAGGGCGCCAAGCCCGGCGAGGGCGGCCACCTGCCCGGCAAGAAGGTCTACCCCTGGATCGCCGAGGTCCGTCAGTCCACGCCCGGCATCGGCCTGATCTCGCCTCCGCCGCACCACGACATCTACTCCATTGAGGACCTGGCGGAGCTTATCTTCGATCTTAAGAACGCCAACCCCGGCGCACGCGTGTCGGTCAAGCTGGTCAGCGAGGCCGGCGTCGGCACCATCGCCACCGGTGTGGCCAAGGGTGCCGCCGACAAGATCTTGATCAGCGGCCACAACGGCGGCTCCGGTGCTGCGGCGCGCGATTCGATCTGGCACGCCGGTCTGCCGCTGGAGCTTGGCCTTGCCGAGGCTCAACAGACGTTGCTGCAAAACGGCCTGCGCTCGCGCGTGGTGCTCGAGGCCGACGGCAAGCTCATGGACGGTACCGATGTCGCCGTTGCCTGCCTGTTGGGTGCCGAGGAGTTTGGCTTTGCGACCATGCCGCTCATCTCCATGGGCTGCCTCATGCAGCGCGACTGCCAGCAGGATACCTGCCCGGCCGGCATCGCTACGCAAAACTGCCGCCTGCGTCGCGGCTTCCGCGGCAAGCCAGAGCACGTCGAGCACTTTATGCTCTTTGTTGCCGAGCAGCTGCGCGAGGTCATGGCGAGCCTGGGCTTCCGCACCGTCGACGAGATGGTCGGCCATCCCGAGTGCTTGCGCCAGATCGAGGTCCCGGGCAACCGCAAGGCTAACCTGCTGGATCTGTCGCCCGTGCTGGCAAGCGCGACCTGTGAGTTTGGTGCCCACATCCCGGGTGCCGACGGTCGTCACTTCCTGCCGCAGATGGCAGCGGACAGCGAACTCGACAAGACGCTCGACTCCACGTTGTTTGTGCCCTATACGGCCGATGCCCGTGCGCACCTGCGTCCGATTCGCTTCCGCGCCGACATCGCCAACGTCAACCGCTGCGTGGGCACCATTTTGGGCAACGCGGTGACCAAGGCGCATCCCGAGGGTCTGCCCGCCGGCTCCATCACCATCGATTGCGATGGTTCGGCCGGTCAGAGCTTTGGCGCGTTCCTTCCGCGCGGCATTACGCTCAATGTGTGCGGTGACGCCAACGACTACTTTGGCAAGGGCCTTTCGGGCGGCGAGGTGTCGGTGCGCCCCAACCCGCATGCGACCTACAAGTTCGACGAGAACATCATCGTGGGCAACGTTGCGTTCTTTGGCGCTACGAGCGGCCGCGGCTTCATTAACGGCCTGGCAGGCCAGCGTTTTGCCGTACGCAACTCCGGCGCCACCGTGGTGGTCGAGGGCTGCGGCAACCATGGCTGCGAGTACATGACGGGCGGCCTGGCGCTCATCCTGGGCGAGGTCGGGCAGAACTTCGCCGCCGGCATGACGGGCGGCGTGGCTTACGTCTTTGACCAGTACGGTACGCTCGATGCCCGTGTGAACCACGAGAGCGTTGAGCTCAAGGCCCCGACGGCCGGCGAGCTGGCGCAGATTCGCGCGCTCATCCAGGAGCACGTGGACGCGACGCAGAGCCCGCGCGGCATTAAGCTGCTCTACAGCTTTGAGACGATGAGCAAGCACTTTGTGAAGGTCATTCCAACCGAGTACGAGCGCGTGCTGGCGATTGTCGCCGCCGCCGAGGCCGTCGGCAAGACGCATGCGCAGGCCGAGGAGCTGGCGTTTGACATTGTGACCGGCCGCGCGAGTGCCGCGGATGTCGCTCGCTTTGATGTGGCGGGTGGTGTCGCTGGCGCTGCGCCCGCCACCGCCAGCTCTGTTGCTTCGACCAAGAAGGAGGCGTAAGTGCCATGGGTAAGCCCGGTGCTTTTCTTGATATCGATCGCGTGACCCACGAGCTGCGCCCCGTGGAGGAGCGCAGCCGCGATTTCGATCCGCTGTACGTGGAGCTCGACGACGATGCGCGCCGTGCCCAGGCGAGCCGCTGCATGATGTGCGGTGTGGCGTTTTGTCAGATGGGCGCGAGCTTTGGCAAGGCGCGCCCGAGCGGCTGCCCGCTGCACAACCTGATTCCCGAGTGGAACGAGCTGGTGTACCGCGGCCGCTGGGATGAGGCTGCCGAGCGCCTGTCGCTCACCTCGCCCATGCCCGAGTTTACGAGTCGCGTGTGCCCGGCGTTGTGCGAGGCCGCGTGCAACCTGGGTTCGGTCGATGGCCAACCCACGACGATCCATGACAACGAGCGTGCGATCAGCGACCATGAGTGGGCCAACGGCGGTCCGCGCCGCTTTGAGCCGGCAGGGGAGGGCGCGCCCACGGTTGTCGTGGTGGGCTCCGGTCCTGCTGGTCTGGTGGCAGCATGGGAGCTTGCGCGTCGCGGTGCCCGCGTGACGGTGTTTGAGCGTGACGACCGCCCGGGCGGCCTGCTCATGTACGGCATTCCCAACATGAAGCTCGAGAAGTCCGTTGTCGAGCGTCGCGTGGCACTTATGCGCGAGCTGGGCATCGTGTTCGAGCTGGGTGCTGACGTTACGAACCCTGCGGTGGCGGCCAAGCTCAATGGCTTTGACGCCGTTGTGGTGGCTGCCGGTGCTCGCGCCCCGCGTGGACTGGCTGCTGAGAATATTGACGCACCCGGCGTGGTGTATGCCGTGGACTACCTGACGGCCTCGACCGTCTCGGTGCTCGATGGCGGCGAGCCTGTCGTCGATGCACGCGGCCTGGACGTCGTGGTCATTGGCGGCGGCGATACCGGTAACGACTGCGTGGGCACCGCGGTACGTCAGGGTGCGCGCAGCGTGCGCCAGTTTGAGTTCTTGCCGGCGGCGCCTGATGCGCGCGCGGCGAGCAACCCCTGGCCGCAGTGGCCCAACGTGAAGAAGACCGATTACGGCCAGCAGGAGGCCATCGCTGCCATGGGCGGCGAGATGCGCGCTTGGGGCGTGGATACGCTCGAGGTGCTGCTGGACAAGAAGGGCGCGGCCGCGGGCCTGCGCGTGGTCGATCTGGATTGGTCGGCTGGCAAGCCCGAGCGCATCGCGGGCTCCGAGCACGAGGTACCGGCGCAGCTGGTGCTCATCGCCTGCGGCTTTACGGGTCCTGAGCATGGCGTGTTCGATGCGGTAGGCGTACCTGTTGCCACCGCTGGTCGTCCGCTGCCTGTGATGGCCGCCGAGGGCTCGCATCTTGCGGCACGTGTCGACGGCGTCTCCGCGGATGCCGTGCCGGTGTATGTTGCCGGTGACGCTCGCAACGGCAGCTCGCTTGTGGTGAACGCTATGGCCGACGCCCTGGCCTGCGCTGCCGAAGTCGCCGAGGCGCTGGAGCTGTAAAGTAGTCATTTAAGAACGTCCCCAATGACTGGTCATTTTAAAGTGCCGGCAGTTGGGGACATTCCTTTTGGGCCGGCACCCGGGGACACTCCTTGCGGGTTTGCGACCGATTTGTCCGTTTGTCGACGCGCGAGTGTCCATTCGGCGTCTTCTTGAGTTGTGGTGCTCTGCTGTTTCTGTGGTGGCCGGGGGCGCTTGGCTCAAAAGGGCGGGTTGGCCGTCTATGTTTACCTGCGGTTTTGTTGCGGTGCGCATTTTCGGTCAAGCATCCCGTCAAGTGTTTGGTCAGCATCTGGTTTGCGGCCGGAGGCCTATTTTGCCCGCGCTGGTCGTGGCTGCCCACCCTCCTCGTAAGCTCAAATTGAGGTCCATCGGTTTGAGGAGGATGCCATGACTGACCACGCTTTAGACCGAGCGCAGCTAGCCGGAGCCGTCGGCAACGATATTGCCGACATGGCCCATTTTTGGATGCTGCGGAAGTTCCAGTTTTTGGAGCCGGCGCGCGAACAGTTCGAGGTCATTGTCGACCCATGGCTCAGCTATTGCACCGAGCCTTCGCAAAATGAAATCATGGCCTACAACATGGCATTTACCGATTGGCTGCTCTTTGAGCGCCCCTATCGCCATGGCAAGACGCTGCTCGAGCTGTATGTTGATGAGCCGCCGGCATCGCTTTCGCCTGCCTCGCTCAAGCGGCTCGAGCAGGTGCGCGACACGCAGTATTTCTCGCGCTTTGGCATTTTGGACAAGGATCCTGCGAACGGCATGGTTGTGCTGAAGGATACGCGCACCGACCTTCGCTTTGATGTCTACGACCCGCATATCGTGCAAAAGGAGCATTGGAGCGACGGCGCGATCGCGGTGCGGCTCGCGTGCGTCGACGATGTCTGGCTGACGGCGGGGCAGCTCTACCTGTATGACATCGCGCGCCTGAGTGACACGGCGGTCGACGGGCCGGGCGCGGTGCATCCGGAGGACCTGCAGGACGGCTTTGACACCTCGTGCATCAGCTTCTTCTTGCGTCTGGTCCGCGACATCATGGGCGCCCAGGGGCGCTACGTAAAGTCCCTCAACATCTACGAGCAGGAGTGGGAGTAGGGGATGTGACTGGTGTCGCCCTGCTGCCCTGACTTTGTCTCAATCTGTAACGTTTGGCGGCTGTTTGGGCCCGTAACTGTTACAGATTGAGATGTTCGGCAACGGGTTGGGAGAATGTCTCGATCTGTAACATCTACAGGCTAAAAGTCGACGTTGCTGTTACAGATTGAGACAAAGGCTGGACTCGGTGCCGAAAGATCTTGTTCTGTAACAACTAGAGGCTCAAAGACTGTCTTCCTGTTACAGATCAAGACATTTGTCAGCGGAGGCAGCGGTGACGATGGTCCATTTGTCTGACGTGGTGGTGATGAAAGTGTCTAATACCGTTCTCAAACACAAACATGCGACTCGCAACACGTTGGCGCGGAATAGGATGCTCGCGCGGCTCACGGAGACGGCCAAGCAAGGTGCGCTGCTCGCAACGCATGACAATACCGAGCTCATGTGGCTGCGAGGCCATGTTGGAACCGACGATATCGCGGAGCCCGAGCCGTACCTGTTCTGTTTTCAGCATGATTGGGATGCATTGACGCCGGCGGAGCGAGTGCTGAGGACTATCAAAGGGCTTGCGGAATTTCATCCCGATTGGGCGTTTTGGGGATATGACGCCGCACTGATATGGGGTTTGGAGGTGCCGAATGATCTGCTTGGGCCGCGTTTTCTTGTTAAGACGGGTTGTTCGGTGACGTTGAGCAGCGGGTGCAGGTTGTTGCGTCCACAGATGGCGGGCGCGCTCGAGCGTGTTGATGGCGTGCGGGTGACGTCGTTTTGGCGCACGGTGGAGGATTGCTTGCTGCGTGCGCCGTTCTCCTACGGGTTGGCGATTGCCGATTCTGCACTGCGGGCGAAAGACGTATCACGTGGGGATTTGTGCGAGCGCCTCCGCGTCGATTGCGAGGGCAGGCGAGGGTATCGTAGGGCACAGGTGATTGCGTCGTATGCGGACGGGCTGTCCGAAAACGGCGGCGAGTCTCGGTTCCGAGCGTTCTTTATTGCGTACGGCTTTCCGGTTCCGGAGCTGCAGGTGGAGTTTCGCGACCCGCTCGATCCGAGCCAGGTATTTCGCGTCGACTATTTTTGGCAGCTCGAGGACGGGACGTGTGTCATCGGCGAGCTCGACGGAAAGGGGAAGTACACCCTGCAGAGCGGCGAGGTCCGGGAGTCGGTCGACCCATTCGTGGCAGAGCGTTAGCGGGAATCTCATCTGACAATGCTCGGGCACAAGGTGCTTCGGTTTACGTTTGATGAGCTCAAGAATCCGGGGAAGCTGGTTGAGAAGATGAGGTTGGCGGGTATTCCGCGACGGCCCGATTTGGCTGAGGAGTGGAGACGTCGGTGGTATGGGCGCTGAGAGGTTTTGTCTCGATCTGTAACGTTTAGAGGTTGTTTGAGCTCGTAATTGTTATAGATCGAGACAAACCGGTGAAACGTCGACCGAATGTCTTGATCTGTAACAGCAAGGGGCCCAACAACCTTGTACCTGTTACAGATCGAGATGTTTCCCTGGTGTCGCTGGAGTGGGACTGCAACGTATTCCGTCCCCCACATCCCGCTCTTTCCTCCGTTAACCGATATGTCTGTGGCAATCGGGCTACACTGGATAATAATGGACAGATGTTCAAGTTTTCTGAGGGGGAGGAGCTCGATATGGCGTCTGCCGATCGTTCCACGTTGTTTATCAATGCGACCGTCCTGGATGGTTCGGAACATATGGAGCTGCAGCCCGACATGGCCGTGGTCGTTGAGCGCGGTGTCATCACGTGGATGGGGCCCAGTGCTGTGGCGCAGGCGCCTGCAGGTGCCGAGGTCATCGACCTGGCAGGTGCGTATCTCATGCCGGGCCTCATCAATATGCATGTGCATCTGTGCGGCTCGGGCAAGCCGGTTTCGGCGGGCGATGCGGGCGCGCTGATGAAGAAGCTCGATAATCCCGTGGGGCGTGCCATCGTGCGCCACGTTCTTAAGGGTAGCGCCCAGCAGCAGCTGGCAAGTGGCGTGACCACGGTGCGCGGTGCGGGCGACCCGCTGTTTGCCGATCTTGCCGTGCGCGATGCTATCGATGCCGGTAAATATCAAGGTCCTCGCCTGGTGGCGCCGGGAACGGGCGTCACGGTGCCGGGCGGCCATGGTGCGGGCTTGTTCGCCCAGGTGGCCAACAGTTCCGCCGAGGCAGCCGAACAGGTGCGCGACCTGTATGCGCGCGGTGCCGACGTCATTAAACTGTTCGTAACGGGCGGCGTGTTCGATACGACTGAGGTGGGCGAGCCGGGTGTGCTGCGTATGCCGGTGGAGGTTGTCGCAGCGGCGTGCAAGGCGGCGCACGAGGTTGGCCTTCCGGTTATGGCCCATGTCGAGAGTACCGAGGGCGTGAAGGCCGCGCTTGAGGCCGGCGTTGACACGATTGAGCACGGCGCTCCGTTGACGCCCGAGATCCTGGAACTGTACCGTGGCGCCGCGGGCACGCAGCTTGAGGGGCGTGCGCCCAGCGTGACCTGCACCATCAGCCCGGCGCTGCCGTTTGTATTGCTCGACCCGGAAAAGACCCATTCGACCGATACGCAAAAGAAGAACGGCGATATCGTGTGCTCGGGCATTATCGAGAGCGCTCGTGCCGCACTGGAAGCTGGCGTTAAGGTGGGCCTTGGCACAGATTCGAGCTGCCCGTTTGTGACGCAGTATGACATGTGGCGTGAAGTGGCCTATTTTGCCAAGTATGTCGGCGTGAGCAACGCCTTCGCGCTGCATACGGCCACGCAAGTCAATGCCGAGCTACTGGGGCTGGGCGGCGAGACCGGCACAATCGAGTGCGGTAAGGCCGCCGACATTTTGGTGACGCGCAAGAACCCGCTCGATGACCCGTGCGCCCTGCGTGAGCCGATGCACGTGATGTGCCGTGGCGATCTGGTGCGCAAGCTGAAGGTGAAGCATATTCCCGAGGTGGACGCCGAGCTCGACACGATTATGGCGATGCCGGCCGAGGCGCTGGCCGAGGAGCTCGCCCGCGACGGGGTGGCGTAGACGTGACAAAGGGACGGTCCCCTTGTTACATTCAAAAAAGCCGAGGTCTCAGCGCGAGGCCTCGGCTTTTATTTTGTCCTATGGTGTAGCGGCTAGGAGCGCGTTTCCATCTTGGCGTGGCACTTGGGGCAGGTGACGCGGATCTTGCCCTTGCCCTTGGGAACGGAGAGCATCTGGCCGCAGTTGGGGCACTTGAGATAGGCTGTGGTCTTGCGGCCCTTCCACATCTTCTTGGCTGTGCGCTTGGCACGTTCAAAGTCCTCCTTGCTGGTGCCGGCCGCGCGTGAGGTGCTGGCTGCTGCAGCGCCGCCGCCCAAGCTGGCGACGAACTTGCCCAAGCCGGGGACCTTAGCCGAGCCGGCGACAAAGGCCTCGTTCTCCTTGCGACGTGCATCGATATTTTTGGACAGGCCGCGCAGTACGCCAATCACGATGACGGCGATGGCGATCCAGCTGAGCCACTGGATGCGGGCTATCGATCCGATCATCGCGATGACAATACCCGCAAAACCCATCACGATGGTGAGTTCATCGGCACCATTGCGACCCTTCATAAAGTCATTCATGCAAATTGCCTTTCGTTCGATATGCTGCACGCCTTTATACCCGATTTAGAGCAAGGGGGACAGGTCAATCTGCACCAATGCGGTACAAACATACCTGTCCCCGGAACACCAAGACGGTGTAAAGAAGTCTGTCCCCAATGCCCCAATTACTTGGAGAGCTTGTCGACAACGCGTTCGATCTCGGCGAGCTTGGCGGCCTTTAGGTCTTCGTCGCCCGATTCGATTGCCGAAGTCACGCAGCCCTCGATATGCGCCTTGAGCACGTCGGCGTTAATACGCGCGAGGAGTGCCTGCGTGGCCATGAGCTGCGTGGAAATATCGACGCAATAACGGTCCTCATCGACCATCCGCAAGATGCCGTCGATCTGGCCGCGCGCCGTCTTGAGCATGCGGGTCACCGATTTGTGGTCTGCCATCATGGCGGGTCCTCGTTTCTGGTCGATCTTTCGGATATCCCTGTCAGTTGCGGTGAAATACGGACCGTTTAAAGGCCTAGGGCGGCACAACAGTCCGTATTTCACCGCAACTTCTGGGGATTGAGTAGACAGCGTCTGCTACGCGGCGGTCACGGATAGGGCGTGGAACTTCTCGCCCGCGGCCTCGACAGCGGCGGCGAGCTGCTCGGCGGTCACGGTGTCGGCGCACTCCACCTGTACGGTCTGGGTCTCGTGGTCGGCGTCGGCGTCGGTCACGCCGGCTATGTTGAGCAACGCCGTCTCGACGGTGGCATCGCAATGGCCGCACATGAGGCCGGAAGTCTTGATTGTGTAACGCATGGGTATTCCTCTCTGTTGTGTCGGCTTTCCCAGGCACCCGACCTTGATCTTCAGGCTGTCGCTCGCGTACCAAAGTACGTGTCGCTCCTCTTTCAGGTCAATCTCGGGCACCTGGAAAGCCCGTTATAAATGGACTTAATGGTGAGTGGTGAGCCTATTTTGCCACTTTAGGCTTAAAGGTTCGCAGGCGCAGCGCGTTGGAAACAACACACACGCTCGACAGGCTCATCGCCGCGGCGCCAAACATCGGCGAGAGTTGCCAACCCGTGAGGGGGAAGAACACACCCGCGGCGAGCGGAATGCCGATGCCGTTGTAGAACAGTGCCCAGAACAGGTCCTGCTTGATGTTGCGGATCGTGGCGCGCGAAAGCTCGATGGCGCGGGCGACGTCCATGAGGTCGCTGCGCATGAGCACCACATCTGCCCCCTCCTTGGCGATGTCGGCGCCGGTGCCGATGGCCAGACCCACGTCGGCGCGCGCCAGAGCGGGGGAGTCGTTGATGCCGTCGCCCACCATGGCGACCTTGCCGCCCGCATCCTGCAGTTCGCGCACGTGGCGTTCCTTGTCAGCGGGCAGGACGTCGGCGATAACCTGTTCGCTTCTCAGTCCCACGCGGCGGGCGATGGCCTCGGCCGTCACGCGGTTATCGCCGGTGAGCATGCGTACGTCGACGCCGAGCTTGCGGAGCGCGGCGATGGCCTCGGCGCTCGTTTCCTTGACCTCGTCAGCCACGGCAATGGTGCCGGCAAGCTCGCCGTTCTTGGCAAAGAACAGCGGCGTCTTGCCCTCGGCGGCAAATTGCTCGGCAAGACCCGCGGGCACGGTAACGCCCAGCTCGTCCATCAGGCGCATGTTGCCGGCTGCAATGACGTTTTGCCCCTCGCGCGCCGTAACGCCTCGCCCGGGCGCGGCGGCAAAGTCCTCGACCATGCGCGCGACAATTCCGCGCGTCTCGCATTCGGCCATAATCGCCTCGGCCAGCGGGTGCTCGCTCGAGCGCTCCAGCGCGGCGGCCAGCTTGAGCAGCGCCTTTTCGCTCATGGCGGGCGAGCCGTCAGCGCGCGTGGCTACCACGATATCGGTCACGGCAGGCTTACCCCGGGTGACCGTGCCCGTCTTATCGAGCACCACGGTACCTACGCTGCGCAGGTTCTCCAGCGCCTCGGCGCTCTTGAACAGAATGCCCATCTCGGCGCCCTTGCCGGTGCCGACCATAATGGCGACGGGCGTGGCCAGACCCAGCGCGCACGGGCAGCTGATCACCAGCACGGCCACGGCGGAGGTGAGCGCCTCGTTTATGCTGCCGGTCAGTGCCATCCACGCCGCAAAGGTCACGGCCGAGATCACGAACACCACGGGCACGAACACGCCGGCGACTTTGTCGGCCATGCGGGCGATAGGCGCCTTGGTGGCGTTGGCGTCCTCGACGAGCTGGATAATCTTGGCGAGCGACGTGTCGGCACCCACACGCGTGGCGCGGAAGGTAAACGAGCCCGTGCGGTTGACCGTGGCCGCATTGACAGTGTCGCCGGCGGTCTTCTCCACGGGAATGGATTCGCCGGTGAGCGCGCTTTCGTCCACGGCCGAGCTGCCCTCGAGCACCACGCCGTCAACGGGGATGGACTCGCCGGGGCGCACACGCAGCACCTGGCCGGGCAGAATGGCATCGACGTCGACGGTGGCCTCGCTGCCGTCCTCTGCCACGACGGTCGCGGTCTTGGGTGCCAAGTCGATGAGCGCCTCGATAGCGCCGCCGGTCTTGGACTTGCTGCGCGTCTCGAGGTATTTGCCCACGGTGACGAGCGACAGGATGGTGCCAGCGCTCTCAAAATACAGGTTGTCCATGCTCGTCATCATGGCCTCGTGCACCTGACCTGCGGCTAGCTGGTCGGCCATGATGAACATGGCGTAGAGCGACCAGGCGATGGAGGCGGTGGCGCCCACGGCAATAAGGGCGTCCATGGTGGGCGCGCCGTGCGCGAGCGATTTAAACCCGTTGATAAAGTACGCGTCGTTGACGTAGACGATGGGGATGAGCAGGACGAGCTCGGTGAGCGCGAGTGTCATGCTGTGGGTATGGTCGGTGAAAATACCGGGCAGCGGCCAGCCGAGCATGTGCCCCATGCCTATGTAGAACAGTGGGATGAGGAATACGATCGAGATGATGAGGCGGGTGCGCATGGCGGAGGCGGCGGCCTCCAGCTTTTTGGTGGGCGACTCCATATGGGCGGCGCCGGACCTGGCTTGCGTACTGCCGTTTTGGGAGGCGTCGATGCCCGTGCTGACGGGCGAGGCCGAGTAGCCCGCGCGGTCGACAGCGGTGCAGATGTCGTCGGGGGAGACCTGCGCAGGGTCGTAGTCCACCAGCATAGAGCCGGCGAGCAGATTGACCGCGACACTTTGGACGCCGTCGAGTTTGCTGACGGCACGGTCCACGTGCGCTTGGCACGCGGCGCACGTCATGCCGCCCACGTCAAACTTATCTTGAGCCATGGCTCCTCCTTTCTGTGGTTCGGTGTTGGAATTGTTAACCTGCTGATACTATACACCCATACCCCCTGGGGGTGTACAGTACAGAAAGAAATGTATGACATTTCGTTACAGATGAGGATAGTTGGTTGGCCGATGGACCGTCCCAACCAATCATCTCAATCTGTAACGTCTGGACCGGTTTTTGAACCATAGCTGTTACAGATTTAGACAAACATTTCAGCCGAAAACTAACGTCTCGATCTGTAACAACTAGACCCCGTTTTACCGAGTATTTGTTACAGATCAAGACAAACAGTTGGCAGGAAACTCAATGTCTCGTTCTGTAACATCTAGCAGCAAATATGACCTCTAACTGTTACAGATCGAGACAATTGCCGGGGAGGGGTCCCGTCACGGCAAGACGCCCGCTCTCTAGATACAGAATCCGGGGATCACACAGGTTCGTTTGTTTGGCTTGTCCGCAGGCGTTGCGTACGTAAAGGCGTCGCCGTCGTGGCCCACGCGATTCAAATAGAGTGTGCCTCCACTCTCCGATGAGTCGGGGCTCACCGTGCGCTCCCACCAGCAGGTGTCCTTGCCCTTCCACTGACGGACCATCGTCTCGTTCGTGGAATACGGGCTCACCTTGAGCTCGCGGAAGAGTTGGTACTCCTTGCCCTCGCTGTTGTAGATGTCTGCCAGGTAGTGATAGTCCTTGGCAAACGAATCGGGCGGTTGCGTACCGCACAGCTCGACCATGGCGGGCAGCCAAAGGGTTGCGGGCAACTCGCTCAGACACGATGCACTGTTGGCGGCGCCCACATTGTTCGAGACCTTCTTGACCCCTTTAATGAGCGCGCGCAACTCGTTGGGTAGCAGCTTAAGGCCGTCGCCGTTGAGCCATTCCCGCAGCTCGCAATCTGCCCAGCCGGCGCTCGGCGGTTCAGCTGCAGCGTTGCGCTCGGCAATACCCGCGTCGAACATAAACGTCAGCCCGGCCTTGCCCGTACCGTCTAGAAGCTCGTCGTGGCGGATACCCACAAGCTGCGCGCCAACCTGCAGCCCGTTGGTGAGCGTGACGCGCTTGGTGCATGGATAGGGGATATGCCCGTTGTCATCGAGCAGGTGATAGCGCTTGGCAATCTCGCGTGCCTCGCTACGGGTCTCGGCGGCCTTAATCTTGAGCGAAATCTCTTGCAGCTGATCCCAGGTGTAGTCGTCAAGTGAACCGCGGATGCCGTCAAGGTAGGCGGGGATGCCAAAGCCATGGGTTGCCGCCCCGATAACGCTGAGCCCCGCAACGGCTGCGATAGCGCCGCCGATAATAAAGCGGCGGCGGGTCATGGCATCGTGGCGGGCCTGATTCAGGATCTCTCGTGCGCGCTCGCCGGCGACGTCGACCTTAAGGTGCGTGCCAGAATCGATATCAATTGCGGCCTCGTCTCCTGCACCTTCGCGGCCTTCGGATTCGGCGTCGGTGAGGTATGCCGAGAGCACCTCGAGCATCTGCTGCTCGGTGGGACGATCGCACTGCTCGACTGAGAGACCCTTCATGATGATCTGGACGAGCGCCTCATCGCCCTCGCAGCGCGGCTCGAGCGGTGCCGGCTTGGTCTTGGTCTTTACGAGATAGAACGAGCCGGTTGCAGCGGCGTTCGTCGACTCAAAGTCAAACGGTTTGCGACCGCTGTAGAGCTGGTACAGAATGCTCGAAAGCGCATAGACGTCGATTGCCGGCGAACGGCGAAGGGCCGCGATGCCTTCGATATCCTGCGTGAGCATCTCGGGCGCGGCGTATGCGGGCGTGGCAAAACGCCAGATGTCGGCGCGCCGGGTGATCGTGTCGTCGCCGAGAGCCATGGTCGCGGAGCCCATGTCGATGAGGCAGGGGTCAAAGGAACAATCAGCAATCTGCTGCTCGAGCGTTCGGCTAGTGGTGCGGAACATGATATTGGCAGGCGACAGGTCGCGATGGATGACCGGATTCACGAGGCCTTGGGTCATCAAGAGCGCACGAAGCACGGCGTTTCCGACGGCGGCGACCATCTGGGTGGTCAGCCCGCCCGAGGCGTCGTGCAGAAGCAGGGGAAGCGCCTGCTTGAGCGAGGTGCCCTCGACCCACTCCATGAGGATGAGAGGGTCATCCTCGCACGATCCGTAGCCATAGACGCGCGGAAATCCGCGCAGGTGCGAGACGGTACACAGATGACGGTACTCCTCGAACAGCGCGGCGGTGCTGGCCAGGTGCGCTGCCGATTGCTCGGCGGAGCGGTCGGGGGCTTGGCCGGAAAGGATGGCGTTGTCCTTGAGTAGCTTGACGGCAAAGACCTCGCCGCTCGTGTTGGTCGCGCGCAGCACGTGTCCGATGTTGCCGTTGTTGCGGTGGGCCGTCTGGAGAATAAGCGTCATAAACCGACGCTTGGCGTCGTCCTCGGCGCTGGGGTCGACCGCCACGGCGGTATCGAACGTATCGAGACGGATGAGTTTGTCGCCATAGGCGCTATCGGTAGTATCCATGGCGTTCCTTTGTCTGGCATGGGTTGCCGCACGTATACGTGAGCAGTGCGGATATCGGTAAAGTACCATGATAGCCGCACTGCCCACGTATACCGCTGAGCATTGTCGTTTACGACGCAGAAGGTAGAAGACGAAAGACGGACGGCGACCGTCTTTCGATCACCGTCCGCGCTAGTCCACAATGACAAGGAATGTCGTGTAGAGACCCAGATGGAGCCTGTCGCTGTTTTCGATTTCCACTGGGGGATAGATCTTGCCGGGCTCGCGTTGGTCGCGCGGCGGCTCAATCACAATATCGCCGTCGCGCGCGCCCGATTCGAGCACCGTGCCGTTGGTCGATCCAAGGCCCTGGGCGTACCAGTGCTCACCCTCAAGCCAAATGCGAAGATGCTCGCGCGATGCGTCGGCGCCCACATCGGTGATGCTGGGCGAGGTTTTGGGCAAAGAACCAATCACGGTGCCGTGCGGATCGCGTGTGAGGGGATGGATTTGCATGTCGGCGCAGTTGTCGGCATGGGTTCTGAGCAGACCGAGGTTGGGGGCGACGGTGCGTGGCTGCTCCAGGCTGCTCATAAAGCCACGTCCGACGGTAGTTTCGGTGGTGCCAAAGTGCTCGTCCGTCTTGCTGTCGCAAAAGCGCTCGACGGTGGCCACGCCCTGAACGGGATCGGCGAGCGCCCCCGTTGCCACAAAGAGCATCAAGAAGAGCGTGCTTTTTTCGCGGGCGCTGTGGTCATCGGAGCTGTTGATACGCCCCAAGGCGTTGGCGTAGAGGCGGTCGTCGAGGTCATAATCGGCGAGAATCGACATCATGCCTTGGGCCGCCGGGCCGCTGTAATGCTCGGATATTTCCTGATAGGCGCGGTCGCCTCCGCCGAGCTTGTTGCTAATGGCGGCGGCAAGGTTAAGCGTGGAGACGGTAAGGTCATTGTAGATACCTGGCGCACACTGATCAGGCTCGCGGTGGACGATGTAGCGAGTGAGGTACGAGCGGTTGGTAGAGCATTTGTCGAGCAGGGTACTGCCGAGATAAGAGTTTCCATTGATGAGCATTCGGGCGATCTCGAGATGTTTAAGACCGCCGAACGAGCGAATATCGTTATAGAGGACCGAGCAAGGCGTCTCTGCTGCCACGGATACCTCCTTTGATTGCTTCCTAGCCAATATGGCGATAGGAATTAATGGCCCCCGGTGGGCGACGTATTAAATGGCTGCGCAATATATAGCGTAACCAAAGCAACATTATAGGCCACATGTTCGAAATTGCAGGAAGACTGAGAGATTTGGTTTGGACTGGACGGAAATCCCCCTCTGTCTTGATCTATAACAATTAGGGCCGATTTTACTCGTTAACTGTTACAGATTGAGACGTTTGTGAGCCGTGTCGACCGTTTGTCTCGATCTGTAACACGTAGAGGAAGATTCGCCCTGTAGATGTTACAGATTGAGACAATCAGCCGGGCCCACCTCGTCCGCCTCGTCATCTGTGGTTTACGTGGGGGCATGCGAAGCACGGGTATACTAACCGGCGGCGAATCTGCTCCATCGCTTAGAGCTGCTGCGTCTGGACGGCGCGTGATAGGGCTGCCAAAGCGATCGCCAGCGTGCTGAGCAACGTCCTCTCTGTGCGCACCTGTTTTTGTATGTATTAGCGCACTACCAAGCACGCCCGCGCGGCCGCATGCCGTGCCCATTGCGCGTGCAGATAAGGAACAACAACATATGCGTAATTCTGTATCTGACGTCACCGACGCCGAGATTCTGGACGGGACCCGCGAGGCCATGACCCAGGCTGCCTTCGATGCCGCCGATGAGGCCAATGCCGCCCAGGCCGTCGAGTCCGCTACCGAGAGCCTGCCCGCCTTTGACGAGCTGGGCCTCTCCGACGAGATGCTTCGTGCTATCGAGAACCTGGGCTACACGGCGCCCACGCCCGTGCAGGCCGGCTCGATCCCCGTAGTGCTCGAGGGCCGTGACCTGCTTGCCGCCGCTCAGACCGGCACCGGCAAGACGGCCGCCTTTTTGCTGCCGACTATGAACAATCTGGAGCACATCGCTCCTCCCAAACCCGTGCGCGAGCGTGGCGGCCGCAACCGCCGTCGCGGTGCTAAAAAGCCCGAGGGCAACGGCCGTGGCCCCGTGATGCTCGTCATCACCCCCACGCGCGAGCTTGCCCAGCAGATCGACGAGGTCGCAAGCAAAATCGCCGACGTCACGGGCCACGTTGCCGTGACCGTCGTGGGCGGCGTGAGCTACAAGCCGCAGACCGCGGCACTCAAGTACGGTTGCGATATCCTAGTTGCCACGCCGGGTCGTCTGGTCGACCTGATCGAGCAGGGCGCCTGCCACCTGGACGAGGTTAAGGTCCTGGTGCTCGACGAGGCCGACCGCATGCTCGACATGGGCTTTTTGCCCGCCGTCCGCCGCATTGTGCGCGAGACGCCGGCCGAGCGCCAGACGCTGCTGTTCTCGGCGACGCTCGACGAGGAGGCCGTGGGCGAGATCACCGACCTGGTGAGCGACCCGGCCCGCGTGGAGATCGCGCCGGCCACGTCGACCGCCGACACCGTCGACCAGTTTGTGTTCCCGGTGTCCATCGAGGCCAAGAACAACCTGTTGCCCGAGTTCCTCAAAAAGGAGGGACCGGAGCGCACTATCGTCTTTATGCGCACCAAGCACCGTGCCGATAGCTGCTGCCGTCGTCTGGAGCGCAAGGGCATCAAGGCCGCCGCGATTCACGGTAACCGCAGCCAGGCCCAGCGCGAGCGTGCCCTTTCGGCCTTCCGCGACGGCACCGTTGACGTGCTGGTGGCGACCGACGTGCTCGCTCGCGGCATCGACATTAGCGACGTGCGCTACGTCGTGAACTTTGACGTGCCGGCCGAGCCGACCGACTACATCCACCGTATTGGCCGTACGGGTCGCGCCGGCGAGCTGGGCTGGGCCATTACGTTTGTGACCGAGCAGGACGTGGACGAGTTCTACGAGATCGAGAAGCTCATGGACAAGACCGCCGACATTTACGAGGCCGGCGACCTGCATGTGGGTCCCAATCCGCCCGCGGTTGATCCCGAGCGCGACCCTGCGGCCTTTAAGGTGAAGAAGAAGACCAAGCGCGGCAAGTCTAAGAGCAAGAAGAAGCTTGAGCAGGCACGTCGCGACGGCAAACGCAACGGCGACGATTACGGCGATGTGGCCGGTCGTTCCAACCGCGGTCGCGACGAGCGCCGCGGCGATGGCGAGCGTCCGAGCCGTCCCAAGCGCGGCGGCAAGACCCGCGTGCGCGAGGGCGTTCAGGCTCGCGTGGACGAGGCCGTGGAGAGCGTGGCCCGCGAGGTGGCTGCCGAGGAGCGCGACGGTGCTGGTACCGTCGAGCAGGCCCCGCGCGGCAATCGTGCCGAGCGCCGTGCCAAGCAGTTCCAGGGCGAGGCGCATCGCCGTCGCCGCGAGGACGAGGATCGCGGTGGTCGTCGCCGTGTTGAGCGCGAGGACGAGGGCCGTGGCTCGCGTGGCGGCAAGCGTGGCTCGGGCGACCGTCGTCGTTCCGGTCGCAATGACGAGCGTGGTGGCCGTGACGAGCGTCGCGGCGGCGAGGGTCGCGGTGAGCGTGGCACCCGCAGCGGTGAGTCCCGTGGCGGCAAGCGCTTTGAAGAGCACGGCGGCCGCGGCGGCGAGCGTCGCGAGGGTGCTCGCGGCAATGGCGGGCGCAGCGGCGCCGGCCGTTCTGGTGAGTCGCGCGATCGTCGCGATCCGCGTGCCAGCCGCGATCGTCGCGATGACTGGCGCAACTACGACGACACCCGCGAGGAGCGTCGCGGCGGTTACCGTGGACGTGGCGGCAATCAGGCCGGCTCCCGTGGCGGCCGCGCCGGCGGTCGCGATAACCGTGGCAGCTATGGCAACAGCCGTGGCGGCAAGCGCGGCGGCAGCTCCCGTCGTCCCGGTGACGGCGGCGGCAAGCGCAAGTAACATACGCGTCGCGCTCTAAGTCGAGGCGACCAGAGGGCTCCGGGCATGTTTTTGCTCGGAGCCCTTTTTGGTGTAAGGGGGACAGGTTCATATGCACCAACGTCTTGAAGTTGCGGTGGAATACGGACTGTTTTGGCCTTTTGAGCGGCTTTTCAGTCCCTATTTCACCGCAACTCATGATTGGTGCAAAGTAACCTGTCCCCAATACACCAAACAAGGAGTGCCCCCAAGTGCTACCTAAATACCGTTTATCGATGAAAAAATACCGTTCACCGGTCATAATGATTGTTCCGGCTTTGGGCTTGTCTACAATAACCCCCGTAAAAGAAATGCGGAAGGTTACCGAGTCCCCTCGGACGTGGGCCTAACCAAAGTCTTTGAACGGGTGTGTCTCAATGGGCGCATTCGATTGATTTTGGTTGGGCTATATTTATGAAGGGACATGTCACCATGGGTTTCTTTTCTCGCCTTATGGGTGGCTCGGATAAGCAGACGACTGCGGCTTCCGAGTTCGAAATCCTCGCTCCCGTTTCCGGCGAGCTTGTTCATCTAGAAAATACCAATGACCCCGCTTTTAGCAGCCGTGCAGTGGGCGATGGCGTTGCCGTGGTTCCCCAAGAGGGAACGGTGTGCGCTCCTGTTTCCGGCACCGTCGCGGCGCTGTTTCCGACTGAGCACGCGCTGGGCATCATGTCCGACGACAGCTCTGCTCAGGTGATGCTGCATATCGGAATCGACACTGTTAAACTTGAGGGCAAGGGCTTCCATGCGCTTGTTGCCCAGGGTGACCATGTCGACGCGGGCCAGCCCCTCGTCGAGGTCGATTTCGACGTGGTTCGCGCTGCCGGCTTTGATCCCACGGTCTTCGTTATCGTATGCGAGCGTTCGGAGAACTCGACTCTTCGTGAGCATGCTTCCGGCCCTGTTGCTGTTAAAGAGCCTGTCGTCTGGCTTTCCGAGTAAATTCTTATGGTGGGTACCGTGGTTATCAAGCGAGTTTTTAACAACAACGTCGCAATGGTCACTTCGGACGATGGCTCCGAGCTCATCGTCATCGGTCGAGGCCTCTGCTTTGGCCGTCATGCTGGCGATGCCATCGACGAGGCGTCGATCGAAAAGACCTACGCGTTGCAGGAGGGAACTTCTCAGGATTCGCGTACGATTGACCGCTTGGCACATCTTTTGGAGTCCATCCCCACCGTCAACCTCGTGATTTCCGAGGAAATCGTTCAGATGCTTCGTCGAGAGCTCAATGCCGACATCAACGATAAGATTCTCATTGCTCTCGCAGACCATATCAGCCTTGCTTTGGAGCGCGAGCGCAAGGGCGTCTCCTGTGAGAATCCGTTGCTGCTCGAGATCCAGCAGTTCTATCGCAAGGAGTATGCACTTGCGGGCCGTGCGCTGCAGATTATCAAGGAGTATATGGGCATCCAGATGAGCGAAGAAGAGCAGGGTTTCATTACGCTGCATATCGTCAACGCCACCATGCCGCAGCGCTCTGACCGCCTGATCGTTTCGGTCCAGCTTGTTCGCGACGTGCTCGCGATTGTTTCCAAGCGCTATGCTACGACCCTCGATGACACCTCGCTGCCTTACGAACGTTTCGTTCGTCACCTGCAGTTTTTCGCACAGCGAGCGCTCGATCCTACGGCCGGGCAAATCAACGGAGACGCGCTGTTCCGAATCGATGAAACGGCGTATCCGTGTGCATTCTCGTGTGCGGATGCCATAGCCGCCCACTTGTCGTCTACCTATAACGTTGTCGTTACCGATGCCGAGAAGAGTTATCTCGCATATCACATTGTTAACCTGCTTGGAGAACCTGGTCTCTAGGCATAACGTGCCCACACATCGATTGATATAAGGCAAGGCTCACGGTCTTGTCCAGGGCACATCTGTCTTAATTTGCGGAAAAGGAAGGGGAATACCGCTATGACCGCAAAAAAGAAGTTCAATTTCAAAGCGCCGTTGGAGGTGTTCGCGAAGTCAATCGTCCAGCCGATGATGTATCTCTCGGTTGCCGGCATTCTGCTCATCGTGGGCATCATTCTGACCAACAAGACCATCTGCGCCATGGTCCCTGTGCTGGCCTTCGGTCCGTTCCAGCTCGTGGGCGCCGTTGTCTATCAGTCGCTGATGTTTATCATCAACAACCTCTCGATTCTGTTCTGCGTGGGCATCGCCGGCGCCATGGCAAAGAAGAACAAGGGCCATGCTTCGCTGATCGCCCTGATGTCGTTCTTCCTGTTCCTGCAGGCTAACAACATCGTGCTCAACGCCACCGGTTCTCTTGCCGATGCGAGCGGCATGCTCGGCCTTACCGGAACCGGCCAGGCCACCGTTATGGGCATCCAGGTACTCGATACCGGCGTGTTTGGCGGCATCATCCTTGGTTGCATCACCGGTGCCGTGTTCAACAAGTACTCGAACAAGCAGTTCCCCATTGCCCTTTCGATGTTCTCGGGCGTTCGCTTTCCGTTCCTGATCATGATCATCATCTCCTGGATCATGGGCGCAGGCTTCTGCATCGTTTGGCCTCCTGTCCAGGGCGCCATTTCCTCCGTCGCCGGCATTATTAAGGAATCCGGCAACATCGGCCTCTTTATCTACGGCATGCTCAACAAGCTGCTCGTTCCCACCGGTCTGCACCACCTCATCTACACCCCGTTCCAGTTCTCCGATGTGGGCGGCACCCCTACGCTGGGTGATCAGGTTATCGCCGGCGCCTATCCCATCCGTGTTGCCGAGATGGCAATGACGGGTCAGCCCTTCTCCGATAGCACCTACTTCAACAGCTATACCTTCAACAACCTGTGGCCCTACATCGGCATCGGTCTCGCCTTTATCGTCACCGCTTACAAGGGGAACAAGGACAAGACCAAGGCTGTCATTATCCCGCTGATCGTCACCGCTGTGCTCTCCTGCGTGACCGAGCCCATGGACTTCCTCTTTGTCTTTGCCGCTCCCGTGCTCTTTGTCGTTCACTCGGTTCTTTCCGGCATCTTCCTGGTCCTGCTCAAGGTCCTCTCCGTGCCCGCTTCGACTGCAGGCGGCATCATCAACATCGTGGTTTCCAACCTGGTCCTCGGTGTCGATAAGACCAACTGGCCGGTTATGCTGGTGCTCGGAGTCGTCAACGCCGCGCTGTACTTCTTCCTCTTCACCTTCCTCATCAAGAAGCTCAACCTCCACACGCCTGGTCGCGAGGAGGAGTCCGAGCTTGCTGAGTCCGTTGCCGAGGGCGAGGCCGCCGCGTCTGTCGCGGTGAAGCAGGGTGCTGTTGCCGCGGCTCCCGCAGAGGGCGTCGATGCGGGTATTGCCGACCTGGTCGCAGGTCTTGGCGGCAAGGACAACATCGAGGAGCTCGAGAACTGCTTTACGCGTCTCCGCGTGAACGTTAAGAACCCGGACCTCATCGATGAGAGCCTCATCAACCACGTGCCCAACAGCGGCATCAACCGCAACGGCAACAATATCCAGATCATCTTTGGCATGAAGGTCGCCGAGATGCGCGATAAGGTCGAAAACGCAATTGAGAAGGAGCAGTAAACAATGATCATTACTCTGTGTGGTGGCGGATCCACCTTTACCCCCGGCATCGTCAAGTCCATCGCCCTGCGCAAGGACGAGCTCGACGTTGACGAGATTCGTCTGTACGACATCAACGAGGAGCGCCAGCGCAAGATCGGCGTGCTCGTGGACTGGATTTTGCACGAGGACCTCGGCCTGGACATCAAGCTCACGGTGACCACCGACAAGGAGACTGCCTTTACGGATGCCAGCTTCGTGTTTGCCCAGATGCGCGTGGGCGGCTACGCCATGCGCGAGCAGGACGAGAAGATTCCGCTGCGTCACGGCTGCGTGGGTCAGGAGACTTGCGGTTGCGGCGGCCTTGCCTACGGCATGCGCACCATCTTCCCCATGGTCGAGCTGATCGATGACGTTGAGAAGTACGCCAAGAAGGACTACTGGATTCTCAACTACTCCAACCCTGCCGCCATCGTCTCCGAGGGCTGCCGTGTGCTGCGTCCCAACGCTCGCATCATCAATATCTGCGACATGCCGATCGCGATCATCGACGTGGTTTGCGCCGCGCTCGATATCGACAAGAAGGATGTCGAGTACGATTACTTTGGCCTCAACCACTTTGGCTGGTTCACTTCGATTCGCCACAAGGGCGAGGAGGTGCTCCCGCAGCTGCGCGAGTACATCAAGGAGCACGAGATTCTGCTGCCCGATTCTTACCTCAAGGGCATGGGCTCGCTCATGGCAAAGAAGCCCGAGGAGGCCACCGACGAGCATCCCGAGCAGAACCGCCACACCAAGGGCAGCTGGTACTACGTCTGGAAGGGCGAGTACGAGATCATGGAGTGCTTCCCGGAGTACCTGCCCAACACGTATCTGAACTACTACCTGCAGCAGAAGGAGTTCGTCGAGCATTCCAACCCCGAGCGCACCCGTGCTAACGAGGTTGAAGAGACGCGCGAGAAGAATCTCTTCGACGGCATCGACCACTACGAGAAGACCGGCGAGATCGACGAGAGCACGTTCTATGCGGGCAGCCACGGCGACTGGATTGCCGACCTGGCTATCGCTCTGAAGAACGACACCAAGCAGCGCTTCCTGGTCATTTGCGAGAACAAGGGCGCTATCCCCAACATGCCCTACGACGCCATGGTCGAGCTGCCTGCCTACATTGGCAAGAACGGCCCCGAGGTCATCAGCCGCGACAACATTCCGCTGTTCCAGCAGGGCCTCATGATGCAGCAGCTGAACTCCGAGAAGCTCGTGGTCGAGGCCACGATCGAGGGCTCGTACGAGAAGGCACTCAAGGCCTTTACGCTCAACAAGACCGTGCCGTCGATGAAGGTCGCCAAGGAAGTCCTCGACGACATGATCGAGGCCAACAAGGGTTACTGGCCCGAGCTTAAGTAAAAGCAACAGGGTCGCTGGCCGCATACCATGAGCAATGCCCCGTCCACGTGATTGCGTGGGCGGGGCATTGTCATTTGGTGCAAGGAGTGTCCCTGGGTGCCGGCAGAAAAGGAACGTCCCTAAGTGCCGCATTGTGGGTAATGCGTTTTATCAAATATGGCATTTATCTGCGGTAATGTTCTATTTCACCGCTGAGGGTGACATTTCATGCCGCCTGCCGAACTGCGTGGAGACCTAACAACTTTTTAGGTCAGTGTTGTGCGTGTAGCAATTTCGCCCGGCCTCGCCTCCGGGCTGCCATGTGAGAGGGGATCTTATGGCTCGACTGCATGTAATGGAACGCAGCCACGCTCAGGCCGTCATGGACGACCTGCACGATGCGCTCGGACGTCGTCTGGCGGTGAGCTCGCTCGCCCCGTGTCCCGTGGAGTTTACGGCAGCGCTCGTCAACCTGTGCTCCACCCAGAGCTGCGGCAAGTGCACGCCCTGCCGCGTGGGCCTAAGCGCGCTGAGCGACCTGCTCGCTGATGTGCTCGAAGGGCGCGCCGATGAGTCCACTCTCAACCTGATTGAGCGCACGGCCCGCACCATCTACCTTTCGAGCGATTGCGCCATCGGCTACGAGGCCGGCGCCATGGCGCTCACGGCCATTCGCGGCTTCCGCGACGATTTTGAGCATCACATTCGCGAGCACTCCTGCGGCTTTGATCGTGAGGCCCGCGTCCCGTGCGTCTCGGGCTGCCCGGCGCACGTCGACATTCCCGGTTACATTTCGCTGGTCGAGGCCGGCCGCTATGCCGATGCCGTCAAGGTCATCCGCAAGAACAACCCGCTGCCGCTCGTTTGCGGCCTGGTGTGCGAACATCCCTGCGAGATGCACTGTCGCCGCGGCATGGTCGATGATCCCATGAACATCCTTGCCCTTAAGCGTTTTGCCGTTGAGCACAGTGACCTCAACGACCACAAGCCGCATGTAGTGGACAACACCGGTAAGCGCGTCGCCGTGATCGGCGGCGGCCCGGCCGGCCTTTCCTGTGCCTACTACCTGGCCGTGATGGGTCATAAGGTGACCATCTTTGAGCAGCGCCACCACCTGGGCGGCATGCTGCGCTATGGCATTCCCAGCTACCGTCTGCCGCGCGAGCGCCTGCAGGCCGAGATCGACTGGATCTTGAGCGCCGGCATCGACGTTGAGCTCGATCACTCCGTCAACGGCGAGGAGCTTACCCGCCTGCGCGACGAGTTCGATGCCGTCTACCTGGCCATTGGCGCTCACAGCGATAAGAAGCTCGGCCTTCCGGGCGAAGATGCGCCCGGCGTGGAGTCGGCCGTCAAGATGCTGCGTGCCATCGGCGACGACGAGCTGCCCGATCTGAGCGGCCAGCGCGTGTGCGTCATCGGCGGCGGCAACGTGGCCATGGACGTGGCGCGCTCCGCCGTGCGCTGCGGCGCCGAAAAGGTAAGCATCGTCTACCGCCGTCGCATCTGCGATATGACGGCTCAGGACGCCGAAATCGCCGGCGCCCAGGCCGAGGGTTGCGAGGTTCTGGAGCTCACGGCGCCGCTCGCCATCGAGACGGGCGAAGATGGTCGCGTGAGCGGCCTGCGCGTGCAACCGCAGATTATCGGCGAGCCTCGCCGTGGGCGTCCGGCCCCGCGTGCCGCAGCCACGCCCGAGCGCGTCATTCCCTGCGAGCGCGTGTTTGTGGCCATTGGCCAGGACATCGATTCCAAGCCGTTTGAGGACATGGGCATCGCCTGTAAGTGGGGTCGCGTCGTTACCGATTCGGACGGCGCCGTGCCCAACTTCGATGGCCTCTTTAGCGGCGGCGACTGCCAGACCGGTCCCGCCACCGTCATCCGTGCCATCAACGCCGGCCGCGTGGCTTCGGCAAACATCGACCGCTACCTGGGCTTTGACCACAAGATCAAGCTCGACGTGGAGCTGCCGACCGTGCAGTTTAAGGGCAAGCACGAGTGTGGCCGCTGCGAGCTGGGCGAGCGCGAGGCCGGCGAGCGCATTCACGATTGGAATCTGGTCGAGCAGGGTCTCACCGAGCAGGAGGCGCGCCAGGAGGCGAGCCGCTGCCTGCGCTGCGACCACTTTGGCTTTGGCGCGTTCCGCGGAGGGAGGAACCTGGAATGGTAGAGCTCAACAAAACCACCGTCGGCGACAACAGCGAAAACGGAGCGCACAACATGGTCAAGCTCACTATCGATAATTGCGAGGTCGTGGTGCCCGAGCACACCACGATCCTGGACGCGGCCAAGTCCGTCGGTATCCAGATTCCCACCCTGTGCTACCTGCGCGATCTAAACGAGATCGGCGGCTGCCGCGTGTGCGTGGTCGAGGTTGAGGGCTGCGACCAGCTGGTTGCCGCCTGCAACAACTACGTGCTCGACGGCATGGTGGTCCACACCAACAGCCCCAAGGCCCGCGAGGCGCGTCGCACCAACGTGCAGCTGCTACTGTCCCAACACGACTCGCGCTGTACGAGCTGCGTGCGCAGTGGTAACTGCAACCTGCAGACCATCGCCAACGACCTGGGCATCTTCTATCTGCCGTACGAGCAGCACCTGGCGCGCGAGGGCTGGGACTTCGATTTCCCCATCATCCGCGATAACGACAAGTGCATTAAATGCATGCGCTGCATCAAGGTGTGCGAGAGCGTGCAGGGCCTAGGGATTTGGGACCTGACCAACCGCGCCACGCATACCGCCGTGGGTACCCGCGGGCGCACGCCGATCGGCAAGACCGATTGCGTCGCGTGTGGTCAGTGCATCACGCATTGTCCGACGGGCGCCCTGCGCGAGCGTGACGATACCGAGACCGTGTTTGACGCGCTCGCTAATCCCGACAAGATCGTGCTGGTGCAGATCGCGCCGGCCGTGCGTAGTGCTTGGGGCGAGGAGCTCGGCATTCCGCGCGAGGAGGCAACCGTCGAGCGTCTGGCTTGCGCGCTGCGCCGCGTGGGCTTTGAGTACGTGTTCGATACCGATTTCTCGGCCGACCTCACCATTATGGAGGAGGGCTCCGAGCTGCTCGAGCGCCTGGGCGCCGCCGCTAAGGGTGAGGGCGACAGCCGCGGCTGGCCCATGTTTACGAGCTGCTGCCCGGGTTGGGTGCGCTTTGTGAAGGCGCGCTATCCGGAGTTTGTCGACAGCCTGTCCACGTCCAAGTCGCCGCAGCAGATGTTCGGCGCCATCGCCAAGACATACTACGCCAAGGTGCTGGGCGTTGAGCCCGAGCGCTTGTTCGTGGTGTCCGTGATGCCGTGCACGGCCAAGAAGGCCGAGTGTGCGCTGCCGAGCATGGTGGGCGAGGACGGCACGCCCGACGTGGACGTTGCGCTGACGGTGCGCGAGATGGTGCGCATGATTCGCGCGAGCCACGTGAGCGTGGACACGCTGGTCGAGGAGCCGCTCGACACGCCGCTGGGCTTTGGCACGGGCGCAGGCGTGATCTTTGGCGCCACGGGCGGTGTGATGGAAGCTGCTGTGCGCTCGGCATATTACCTGGTGACGGGTAAGAACCCGGATGCCGATTTCTTTACCGACGTGCGCGGACTCGACGGCTGGAAGGAAGCCGTCGCCGATATCGATGGCACTAAGGTGCGCGTCGCCGTGGCACACGGGCTGGGCAACGCTGAACGTCTGCTCGACGCGATTCGCGACGGCCGTGTGAGCTATGACTTCGTTGAGGTTATGGCGTGCCCGGGCGGCTGCGTCGGTGGCGGCGGTCAGCCCATCCACGACGGCTGCGAGCTGGCGGCCGAGCGTGGCCAGGTGCTCTGGGGCCTGGATGCGAATGCCGAGATTCGCTTCTCGCACGAGAACCCCAATGTTCAGGCGTGCTACCGCGAGTTCTTGGGTGCGCCGCTCTCGCCGCTGGCCGAGGAGCTGCTGCATACCGACCATCACGCCTGGTCGATGCCTAACGAGGGGAAGTGCTAACGATGCGCGCGTTTGATGTTGAGCTGTCGCGCCGGGGGTTTGCCTCGGCGCTTGCCGCAGGCGCGTTGTCGCTCGCACTGGCTGGCTGTGGCGGCGGAGCTGCGGGGGCGGGGTCCGCCGCGGGCTCGGCTGCCACGGACGGCGCCGGTGCTGTCGCAGAGCCGGTCGAGGTGCATGTCGCCTCGCTCAAGGGGCCGACGTCGATCGGTCTGGTGCGGTTTATGGATCAGGCGGCCGATGGCGAGACGGACAATGAGTTCGACTTTGCGATCAACACTGCCGCCGACGAGATCGTGCCCAAGGTCATTCAGGGCGATGTCGATATCGCCCTAGTGCCCGCCAGCGTGGCGAGCGTGCTCTACAACAAGACCGAGGGCGCGGCGCAGGTCATCGACATCAACACGCTGGGCGTGCTGAACGTTGTGACGGGCGACGCGAGTGTGGCCTCGTTTGGCGATCTGGCGGGCCATACTGTCTATATGACGGGCAAGGGCGCCACGCCGGAGTACGCCATGAACTACCTGCTGGAGCGCGCGGGCTTGGCCGGTCAGGTGACGCTCGTGTTTAAGAGCGAGCCTACCGAGGTGCTCTCGGCTCTGCTTGCCGACCCGACTGCCGTGGGCGTGCTACCCGAGCCGTTCAAGACGGCGGCCATCGCCAAGAGCGAGGGCAAGCTGTCGGCACCGGTGAGCCTGACCGATGTGTGGGACGAGCTGGCAGGAGACACGGGCTCGCGCTTGCTGACGGGTGTGACCGTGGTGCGCCGTGCCTTTGCCGAGGAGCATCCCGAGGCCGTGGCGGAATTCCTGAGCTGCCATGCTGCGAGCGTTGAGGCCGTGAACGCGGCGCCGGCGGACTGGGCGCAGGCCGTGGTCGATGCGGGCATCGTGGATAACGCCAAGATCGCCGAGAAGGCGATTCCCGGGTGCATGCTTGTCTGCCAGACAGGGAAGGATATGAAGGCCGCGCTCGGTGGGTACCTGAAGGTGCTGGCCGATGCGGACGCGAGCGCCGTGGGCGGCAAGCTCCCGGCTGATGATTTCTACTACATGGAGTAACCCGTGCGTGTGTTTGCTCGACAAATGATAGAGCGTATGAAGGCGGTGGCGGCAGCAGGTGCCGTTGCCGCCTTTTGGCTTGCCGTGTGGGTCTTCGTGGCGGCGCTGGTGGCACAGCCGCTGATTTTGCCGGGTCCGGGTGCTGTTGTGGTGGCGTTGCTGCGGCTGGTATGCGATGCCGGCACGTGGGCGATTCTGGCGGGCTCGGGTGTGCGGATTCTAGGCGGTTTGGCGCTTGCCGCGGTGTGCGGTGGTTTGCTGGCCGGAATTTCGTCGCGCTCGCGGGCGTTTGCCCGCTTGGTGGCTCCGGCGCTTTCGTTTGTTAAGGCGACGCCGGTTGCCTGCGTGGTGGTCCTGCTGCTCATTTGGCTGGGGTCGGCGCGCGTAAGCATTGCGGCGGTCTTTTTGATGGCGCTGCCGGGAGTGTATTTTTCGCTGGTCGAGGGCTTGACGCAAGCGGATAAACCGCTGGAGCAGATGTTTCGTCTGCATGGCGTGCGGGGTTGGCGACTGTTTTGTGCCCACACCTGGCGCGAAGTCCTGCCGTTTGTGCTTTCGTGCGCCCGCGCCGTGATTGGCATGAGCTGGAAGGCCGGCGTGGCGGCGGAGCTGATCGGCATGGCGGTGGGCACCGTGGGTGAGCGCATCTATCAGGCGAAGCTGCTCATCGAGACGGCTGACCTGCTGGCGTGGACCGTGTTGGTCGTGGCGGCATCGTGGGCATGCGAGCGCGTGCTGGTGTGGCTGCTGCGGAGCTTGCGCTCGCCGTGGGCGATCGCGCTCCCTGGGCTCCGGCGCTCGACGGACTGGTGCTTCGTGTGCCCGCCGGTGGGCGCGCCTGCGTGATGGGCACCTCGGGCGTGGGCAAGTCGACGCTGCTTGCGCTGGCGGCGGGGGAGTGCGCGCCGTGCTCCATGGTGTTTCAGGATGTGCGCCTGGTAGAGGGCGCCTCGGCTTTGGATAACGTGCTGGTGTGCGCCGACGCGCGCGTGGACGCCTCGAGTGCCGCGGCCCTGTTGCGCCTGCTGGTGCCGGGGGTCGATGTGCATGCTCGTGTGGCCGAGCTCTCGGGCGGGCAGCGCCGTCGCGTCGAGATTGCCCGAGCCCTGCTGTGTCCGGGCGGCGCAGTGATTCTGGACGAGCCCTTTACCGGCCTAGATACCGCTGCGCGCGACGCATGCGCCGAGGTCGTGCTCGACTTGCTCGACGGCCGCATGCTGTTGCTTGCTACGCACGATGCCGTCGACGCTCAGGCCCTCAATATCTCGGACATCATCACGCTCTAAATACTTACTCAGCAACAAAATGATCCGTTTTTTCTCCGTCCCCATAGGGTTGGGTATGGTATTCTATCTGCGGGGTAATACTTAGGATTACTAAGTATTACCAACGCAGTAGAAACAAACTCCAGATGCGGGCCAATCGGGTTGCCTTCACAGCCCGTCGCCCAGCCGCGTGGCCCGCATCTATCCGCACCACCGTCGTTTCAAAAAGGAAGCGCCATGGCAGAACACATGACCCCGGTTGTCGCGAAGGTCTTGCCCGAGGAAAAGGCGGCCTTCGCGGCGGCAACCCAACTCGTAGGCACCACGCCGTCCAACGCCATCCGCATGTTCATCGCCGCCTTCAATCGCTGCGGCACCTTTCCGTTCGACATTTCGCCCAGCGGGGCCTTTGGCAAAGACTGTCCCCAACAGCTAGTCGTTGAAGAACGTCCCCAATGACTAGTCGTTGGGAGGAGGTCGGCATGCTCAATGCGCTGGTTTGGGCGCTTGCCTGTTTTGGCGTCGTCGCTGCCGATATTGTCCTGAGCATGGTTTTGTTCTCCGTGCTGGACATCGTGTCGGCGCTGACGGGTTTCCCGATCGACAACCTCGATATTCAATGGTTTCAAGCCGTCGCTCAGACGGTGTCGTTTTTGATGGCGCTGCTATGGTGGCGTTATTTGTGGTCGCGGTCGTTTATCGCGCGCTGGCAAGGTGAGCGTCCGCTTGGCGGGGGAGTGCGTAGCGCGTGGAAGCGCATTGCCTGCGTTATCGTGATCGGCTTGGCACTGCAGGTGGTCGTTGGCTACGTGACCGACGCCGTACTGTCATTGTTGCCCGAGGTCGCGGCCGATTACAGTGAACTTGTCGAGGAAACAGGCATGGGCGACACCAGCTATCTCGCCGTCCTGACTACGGTGCTCGGCGCTCCGTTTTGCGAGGAGCTGCTGGTGCGCGGCATCATTTTTGAGTTTTCGCTCCGAGCGTTTAACCCGCAGTGCCGCCCACTTTGGAAGCGCCGACGTCTCGTGCGACCGCAAGACGGCGCCATAGTGCCCTGGGCGGCCCCGAGTGCCTGGGGTGTCGCCGCGGCAATCGTGCTGCAGGCGGCGATTTTCGGTTTTATGCACATGAACTGGGTGCAGGGTTGCTACGCGGGGGCCGCCGGCCTCATCTTTGGCTGGGTACTCGTGACCACCGGAAAGCTCCGCTACACGATTCTGCTGCACTTTGCCTTTAATGCCGGCTCGTACCTCATGGGCCTGCTATGGTTTGTGAACACGCCGCTTGACGCGGTAGCCACGGTCGCTATCGCCGGCGTCGTCCTCGTTGAGGCAATGCGCTCGCTGCGCCACGCGTGTGGGATGGACGCAGCGAGCGCACCACTGCCCTAGTTGCGGCGACCGCCTCCGTTGGCACCCTGACGCCCCTGAGCTGCACGATTGCGCCCGGCGGTGTTTTGCGCACGCGACATGCCGCTGTGCCCCTTGCTGCCCTTAGGCCCCTTGCCGGCCCCGCCAGCGCCGCCATGCGGTTTGCCGCCCTTCTTGCCGGTGCCATGTCCACCGCCGGCAGATGTCTCGCCCGGGCGCGGCGGTACGGGACGGATCAGGCAATGCTTGGTGTAGCCGATTAGATCTCGGCGGCCGGCCTTTTCCAGCGCCTCACGCACAAGCTTGTAGTTCTCGGGCTTGCGATACTGGATGAGCGCGCGTTGCATGGCCTTCTCGTGCGGGTCGCGCGCCACGTAGATCGGCTCCATGGTGCGCGGGTCCACGCCGGTGTAGTACATGCAGGTCGACATGGTGGACGGCGTAGGGTAGAAGTCCTGCACCTGCTCGGGCATGTAGCCCATGTCGCGCACGGCCTCGGCAAGGTCCACGGCTTCCTTCATCGTCGAGCCGGGGTGGCTCGAGATCAGATACGGCACCACGTACTGCTTGAGTCCGAACTCGCGGTTCAGGCGCTCAAATTTGCGGCAGAACGCATCGTAGGCGGCGCGGCTCGGCTTGCCCATCACGGACAGTACCGCGTCACTCACGTGCTCGGGCGCTACACGCAGCTGGCCCGAGACGTGATGCTCCAGCAGCTCGCGCAAAAACTCGTCCGAGGTATCGGCCATGGTGTAGTCAAAACGGATGCCGCTGCGGACGAAGACCTTTTTGACGCCCGGCAGCTGGCGCAGGTCGCGTAGCAGCTGCGTGTAGCCGCTCTCGTCGACCACCATGTTCTTGCACACGTTCGGCCACAGGCAGCGCTTGTTCTTGCACACGCCGTGCTTGAGCTGCTTGTCGCAGGCCGGGCGGCTAAAGTTTGCCGTCGGTCCGCCCACGTCGTTGATGTAGCCCTTAAACTCGGGATCGCGCGTGAGCAGCTCGGCCTCGCGCATAATCGAGTCGTGGCTGCGCATCTGCAGTACGCGACCCTGGTGGAAGGTGAGGGCGCAAAACGAGCACTCGCCAAAACAGCCGCGGTTGGAGCTGATCGAAAACTTGATCTCGGCAAAGGCCGGCACGCCGCCCGCCGCGTCGTAATCGGGATGCCAATCGCGTGCGTAGGGGAGTTCGGCCACCTCGTCCATCTCGTCGGTGGTGAGCGTGGCCGACGGTGGGTTCTGCACCACATAGACGCTGTTGGGGTAGGGCTCTACCAGACGATGCCCGGTGATGGGGTCCATGTTCTGCTGCTGTACGTTAAAGCTGCGCGCGTAGTTGAGCTTGTCGGCGGCAAGGTCATCCCAGCTGGGCAGCAGGTCGTAGTCGTAGACCTCGTCGAGCGAGCTGGTGCGGTAGACGGTGCCGTTGATATAGGTAATCTGATCGACGGGCAGTCCCGCGTCGAGCGCGTCGGCGATCTCGACGATCGCGTGCTCGCCCATGCCGTAGATGAGGATGTCGGCGCCCGAGTCGAGCAGTACCGAGCGCTTGAGTTTGTCCTGCCAGTAGTCGTAGTGGGCCAGGCGACGCAGGCTTGCCTCGATACCGCCGATAATGACGGGGGCATCCTTGAAGGTCTGGCGGATGAGGTTGCCGTAGACCGTGACGGCGCGATTGGGACGGCGCCCCTCCTCGCCACCGGGGGTATAGGCGTCGGTGTGGCGGCGGTGCTTGGTTACCGAATAGTGGTTGACCATGGAGTCCATGTTGCCGGCGCTGACGAGAAAGCCCAGCCGCGGCTCGCCGAGCACGGTGATGCTGGCGGGGTCGGTCCAGTCGGGCTGGCAGATGATGCCCACCTTGTAGCCGTGCGCGTCGAGGACGCGGCTGACGATGGCCATGCCAAAGCTGGGATGGTCCACGTAGGCGTCGCCGCAGATGTAGACAAAGTCACACTGGTCCCAGCCGCGCGCATCCATGTCGGCGCGACTGACGGGGAGGAACTTATCGCGGCCTGGACGCCAAGGACGCGAGGGCGCTGCTGAGGCATGCGTGGGTCGCGAGCCCTGCGCCTTACCGCCGCGCTTTTGCTGCTGGCCCTGTTTGCCCTGCTGACTGCGCTGGTTGTTCTGAGCGTGCTGAGGCTTTTTTGCCACGATCCCTCCCGGTGTCTGTATGCTGCACGTAATTGTAACCAGTCTTTTTGGGACGGCGCTAAAAAGACTGGTGGAGTACATGAGCTGGTGAGTGAGAGCGTCGCTGAGCCAGTCGTTTGTTTCCAGACTGTGTATCTGCGCGTTGGAGAACCCGTCTCGCGCGCACGCCATGTTGTCAATGGGTTACAGTATGAACGGCGGTTATGTTTCCGCCAACGCACGAGAGGGTCGTCAACAAGGAGGATGCACGACGATGCAGCGTGCCAAACAGATATCAGAGTCTATTGAGCTGGGCATCATCTTGGCGCTCGCCGGTGGCTTTATGGACGTCTATTCGTACATTGGGCGCGATCATGTTTTCGCCAACGCGCAGACGGGCAACATCTTGCTGGTGGGCGTGAGCATCTCGGAGGGCAATTGGGCACTTGCGGGGCGCTACTTCTTCCCTGTGGTGTCGTTTGCTGTGGGCATTATGCTTGCCGACCTGGTGCACGAGCGGTTTGGCAGCGTGATTCACTGGCGCCAGGTAACGGTGTTCTTTGAAGCCGTTATCTTGCTGGGCGTGAGCTTTATCCCGGGCGGCAATTTCAACCTGCTCGCCAACTGCCTCACCTCGTTTGCCTGCGGTATGCAGGTAGAGAGCTTCCGCAAGATTCACGGTCACGGCATCGCTACGACCATGTGCATCGGCAACTTGCGCAACGCGCTGCAAAACGTGGACGATTACATCATCACCCACAGGCGCGGCTTTTTGGAAAACGGCCTGCTGTATTTCGGCGTGATCTTTACCTTTGTGTTTGGCGCCGTGTTGGGCAACTGGTGCATTGAGCGCATGGGCCTGCACGCCATCGTCGTGGCGAGCTTGCTGCTGTTTGTCGCGTTTGCCATCATGTTCATCGACCGCGAGCGCGACTTGCGCTTACGCTGGAAGGTTGCGGCCGAGGCTTGGAAAGAGGGCTGCCGAAAGTAACCGAATGCGGCAAAGGGGCTGTCCCTTTGCCGCATTATTTTTCATCATCTGTTGAAACGCTTTAACACTTTTGATGTTCTCACGCGTTTTTTGTTTCAAAAGCGTTAGGATGGGACTTATAGCGCGGGGCGTAATGGGTGCCCCGCACACGATGGGAGGCTATCAATGGCTAATCGTTTCGTTCTCAATACCATCTCTTATCATGGTTCCGGCGCCATCAAGGAGATCCCCGGCGAGCTCCAGCGTCGCGGCTACAAGAAGATCTTCGTCTGCTCCGATCCCGATCTGGTCAAGTTTGGCGTTACCGCCAAGGTGACCGACGAGCTCGACGCCGCCGGCATCGCCTGGAGCCTCTACTCCGAGATCAAGCCCAACCCCACGATTCAGAACGTCAAGGACGGCGTCGAGGCCTTCAAGGCCGCCGAGGCTGACGCTATTGTGACCATCGGTGGCGGCTCCTCCATGGACACCGCCAAGGCCATCGGCATCATCATCAACAACCCCGAGTTCGCCGATGTCCGCAGCCTCGAGGGCGTTGCTCCCACTAAGAACCACGCCGTGTTCACCATCGCTGTGCCGACGACCGCCGGTACCGCCGCCGAGGTGACCATCAACTACGTCATCACCGACCCCGAGAAGGTCCGCAAGTTCGTGTGCGTCGACACCAACGACGCCCCCGAGGTCGCCGTCGTCGATCCCGACATGATGGCCTCCATGCCCGCCGGCCTGACCGCTTCCACTGGCATGGACGCTCTGACCCACGCCATCGAGGGCTACACCACCAAGGGTGCCTGGGAGCTTTCCGACATGTTCCACTTTGAGGCCATTAAGCTGATCAGCGAGAACCTGCGCGACTCCGTCGCCGAGGCCAAGTCCGGCCAGCCCGGCTCCGGCCGTGAGGGCATGGCTCTTGGTCAGTATGTCGCCGGCATGGGCTTCTCCAATGTTGGCCTGGGCATCGACCACGCCATGGCTCACACCCTGTCCGCTCACTACGACACCCCGCACGGCGTCGCTTGCGCCATGCTGCTGCCGATCGCCATGGAGTTCAACAAGCCGGTTTGCGCTGAGCGCCTGGCCAAGGTTGCCGTCGCCATGGGCGTTGACACCACGGGCATGAGCACCGCCGAGGCCGCCGATGCCGCCATCGCCGCCGTTAAGCAGCTCTCTGCCGACGTGAACATCCCACACGTCTGCGAGGCCATGAAGGCTGACGAGATCGAGATCCTGGCCAAGGACGCCATGGCTGACGCCTGCTTCCCGGGCAACCCGCGCGAGGCGACGCTCGACGACGTCATCGAGCTCTTCAAGAAGATCTGCCCGGCTGCCTAACCCAGTTTGGTGGTCCTTCGCCCGTAGGCGTATGGTCTTTTGACTTGCTGCTGGCCCCGCCGTGCTGCGCACGGCGGGGCTTTTTGTGCTGCGTCAATGTCCTGAGACGGGTAAAACCAAAGCATGCTGCCCGCTGCGGATAGGTGGTGCACTTCCCAGCGTGCATTTTTGGGAGTATTCAGCAAGCTCTGAAAAATGCATAACGTTGTGAATGGGCCGTAGTGGCCCGCGGGCGCCCATCGACAGCCCCTGTGGGCGGGCTATCGATGGACGGAGATGGCTGTCGCCGCGTTTTTGGTTTGCGACGGTCTACAACACTGCTGTAACCGCGTCGTTTTGTCGTTTGTGATGGGGTCGTTGGGGCCCACGGTGCTGAATACTCCGTTTTTTGCACGGTCCAAGGTGGGGTACCCTGAGACGAAGCAAAAAGATGTCTCATATTTATGCAGATACCGATAGGATTTATGCAAGATTCGGGTTGTAAACCGTGCGCGTGCACAAAACCGGTGCGGGGACGTCGGGAGGCGGCTCGGCTCCTAGGGCATTGACCGTGCAGAACGGTTAAAATCGGGACTCGGTCTTAGTTTTACTTGGAAGGATGCATATGGCTTCTAATGTTGATGCTTCTCTAGAGGGGACGCTCTCCTATATCGCGGGACAGCTTAAGACGCTGACTTCTATCGCCTCGCCTACGGGCTATACCCGTGCGGCGACTGATTATCTAATGGAAACGTTGCGCGATATGGGCTTTGGCCCCGAGCGTTCTAATAAGGGTAACGTGCTCGTTGAGCTTGGTGGCGAGGGCGAGCCGCTCGTACTGGCGAGCCATGTCGATACCCTGGGCGCCATGGTGCGTTCCATTAAGGACAATGGCCGCCTGCGCCCCACGACGCTCGGTGGGCATCAATGGTCTACGGCCGATGGCGAGAACTGCACCGTCTACACGCGCGACGGCAATGTCTACACGGGTGTGGTCCTCAATACCGAGCCTTCGGCGCACGTGGCCGATGAGCCGGTCAAGACCATCGAGAAGAACATGGAGATCTTGCTCGACGAGAACGTCGATAGCAAGGACGACGTGCTTGAGCTGGGTATTCAGACGGGCGACATCATCGCTATGGATCCGCGTACCACGGTGACGGAGAGCGGCTACATCAAGAGCCGCTTCCTGGATGACAAGCTGTCGGCGTCGATTCTGCTGGGTCTGGCCCGTTCCGTTGCTGGCGGCGAGGTGTCGCTTTCGCGCAAGGTGTCGCTGCTCTTTACTGTGTACGAGGAGGTCGGCCATGGCGGTGCCTTCGTGCCGGCCGACACGCGCGAGATGATTAGCGTTGACATGGGCTGCGTGGGCGCCGACCTGGGCTGCACCGAGCGCATGGTGTCGATTTGCGCCAAGGATTCGGGTGGTCCGTACAACTACGACCTGGTGACGGCGCTGTCCAATATCGCGCGCGAGCTTGAGCTCGATTACGCTATCGACGTGTATCCGCATTACGGTTCGGACGTCGAAGCCACGCTCTCTGCCGGCTACGACATTCGCCATGGTCTGATCGGCCCCGGCGTGTATGCGAGTCACAACTACGAGCGTAGCCACATGGACGGCGTGCGCAACACCTTCGAGCTCGTCCGCGCCTACGTACAGCGCTAGCGATGCAGCGGCCTCGGCTGATACGGCAGTACCGACCGAGGCCGTCCTCTCTAAGTTGCGGTGAAATAGGGACTGTTTGGCGGTTTTAAACGCTTAAACAGTCCCTATTTCACCGCAATTTATGAAGGGGATGGGGCTACTTAAGTGCGCCGGTCACCGTGCCGCCGCCGAGGACGATGTCGCCGCGATAGACTACAACAGCCTGGCCGGGGGCGATGGCTCGCTGCGGCTCGTCAAAAGTCAGCAGCATTTGCCCGTCTTCGCCGCGCGTAAGGGTCGCTGCCTGGTCTTTCTGACGGTAGCGGTACTTGGCGCCCACGCGAATGCCGCCGGCATCGAGCTCTGCCTCCATGCGATCGGCAGGGGCGCTCCAGATCCAGTCATTGGCAGTGAGGGCAGCGGCGGTCAGGTCCTCGGCTTCGCCCAGATGTACGGTGTTGCTGGCGGTGTCGACGCCCGTCACATACACGGGATGCGCCATCGCGACGCCCAAGCCCTTGCGCTGGCCGATGGTATAGCGCAGCGCGCCGTTATGGCGTCCGACCACGCTGCCGTCGCGCCATACAATATCGCCCGGCTCGGCGGCATGTCCGCAGCGGCGCTCGATATAGCCCGCGTAGTCGCCGTCTGGAATAAAGCAGATATCCTCGCTCTCGGCCTTTTTGGCGTTGGCAAAGCCCTGTTCGGCGGCAATGCGGCGCACGTCGCGCTCTTTGTCCAGCCCGGCCAGCGGAAAGATCGTGCGCGACAGCCGCTCCTGCGTGAGCGAATACAAAAAGTAGCTCTGGTCCTTTTTGGGATCTTCGCCGCGATGTAGCTGCCAGGTGCCGTCGGGTGCCTGGCTCGTTTTGGCATAGTGGCCCGTGGCGATGTAGTCGCAGCCCATATCGAGTGCCGCATCGAGCAGCGCGCCAAACTTAATATGGCGGTTGCAGATGATGCACGGATTGGGCGTCAACCCTTCCTGGTAGGCAGTCACGAAGCGCTCGATAACATTGCGGTCGAAGGTCTGCTGCAAGTCGAGCACATGGTGTGGAATGCCAATGCGCTCGGCGACGGCCTTTGCGTCGGCGATGTCGCGGTCGACCTTGCTCATGCCCGTGGCGGGGTCGGGTGCGGGACAGGTGAGGCGCATGGTGGCGCCGACGCATTCGTAGCCCTGGCTTTTGAGCAGGTACGCGGTCACGCTGGAATCGACGCCGCCGCTCATGGCGACGAGCACGCGCTTGTTGTGCATGGGGAGGTTCTCCTTGGTGGCATGTGGCCAAAAAAGAAAAGCGGCGCGGGAGGCTGGTTCCGCGCCGCAGACATTGTAGCAAGTTCGGGCGTCATGTGGGACGCCCTGTTGGGATGAGCCCAGGCTGCCAGAAGAGAGGGAAGGCCGGCGTGCCTTGGACTCGTTCTAAGAACGAGAAGCTCTAGTCCTGGAAGAGCGCCGTGGACAGGTAGCGCTCACCGGTATCGGCGAGCAGGGCCACGATGGTCTTGCCCTCGTTCTCGGGGCGCTTGGCCAGCTGCAGCGCGGCCCACACGGCGGCGCCGGACGAAATGCCCACGAGCACGCCCTCCTTGTGGCCCACGGCGCGGCCGGTCGCAAAGGCGTCGTCGTTCTCGACGGGGATGATCTCGTCATAGACCTTGGTGTCGAGGACGTCGGGCACAAAGCCGGCACCGATACCCTGGATCTTGTGCGGGCCGGCCTGGCCCTTAGAGAGCACCGGGGAGGTAGCGGGCTCGACGGCGACGATCTGAATCTCGGGGTTCTGCTCCTTGAGGAACTCGCCCACGCCGGTCACGGTGCCGCCGGTGCCGACGCCGGCGACGAAGATGTCGACCTTGCCGTCGGTGTCATCCCAGATCTCGGGGCCGGTCGTGGCCTTGTGGATGGCAGGGTTGGCGGGGTTTACAAACTGACCGGCGATAATGCTGTTGGGTGTCTCCTTCTGCAGCTCCTCGGCCTTGGCGATGGCGCCCTTCATGCCCTTGGAGCCGTCGGTGAGCACGAGCTGTGCGCCGTATGCCTGCATAAGTTTGCGGCGCTCGACGGACATAGTCTCGGGCATGGTGATGATCACCTTGTAGCCGCGAGCCGCCGCCACCGAGGCGATGCCGACGCCGGTATTGCCGCTCGTGGGCTCGATGATGGTGTAGTCGCCGCCGCGCACGAGCTTGCCGGCCTTCTCGGCCTCGTCGATCATGTTCTTGGCGACGCGGTCTTTGACGGACCCGGCGGGGTTGAAGTATTCCAGCTTGACGAGCACGCGGGCCTTGAGGTCCTCATCGGCCTCAAAGTGAGTGAGCTCCAGAAGCGGGGTGTGGCCGATAAGCTGATCGATGGACGTATAAACATTGCTCATGGTGAACCTCCAAAGTGTTCAAATGACTGGATGCCGTGTGGTTTTACGGTGTGTGTAGCAGCGAAACCCACAAACCTTATAGGTTGTTCGTTTTGCTGTTGGCAAGCATAGTAGACAGTAAAGCCTAGTAACGCAATAGGAAATAGAAGATTATTACGAGTCGATTAACCATCTTGGCCGGAACGGGTATTTTCAAAACCAATATTTCGGCTAGAATTTCTACGGACTAAATGACCGAAAGGCAGCACTATACATGTTGGTTTCTACTAAGGGCAGATATGCCCTGCGCGTTATGGTCGATCTGGCCGAGCACCAGGCAGCCGGTCGCATCCCGCTCAAAGAGATCGCGGCGCGACAGGGGATTTCCGAGAAATATCTCGAGAACATTTTGGCTACGCTCGTGCGCGCCAACATGCTCTCGGGCATGCGCGGCAAGGGCGGCGGCTATGTGCTCACGCGCCCGCCCGAGCAATACACGGTGGGCGAGATCTTGCGCCTGACCGAGGGCAGTCTGGCGCCGGTCGCCTGCCTGGATGGCGACTGCAAGGGCTGCTCGCGATCTGATGAGTGTCCCACGCTCGACGTGTGGAAGAACCTGGACAAGCTCATCAACGACTACCTCGACGGTGTGACGCTCGATCAACTAGTCGCTCCCAACCATGGCTACGACTACGTCATCTAACCCACACCTGCATTTGGGGACGGGGTAGAAATGGTAGATCCTCTCGTCCTTTGAGACTTGGCAAATAAGAAGGCCGCCCATTTTGAACTGCCTCCCATTTCTTGGACACGAGAAATGGGAGGCTTTTTATGCGTGTCG
>CABUKS010000006.1 GCA_902492235.1 uncultured Collinsella sp. | reverse complement strand
TAAGATTGAAGGGCCTGACCCCGGAGGAGTTCCGGAATCAGGCCCTCGCGGCCTAGTCGCTATTTAGGGCGTCCAAGATTTGGGACGTAGTTCATTTTCACTCTGGTTTTGCATTCCTGGATAGATAGAAAAGAAACCGCCTTCTCAAAAGAAAGCGGTTTCTTATAGTTCTATATGAACGCGAGGTCTTTGACCCGGAGAGTCCGAGGTACTTGTTGGTAAGACCTTATTTAGGAGCGCGCAACCTTGCCGGACTTGAGGCAGGTGGAGCAAACGTTCATCTTGCGACGGTGACCATCGACGACGACGTAAACGCGCTGGATGTTGGGGCGGAACTTACGGTTGGTGACGCGGTGAGAGTGGCTGATGGAGCGACCGGCAACGGGGTGCTTACCGCAAACTTCGCAAACTTTGGACATAACTGACCCTCCTTGGGCGACAAACGAACATGTCGCGTTAACAAACAAGCCTGAACTATAGCACAGAAGTCGCTCCCTGTGCGCAATCTACACAGAGATATTCCTCTTTTGGCGATAGTGCCCACGCCACGGCCCTGGACGTAGATCCGATTTGCGTGCAGCAGAGGGGATTATGCCAGCTCGTGCGTGCGTTTTCAAGCTCGTCCCACAAATATATATAGGTTTATGGAGCATTGGGCTCCGTTTACGGATTGCTCTGTATTTATGCTCGCAATTAAGCTCGAGGTTGGCTACACTATCCCTTGACCATTAAAGGGGTACGAGATACCCACATGGAATTACATAGCTGCCATGCGAGCAGCCTTTCCTGTGGGTGTCTGGTCCGCTTTAAGCGGTCGGGCATCTATTTTTTTGACTGTGTCAGCAGTCAAGACATGTGAGGAAGGAGATCGATGGGCACGACTTCCCCCAAGGCGGTCATCATGGACGAGACCGCCGTCAATCGAGCGATGACCCGCATCGCGCACGAGATTCTCGAGCGCAACGAGGGCTGTGAAGACCTCGCTCTGGTCGGCATCGTCACGCGCGGCGACCTTCTGGCAAAGAAGCTCGCCGAGGAGATCAAGGAGATCGAGGGCGTCGAAGTTCCGCTCGGCAGCCTGGACATCAGCTTCTACCGCGATGACTATGCGACCAATTTCGCTCCCGCGATCCACGCCACCAACATTCCCTTTAGCGTCGACGGCAAGCGCGTCGTGCTGGTGGACGACATCCTGTACACGGGTCGTACCATCCGCGCTGCTCTGGACGCCGTCATGGACCTGGGCCGTCCGAGCCGTATTGAGCTGGCAGTTCTCGTTGACCGCGGTCACCGCGAGCTCCCCATCTCGCCGGACTTTGTCGGCAAGAACGTTCCCTCGTCGCATGAGGAGAACGTGCACCTATATATGAAGGAAGTCGACGGCCACACCGCCGTCGAGATTAACGACGTCGCGCCGGGTTCCCACGTGGGCTCCGCGCCGCTGGGAGGTGAGTAGTACCGTGGCGTTCAACCATAAGCACCTGATCGACATTACCGAGTACTCCGAAGAGGACATCAAGCTCATCCTCGAGACCGCCAAGGCGTTCTCCGAGGTCAACGAGCGTGCGATCAAGAAGGTCCCCACGCTCAAGGGTAAGACCATCGTCAACATGTTCAACGAGCCCTCGACGCGCACCCGCAGCTCCTTCGAGCTCGCCGAGAAGCGCCTTTCGGCCGACAGCCTCAACTTTGGCGGTTCCTCGACTTCTACGGTCAAGGGCGAGAGCCTCGTCGACACCGTCGAGACCCTCAACGCCTACAAGATCGACTGTATCGTCGTGCGCGACAAGCACGCCGGCGCGCCCTATATCGTCACGCAGAATTCGCCCGCGAGCGTTATCTGCGCCGGTGACGGCAAGCACAACCACCCCACGCAGGCTCTGCTCGACCTGTACACCATTTGGGAGCACAAGGGTGACTTCCACGGTCTGAAGGTCGCCGTCGTCGGCGATATCTCACACTCCCGTGTCTGCGGCTCGCTGATTCCCGCCCTTAAGATCATGGGCTGCGAGACCTACGCCGTCGCCCCCGGCACGCTGCTGCCGCCGGCGCCCGAGGTTCTGGGCTGCGACCACGTGACGAGCGATCTCGATTCTGTCCTGCCCGAGCTGGACGTCGTCTACATGCTGCGCGTGCAGCAGGAGCGCCTCGAGGGTGCCCCGTTCCCGACCATTCGCGAGTACCACAAACTCTTCGGCCTGACCAAGGACCGCGAGAAGCTCATGAAGCCCGATGCGATCATCTGCCACCCGGGCCCCATCAACCGCGGCGTCGAGTTCGACTCCTATATGGCCGACCACCCGCAACGCTCCGTCATCCTGGAGCAGGTCTACGCCGGTATCTGCGTGCGTATGGCTATCCTGTATCTGCTGCTTGGAGGTGCCGATAATGGCCTTGCTTCTTAAGAATGCCCACGTCGTCGACCCGTCCGTCGAGCTTGACGGTGTCGTTGACGTCCTGATTGACGGCGACAAGATCGCCGAGGTCGGCGAGAATCTCGTCGTCGAGGGAGCCGAGGTCCGCGACCTTTCCGGCAAGTACCTCGTCCCCGGCCTGGTGGATATGCACGTTCACCTTCGCGAGCCCGGCTACGAGGTCAAAGAGGACATCGAGAGCGGCACCCGCGCGGCTGCCAAGGGCGGCTTTACCGGCGTGTGCTCCATGCCCAACACCGATCCCGTCACCGATAACGGCACCGTCGTGGAGTTCGTCAAGTCCCGTGCTGCCGAGGTCGGTCACTGCCGCGTCTATCCGTCGGGCGCCATGACCCGCGGTCTTAAGGGCGAGGCCATGTCCGAGATGGGCGATATGGTCGCCCACGGCGCCGTCGCCTTCACCGACGACGGTCGCGGCGTGCAGGGTGCGGGCATGCTCCGTCGCTGCATGGACTACGGCAAGATGTTCGGCAAGGTCTTTATGAGCCACTGCCAGGACGAGGACCTGGTCGGCCACGGCCAGATCAACGAGGGCAAGGTCTCGACCCGTCTGGCTCTCGAGGGTTGGCCGGCTGCCGGCGAGGAGCTCCAGATCGCCCGCGACATCGAGATCGCCAAGCTGACTGGTGCCAAGCTGCACATCCAGCACATCTCCACCGCCCATGGCCTGGAGATCGTGCGTGCCGGTAAGGCCGCTGGCGTTCAGGTTACCTGCGAGGCCACCCCGCACCACATGTTCCTGACCGAGAACGACCTGGACGAGACCTACAACACCTCGCTCAAGGTCAACCCGCCGCTGCGTACCGAGGAGGATGCCGAGGCCATCCGTCAGGGCGTCATCGACGGCACCGTCGATGTTATCGTCACCGATCACGCTCCCCACACCCCGTGGGAGAAGGCCCGTGAGTTCGAGCTCGCGCCCTTTGGCATGATCGGCCTCGAGACCTCGCTGTCACTCGTACTCACCGAGCTGGTCAACACGGGCAAGATGAGCATGGGCCGCATGGTCGAGCTCATGGCCATCAAGCCGCGTGAGATCCTGGGCCTCGACCAGGTTCAGGTCAAGGCGGGCTCCGTCGCCGACCTGACCGTGTTCGACGCGTCCGCCACCTGGACGGTTGGCGAGGACGGTTACGAGTCGCGCGCCGAGAACTCCGGTTTTGCTGGCCGCACGCTCACCGGTCGTGCCACCGATGTATTTGTCGGCGGTAAGCAGACGCTCGCTGACGGCTGCATCTGCTAGCATTGCCTTATCGCTTTTGTGCGCGGCGCCCTTGCGGTGCCGCGCTTTCTATTCGTTTGGACCATGCAATCGCATGGGGGATTGGAGCGTCTATGCCCACACCTTCCACTGCACGCATGCACGACTTCGAGGTCGTCTCGAACCAGGAGATCGCCGACGGCATCTTCTCGCTCGTCATCTCGGCCCCCAAGCTTGCAAGTGCGCTCAAGCCCGGTCAGTTTGTGAACATCGCCGTACCCGGCGATGCGTCCTCGCTGCTTCGCGTGCCCCTGAGCTACTACCGCGCCGACGCCGTGGCCGGCACCGTCGAGCTGTGGTACGCCGTCGTGGGCGACGATACCCGTCGTTTGTCCCAGATGGGTCCTGGCTCCACCTCCAACCTACTGGGCCCCGGTGGTCGTGGCTGGATGGTACCCGAGGGCACCAGGAAGGCCCTGCTCGTCGCCGGTGGCATCGGCGTTCCGCCTGTGTTGTGTCTTGCCGGTATGCTTGCCGAGCAGGGTGTTGATGTGGACGTGTGCTTGGGCTTTGGCACCGCGTCCAAGGCCGTGGGTGTCGATGAGTTCCGCGCGCTGGGCGCCACGGTCAACGTTTGCACCGATGATGGCACGCTGGGCACGCACGGTTTTTGCACCGACCCGGCAGCCGAGCTGCTCGGCGAGGGCGGCTACGACTATGTGGCCAGCTGCGGCCCCGCTGTCATGATGAAGAAAGTCGCCGCCGCTGCCGCCGAGGCCGGTGCGTACTGCGAGGTGTCGCTTGAGCGCATGATGAGCTGTGGCTTTGGCGCCTGCAACACCTGCAATGTCGAGACGGTCGACGGTATGAAGGGTGCTTGCATGTGCGGCCCCGTGTTCGATGCTTCCAAGGTGGTGGTCTTCTAGTGGGTACCGTGAACATGGCCGTCGATTTCGGCGGCGTCAAGATGCAGAACCCCATCAACACCGCAGCCGGTACCTTTGGCTACGGTTGGCAGTTCCAGAACTTCTTTGATGTTTCCCAGCTGGGCGCCATCACCACCAAGGGTTGCGCAGCCGAGCCCTGGCCCGGCAATCCCGCGCCCCGCATGGCTGAGATTCCCGGCGGTATGATCAACTCCGTGGGCCTTCAGAACCCCGGTGTGGCTGCCTTTGCCCGCGAGTCCGGTCCGTGGCTCGAACAGCTGTCCAAGGACGGCTGCCGGGTCATCTGTCAGGTTGCCGGCCACTCCGTTGACGAGTTTGTCCGCGCGCTCGAGATGTATGTCGAGCTGTGCCCCTGGGCTGCCGGCTACGAGATCAACGTGAGCTGCCCCAATATTGCCGCCGGCGGTGCTGCCATGGGCTCCACGCCCGAGGGCGCCTCTTCCGTTATGGCTGCCTGCCGCAAGGTGACCGATAAGCCGCTGTTCGTGAAGATGGCGCCGGTCAACGTCGCCGAGATCGCCAAGGCCCTCGAGGCTGCCGGCGCCGACGGCCTTTCAGTCATCAACTCCATCCAGGGCATGGCCATCGACGTCCATACCCGCAAGTCCCGCGTGGCAAAGCCCAAGGGCGGCCTTTCGGGCCCGCTGTGCCACCACATCGCCGTGCGCATGGTCTGGGAGGTCGCCCAGGCCGTCGATATCCCCATCAACGGTGTCGGCGGTGTCATGACCGGCGAGGATGCGGCCGAGTTTATCCTGGCCGGTGCCACCTGCGTGTCGGTCGGCATGGCCAACTTCGTCGATCCGTGCGCTTCGCTCAAGATCGCGCATGAGCTCGAGGCCTGGGCCGAGTCCCAGGGCGTAAAGGACATCAACGAGCTGGTAGGTGCTTTCGAATGCTAGAGACCGATGCCCGCGACCGCGTAATCGTCGCCCTCGACTGCGATCGTGAGCGTGCGCTCGAGCTCGCCCACGAGCTTTCGGGCCATGCCGCCTGGCTTAAGGTTGGTATGACGCTCTATTACGCTGAGGGCCCAGAGATCGTCAAGACCTTTAAGGACCTGGGCTTTAAGGTCTTCCTTGACCTTAAGTTCCATGATATTCCGCATCAGGTTCGCGGTGCCGCCCGTTCGGCCTCGCTTGCCGGTGCCGACCTGCTCTCGGTTCACGGCTTGGGTTCGGGCGCCATGCTCGCTGCCTGCCGCGAGGGTGCCGAGGAGGCGCGCGAGGATCGCGCCAAGCTCGTTGCCATCACCGTGCTCACGAGCATGAACCAGGATTCGCTGGCCGAAATCGGCGTTGAGTCGCCTGTGGCCGAGGAAGCCGCCCGTCTGGCAAAGCTTGCCCAGGCCAACGGCATCGACGGCATCGTGTGCTCGCCGATGGAGGCCCATGACATGCGCGAGTTGCTCGGCCCCGACGCGCTGATCGTGACTCCGGGCGTGCGTCCTGTGGGTGCCGCCCTTGGTGACCAGTCCCGTGTGGCGACGCCTTCCCAGGCTATCGAGCGCGGCGCGAGCCATATCGTGGTGGGCCGACCCATCACCGGTGCCGACGATCCGGTTGCCGCCTTTGACGCCATCGTCGCTGAGCTGGTCGAAAACGTCGCGTAAAAGATTCCCCTAAGTCACCACTTTTGGGTTTCATTAGCACAAAATAGCCCCTGTGCCTGCGTAAACTTTCCCATCCTTTGTGTGGAATCGCAGGTCAGGGGCTTAACTTTGGGCGCAGTATATTGCACTTTTTGCGGGTATCGTCTAACCTATGGAGCCGCGATTGGGCATTTTGTACGTTCTACGTGCTAAAATACCAATTATTGAATCAGATATAACCCAACTATTTGGAGGTACGAATGGCACTCCCTCAGCTTACCGATGAGCAGCGTAAGCAGGCTCTTGAGAAGGCTGCTGCCGCACGTCACGCCCGCGCTGAGCTTCGCGAGCAGATCAAGAAGGGCGAGAAGTCCCTCGAGTCCGTGCTCAACTCCGATGACCCCATCGCTTCCCGCATGAAGGTTTCCACCCTCATCGAGTCTCTTCCTGGTTATGGCAAGGCCAAGGCCGCCAAGATCATGGAGGAGCTCGGTATCTCCGCTACCCGTCGCGTCCAGGGCCTCGGCGTCCGTCAGCGCGAGCAGCTTCTCGAGCAGCTGACCAAATAAGTGAGCGCTCAGGATTCCAAGCTCTTTGTGATTTCTGGACCGTCAGGCGCAGGGAAGGGTACGCTCGTCACTCGTGTGCGCGAGCGCCGCTCGAACCTGGGCCTGACGGTTTCGGCTACCACGCGAGCACCACGCAAAGGTGAGGTCGACGGCGTCAACTACTTTTTTCTGACGCGCGAGGAGTTCGACCGCCGCGTGGCAAACGGTGACTTTGTTGAGTGGGCCGAGGTCCACGGTAACTGCTACGGCACGTTGGTGAGCGAGGTCACATCCAAGCTCGCCTCTGGCGCATCTCTGATTTTGGAGATCGATGTCCAGGGCGCCCTGCAGGTGAAGGAGCGTTTCCCCGAGGCCGTGCTGATCTTTATCAAGCCGCCTTCGCTTGAGGTGCTCCGCGAGCGTCTAGTCGGTCGCGGTACCGAGACGCCCGAGACGATTGAGCTGCGTATGGCAAACGCCGCCGATGAGCTTGCTCTTGCCGACCGCTACGACGACGTCGTGGTTAATGACGATCTCGACCGCGCGACCGATGAGCTCGTTCGCGTTCTCGATATGCATGAAAGGATCTGAGGTCCGTGTCCGTTGTAAAGCCTTGCATTGACGATCTTCTGGAGAAGACCGATCACAACCGCTTCCTGCTCGCTTCGCTTGCCTCCAAGCGCGCCTGCGACATTAACAGCATGCTGCGTGGCCAGCACAACCGCGTGCTTGCCGTCCAGGATGTCGATGACATCACCATCGGGCTTTCCGGTGCCGATACCATTTCGATGGCTATGGACGAGATTGTCGACGGCGACATCTCTTACGACGAGGCCCGTTACGAGAAGGCACTCGGCCACAAGGTTGCTGAAGCCTAAATGGCGGCTCGCGTCTGCCTGGTCCACTATCACGAGGTTGGACTGAAGGGTAAGAACCGCGCACATTTTGAGCATATCCTCATGGATAACATCAAGGCGGCCTTGGCCGCCTTTTCCGTGAATGCCGTGTCTCGAATTTCCGGTTATATCCTCGTGACCTTTAACGAGCATCAGGCCGACGAGGCGGCGCGTGTCATTCGCACCGTTCCCGGCGTTGCTCGCGTTTCTTTGGCGTATCACACCAATCGCGACCCTCAGGAGTACTGTGCCGCCGCCGTGAAGGCGCTGCGCGAGTTTGGTTCCTTCGATTCGTTTAAGGTGCACGCCAAGCGCTCCAATACCGACTATGAGCTCACCTCGATTGACATCAATCGTCAGGTGGGCGAGGTGCTGTGTGAGGCCTTCCCCGATAAAAAGGTTCAAATGCACGACCCCGATGCGATGGTGCACGTACTGGTGGTCCAGGGTAGCGTTTATGTGTACGCGCGCTCCGAGCGCGGCGTGGGCGGTCTGCCGGTGGGTTCTGCCGGCAAGGTCGTGACGCTGCTGTCGTCGGGTATTGATTCTCCGGTGGCAACCTGGATGCTCGCGCGTCGCGGCGCGGTGTGCGTGCCGGTACATTTCTCAGGTCGTCCGCAGACGCCCGACACGAGCGAGTATTTGGTGCAGGACATCATTCGTGCGCTTGAGCCGGGTGTCCAGATCGGCCGCCTGTACGTGGTGCCGTTTGGCGACTGCCAGCGTGAGATTTCGGTCACCTGTCCCAGCAACCTGCGCGTGATCATGTATCGCCGCATCATGTATTCGGTTGCCGAGCGTATCGCGCATATCGAGGGCGCCAAGGCCATCGTGACCGGCGAGTCGCTCGGTCAGGTTGCCTCCCAGACGCTCGAGAATATCATGGCCGTCAACGAGGCCGTGAAGATTCCCGTGTTCCGTCCGCTCATCGGGTCCGACAAGCAGGAGATCATTGCGCGCGCCGAGGAGATCGGTACGTTCGATATCTCGACTGAGGCCGCTCCCGACTGCTGCACGCTGTTTATGCCGCGTCGTCCCGAGACGCACGCTAAACTCGATGCCGTGCATGAGGCCTGGGAGCTGTTCGATCACGAGGAGATGATCGAGCGCCTACTCAAGCAGACCGAGTACATCGACTTCGAAAGCAACACGTATAAGGCCCCTAAGACCTTAAAACGCAAACATTCGGAGCTTGCTCCGCGTGTGATTTACCAAGATCACGAGTAAATTTGTGCATAGACCGACGATGCGCTTGCATCGTCGGTCTTTTGCTATCTGGGCATTTTGCGGCTAAGTGTTCATTTGCTGACGTGTGCCTGAATAAATGGACAGATTTGTGCAAGGTTTTGGTCAGCTTTTGGTTTGACCGCGAAAACCGGTTTTGAAGCATGGCTGTTGCAGGGCTCTTTTCCTGACACGATGTTGTTGGGAGGTTTTGCTATGGCGCAGCGCGAACAACACGAACGGGTCAAAAAGATGGACCGCTGGGCAGGCAAGCTGCTCGGTCATAAGGCTGTGGTGGTGGCGATGCTGGGCGTCATTGCGATGGCGAGCGGCTTGGCGATGGCGAACCTTGGCGGCGGTGCCGGCGGTGTGTCGTTTGAGCGCACTGATGGTACGGGCTCGTTAGTGGAGCCGGGATCCGGCGATGCTTCGAGCGGAAAGACATCCGAAGGCTCTTCGACTAAGGCTTCTGCCGCGGCAGAGGTCTATGTCGATGTCGATGGCGCCGTTGTGTCGCCCGGTGTATACAGGCTCAAAGACGGGGCACGGGTATCCCAGGCGATCGATGCCGCCGGCGGGCTGGCGCCCGAGGCTGACGTTACGGGGCTTAATCGGGCATCTAAGGTCACTGATGGACAAAAAATCCATGTTCCAACGGTAGGGGAGCAGCAGGCGTCCATTGCGGAAGCCGGTGTTGATGGTGGGGCTTCCACATCATCGGGCGTGAGTGGCGCAACAGGCCTAGTAAACATCAATACGGCAAGCGCGGTAGAGCTGCAGACGCTCTCGGGCATCGGTCCCTCCATGGCCCAGTCGATTATCGATGAACGGACAAAGAACGGTGCTTTTGCCTCGGTTGACGATCTGATGCGTGTGTCGGGAATCGGCGAGAAGAAGCTTGCCAAAATCAAAGATTGCATCTGCGTATGAGTGCGACCGAGCGCGAGCATGTGATGCCTCCGCGGCCCCTGATGCCGTGGACGATGGCCCTGTGTGCCGGCGTGTGCATGAGCTGCGCCTTGGTGCTCAACGTGGCCGCTGATGTGCTGCTGAGGGAGCAGGCGCCGGCGGTCGGGCTGCTATGGGCCATTCCCGTTGCGGCGGCGGTATTCGTTGTGCTGGCTCAATTTTGTGCACCGCTTGCTCCTTGGAAGCGGTGGCTGTATGCCGCGTCCGTCGGTCTCGTGGCGGGAGCGGTCGTCTCGGCGTGGTGGGCTGCGGGCGCGCTCAACGCCTCGAAGGCGCTCGACGCTCGAGCGGCAAGCGGCCTCGAGTTTGTCGTGCAGGGCGATCCATCCATAAACGACGACGTGTATTCCTATACCTGCGAGGCACGCGCGGACGGTAAGAACTTGGCAACGGTTCGTCTATCGTTTGACCGCGAGCTCAAGGTCGGGGCGCACGTGCGTGTTATCGGTCGCGTTTCACGTTTTGAGAACGATCCATATGGACGATCGCGCGTGCTCCGAGGCGAGGTGCGCAAGGTTCAAGCCGTTCGGATTGTGTCGGTCGACGAGTGCTCTCCGGGGCCGCTGCTTCGGCTGCGAAATGGGCTGCTAGCGTCCATCGCGCCTGCGACCGACCCGGCGCGTGCGCTCATAGCCGGTGTCGTCTGCGGTCGTTCGGCCGAGCTACGCGCCCAGCCGGCGGGCGACTGGTTTTCGGTAACGGGAACGGCGCATCTTATCGCCGTCTCGGGCAGCCATTTGGCTATCGTGGGGTTTGTAATCGAGGGTGTATTGCAAAAGACTCGGTGCTCACGTGGTCTTCAGCGGGCGATATTGGCGGTAACGCTTGTGGGCTACGCTGCCTTTACGGGCGCGTCTCCCTCGGCCGTGCGCGCGTGCTGCATGGTGTTCGCGACGCTTGTCGTAAACGGCGCGGGGCGTCGCCGGCACGGTGCATCGGCACTCTTCGTAACCATGTCCATCTTTGTGCTACTGCGGCCGACGGTGCTGTTCGAGATGGGCTTTCAGCTTTCATGCGCCAGCGTTTTAGCCATTCTGTACTTTTGCCCCTATGCGACCTACGCTTTGGGTGAGCTGGGTGTGCCATCGGGCGTTGCCGGCATGCTTTCCGTCACGTTGTGCTCGCAACTGGCGACACTTCCCATTACCATTCCTGCCTTCGGTACGTTCTCGCTCATTGCTCCGCTGGCAAATGCGGTCATCGGCCCGGTGGTGAGCGTACTGCTTGCTGTGTCGATCGTGATGGTTCCCTTTTCGCTCGTGGCACCTTTGCGGACTTGGGCGCTCATTGTGCCCATGATTGCCGCCCGCTGCGCGCTGTTCTTCGAGCAGCTGTTTGCCGCCGTGCCGGGTGCATCCGTGAGTGTGTCGCCCGATAGCGTGTGGATTTACCTAGTGCCGTGTTTGCTGGCGGTTCTGCTGGTCTGGTGGCCGCGTCCCCGTGCACGTCCTATGGCGGTGGGGCTTGCATGCCTGGTGCTCTTGGCTGCGATTCCGTACGTCTACTGGGATCGATTCGCTCCGCCTTCGGTGACGGTGCTCGATGTGGGCCAGGCGGATGCGATTCTTATCCGCCAGGGCGGCGCGGTAGCACTCGTCGACTGCGGGCTCGACGAGCGCGTGGTAGCGGCGTTGGTTCGCAATAACGTGCACCATATCGATGCCGTCTTTGTGACGCATTGGGATGAGGACCACTGGGGTGGTCTGCCTGCCGTGCTCGGACGGTTTTCGGTCGGAACGATTGCCGTGGCGGCGGATGCGCTGGAGGATGCTCCTGCCGAGGTATTGAACCGACCTGGCGTTGAGTATCGGCAGGTGCGCCTTGGGGATACGGTCGACATCGGCTCATTTTGCGCCCGCGTGATGTGGCCATTCGAGTCCGTGGATGGCGAGGGAAATGATGACTCGCTTGTCCTGCTGCTCTCTTATGTTCAGGAAGGCAAGGGCCTGCGTATGCTCCTCACCGGCGATGCCGAGCTCGACCAAGAACGGGAATTCGTGCAGGAGGTGGGGGATATCGATGTCCTTAAACTTGGGCATCACGGCTCTAAGGTTTCAGTCGATGGTGAGTTGCTGGACGTCTTGAAGCCCGAGCTTTCCCTCGCGAGCGCGGGCGAGGGGAATCGATACGGCCATCCGTCCGATGCCTGCATCGATGCCGTTAAGGATGCGGGCGGCGTGTTCGCGTGCACTATCGAACACGGCGACATTACCGTCATGCCGACTGCGAATGGCTTTGCGATGCGATGCCAGCGACCGTGAGGACGTCGTTGGCGTGTGGTGGGCCCCTGGGCTAGAATGGCACGGAACGAATACGAAGGTCTGCGGGAGGGGAGCGCGATGTCCGAAACCGGTCTGTTGCCGGCATATCTGATCGTCGGTACCGACGGAGTCAAACGCGACCATGCTGTCTCACGTATGAAGGCGCGTCTGGAAAAGACGGGCATGGTCGAATTCAACCTCGACGAGCGCGATATGACCAAAGACCCCGATATCGAGTCGATTATCGGATCGCTCAACACCTTTCCCATGGGCAGCGAGTTTCGCCTGGTAATCCTTGACGGCTGCTCAAAACTCGCCAAAGCGATCTCCGAGCCGCTTGTCGACTATCTGGCGAGTCCCAGCCCCACGACGGTTTGCCTTATCATCGCCGACTCGCTTGCCAAGAACACGCGCCTGTATAAGGCGATCGCCAAGATCGACAAGAAGGCCGTGATCGATTGCTCCGGCACCAAGCGCTGGGAGCTTCCGCGCCGCGTGCAGCAGATGGCGACGCAGCACGGCAAGTCGATCTCGACGGCGGCCGCCGAGGAACTCGTCTCGCGTTCGGGTGAAAACACTCGCATGCTCGATAACGACTTGGCTAAGCTTGCCCAGATGGTCGAGGCACCGCAAATTGAGCTTGCCGACGTTGAGCGCTGGATTGTACGTACGGCCGAGGTTCAACCCTGGGACTTTCTCAATGCGGTCTCGGCCCGTGACATGCGCCGCTCGCTCGAGCTCTTCAATCTACTTCCCGCTAAGAGCTACGTGTGGACGTACACATTGCTGTGCGGCCGCATTCGCGAGCTTATCGTTGCCAAAGCGCTCGACGCGCGCGGACAGGGTCGTGAGCTGGCCGCAACGCTCAAGCTCCAGTCCTGGCAGGTCAAGAATCACCTGACCTGGGCACGTCGCTTTTCGATGGCAGAGCTCGTCGCAGCGCTCGAGGGGGCGGTCGATGTGGAGCTCGCGCTCAAGGGTTCGGCCGATTCTCAGACCGCGCTTTTGCTCTGGATTACGAACATCTTGAGAAAATCGTGATGATACCTGCCTATTTGACAAATTCGTTCTATCCCTTTGAGGGGGAGCGTGCTATAGTAGGCGCTTGCATGACCTCACCGTGTCTCAGAGGTGTCATACATTTTTTGCAAGGAACTCGAAAGGAACTCCAGAAGTGGCAAACATCAAGTCTCAGAAGAAGCGTATCCGCACCAATGAGGCAGCTCGCATGCGTAACAAGGCTGTCAAGTCCGAGCTCAAGACGCTGACCAAGCACGTCCAGTCCGCCGTCGCCGAGGGCGACGCCGAGAAGGCCCAGGCTGCCCTCAAGACCGTCACCAAGCGTCTCGATATGGCTGCTGCCAAGCATGTTATCCACAAGAACCAGGCTTCCAACCGCAAGTCCGGTCTTGCCAAGCTCGTGAACAGCATCAACGCCTAAGTTGTAAATTTCACACCAAACAGATTACGCGCATAAATGGAGCCTGTTTTATGGAACAGGCTCCATTTTTTGTACCGCTCGGGTAAGATAGTCCGCATGAATACTTCAATTGACATTTCCCACATCCGCAACTTCTCAATCGTTGCGCACATCGACCATGGCAAGTCCACGATCAGTGACCGTATCCTCGAACTCACCCATACAGTCGACGAACGCGACATGGAGTCGCAGCTGCTCGACACCATGGATATCGAGCGCGAGCGCGGCATCACGATCAAGTCCAATGCCGTTCGCGTGTCCTATGACGCCGACGATGGCGAGACGTATCAGTTCAATCTGATCGATACGCCGGGCCACGTGGACTTTACCTATGAGGTCTCGCGCTCGCTGGCAGCCTGTGAGGGCGCGGTGCTCGTTGTCGACGCCACGCAGGGCGTTGAGGCGCAGACCGTCTCTAACGCGACGCTCGCCATGAACGCCAATCTGGACATTGTGCCGGCCATCAACAAGATTGACCTGCCCTCGGCTCATCCCGACGAGGTTAAGACCGAGATCGAGGATGACCTGGCGATCCCTGCCGATGATGCCGTGTGTGTCTCGGGCAAGACCGGCGAGGGCATCCACGATCTGCTGGAGTCCATTGTCTTTTTGATCTCTCCGCCCAAGGGCGATGCGAACGCGCCGCTCAAGGCACTCATTCTGGATTCATACTTCGACGAGTATCGTGGCGTCGTCGCCACGGTGCGCATCTTTGACGGCTCCATCAAAAAGGGCGATACCTTGCGCATGATGCAGGCAAAGGGCGACTTTTTGGTCGATGGCGTGGGCGTCAAGCGTCCCGCCGAGACGCCGGTCGACGCGCTGACGGTCGGCGAGGTCGGATACGTGGTCACGGGCCTGAAGGATCCCGAGGCCGTTCGCGTGGGCGATACCCTCACGTGGGCGTCGAATCCCTGCCCCGAGCCGCTTCCCGGTTACCGCGAGGCCAAGCCCATGGTCTATACGGGCCTGTTCCCGATCGATAACAAGGACTACGAGAACCTGCGTGACGCGCTTGATAAGCTGCACGTCAACGACCCGTCGTTGGTGTGGGAGCCCGAGACCTCGGTGGCGCTCGGCTTTGGCTTCCGCGTGGGCTTCTTGGGCCTGCTGCACATGGAGGTCGTTAAGGAGCGTCTCGAACGTGAGTTCAACCTGGACCTCATTGCCACGAGTCCTTCGGTCGACTATCACGTGTACAAGACCGATGGCGAGATGATCGATGTCCGCAGCCCGCAGGACCTGCCCGAGGCCACACGTATCGAGCGCATTGAGGAGCCGTACCTCAAGGCTAAGATCATCTGTCCGCCCGAGTATACGGGTGCCGTCATGCAGCTCGCCATCGAGCACCGCGGCGTGACGACCGACATGATCCATCTCACGAGCAAATCGGTCGAGATGCGCTTTGATATGCCGCTCGCCGAACTCATCTTGGACTTCTTTGACCAGCTCAAGAGCCGCACCAAGGGTTACGCTTCGTTGGACTACGAGTTCAACGAGTACCGTCCCTCCGAGCTCGTTAAGCTCGATATCTTGCTTTCGGGCGACGAGGTGGACGCGCTGTCGTTTATCGTTCACAAGGACAAGGCCTACGGTCTTGCCCGCGGCCTATGCGACAAGCTCAAGGAGATCATCCCGCGTCAGCTGTTCGAGGTTCCCATCCAGGGTGCTATCGGCAACAAGATCATCGCCCGTTCTACCGTCAAAGCGCGTCGCAAGGACGTGCTTGCAAAGTGCTACGGCGGCGATATCTCGCGTAAGCGCAAGCTGCTCGAGAAGCAGAAAGAGGGCAAGAAGCGCATGAAGGCCATCGGCTCAGTCGAGGTCCCGCAGGAGGCCTTTATGGCGATCCTCAAGGTGGACGAGTAGGTCCATGGCGCTTTCTGAATACAGTAAGCGGCTGCTGGGTGCCTATGCCGAGCAGCCGTTCCTTATGGCTCCCATGGCGGGCGTAACCGACCCCGCTTATCGCATCATGTGCCGCCGCCGCGGTGCCAACCTTGCCTACAGCGAGATGGTGAGCGTGGCGGGCCTTGCCTATGCCAGCAACAAAACGTGGCGCCTGGTGCTGCCGGCCGACGAGGAGCAGCAGATCTGCGTGCAGCTCTTTGGCTCCAAGCCCGAGCAGTTTGCGAGTGCCGTCGCCGCTGTCGAGGAGCGTGTGGGCGATCGCCTGTCGCTCATCGATATCAACATGGCCTGTCCTGCCCGCAAGGTTGTCACCAAGGGCGAGGGCTCTGCCCTTATGCGCACGCCCGATTTGGCCGAGAAGATCGTCGAGGCGGCGGTGGGCGCGGCGCATGTGCCCGTGACTGTAAAGATCCGCAAGGGCTTTTATGCCGAGGACCGTAATGCCGCGACGTTTGCCCAGATGCTCGAAGGCGCCGGTGCCGCCGCGGTGGCGGTGCATGGCCGCTGCGCCACGCAGCTCTACACAGGGCAGGCCGATTGGTCGGTCGTCGATGAGGTGGCCGACGCCGTCGAGATTCCCGTTATCGGTTCGGGCGATGTGTTCTCGGCCGAGGACGCTGTTGAGCATCTGCAAGGCTCGAGTGCCAGCGCGGTGTTTATCGCGCGCGGTATCTACGGCAATCCGTGGGTGTTCGGCGATGCTCGCGCCCTTGCACTCGATGGCACGCCGGTACCGGCGCGCAGCTCGGTCGAGCGCCTGAACGCCCTGCGCGAGCACCTGACGCTGACGCATGAGCTCCTGCCGCTCATGTCGCGTGCCCGCACGTACGCAAGCTGGTACTTAAAAGGCATGCCCCATGCCGCCGCTTGGCGTGCCCATGTGGTGCGCTGCTCCACGTATGAGGAGTTCATGGCGCTGGTCGATGAGATCGAGCACGATGTGGTGGCCTGCGAGGCTGCCCTTTCCGCCGGCGAATCGGTGCCCCCTCATCCGCTGGAGGCTTAAGGGTGGCCGTTACCGCGCTGTATGCGCACGTGCCGTTTTGCGCCCAAAAGTGCCGGTACTGCGACTTTGACTCGCGCAGTTTTGCTCCGTGCGACCTGAGCGCTGCGCTCGATGTCTATTTTGAGCAGTTGTTCGCGCGCCTCGATGCTTTTAGCAAGGCTGGGGCCCTCGACCAGATCCGCACCGTCTATGTTGGCGGCGGTACGCCGTCGCTGGCGGGGGAGCGCCTGGTGGAGCTGGCGCGGCGTATTCGTGCGTGGTGCGCCCCCGTTGAGTTTACCTGCGAGGCCAATCCCGAGTCGCTGACCGCCGAGCTTGCCACTGCACTTGTCAAGGTTGGTGTCACACGCGTCTCTCTGGGCGTGCAAACGCTCGATAACACCGAACTTACTGCCATCGGCCGTATTCACGATGCCGATCGGGCGCTCGCTGCCATCGCGACGGTCAAGAACGCTGGGCTTGACGTGTCGTGCGACCTTATGTGCGGACTTCCCGGGCAGACCGCAGTGAGTTGGAAGCGCACGCTCGATGGCGTGCTGGCGGCGGCTCCGCATCATGTGTCGGTCTACCCGCTCACGCTTGAGGAGGGGACGCCCCTTTATCGCATGGCGTGCCGCGATGAGTCGCTCGAGCCCGACGAGGATTTTCAAGCTTCGTGCATGGATGTGGCGCGTGAGCGTCTGGGTGCGGCCGGCTATCATCCCTATGAGGTGGCAAGCTATGCGCTCGACGGCCATGAGTGCGCCCATAACATTGCCTACTGGACCGGACGGGGCTACCTGGGCCTGGGTCGTTCCGCCGCGGGCATGCTCGACGCCGAGGATTTCGACCGTCTTGTAGGTTTGTTCCCCGGCGTGTCTTCTCGAGGCGATTCGTACCGCGTGCGTCTGGTGCAACGTGACGATGTCGCGACGGCGTTCGAGGCCGAATATCTGTCGCAGCGCGAGGCTGCGGCCGAAGACCTGATGCTTGCTTGTCGCATGACGCGCGGTGTCGCGTCCGACCTTTTGGTTCGCGCGGCTCGTGTCATCCCGGCCGATGAGCTGGCAGCTGCCTGCGATCGCGCGCTCGAATTGGGTCTTGCCACTTGGGTGCCCGAGACGCTCGGGGTCCATGAGGGACCTTTCACTTCGGCAGATGTCGTCGCGCGCTATGTTCGAGCTCGTCTGGCGCCGACACACTTGGGCTGGCTCGATGGAAATGTTCTGTTCGAGCTGTTTTGGGATCTAGCTTAGGCCGCTCGGGTAGAATTACCGGAATATATACGCTGCTGTGAGCAGGAGGTTGCCGCGCATGGCGACGATGAACGAAAAAGATTATTACGAGATTCTGGGTGTCTCCAAGGACGCCACCTCGCGTGATATTCAAAAGGCCTTTCAGCAAAAGGCCCGCAAGCTCCATCCGGACGTCAACAAAGAGCCGGATGCCGAGGAAAAGTTTAAAGAGGTTTCCGAGGCCTACGCCGTGCTTTCGGATGAGCAAAAACGTGCGCGCTACGACGCCATGCGCTCGGGCAATCCCTTTGCCGGTGCTCCTACGGCTTCGCCCTATGGTGGCGGCTACGCCGGCAACACAGGCTATGGCAATCCCTTTGAGGGCGGCTTTCCCTTTGGTGGCGCCTGGGGCCAGCAGCGTCGCGGCCAGGCTGCCTACAATCCCGAGAACGGCGCCAATGTGGTCGTCGATATCAAACTTGACGCCAAGGAGGCCAAGGGCGGTGCCCGCAAGACCGTCCGCTACACGCGTTTCGATACATGCGGACATTGCGGCGGCTCGGGTTCTGTCTCCTCTGAGCATGCCCATACCTGCCCGAGCTGCGGCGGCCGCGGCCACATCGACGTCGACCTGTCCTTCCTGTTTGGTGCGGGCACGTTTCAGTCAGTCTGCCCCGAGTGCGGCGGTTCCGGTAAGGTCGTGGCCGACCCCTGCCCCGATTGCGGCGGCAGCGGGCGGACCCGTGTGACCTCCGAGCAGACAATTGAGTTTCCTGCCGGCACGCACGATGGCGACGAGGTCCGCATTAGCGGCAGGGGGCATGCTGGCACCAACGGTGCCGCGGGCGGCGACCTGGTCGGCCGCGCCCATGTTGAAGCCGAGCGCTTGGAAGGCAAAGCTCGTACCGGTTTTTACCTGATGGGCATCGTGGCGCCGTTTTTGGTGCTGTCGGCCATTTCGGGTGTGTTCTCGGCCTTTGCCGTGATGTGCTTTATTCCGTTTACCATGGGCCTGTTCATGGTGCTTTCGGACGGTGTGCTTCATCGCAGTCTGCTGTGGTGGAAGCGCGGCGCGATGCAGTTTGCCAACGGTTTTGCCAACGGCTTCATGTTCGCGCTCGTGTCGGTTTGGTTCGCGAGCTGCTCGCAACGGGCCATGCTTTCGCCGTATCAAATGCAATAACATCAAACCCTCTGTTTGCGGTCGGCCCAGCTTGGGTATAGGACGCACTGTGACAATAATGAAAGTCGGAAGGATTCGGTCGTGTCGGAAAATAGGGATTACTACGAGGTACTTGGCGTCGACAAGGATGCCGACGCGCGGACGATTAAGCGCGCGTTTCTAAAGAAGGCCCGTACCGTACACCCGGATGTTTCGGACGACCCCGAGGCCGAGGCCAAGTTCAAGGAACTCAACGAGGCCTATTCCGTTCTTTCCGACGAGCAGAAGCGTGCTAACTACGACCGTTACGGCACCGCCGACGGCCCTGGTGGTTCGGGCTACGTCGATATCAACGATATCTTTGGTGGCATGGGCATGGACGACTTGTTCTCGTCGTTCTTTGGCGGCGGTGCCGGCGGTGGCGCCCGCAGCCGTCGTGAGCGTCGTCGCGGACGTGACATGGCCATCTCGCTTTCGGTGACCCTTGAGGAGGCGGCGCTCGGCTGCAAAAAGACGATCAGCTATGACCGCCTTGCTCCCTGCGAGGATTGCAACGGTACGGGCAAGGCTGACGGTGCGACCGAAAAACAGTGCAGCCGCTGCCACGGCACGGGCTATGTCACCACGGTCCAGCGCTCTTTTTTGGGCCAGGTCCAGTCCTCTTCGCCTTGCCCCGACTGCCACGGCGAGGGCACGGTCATCGATCATCCCTGCGAGACCTGTGACGGCCAGGGCCGCACGCCTTCGCACGAAAAGATCGACATCGATATTCCCGCCGGCGTTTCGACCGGTCGCCAGCTGCGTGTGAGCGGCTTTGGCGAGGCCGGCCTTCGCGGCGAGCCTTCGGGCGACCTGATTGTCAACGTGCGCGTTGCCGACCATGAGCGCTTTAAGCGCAACGGTGACGACCTGTACCTGGTGAGCGATATCTCGATTGCGCAGGCTGCGCTCGGCTGCGAGATCGAGGTCGAGGGCATTATGCCCGACGAGGTCGTTAAGGTGACGGTTCCCGCCGGCGCCCAGTACGGCGACACCGTGAGCGTCAATAATTACGGCATGCCGCGCATTGGCGGTGGCGGTTCGCGTGGCCGCCTGATCGTGCAACTGCGCGTGGTCGTTCCCACCAATCTTTCCAATAAGCAACGCGAACTGCTCCGTGCTTTTGCCGATGAGATGGGCGATGACGTCGCTTCTGGTAAGAAGTCGGTGACCGACCGTATTAAGAGTGCCCTCGATGATATCCTCGATTAAGGAGCCCGCGTGCTCGCACCCCATATTTCCGTCGTCAACCTCGGCTGCCGTGTCAACCGGGTTGAGTCTGACCGTATCACTGCCGACCTTATGCGCCTGGGCTTTGCTATTGTGGAGCCCCAGGATGCCGATCTGATCGTCATTAACACCTGTGCCGTTACGGGCGAGGCCGAGGCCAAGACCCGTAAGGCCGTCCGTCATGCGCTGGCCTATCCAAACGAGCCCTATGTGGTCGTGACCGGATGCGTGGTCAATTTGCATCCTGAGGAGCTGCTGGAGCTTTCGGATCGCGTGATCGCCGAGCCGTCCAAGATCGATGTCGCCGAACGTGTCTGCGAGGTGCTGGGCGTTGAGTCCGATAACGTTCCCGCCTGCAGCGATGGCGAGGTGGTCGATGTGCTTGGTCGCTCTCGCCTGGGCGTGAAGATTCAGGACGGCTGCAACCATCGCTGCACCTATTGCATTGTGTGGAAGGCACGCGGCCCCGAGCGCTCCGTGCCCGTCGAGTCCGTGCTCGAGCAAGTTCGCGAGGCCCAGGAGGCCGGCGTGCCCGAGGTGGTGCTGACCGGTGTGAACTTGGGTGCCTACGATGGCAAGAGCGCGACCGACGAGCACGTCGAAATCGATGAGCTGCTCGAGGCCATCATGGAGCGCACGTCTATTCCGCATGTGCGCATTTCCTCGGTCGAGCCTATGGATATCTCCGAGCGCCTGCTTAAGGTTATGGCGCGCTACCCGCAGCGTGTCGCCCCGTTTTTGCACCTGCCCGTGCAGTCCGGCTGCACGGCGACCCTGCATCGCATGGGCCGTCCCTATAGTGCCGAGGCCTTTGAGGACACGGTGCGTATGATTCGCGCCAATCTGCCACAGGCGTCACTTTCTTGCGACGTTATTGTCGGCTTCCCTGGCGAGACGGACGAGGAGTTCGAGGAGTCGCTGGCGCTGTGCCGCCGTGTGGGTTTCTCGCGTATGCACGTGTTCCGCTACAGCAAGCGTCCCGGCACCCTTGCTGCCGAGATGCCCGACCAGGTGCCGCCCGAGGTTATGGCCGAGCGCAGCCGCCGTATGCGGGCCGCCGCACAGGAGCTCGCCATTGCCGACGCTCGTCGTCGCGTGGGCACGGTCGAGCGTGCCGTGCTCGAGTATGGTGACAACCTGACGCTCGGCTCGTTCCATCATGCCCGTCTTGACGATACCTGTGGACTTACAGCCCCGTGCCTGCTCGATGTTGCTATCATCGGAGTCGATGATTCCGGCTTGGTCCATGCACGCAGGGAGGTTCATGGAAGCCTCGAAGATTAGACTTACCGTTCCCGAGGGGATTGATCCCTCGCGCGTTTTGGGCGCCGGCGACGGCGTCCTTCGTGCGCTCGAGAGCTTGGTTCGCGCTCATGTGGTCGCCCGTGGCGATAGCATCTCCGTGAGCGGCGACCCGGACGAGGTCGAACTCGTGGCGCGCTTTTTCGAGCACGCTTTTCGCGAGGCGGCCGCCGGGCGCACGCTGTCTGCCGACGATGTCTCTCGCTGCCTGGCCGTCTTGCGCGACGGTGAGCACGAGGCTACGTCGCTTCGCGATGACGTGCTGCTTTCGTATCGCGGCCGCGTCATTCGCCCCAAGACGCTCGGCCAAAAGCGCTATGTGGATGCCATCCGCACGCATACCATCACGTTTGGCCTGGGTCCTGCCGGCACCGGTAAGACCTATCTGGCCATGGCGCTCGCCCTTGCCGCGCTCAAGCGTCACGAGGTGGGCCGTCTGATCTTGACGCGTCCGGTTGTCGAGGCGGGGGAGAATCTGGGCTTTTTGCCCGGCACCCTCGAGGAAAAGATCGATCCCTACATGCGTCCGCTTTACGACGCCCTTTTTGACATGATGGATCGCGAGCGCACCGATGAGCTTATGGAGCGCGGCGTGATCGAGATCGCCCCGCTTGCCTACATGCGCGGCCGCACGCTGAGTGATGCCTTCGTGGTGCTCGACGAGGCGCAAAATACCACGCCCGAGCAGATGAAGATGTTCCTGACGCGCCTGGGCTTCAACTCCAAGTTCGTGATTACCGGCGACCTGAGCCAGCGTGACCTGGTGGGTCGTCGTGGTGGCTTGGCGGATGTCGAGAAGATTTTGGGCCGTGTCGATGATGTCGCATTTTCGCACCTCGAGCGTGCCGACGTGGTGCGCCATGCCTTGGTGGGACGTATCGTCGAGGCATACGATACTTATGATGATGTGCGCGAGAAGCGCGTACGTGACCGAAAGGAGTCCCGTTGAGTGTATTGATCAGCAACGATGCCGAGCTCGATACGCTGCTCGACGCGCATGAGGTGGAGCACATCTGCGAGGTTGTGCTTGCCGCCGAGGGCGTTGAGCGTGAAGTCGAGATTTCCCTTTCGTATGTCGACGAGGACGAGATGCACGAGCTCAACCACGAGTGGCGCGGTATCGACCGCACCACCGATGTGCTCTCGTTTGAATGCGACTCGGCCTTTGACGAGGATATTCCCGCCGACGAGACGCTCGAGCTCGGCGATATCATCTTGGCCCCGCAGGTTATTGCCCGTCAGGCCCCCGGTTTTGGCAATAGCCCCGCTGACGAGTGTCGTCTGATGCTCGTACACGGCATGCTGCACCTGCTGGGCTATGACCATATCGAGGACGACGAGGCCGAGGTCATGGAGGCCCGCGAGGACGCCATCCTGCGCGATCTGGCGCTCGAGCGCGGCGAGGACCCCAAGCTAGTCCACGTCGGCCCCATCACCAACCACGCCCACGACTAGGAGCCGTCTATGATTCCCGGATCGAACAAGGACCATCCGTCCTTCTTAAAGTCGTTTTCCTACGCCATGGAGGGCTTCGTCACCGCCGTCAAGACCGAGCGCAACATTAAGGTCATGCTCGTGGCGGGCGTGTGCACCGTCATTGCCGGCTGTATCGTGGGCCTCGACATTGCCGAGTGGGCCACGATTATCATCTGTTGTGGCCTGGTGATTCACGGCGAGCTGTGCAACACCGCTATGGAGGCTATCGTCGACCTAGCGACCCAGGAGCTCCATCCGCTGGCCAAGCGTGCGAAGGACATCGCCGCCGCCTCTGTATACGTTCTTTCCATCACCGCCGCGATTGTGGGCTTGCTGGTATTTGCCCACGCGCTCGGCTTTATTTAGAAAGGGATTCCCATGTCCGACAATATGCAGTCTGCCGATGAAGTTTTGGATGACGAGGTCCTGGACGAGGCTGAAGGTGCCGATTCGTTTGACGAGGCCGAGGAGTTCGACCCGTTTGAGGGCATGAGCGATGAGGAGCTCGACGCCCTGTGCGACGAGGACGACAGCCTCGCGGGCTTTGGCGACGTTGAGCCTGGTTTCCGCAGCGGCTTCGTGGCCCTGGTCGGTCGTCCCAACGCCGGTAAGTCCACGCTGCTCAACGCCTGCTATGGCAAAAAGGTCGCCATCACCTCGCCGGTGGCCCAGACGACCCGCCGCCGCATGCGCGCCGTCGTCAACCGTCCCGGCTACCAGCTGGTCTTTGTCGATACCCCGGGCATTCATAAGCCCAAGGACGGTCTGGGATCCGAGCTCAACAAGAGCGCGTTGTTCGAGCTGAACGATGTCGATGTCATCGCGTTTTTGATTGATGCCACCAAGCCGATCGGCAGGGGAGACGCTTGGGTTGCCGAGCGCGTCAAGAACGCTCGTTCCAAGAAGGTTCTGGTACTCACTAAGGCCGATGAGGCCGACCCCGCACAGGTTGTGGAACAGCTCAAGGCCGCCCACGAGCTCATGGAGTATGACGACGAGATCGTGACGTCGTCGGTCAAGAACTTCAACGTCGATGCCTTTATCGAGACCGTTGCGCACTTTTTGCCCGAAGGTCCGCGTTGGTTCCCCGAGGACATGGGTACCGACGCTTCCGACGAGACGCTCGTTTCCGAGTTTGTGCGCGAGAAGGTCTTGCGCCGCACCCGCGACGAGATCCCGCACTCCGTGGGCGTGATCTGCGATGCGCTCGAGCAGACCAAGAAGGTGCTGCGCGTGCACGCTACCATTTACGTCGAGCGCGAGGGCCAAAAGGGCATCATCATCGGTAAGGGCGGCGAGATGATCAAGCATATCGGTATCGACGCCCGTCGCGATCTTGAGCGCATCTTTGGCACGCAGGTCTTTTTGGAGCTGGACGTGAAGGTCAAGGCCGGCTGGCGTGACGACGAGGCCCAGATTCGCCGCTTTGGCTACAACGCCGAGGACTAAGGGCGCGCGGCACGCATGGCAGGCTCCCGGACATATCGCACCAAGGTGCTCGTCCTCGACAAGACGAAGCTCAAAGAGACCGACCTGATCCTGACGATGCTTGACGAGCGGGGTCGGCAGGTTCGTGCCGTGGCAAAGGGTGCGCGTAAGCCCGGCGGGCGGTTGGCGGCGCGCTGCGAGCTGTTCTGTACCGTCGATATGCTGCTTGCGCATGGACGGTCGCTCGACGTGGTTTCCCAGGCCGAGCTTATGGAGGCTCCGCTCGGCGTTGCGCCCGATTACGAGACGACATGCGCGGCAAGCGCGATCGCCGAGGTCGCGCGCGTGTGCTCGTTCGAGGACGCCGAGGACCCGTTCACCTTTGCTATAACGCAGCGAGCGCTTGCCCTGGTGGGCAGTGGGCTCGACACGGCACACATGGATCTACTTGTGGCGGCATATGTCTTTAAACTGCTGTCGCACGTTGGCTATCGACCCGATTTTTCGGCCTGCGTGCTGTGCGGAGACCCCATGTTGTCGTATTTTTCGCCCCAGGCGGGCGGTCTCATGTGCGGGTCGTGCGCTTCGAGCGTTCCGGGTGCCGAGCTGGTGTCGACCGGTGAGGTCGCGTGGCTGCGCGCCCTCATGTCCATGACCTTCGATGCGCTCATGGCCGAGAGGGTCGACCCCCATACCGCAGCCTTTTTGTTGGGGCTTTCGCATGTTTGGGCTGCGACGCACACCGATCAGCGCCTCCGTGCGATGGAATTCATGTTGGGTCGGTGATGATGCGCAGGCGCGGGCTGCTTGTGGTAACATACCGACCTGTTGGTACCTCGACCTTGGTTGCTCGCTCCACCGGCGGCTTCCCAGTCCGAGGCGAATCGAGTCGCCCGAGGGCGACGTAAAACGAAAGGTGAAACAATGACTGTTTCCAAAGAGCGCAAGGCGGAGCTGACTGCCCAGTTCGGTAACACCCCGGTCGACACCGGCAACCCCAAGGTTCAGGTCGCCATCCTGTCCGAGCGCATCAAGGAGCTGACCGAGCACATGAAGTCCCACCAGAAGGACTTCCACACCCGTCGTGGCCTGCTCATGCTCGTCGGTCGTCGTCGTCGTCTTCTCTCCTACATCAAGAAGAACGACATCGTCGAGTACCGTGAGCTCATCAAGGCTCTGGGCATTCGCGACAATATTCAGTAGCGAACTTGTACATGCTAAGAGCGTCCTGCATGCGGGACGCTCTTTTTGTGTAAGGGCGTGAACAATCACGCTCTGAAGCGTGGCGGGGGCAGGGGGCCCGCGTCACATGAGAAGCCCGCAGGCAAGGGGCCTGTGGGGTAAAGGAGAACAATGACACTCGTATCCAAGACCTTTGAGCTGTACGGCAAGACCTACACCTTTGAGTCCGGCGAGCTTGCCAAGCAGGCCACTGGCGCCTGTCTGGTCAAGCAGGGCGACACCACGATGCTCGATACCGTGGTCGTCTCCAAGGAGCGCAAGAACTATGACTTCTTCCCGCTGACCGTCGACTTCAACGAGAAGATGTACGCTGCCGGCCGCATCCCGGGTGGCTACCTCAAGCGTGAGGGCCGTCCCAGCGAGAAGGCCACGCTCACCGCGCGCATGATCGACCGTCCGATTCGCCCGAGCTTCCCGGACGGCTTCCGCAACGAGGTACACATTGTCGCTACCTCGCTCGTCGCCGACCAGGTCAACCCCTTCGACGTCATCAACGTCATGGGTGCCTCCCTGGCCATGACGCTCGGCGGCGTGCCCTTCGAGGGCCCGCTTGCCTGCGTGCGCATCGGCCGTAACGTGGAGACCGGCGAGTTTATCGTCAACCCCACCTACGAGGAGCGCGAGAACTCCGATTTGGACCTGGAGCTGGGCGGATCCGCCGACTTCATCTCGATGGTCGAGGCCGGCGCCGAGGAGATCTCCGAGGACGACATGCTCGCCGCTATGAAGTTTGGCCAGGAGGCCCTTGCTGCTTTCTGCCAGGCTCAGGACGAGTTCGTCGCCGAGTGGGAGCAGGTTAACGGCCCCATCGTCAAGAAGGAGTACCCGCTCGACCAGCCCGTCGAGGAGGTCCAGGAGCGCATCTTCGCCCACTACGACGAGATGGCTGCCGCCCTTCGCGACGCCGACAAGCTCTCCCGTATCGGTAAGGTCGAGGCTCTGAAGGAGTCCATCCGCGCCGAGTTCACCGAGGAGGAGCAGGCCGCTTGGGAGCGCGAGATCCCCGTGGCGCTCAAGAAGCTCGAGAAGAAGGCCATGCGCACCATGGTCGTCGAGACCGGCGAGCGCGTCGACGGCCGTGCCGCCGACGAGATCCGTCCCATCATGGTGAAGGACAACTACCTGCCGCTCGTTCACGGCTCTGGTCTGTTCCAGCGTGGCCAGACCCAGGTGCTTTCCGTCCTGTCGCTCGGTATGCTCAACGAGGGCCAGCGTCTGGATACCATCGAGCCCACCGAGGGCAAGCGCTACATGCACCACTACAACTTCCCGCCTTTCTGCACCGGCGAGACCGGCCGCATGGGTAGCCCCAAGCGCCGCGAGATCGGCCATGGCAATCTGGCCGAGCGCGCTCTGCTTCCGGTGCTTCCCGACGAGAACGAGTTCCCCTACGCCATCCGCGTCGTCTCCGAGGTCATGGAGTCCAACGGCTCCTCTTCGATGGCTTCGACCTGCGGCTCCACGCTCGCCCTTATGGACGGCGGCGTGCCCATTAAGCGCCCGGTCTCCGGTATCGCCATGGGCCTGATCCAGGAGGAGGGCAAGACCGTGGTCCTGTCCGACATCCAGGGTCTCGAGGACTTCCTGGGCGACATGGACTTTAAGGTCACCGGCACCACCGAGGGCATCACCGCCCTGCAGATGGACAACAAGGCCACCGGCCTCACCTTCGACATCCTGGCCCGCGCTCTGCAGCAGGCCAAGGAGGGTCGCGCCTTCATTCTGCAGAAGATGCTCGATGTGATCCCCGAGCCGCGCCGCACCACGCGCAGCACCGCTCCGCGTATCGTCTCCATCCAGGTTCCGACTGACAAGATCCGCGACGTCATCGGTTCCGGCGGTAAGGTCATCCGCGGCATTCAGGACGAGACCGGTGCTTCGGTCGACATCCAGGAGGACGGCACCGTCTTTGTCGGCGGCACCGGCGAGTCCGTCGATCAGGCTGTCGAGCGCATCAAGCTCATCATCAAGGTTCCCGAGCCGGGCGAGGAGTACACCGGTCGCGTGGTCTCCATCCAGCCCTTCGGCGCCTTCGTCAACCTGCTGCCCGGCAAGGACGGCCTGCTGCATATCTCCCGCGTCGCCAAGGGCCGCGTGGAGAAGGTCGAGGACGTCCTCAACGTGGGCGACGAGGTCAAGGTCGTCGTCATCGAGGTCGACGATCGCGGCAAGATCTCGCTCGATCGTCTGGACAAGCCCGAGGCCCCTGCTCGTGCCGAGGGTGCCTCCGAAGGCGACGGCGAGCACTTCCAGCGCCGTGAGCGTCCGCGTCGCGAGCGCTCCGAGCGCAGCGATCGTCCTCGCCGTCCCGGCGACAACGGAGGCCGCAAGCCCCGTCGTCACCACGACGCCGAGTAAAAGCTACACATAAGCAGCTCAACAAGGGCGACTCCGGACAGGGGTCGCCCTTTTGCTTGCGCCCGGGAGGGCCGCATATGAAGTTTCCTGCTCTACAGTCCTGCGCAAGACGGAAAGCACATTAAGTGCTTTCCTTTGCGTGCGGAACTCGCGATAAACGTCATATGCGTCCCTCCCGGGCGCAAGCAAAAGGGCTGGTTAGTGACGCTCGTTATTCAGTTAGACAATCTATTCAGTATTCAGATTTCAGATCAGTAGATAGACGTAGCGGTATTTTCCATGATAAAGCTGCCCAAAATAAACTTGGTCCCTTATTGGTAGCTTTCCCGTGGGGCGGGCACTGATGAAGTTTATCGCGAGTTCCGCACGAACAGGAGGCCACTTAATGTGGCCTCCGTCGTGAGCAGGACTGTAGAGCAGGAAACTTCATCAGTGCCCGCCCCACGGGAAACCGGCGGGATGGACCAGTTCAGATGGGGCTTTGATGCATGGGTGGTCTGTTGTTGTGCAAATGGGTATCATACTGTGGTTATTGCATCGACTCTGTGATGCATGTTTGTACGTTCCCGACGGTCGGTTTGCCAGAAGCGCCCCGTCGGTTGTTCCAGACCCGTTTCGAAGAAAGGAAACCACACTAACCTATGGCAGCTAAAAAATCATCTCCCTTGAAGATCATTCCGCTCGGCGGCCTTGACGGCATCGGCAAGAACATGACGGTCTTCGAGTGCGGCGACGACATGGTGCTCGTCGACGCTGGTCTCATGTTCCCGGATGACTCCCAGCCCGGTATCGACCTGGTGCTTCCTGACTACACCTATGTCCTGGAGAACGAGGAGAAGCTCCGCGGTATCGTCGTCACCCACGGCCACGAGGACCACACCGGTTCGCTTCCGTATCTGCTGCAGGACCTCAACAATAAGGTGCCCATCTTCTCGAGCAAGCTGACGCTTGGCTTTATCGAGGGCAAGCTCTCCGAGTTCCGCATCCGCGCACCCAAGTTCCGCGAGGTCAAGGGCGGCAGCCATGTCAACCTCGGCGGCATCTCGCTCGACTTCTTCTCTATGACGCACTCCATCCCCGGCGCTCTGGGCGTGTTCATTCGTACCAACCAGGGCACCGTTATGCACACCGGCGACTTTAAGCTCGACCAGACGCCCATCGATGGTGTCACGCCTGACTATGCCGCTATCAGCCGCTTTGCCAAGCAGGGCATCGACCTGCTGCTGTCCGACTCCACCAACGCCACGGTTCCCGGCTTTACCAAGTCCGAGGCCGAGGTCGGTCCCAACTTGCTGCACGCCATCAAGAACGCCCCGGGTCGCGTGTTCGTCGCGTCGTTCTCGAGCCACATTCATCGTTTGCAGCAGATCTGCGATGCTGCCCGCAAGTGCGGCCGTAAGGTCGTTGTGACCGGCCGCTCCATGCTCACTAACACCCGCGTGGCGCGCGAGCTGGGCTACCTCAACATCGACGATGCCGATATTATCGATGCCTTCGACATTGATAACCTGCCTGACGACAAGATCGTTGTCATGTGCACCGGTTCGCAGGGCGAGCCGCTGTCGGCCCTGTCTCGCATGGCCAACGGCGAGCACAAGACGCTCTCTATCCACGAGGGCGATACCGTCATCCTCTCGGCAACTCCCGTTCCTGGTAACGAGAAGGCCGTCCAGCAGGTCGTCAACAGCCTGGCCAAGCTCGGCTGCGACGTGTGGGATAAGAACCGCGCTCTCGTCCACGTCTCCGGTCACGGTAGCCAGGAGGAACTCAAGCTCCTGATGGCCATGGCCAAGCCCACGTACTTTATGCCGGTTCACGGTGAGGCCGTGCATCTGCGCGCCCATGCCCAGCTGGCCCGCAAGATGGGCATCAAGGACGATCATATCTTTATCCTCGATAACGGCGACACGCTCGAGATGCGCGGCGGTATCGTCAAGCGCGGTACGCCCGTCGAGTCCGGCGTCGTCTACGTCGACGGCCTGCGTATCGGCGATACCGACCCCATCGTCCTGCGCGATCGTCAGAAGCTCGCCAACGACGGTATGGTCACGGCCGTTGCCATCGTCTCGCTCAAGCACAAGAAGATTGAGGCCATCGAGTTCTCGGGCCGCGGCGTCTCGTTTGCCATCGACGACCAGTTCTCCGAGGATGCCTCCGCGTCCATCATGAAGACGATCGAGAAGGGCAAGTTCAGCTTTACGAGCAGCGGTTCCGATGCCATTCGCAAGGCCGTGCGCGATTCGCTCTCTAACTTTATCTGGAGCCGTACGCGCACCCGTCCGATGATCATCCCGGTCGTCATGGAGGTTTAGTTTGGCGCGCGGATCTGCACAAAACGCCAAAGGCAATAAGGCCAATAACCAACCGGCATCTGCTAAGGGTGCCGGTTCCCATCTGCGTGCCAATAAGGGCCACGAGGCGGACTTCGATGAGTTCGAGCCCCTGGTCGAGCCTTCGGCCAACCGCGATATCGCCGGCGTGGTCATCGCCGTTTTGGCGATTGCGTCCTTCATTGCCGTGATCTCTCCGGCAACAGCGCCCGTGACGGCTGCGGTTGCCGGTTTCTACCACCTGGGCTTTGGTCTGGGCGCCTACGTGCTGCCGATCGTCATCTTGCTGTTTGCCGCCACGCTCTTTTTAGGCGAGGACTCGCCGCTCAACGTGCGCTCTGTTGCGGGCGGCGCCGTGGTCTTTATCGCCGTCGTCTCCATTCTTTCGCTGATGGTGCCGGGCACGAGCGATTCGTGCGACCTCATGTTTACGCCGCAAAATCTGTCCGTCTCGGGTGGCTACATCGGTGCGTTTATTGCGAGTGCGCTGCAGAATGCCCTGGGTAAGCCTATCGCGATGGTAGTCCTGTTGGGCCTTGTCGTCGTGGGCTTGGTCATCATCGGCTTTTCGGTTGGCGGCGTTTTGCGCTCTGCTCGCGACCGCGCGGCCGATTTTGCCGAGCGCCGTCGTGCCGATGTTAACGCGAGTCCGTGGGGTGACGACGAAGCCCTGTCGGTGCCCGGCGTTGCCCGTCCGCACCTGAGCATTCTTCGTCAAAAGGGCTCCGATGCTGCCGTGACCACAGTCATGGGCAACGATGTGGACCCGGTTTTGGACGATGACGACGAGGACGAGGATCCGTTTGTCGACGTGTCCGAGGCAGTGGAAGCTGAGCGGGCCAAGACCACATTGTTGCCGCGCCGCCATGCCAAGAAGGGCAAGGCTGCGCCTAAGCTCAATACGAGTGAGCCCGACCCGTCCTGGTCCGATAGCGAGATTGAGCTCACCGAGGGCGATGACGGGGACGACGAGGCTCCGATTGAGACCGCAAAGACAACTTTGCTGTCGCGTTGCCATGCAAAGCGCGACCAGGTAACCGGCCAGCTTTCGATGGAAGACGACCCCGATAAGATCGACGAGTCCGAGCCGCCGTTTGCCGTGAATCCTGTCTCGGCAGCTCCGCAGATCCCCGATTTCCTGAAGCATCCCAAGGTTGCCGATGCGGCTGTCGCGGGCGCTGCCGAGGCGCCTACTTCTAGCGATGGGGGAGTGGTCAATGCCCCCGCGGATAACGTGGGCGAAGAAGAGGATGGCCTTAAGCTTCCGCCACTCGAAATCCTGCATGCCAACCCGCAGTCGGCGTCCTCCGCGTCTTCTGACAAGGAGCTGGAACAGACTGCCGAGTCGCTTCAGTCCACGTTGCTTGAGTTTGGCCGCAGTGCCCGCGTGGTCGGCTGGATCGCCGGCCCCACGGTGACGACCTTTAAGCTGCAACCTGGCGAGGGCGAGCGCGTGAGCAAGATCTCGAGCCTCGAGGACGATATCGCGCTTTCGCTCGCTGCCCAGTCGGTGCGTATCTTTGCCCCGATCCCCGGCACCTCGCTCGTGGGCATCGAGATCCCCAATCGCAAGCGCCAGAACGTCAACCTGGGCGACGTGCTGCCCTATGTGAAGGGCGGTCCGCTTGAGCTCGCAATCGGGCGCGATGCCGAGGGCACGCCGGTCGTCGCCGACCTTGCCAAGATGCCCCACCTGCTGATCGCCGGTACCACGGGTTCCGGTAAGTCGGTGATGATCAATTCCATCATCACGACCCTGCTCATGCGCGCTCTTCCCGAGGATGTTCGCCTGATCATGGTCGACCCCAAGCGCGTCGAGCTTGCGGGCTATAACGGTCTGCCGCATCTCTATGTGCCCGTGGTGACCGAGCCCAAGCAGGCCGCGAGCGCTCTGCAATGGGCCGTGTCCGAGATGGAGCGTCGCCTGAAGGTCTTCGAGCGCCTTAACGTTCGTAAGATCTCGACCTACAACGAAAAGCAGGCCGCCGGCGAGTTTGAGCATTACGACAACCCGCCGCAAAAGATGCCCTACTTGGTCATCATCATTGATGAGCTCTCGGACCTGATGATGGTTGCCGGTAAGGATGTCGAGGCCTCGATCGTGCGTATTGCACAGCTGGGCCGTGCCGCCGGTATTCATCTTATCGTGGCCACGCAGCGCCCCAGCTCAAACGTGGTGACGGGCCTTATCAAGGCCAACATCACCAACCGCATCGCCTTTAATGTCGCCACGGGCATCGACTCGCGCGTCATCATCGACCAGATGGGTGCCGAAAAGCTCACCGGTTTGGGCGACATGCTGTTCTCCAAGGTCGACTGGGGCAAGCCTCGCCGTATCCAGGGCTGCTTTGTCTCGGATGACGAAATCAACGAGATTGTCGAGTTCGTCAAGTCGCAGAGCGAGCCCGACTACCACGAGGAGATCCTGTCCGCCGTGGCGCCCGCTTCTATGTCCATGGCGGGTGGCGGCGGTATTGTCCGCACCGGAGTCGCCGAGCCGCAAGACGATGATCCGCTCATTTGGGAAGCCGCCCATATTGTGGTGGAATCGCAGCTTGGCTCCACATCTGGCTTGCAACGTCGTCTGAAGGTTGGCTATGCGCGTGCCGGGCGTATTATGGACATGCTGGAAGAAAAGGGTGTCGTCGGCCCGCCCGACGGTTCCAAGCCGCGCGAGGTTCTGCTGGACGAAGAGGGTCTTGCCGCGCTGGAATCTGTCGACGCCGAGATGGCACGTGAAGATCGTGAGTTTGGAGGATTCTGATGGCTGCACGCTTTGGTGACATGCTGCTCGAGCAGCGTCGCCGAATGGGCCTTTCCATTCAGCAGGTCGCCAACACCATCAAAATCAGGCCGCAGATCATCGAGTTTTTCGAGACCGGTAACTTTGCTTCGATGCCGCCGCGCGGCTATGCGCAGGGCATGATTTCGAGCTATGCTCGCTTTTTGGGCCTCAATCCGCGCGAGGTTGTCAATGCCTACTTTGACGACCTGATGGCATACGAACGCGAGACGTCGCAGCAGGGCGGTCGTTTTCAGGACGCCGCCGGCTACGTCAATTCGCGTTCCTCGGTCGATAACGGGCGCTTCCTGATGGTTCAGGGCGGTCGTTCGACCCGCTATGGACAGCGTCCTCAGCAGGCCGGTTATATTACTGAGACGGGTTCGGGCGAGGAGATTCGCTCACAGCGTGACCGGTTCCGCAGTACGCCGATGCCCGAGGACCGTGCACTTCCCGCTGCCCGCGGCGTGGCGCGTGACCCTCGTGCCGGCTACGGCGACGGCGGCTATTCCGATCGCGGTTACCGTGGTGCCTCTATGGGACGCTCTCGCGGTGGCTATTCGGATGCCGATACCACGCAGGTGACGCCGCGTCTTCGCTCTCAATCACAGCCGTATGGCCAGCGCTCTTCGGCTCCGCGTTCGGTCCAGCGTGGCTATCAAGGCCGCGGTGAACTTGCGCCCCGCTCGGGTCAGCGCAGCCTTCAGAGCCAGGGCGGCTATCGCGGCCGTTCCGATAGCAATCGCGGTCGTATGCCTCAGGGAGGCGGCCGCAGCAGTTCCAGTCGTGGGCGCGGCGGATCACGTACTCCTCAAAACAACGGGCTCGATCCGCGTATCGTCTACGCCGGCATCGGTGCCGTGGCGTTGCTGCTGATCGTGCTCATCGTGGTGCTTCTGCGCGGCTGCGCATCTTCGGCGCCCGAGACCACGCCCGAGACGCCCACTGCCACCAAGACGACGACTAAGAAGTCTTCTAAGAAGACCGAAACGGTCGACGAGGATGAAGACACCGATGAGGCGACGGATGGGTCGACTGATTCGGACGCCACCAAGACGACGGCCAAGAAGGAAGAGAACGAGGTCACGAAGGTCAAGGTCTCCGTTGCCAAGGGAAAGACCGCGTGGATTGAGGTCAAGGTCGACGGAAAGTCGGTCTATGGCGCCCAGGCGACTGGCCCCTTTGAGCAGGAGTACACGCCCGAGTCCTCGATCGAGATCACCACGTCCAAGCCTTCCGATGTCACCGTTACCAAGAACGGCGAAAAGGTCCGTTACGATACCAAGACCTCGGGCGTGGCGCGTGTGACGATCACCGTTCCCAAGAAGGAGACGACTGATTCCAAGAATGGTGAAAGTTCTGATGGTACCGACTCCACCGATGGTACCGATACCACCGACGGCGCCGATGCCCAGTCCACGGATGGCGCCGATACCGCAACTGACGGTCAGACGCCCACCGATTCTACCGACTATTCGTACGATAGCTACTAAGCCGCTCGTACGCGAAAGGAAACATCATGGCTAAAGATTCCAGCTTCGACGTCGTGTCCGAGGTCAACATGCAAGAGGTCGACAACGCCTTCCAGCAGACCACGCGCGAGATTTCCCAGCGCTATGACCTTAAGGATTCCGGCGCCACGATCGAGCTTTCGAAGGGCGACAAGCTCTTTACGATCAACGCCCCGGCCGACTTTGTCTCCAAGCAGATTATCGACGTGCTGAGCTCCAAGCTCATCAAGCGCGGCATCGACCTCAAGGCTGTCTCGTGGGATGCTCCGCAGGCGGCATCGGGCGGCACCGTGCGCGTGCTCGGCCATATCGTCGAGGGTATCGACCAGGCGACCGCCAAGAAGATCAACAAGGACATCAAGGATCAAAAGCTCAAGGTCAAGGTGACCATCGAGGCCGACAAGCTGCGTGTTTCCTCTGTTTCGAAGGACGCGTTGCAGACCGTGATCCAGTTCCTGCGCGACCAGGACTACGGCCAGCCGCTGCAGTTCACCAACTACCGCTAATATCAATCGAAAGGACTGCTCTCCAACATGGATACACCGTTGGGCTCCGTGCTCTACATCACCCTCGGGTGCGCTAAGAACGAGGTTGACACCGACCGCATGCGTTCTCTTTTGACCGCCGCGGGCTACGAGGAGGCATTCGACCCGCAGGATGCCGATATCGCCATCGTCAATACTTGCTCGTTCCTCGCCTCCGCAACGTCCGAGAGCATCGAGACCACGCTCGAGCTCGCCAACGAGGTTCAGGACGGCGTTCGTTCTTGCCCCATCGTCATGTGCGGCTGCGTGCCGTCGCGCTATGGCGATGACCTGCCTGACGAGCTGCCCGAGGTCGCTGCCTTTGTGAAGGCCGACGAGGAAGACGGCATCGTGGCGGTCATCGATGGCGTGCTGGGTGTCGAGCGTGAGATTGCAGCCTATATCCCGCAGGTCAAACGTACCGTCGAGGGTGCTGTCGCCTACGTCAAGATTTCCGATGGCTGCAACCGCTTCTGCAGCTTCTGCATGATTCCCTACATCCGTGGCCGCTATCATTCGCGCAATGCCGAGAGCATCATCTCCGAGGTGCGCGACCTGGTTGCCGGCGGTGTGCGCGAGATCGTGCTGATCGGCCAGGACACGGGCATCTGGGGTACCGACTTTGCCGACGAGGACGTCGCCGATGGCTCGCCGCGCAATCTGGCGCAGCTGCTGCGTGCCGTCGCCGAGGCCGTGCGCCCGCACAACGTCTGGGTCCGCGTGCTCTATCTGCAGCCCGAGGGCATGACTGACGAACTCATCGAGACGATTCGCGATACGCCCGAGGTGCTGCCCTATATCGATATCCCCGTGCAGCACTGCGACGCGCGCATTCTCAAGGCCATGCGTCGCTCCGGTTCGCGCCAGGAGCTCGAGGATCTGTTCCGCGACCTTCGCGAGCGCATCCCCGGCATCGTGATTCGTTCCACGGCCATGGTCGGCTTCCCGACCGAGACCGACGACGAGTTCCGCGATCTTATCGACTTTATGGACACCCTCGGCTTTGACTACACGAGTGTCTTTGCCTACTCGCAGGAGGAGGGCAGCCTGGCCGCTAAGATGGAGGGCCAGGTCGACGAAGAGGTCAAGCTCGAGCGCGCCCAGGAGGCCATGGACCTGGCCGAGTCGCTCGGTTTTGCCGCCACCGCCGCACATGTGGGCGAGCGCGCCCAGGTAATCGTCGACGGTATCGAAGAGACCGAGGATGGCGCCGAGCTGATCGGCCATGCCTGGTTCCAGGCGCCCGATTCCGATGGCGCGGTGCATCTGGACGCCAGCGAGGCGTCCGTGGGCGATATTCTGACCGTCGAGTTTACCGATAGCTTCTGCTACGAGCTTATCGGTCATGTTGTGGAGTAGGAGAGCGTCGTGGCTAACGAGAGCAATAAGGAACTGACGAGTGTCTGGACGCCCGCCAACATCGTGACGTGCGTTCGCATCGTCTTTATCCCGGTGTTCATGATCGTGTCGGCGCTTTCTCACACGAGTGTTGCCGGTACGGATTGGAGCACCTTCGACGGCCCGCTCGCCGCCGCTGCCTTCATTCTGTATGTGATCCTGTCGTGCACCGATAAGGTCGACGGTTATCTGGCGCGTTCGCGCAACGAGATCACCGACTTCGGTAAATTCTTGGACCCCATCGCCGATAAGCTGCTCGTGTTTTCGGCCCTGCTGCTGTTCTTGGATTTTGGCGCGGTGACCGTGTGGTCCGTGTTCATTATCCTGTTCCGTGAGCTGCTGGTGAGCGCCCTTCGCATGGTTGCGAGTGCGGCCGGTGTGGTCGTTGCGGCCGATAAGCTCGGCAAGTACAAGACGGCAACCACGATGGTCTCCATTTGCGGTTACCTGTGCGTTTTTGCTATGGCCGGCTTGCACCTTGGCCCGGTGGCGCTGACGCTCGGCATCTACTCGGTGTCGCGCTTCCTGTACGCCGTTGCCGTTGTCCTGACCGTTATCTCGGGCGCCCAGTACTTCTGGAACTGCCGCAAGATCGTCTTTTCGGTCTAGGTCCTGGTGGGTATGACGGACTCTTTTGAGCAGATTTCCGCGCACAATGAAGATCTTGCACGCGATATTGTCGAGCGTGCAAGCGTTCGTGGTGTGACGGTATCAACGGCTGAATCTCTGACAGCGGGCATGATCGCCTCGACGATTGCCGATATCCCTGGCGCCTCGGCAGTGCTTCGTGGCGGTGCGGTGACGTACTGCGACGAGATTAAGCATCGCGTGCTCGGCGTTGAGCAAGAGACGCTCGACCGCTATACCGCGGTGTCGTATCAGACGGCGCGCGAGATGGCTGCCGGTTCGCTGGAGCTGTACCAGAGCGATATTGCCGTGAGCGCGACGGGCTATGCCGGCCCCGGTGGAGGCACCGAGGACGATCCGGCTGGAACCTTTTATATTGGCTGGGCGTATCGCTCGGCCGATGGGGGAGCGCCGGTCGTGGACTCTATTCGTTGTCACTATGAGGGCGATCGTTCATGCGTCCGTGCCCATGCGGTCGCTGAGGCACTGGGTCGCATTGTCTACGTGCTCGATTCTATGGAATAGACATGTTTTAAGGGGCCTCCGGGCCCCTTACTTGTGGAGATAGGGACCTCTGGCGAATTTGCTCTTTGTGCAGGTAGTTGGCGTATTCATGTTTGTCTTGCCTTGCTTGGCGCGTCTGCGGTCAAGTTTTTGGTCAGTGTTTGGTCGGCGTTTGGTTGGGTTTTGGAAAGGTCGGCTGCATATGATATATCTGAACGGTTGACCACGAACAGCCGTTCGTTTATTATCGATGCAGGTTGTTAAGAGGAGGGCTATTCATGGCCAAGAATTCAGGTCCCGTACGTACCGTTCATGCTCGCACGACGGGTAAAGAGCGCGATGAGATGATCGCCACCACCAAGGCCGAGATCGAGAAGAAATTCGGCCAGGGTTCCATCATGAGGTACGGCGACGGTGGTCCCGAGCTCGAGGTCGAGGCCATTCCCACGGGTGCCCTGGCCCTCGATGCCGCTCTGGGCATCGGCGGCGTGCCGCGCGGCCGTATCGTCGAGATTTACGGTCCCGAGTCCTCCGGTAAGACAACGCTTTCGCTCGAGATTTTGGCAGAGGCCCAGGCTATGGGTGGCGTCGTGGCATTTATCGATGCCGAGCACGCGCTCGATCCCACGTATGCCGCGCGTATCGGCGTGGACATCGATGAGGTCCTCATTTCCCAGCCCGATACGGGCGAGCAGGCGCTCGAGATTGTTGACATGCTCGTGCGTTCCGGCGCCATCGATGCCATCGTCGTCGACTCCGTCGCCGCGCTGACCCCGCGTGCCGAGATCGAGGGAGAAATCGGCGATACTACGGTCGGTCTTCAGGCTCGCCTGATGAGCCAGGCGCTCCGCAAGCTCGCCGGCTCGCTGTCCAAGTCCAACACGACGTGCATCTTCATTAACCAGCTGCGTGAGAAGATCGGCGTCATGTTCGGCAACCCCGAGACTACGACGGGCGGCCGCGCCCTTAAGTTCTTCTCTTCGGTGCGTATCGACATTCGCCGTATCGACAGCATTAAGCTTAAGGACGAGGTTATCGGTAACCGCGTGCGCGCCAAGGTCGTTAAGAACAAGGTGGCAGCTCCGTTCCGTTCTGCTGAGTTCGACATCATGTACGGTACGGGCATCTCTAAGGAGGGCTCAATTCTGGACATGGCTGTCGAGTGCGGCATCTGCAAGAAGATGGGCTCCTGGTTTGCCTATGGCGAGGACAAGCTCGGCAACGGTCGAGAGGCCGCCAAGGCTTTCCTGCGCGAACACCCCGATTGCGCCGACGAGATTGAGCATAAGGTCCGCCTTGCCTGCGGACTTGAGTTTGATGACGATGCTCCGTCCGAGGTCGAGCTGACCGATCAGCCTGCGCCTGAGGAGTTTGACGAGCTTTACGCCATCGATGGTTCCGCCATGCTCGATGATGACGACGAGTAGCGGTTACGCTCATGTCGTATACGGTGACCGAGGCCACGGCCGTCTTTCCCGATAAGAAGGCGGCTTCCTCGTTCTCGAGCGGGTATGCGTCCAAAAAGCCTTGCGCACATATCGATTGTGAGCTTGAGGGCGGTTTTGAGCGGTCCATTTGGATTCCCGTGCGGGTCGCGCGGCTGTATGTCAAAAACCGCCCCGATCTTCCCTGTGATTGGGACAACTTTCGTGAGGCGGTGCAGCTCATCGAGCGTAAATGTGCACTTACCATGGTGACCGAGATGCTATCGCGCCGCGACCATGCGACGGGTGAGGTCCGTGACAAGCTGGCTCGCTACGGCTTTCACCAGCCCGCGATCGATTTCGCCGTCGAGCGCGCCACCGAGTATCACTTTTTAGACGAGAACCGCTTTTGCTCGTACTTTATCGAGGAGCGCAAGCGGCGCGGTTGGGGACAGCGCAAAATCGAGACCGAGCTCAAGCGCCGTCATGTCGTGCTCGATGACATTCCCGGTTATCCCGAGGATTATTTTGCCGTTGAAGACGATTTGGCGCGTGCGTCAGCCCTGCTCGCCAAGCGGCGTGTTCCAGAGACGCGCGGATTCGAAAAACTGGTTCGGTTTTTGATGGGCAAGGGCTTCTCGTATCACATCGCCGCCGATGCCGTTAAGGCACGTCTCGATGCCGAACGCGAGGAATGTGCGGTTTAGGCGTATGCGTTTTGTGGCCCTGCCGTTCACCGCGTTTTAGCCGCCGTGCCGGGGCCATTTATTTGACAGTTGTTGTGGTTCAACGTACGATAAACACTGTCATTTGCTTTGTGATATGTGCTCATCTGTGATGAGTTTGTTTATATGTTTATCTGTATCCGACCCGCATAAGCTGCGCCCATATTACTCAAATGTCGCGAGCCGTTCGTAAGGACGGTTCGCTTTGTTGTGTAACGAATCCATAAAAAGGAGTGAGCATGCCTATCATCGCAGCGCTCGTTGGCATCGTTTTGGGTGCCATCGCCGCAATTGCCTACATGCGCACCGCCAAGCAGGGTAGTCTTCACGAGGCCGACGAAAAGATCCAGTCGGCACACGCACAGGCTGAGTCCCTGATCGGTGATGCTAAGCGTCAGGCCGAGACTCTCAAAAAAGAGGCTCTGCTCGAGGCTAAAGAGGAAATCATCAAAAACAAGCAGGCCGCCGAGGCCGAGGACAAGCAGCGTAAGAACGAGATTCGTACGCTCGAGAACCGCGTGATGCAGCGCGAGGAATCTCTCGATCGCCGCAACGACGCTCTCGACAAGCGCGAGCATCAGCTGTCCAGCCAGGCCGGTCAGGTCGAGAAGCGCTCCCGCGAGCTCGAGGATCTCTGCGCAAAGCAGACCTCCGAGCTCGAGCGAATCGCCGACCTTACCCGCGAGGACGCCCACAAGGAGCTCCTCGATAAGGTTCGCGGCGAGGTCACCCACGAGGCCGCCACGATCATTCGCGAGTCCGAGCAGCAGGTTCGCGCCGAGTGCCACAAGACCGCCCAGGAGATTCTGTCCCTGGCGATTCAGCGCTGCGCTGCCGACCACACAGCCGAGGTCACCGTTACCTCCGTGCACATTCCCTCTGATGACCTCAAGGGACGTATCATCGGTCGCGAGGGTCGCAACATCCGGACCTTCGAGCAGGTTTCCGGCGTCAACCTCGTGATCGACGACACGCCAGAGACAGTCGTTCTTTCGAGCTTCGACCCGGTCCGTCGTGAGACCGCCCGTGTCGCCCTCGAGAACCTCATCGCCGACGGCCGCATTCACCCTGCCCGCATCGAGGAGATGTATCACAAGGCTGCCGACCTGGTTCAGCAGCGTGTGCGCGAGGCTGGCGAGCAGGCTGCCTTCGATACCGGCATCCACGACCTGCACCCCGAGATCGTCAAGACCCTTGGTGCCCTGCGCTACCGTACCTCGTTTGGTCAGAACGTGCTTCAGCACTCCCTCGAAGTCTCTGACCTGTGCGGCGTGATGGCTTCCGAGCTTGGCCTGGACGTTGTGACCGCCAAGCGCGCCGGCCTGCTGCACGACCTGGGCAAGGCAATCGACCATGACGTCGAGGGCCCGCATGCCGTCATCGGCGCCGAGCTTGCCCGCCGTTATGGCGAGAAGCCCGTTATCGTCCACGCTATCGAGGCTCACCATGCCGACGTCGACCCCAACACGGTGCTCGATGTCCTGGTACAGGCCGCCGATGCTGTCTCTGCCTCTCGCCCCGGTGCCCGTCGCGAGTCTGCCGAGAACTACATCAAGCGTCTTGAGAAGCTCGAGGAGATCGCCAACTCCCATGAAGGCGTCGAGCGTACCTATGCCATGCAGGCTGGTCGCGAGGTCCACGTCATGGTTCAGCCGGACAAGATCTCCGATGCCCAGTCCACGGTCCTGGCTCACGATATCGCCCATCAGATCGAGGAAGAGATGGAGTATCCCGGTCAGGTGCGCGTCGTCGTGATTCGCGAGAGCCGCGCTGTCGATATCGCTAAATAACATGAGCGACGCGAACGAGCTCATCTCATTTATCGCGTCGATGTCGGGGGAAGGCAACCTTCGCGTCGAGGAGAACCTTGGCGAAGGGTATGTCCGCCTCCGCGTTTCGGAGGCCGAGCGGCGCCAGGCAAAGCACGACATTCAGCATGTCGAGGATATCGTCATCGAAATGCTCCGTAATGCTCGCGATGCCGGCGCCGACAAGGTCTATCTCGCCACGACCAAGGAAGATGGCATCCGCACGCTTGTCTTTCTGGATAACGGTTCGGGCGTTCCGCAGGATATGCAAGAGCGAATCTTCGATGCCCGCGTTACCTCCAAGCTCGAGAGCATGAAGATGGACAGTTGGGGCGTTCACGGTCGTGGCATGGCATTGTTTTCGATCAAGCAGAACACCGATGAGGCCCGTGTGGTCACGTCTGGTGTCGACCTTGGCTCGGCCTTTAAGGTGAGCGTTGCGGCCGACCGCCTCAGTGAGCGTGCCGATCAGTCCAGCTGGCCCCAGGCCGTCAAGGATGAGGACGGACGTTATGTCTGTGCTCGCGGCCCGCATAATATTATTCGCGCTGCTTGTGAGTTTGCGCTCGAGGAGTTGCGTGGTTGCGATGTCTATCTTGGTTCTCCGTCTGAGATTGCCGCGACCCTTTATGCTCAGGCGTCAAGTCGGCTCGATACGTCGCGTCTCCTGTTCATTGATGACGAGAGTGAGCTTCCGGTTGTCGATCGTTTAGGCCTTGCCTCTGATGCCGAGGACTTTATCCGTATCTGCTCGGGTTTGGGTCTTGAGATGTCCGAGCGCACGGCACATCGCATTTTGGCAGGGCAGATTAAGCCCGTTCGCGGTGTGACTGCGCGTCTGCTGCGCGAGCGTGATTCGTCCTCGCATTCGCCGGCTCCTGTCGATCTCGCGAAGGATCGTCGCGGGCTACGTATTGCCAAGGATGACATGGCACAGTTTTCGCGTGCTGTGGAGCGCGACTTTAATGACCTTGCCGCCCGGTACTATCTCAACCTTTGCGGCGACCCAAAGATTCGTGTTTCGCGTGATCGAATCACTGTGACCTTCGATCTTGCCAAAGAGGAATAGTGCCTTTACCGAGTCCGCTCGGTACGATACAGTTATTGCAGTTAAAACGTACTTTTAAACGCAGGAGTTTCTTCATGGATTGCCTGAAGGTATCAAGCAAATCATCGCCCGCGTCCGTTGCCGGCGCCATCGCCGGCATGGTCAAGGATGGTGTACCCGTCAACATCCAGTGTGTCGGCGCTGGTGCTGTCAACCAGGCCATTAAGGCCGTGGCTATCGCGCGCGGTTTTTTGATTCCAACCGGTTTTGATATTTCCTGCGCGCCCGTGTTCTCCGACATCCTCATTAACGGGGAGTCGCGCACGGCCATCCGCCTTTCTATCTACGTTCACCAGATCAATCGAGCTGCTAAGGATAACGTCGTCATGGATGATGTTAAGCCTGTGGCATAGCTTCTGCTTGCCTCGATTCGCCTCCCTTCCATCGTTAGGACTTATGCACATGGACCAGCGTTCCGTACGCGATATTCTTGCCGGTAAAACCTACTTTATCCGCACTTTTGGCTGCCAGATGAATCAGCACGATTCCGAGCGCGTGAGCGGTCTGCTTGATTCGAATGGCTGTCTCATGGCGCTCGATCCCGAGCATGCCGATATCGTTGTCTTCATGACATGCTGTGTGCGTGAGGCCGCCGATACTCGCCTGTACGGTCAGTGCAATTCCTGCAAAAGCCTGCCGCCTTCGCCTTCGGGCAAGCGTGTGGTTGCCGTGGGCGGCTGCATTGCGCAGCGTGATGGCGAGGGCCTGCTCACCAACGTCGATAACGTCAATGTCATCTTTGGCACGCATTCTATCGCACATGTGGCCGAGCTCATTGCCGAGGCGTTCCTTGACGGCAAGCGTCATATCCGCACCAATGAGCATGAGGATACGGATGCCATGAGCATGCCGTGGCATCGCGAGACCCAGTATCACGCTTGGGTGCCCATCATGACGGGCTGCAATAATTTCTGCACCTATTGCATCGTGCCGTACGTGCGCGGTCGCGAAAAGAGCCGCCCCTTCGAGGAGATTGTCGACGAGGTGACCGGTTTGGTGCGCCAGGGCGTGCGTGAGATTACGCTGCTGGGCCAAAACGTTAACTCATATGGTCGCGATCTGTTTGGCAAGCCGCGTTTTGCCGATCTGCTGCGTGCCGTGGGCGATAGGGGTGTGGAGCGCATCTTCTTTACGTCTTCGCATCCCAAGGATCTTCTCCCCGAGACCATCGACGCCATGGCCGAGACGCCTGCCGTTATGCCGCAGCTGCACCTGGCCGTCCAGTCAGGTTCGACACGGATCCTCAAAGAGATGAATCGCCGTTATACACGCGAGGACTATCTGGGCCTGGTCGATCGCATCCGCAATCGCATGCCCGATATCGCGCTCTCGACTGACATTATCGTTGGCTTTCCGGGCGAGACTGAAGAAGACTTTGAGCAGACGCTCTCACTTGCCGAGACGGTCCGCTATGCTCAGGCCTATACCTTCATCTATTCCAAGCGCGCCGGTACCCCGGCCGCCGAGATTGACGATCCTACGCCGCATGAGGTTATTCTCGAGCGTTTCAACCGCCTGGTTAAGGTTATCGAGACCACGGCACATGAGTATAACCAGGGTGAGCTTCATACTGTGGTGCCGGCGCTCATTGAGGGCACGAGCAAGAAGAACGATGCGGTCCTGCTGGGCAAGAGTCCCAAGAATCAGACCGTGCATGCGCCTATCCCCGAGGGTTACAGCATCGATCAGCTTGTTGGCAAGATCGTTGATATTGACGTTGACGTTGCCAAGACCTGGTATTTGTCCGGCTCCGTTGTGGGCGAGCCGCGCTAATGGTTTCTTCCGGGGCAGGTCTTTCCGCCGTTGCGATCGTCGGTCCGACGGCGGTTGGTAAGAGTGATGTTGCCGACCGTTTGGCCGCTCGTCTTTCGTCCGAAGTGCTGTCGTGCGATGCGATGCAAATCTATCGCGGCATGGACATCGGTACCGCAAAGATGACGCCCGATGAGTGTGCGGCGCCGCTGCGTCTCGTCGACATTGTAGAGCCGGGTGTGGCATATTCTGCTGCGCTTTATCAGGCTGACGCTCGCGCGCATGTTGAACGTCTCCTTGGTTCGGGTCGCCTGCCGGTTTTTTGCGGAGGTACGGGGCTGTATCTCAAGGCCGCCCTCGATGAGATGGACTTTCCCTCGGGTGAACTTGAGGACGATCGCCGTGCGGTCTATCAGGAGCTTGCCGAGCGTATTGGTGAGGAAGAACTGCACGCGCTGCTTGCCGAGCGTGACCCCGAGTCCGCTGCGGTCATCCATCCCCATAATGTTCGCCGCGTGATTCGCGCGCTCGAAATGCACGATGATGGTGTGTCCTACGCGCAGCAAAAGTCGCAGTTTAGTGATCCGCGCGAGCATTATCATGCCCTATGGTTTGGTCTGACGCGTAATCGCAAGGTGCTCTACGAGCGCATTAACCTGCGTGTCGATATGATGTTTGAGCAGGGTCTTGTCAATGAGGTCCGCAGTCTTATGGGGCAGGGGCTGGGAGATGCCCTGACGTCGATGCAGGCAATTGGCTATAAAGAGATCATCGATGCTTTCAATGGCTTGATAAGCATGGATGAGGCTCGCGAACTCATCAAGATGCGTTCGCGTCGCTATGCCAAACGTCAGCTTTCGTGGTTTAAGCGCGATGACCGTATCGTGTGGTTTGATATGGACGAGTTTACGATCGATGAGGTCGTTGAGGACATCCTGCATCGTATTGAGGCTGCCTAATGGCCCGTTTCCCCCTTGTTCCCACGGCACCCGAGCCCGAGCGTGCCATATTAGTTGGTGTTGAGTGGCGCGACAATGCATGGCCGCTCGATCGTTCGCTTGACGAGCTTGAGCGCCTGGCCCATACGGCTGGCGCCCAGTGCGTGGCGCGTTTGTCACAGCGTCTGGTTAAGCCGTATCCAAAATCGTTTATCGGTTCCGGTAAGGTTGAAGAGTTGTGCGGCCTGGTGCATCGCATGGATGCCGATGTCGTTATTTTTGACGACGACCTGACGCCCTCGCAGCAATCCTATTTGGAGAAAGCCGTGGGCGAGCCGGTAAAGATTATCGATCGTACAGCACTGATCTTGGATATCTTTGGCCTGCATGCTCAGACGCGTGAGGGACGCCTACAGGTACAGCTGGCGCAGCTTCAATATCTGTTGCCTCGTCTGCGTGGCATGTGGAGTCATCTTGCCAAGGAGCAGACGCGCGGCGGCATCGGTTCGCGCTTTGGCCAGGGTGAAAGCCAGCTCGAGGTCGACCGTCGCCTCATTCGTAATAAGATTGCCGCGCTTCGTCGTGAGCTCAAGCAGGTTGAACAGCGTCGCGATGTCCAGTCCAAGAGCCGCATTGAGTCTCCGGCGTTTCGCGTCGCGTTAGCCGGTTATACCAATGCCGGTAAATCGACGTTACTCAATCGTCTGACCGGCTCTACGGTACTTTCGCAGGACAAACTGTTTGCTACGCTCGACCCGACGACGCGTTCGTATCGCCTGCCCGGCGGTCGCGGCATGACGATTACCGACACTGTCGGCTTTATTCAAAAGCTGCCGCATGGTCTCGTTGATGCCTTTAAGTCCACGCTGTCTGAGGTTCTTGGTGCCGATTTAATTCTCAAAGTCGTAGATGCGTCTGACGAGGACTATGAGCGGCAGCTGGAGGCTGTTGACCGCGTGCTTGATGAGATCGGCGCTGGAGAGCGTTTAACGCTGACCGTATTCAATAAAATCGATCTTCTCGATAGCGTTGATCGATTGAGCTTCCGTCGTCGCTATCCCGAGGCCGTGTTGTTCTCGGCCCAGACGGGCGAGGGACTCGACGATCTCGTCGACCGTATTGCTCGTGAGGCGGCTGCTACCGATGTGTTGCTCTCTGCTGATATCCCGTATCGTGAGGGCGCCCTCATCACGCTGGTGCATGAGCAGGGAACCCTTTTGCACGAGGAATATCTTGAGGACGGCGTTCGTATTGTGGCGAAGCTACCGGCCCGTATCGCGCCGCGGCTCGAGCGTTATCGCACCGAGTAGACGAGTTCCAAAATGCCCAGAATGATGGGCTGATGCAGTAGATAAAAGGGGAGTGCGTGACGTCCAAGGCTGGCGAGCGCCGGGATGGGATTGGCGTAGGCCCAGCTTGGGACGGTCTTATCGATTCCCTGCACTATGTGTGCGGCGAAGTATCCTGCAAGATACATAAAGAAAAACGGGATGATGGGGTAGTAATCACCTGAAACAAACCCAGGGCTCGGAAATCCCAGCCACGCCAGGTAGGGGACAGGATAGATCGTTTTGGGGATACTCCAAGTGAGGGCGAACAACACAAGGCATAGGGACATGCCCCATCTCGCCGATATCTTCTTAAGGACGGGATCGGTCAACGCCACGATGCCGGTACATGCGGCCATGCAGTAGATGATGCCAAAATTAACCGAATCGTCTACTGAGACAAGTGTTGTTGCCAACCAGACGACGAGTGCTGCTAAGGCGTATTTGGCGGCACGTTTGATATTGTTGCGCGAAAGGGTGCACATCCAACCCGCGATAAACAGGAATACCCAGCTGATGCTGGCACGCCAGATGTCTTGAAAGACGGTCTGTGTAAACCAGGGCATATCCCAACCGTACAGGTAGGCAAGATCGTAGCAAGCGTGAAAACCTGCCATTGAAATCATCGTAAACCCGCGGACGGTATCAAAGATGGTGATGCGTTTCTGCATTACGAGAACCGGCGCATCAAGCCGACGACTTTGCCCAAGATAACGGGATTCGTTGCATAGATAGGCTCCATGGTGTCATTCTCGGGCTGCAGGCGTACGCGTCCCTGCTCCTTGTAGAACGTCTTGACGGTCGCTGAACCATCAATCATGGCCACGACAATTTCGCCGTTCATGGCACTCTTTTGTTCACGGACGATGATGTAATCGCCATTGAAGATGCCGACATTGATCATTGAGCTCCCATGCACCTCAAGGATAAAGGAACCCTGATCGGTGGCGATTTCGGTCGGGATAGTAAAAGTGTCTTCGATATTCTGTTCGGCCAGAATGGGAATCCCAGCCGCGACGCGACCAACGAGCGGTAGCGAGACCGTTCCTCGAGGTGCGGTGGGCTCGTCAGATTTAGAAATTGAGACAGAGGAACCGTCCTCGTTAAAGAGTTCCAGGGCGCGCGGTTTGGTGGCATCGCGCTTGAGTAGCCCGCGCGCCTCCAGGGCAGATAGATGGGCGTGCACGGTGCTGGGGGAGGAAAGGCCCACGGCAGAAGCCATCTCGCGCACGCTGGGCGGATAACCCTTCTCCTGCTGATATTCCTTGATGAAGTCGTAAATTTGCTGCTGACGCTTGGTAATTTTGCGAGCCATCAGGGCATCCTCTCTACCAATGTCAAACAAATGTTCGAATTTTGCTTGACAGGAACAACTGTTCGAAGATAATAATAACCGAACATTCGTTCTCGCGCTAGACATTTTTGTCCGCGCGGATTGATAAAACTGTTCTCAGCAAAACACGCGAGAGGAGAACATGATGAACGCAACGAATATGGTCCAGGGAAACCTCGCCCTTAAGCTCGAGACGCCTGCAGAACCCACTTTTACGGTTGTTCAGGGTGGCCGCTCCGGCTTTCAGCCTTTGACCGTAAAGCCTGCTCGCAATCAGCAGGCTGTAGTCGCGCCGCCCCGCGTTGCCCTGAAGGTTTCGACGATTGTCGCCGTTGCCGTTGCTCTTACGCTTTTCTTTGTCCTCGCTACGTCGGTCTTTAGCGCTCGTCACGCCGCGTATGCCGAGTCCGTTTCCAACGTTACCTACGAGACCATTCGCGTTCAGCCTGGTGATTCTCTTTGGTCGCTTGCCGAGGAATATCCAATCGAAGGCCTTTCCACGCAAGAGACTTCCGACATGATCCGTAACGTCAATCATTTGGAGCATGGTTCGCTCGCCGCCGGTGCGTATCTTAAGGTTCCTGCTCGTTCGTAATCATTATCGCGCTGCGCATGGTACCCTTGTTATCGTTTAAGAGGAGGTACCATGCGCTGTCCCAAATGCGGCAAGGCACATACCCGCGTCGTTGATTCCCGTATGCAGGAGTCAAATAACACCATTAAGCGTCGTCGCGAATGTTGCTCGTGTAACTACCGCTTTACAACGTTCGAGCGATGTGAAGACCCAATCGAGGTCATTAAGTCGGACGGAACCAAGCAGCGGTTCGATCGCAATAAGCTGCTCGTCGGCTTGATGCGCGCCACCATCAAGCGTGATATCGACACTAAGAAGCTCAATGAGATTATCGACGATATCGAGGTCGAGCTGCGTTCTCGTACGCTGACGGCCGTCACGTCGCATGAGTTGGGTGACATGGTGCTCAAACGCTTGGCCAAGATCGACAAGGTGGCGTACATCCGCTTTGCCTCGGTCTACCGCGATTTCAAAGACGTCGATGAGTTTCTGCAAGAGCTCGACAAGCTAAGGTGATTCCATGTCCAACATTACCGTCAACATAAAGCGTCTCGACCCCACCGTCGAACTTCCCAAATACGCCCATCCCACCGATGCCGGCTTGGATCTGCGCTCCAACGAGGACTGCGTCCTGAAGCCCTTCGAACGCCGTCTGGTCTCTACTGGGCTGGCCATCGCCTTGCCCGATGGCTACGCCGGCTTCGTGCAGCCCCGAAGCGGCTTGGCCATCAAGCAGGGCCTGTCTATAGTCAACACGCCGGGCCTCATCGACGCCCACTACCGAGGAGAACTCAAGGTTATCATCATCAACCTGGATCCCTCCAACAACATCCAAATCAACAAAGGCGACCGCATAGCCCAACTCGTCATCCAAGAAGTCCCCACGGTCAACCTCGTAGAAGTACAAGAACTAGACGAAACCGACCGAGGCAACGGAGGCTTCGGCTCCTCCGGCGTCGCCTAGTTGCTTCCGTCCGCTCACCCGTGGGAGGACCCTATATATCATCCCATGCTCAAACATTCTCGCTGCGCTGCGAAACTGCGCGTGGGACGATATATAGGGCCCTCCCACGGGTGAGCTACGTTTGCATGCTTGTAACTACCGTGCCTCTTCGCTGGAAGCTGATAGCATTAATCGATTTGTAAGCCGGTGCGACAAGGGAGTTTCTCCTTTGTCGCACCGGCTTTCTAGTCGGATTGCAATTTGTTTTCAAGCAGGAAGCCTCTCGTCCGGGACTCACCCATATCGTTCCACGCGCAGTTTCGCAGCGAGCGCAGCGAAGCGAGAATGTTTGAGCATGGAATGATATGGGTGAGTCCCGGACGGGTGGGATTAGTGCGCCCTGCGAAGCGAGAATGTTTGAGCATGGAATGATATAAGGGCGGCTCCGACAGAGCGGCGGACATTCGACTAGCGGATATGAGCGGGTTTTCCGCCCCAGTAGAAGCGGCAGAAGGCTCGTTTGCGCTTTTGGGGCTTGCCTACGAGTTCCATGGTTGCGACGGCTATGTCTTCGGCTGCGCGTGGACGGCGCAGGACTTCGCCGTTGATGAGTAGGGCTTTGAGTGATTCGGGATGGTCGTGTAAGTGACGAAGGGTTACGATGAGTTCTCGTGCGGTGGTGACATGCATGCTGGCGCCCATGCCGGTGAGCATCGTGGTGTTGGCCTTTTCTTGACCGTATGATTTGCCCAGCAGGATCATCGGCAGATGTGCGCATAGGCACTCGGTGACCGTGAGTCCGCCCGATTTGAGGATTGCCAGGTCGCAGCCGTGCATGAGGGCCGCCATGTCGTCCACGTAGTCCAGAACCGTGACGTTATCGAGCTTCATGGCGTCGAAGAGCGTCTTGAGTCGGGTGGCGTATTCCTTATCCTTGCCCGGTAAAAAGACAAAGTGCATGTCCTCAAAGCTGCGTAAGAAGGGGAGCGTGTGGTCCATCGCGGCGCGGAAACGCACGTATGGTTGGGGCAAACTGGCGCCGGCCATCACCAATACGACGGTTTTGTCTATGGGGAGATTGAACTTGCTAAGCTCATCTTCGCGTTTGTAATCTGAATCGAAACCGGCTCGGATGGGGATGCCCGTTATGCGGATCTTTGACTCGGGAACCTTGCGCGGGCGCAGCGTTTCGGCCATAAACTCGTTGGCCACGCAGAACAGGTCGGTGTCCTTGTGGGGCCAAAAGCCTTCGACTTCATAGTCTGTTGGTACGCAGATGACCGGATAATCGATACCCGTAATTACGCGGGCGCCCACGGCAACATTGGCTGCTGTGATGTGCGTTGCGACCACGGCTATAGGCCTGCGGCGACGAATATATTCGTTGAAGGCGGGGAACATAATTCGCGACCATGCCGTGCCGCCACCCCAGAGAAGATGTCCCGTAAGCGTATATCGCCAGGTCAGGTCGTAAATGGGGCGTGTGGCTCCCGTAAAAGAAGCTGCGGTCTTATTGCCGTCGAATTTAATACGTCCAAAATCAAGGATATCGAGCACTTCAATTTCAATATCCTCAGGGATTCCCTTGGTGCCGCGGATAAGGTCAAATGCTTGTGCAATCGCGTTGGCGGCGGCTTGGTGGCCCGATCCAACCGATGCGTGCACAATGGTTACCAGGGGTTTTTGTGTAGGTGAAACGTTCGTTTGCTCCGGTTGGGGAGTGGCTTGCATGGGCAGGGGAGCGCTATTGCTCGTCTGCGTTTGATCCATCGATAACTCCCCTTCAGCTTTGTTACGCGATTTATCATTGTAGTGCATGAGTGTCATGTTCACGTAAATTTGGGTATGAGCGCAAAGAACGGCAACGTTTCGACGAGAGGATATTCCATGACTACCGATCAGCCGATTGATGTTGCTATTATCGGTGGAGGCCCCGCGGGCTATGCTGCCGCCATTTACGCTGCGCGTGCCAACCTGACGACGACCGTGATTGAGCAGGGCATGTCGGGTGGACAGATCGCCACGACCAATGAAGTCGAGAACTATCCGGGCATTCCGCTCTTGAGTGGCGCCGAACTCGGCGAGCGTTTTCAGCAACATGCAGAGGGGCTGGGAGCGCAGGTTACATGGAGCATGGTTACGGGTATCGATTACGATGCCGATGCAGCGCTGTTTACGGTGCATCACGGTATGGGCGATACGCTTGCCTCGAGCGTTATTGCTTGCATGGGTGCCACGCCGCGTCCGGCAGGTTTCGCTGGCGAGGATACCTATCGCGGTCGTGGCGTTTCATATTGCGCAACATGTGACGGCATGTTCTTCCGCGGCAAACAGGTCTTTGTAATCGGTGGTGGCAATTCGGCATGCGAAGAGGCACTGTTCCTGTCAGACATTGCCAGCAGTGTGACCATCGTGCTGCGCCGCGACCAGTTCCGTGCGCCTGATGGTGTTGTTCAGAAAGTACTCGAAAAGGACAATATTACAGTTAGGTACCAAACTAGTATTGTGGAGCTTTCTGGTGAAGCGATGCCCACGACAATTACGTTCAAAGACAATGCAAGCGGTAAGACGCATGCCGAGACCTTTGAGCCTGGCTCGTTTGGCATTTTTGTCTTTACCGGCACGCAACCCCATACCGAGCTTGTTGAGCATCTAGTCGATCTGGCGCCTGATGGCGGCATTCTGACTGATGAATCCATGGCGACCCGCACGCCAGGTCTATTTGCTGCTGGCGACATCCGTTCCAAGCGCTTACGTCAGGTTGTGACCGCCGTTTCTGACGGAGCCATAGCAGCAACGAGCGCATACGCGTTTCTCCGCGGATAAGTACGATAATATATCTTATGTAAGGTTGTTATCTATTAACTAAATGGCAGGACGATGAATCAGTGCACTGTCCTGCCATTTTCCTTGTCGGCTATGTGGTATTCAAAACTAGATAATCTAGAATACAATATAGCTAATGAACGGAGGATCCTTATGAACCACGCCAAACGCGTTATCCCGATGTCCGATTCGTCGGTCAGCATTAAGCCTGAGGATATTCAGCCCACTGTGCTGCCCGATGCATTTATTCAGTCCGATATCGTGCGCAAACTTAATACGTTGAGTCTGCCGTGCTATAACCAGTTGCCCAATGTGACGCTCTACCGCGACCAGGTCATTGAGTATGTTGCGCTGTGGATGGAGCCACTGTCCATTTGCGTTGAGCAGCCTGTCATTACGCCATCGATGATCAATAACTACGTGAAGGTCGGCCTGGTGCCTGCTCCGGTCAAAAAGCAATATGGCCGCGAGCAAATTGCCCGCCTGATCGCTATCTGCATCTTTAAGCAGGTGCTACCTATTGCTGCGGTGCAGGCGCTCTTTAACATTCAGCGTTTGAGCTACGATGCCCCGACGGCCTTCGACTATGTGGTCGATCAGCTCGAGGCATCGATTCGTTCGGCGTTTTCTGTCGAGCAGACGCCGGTTCCCGATACGGCGCATCAGGTAACGCGTGAGTCGCTGCTTGTGCGCAGCGCGGTTTCATCCTTTGTTTCGAAAGCGTACCTGATGAGCTATCTCAAGTTCAACGGGTTTAATAGCTAGCCGACGTATAAAACGGGCGGGACAAAGAGCCATCTGTCGCTTTGTCCCGCCCGTATTTTGCTGGTTGGACTTTATTTGCCCGAAGCTACGCCCATGCCATAGCCGATGATGAGGCCGTGCATCTCGGCGTAATAGGAATCCAGGCCATTGCAGGGCATAATGATGGTCTTGGAGTCGGGCCAATGCTCAATAATGCGATCGGCCAGCGCCTGGGCGCTCGATACGTTTTCCACATGGTCGATGACGACCTCACCGCCCGTAAAGCCCTCGGCTTCCATGGTGTCGATGATCTTGTTGAGCATCTTCTTTTCGCCACGCGTGTGCCCGACGAGTTCGATTTTACCGGCCTCACTCGCCGTGCCCAAAATGCGGATATTGAGCTTGTTGGCAATGACGCCGGCTGCCTTAGGGATACGTCCGGCTTTGGCGAGGTTTTCGTAATTGCACAAACTGAAGAGGATTTTGCTGTTCTGTTCAAGACTATCGAAGTATGCGCAAGCATCCTCGAATGAGACATCCGGGTTGCTTGCAAGATAGCGGTCGAACAGCAGGAAAATGAGGTCCATTTTGCCGCCAGCTGCGCGTGAATTGACTAGATGAATCTGTCGGTCCGGTTCCTCGGCAAGAACCATATCGCGAGCCGTGGCTGCCGCGTTGTAGCTGCCCGACACGCCCTCAGAGATCGGCATGCAGATGGTCTTGTCTGCCAATTTGAAGAGCTCGGCCCACTCCCCTACGCTGGGACAAGCGCTCGAAGAAGTGTTCGTCTCCGCCTGAACAGCGCAGTTGAGCTCATGAACATCAAGCGAAAGGTCATCGACGAATTCACGCTCCCCCACTCGAATTTTGAGGGGCGCAAATGCAAAGGTGGTATGGGGCGCGGTCGGTTGCCAATCGCGGAGGTTGCAGCTTGAATCGGAGATAAGTGCCCAGCTCATAGAGGGTCCTTTCTAATGGTTCGTCAACAATTATAGCCTTCTTGCAAACCAAATGGACGGCTATCTAGTTTTGAATACTAGATAGCCTTCTAAGATGAGAGAGAAAAGAGTGGACCTCGCGACTTAAAGCCACGAGGTCCACATTCACACGCTGTGTAGGATAACTTAGTAGCGCACGAAGATATAGTTGTTGTTCATGCCGGCGGCAACGGAACTGATGATAACACCCGTGTTGTAGTCGGAAGCATGAATCATCTGACCACCACCGATGTAAATGCCAGTGTGGTACGAGTTGACCACAACGTCACCGGGCTGCGGATCGGACACACGCGTCCAGCCCATAAAGGTACCCGTGGTGCCCAGACGGCAATAGCGACCAGTGAGGCAATAGCTAACAAAACCAGAGCAGTCGAAGCTGTTCGGGCCAATTCCGCCCCAGGAATAAGCGCAACCAAGCTTACTGTATGCACGAGAGACAACAGAACCGCCGTCGACGGACTGGCTCGGGGCAGAAGGCGTCGGAGCCGGAGCAGGTGCGGGGGGCTGCGGCGTCGGAGCAGGTGCCGGCGTAGGAGCCGGAGTGTTGCCGCCCTGGTTGTTGTTATTGCTGGTCTGGCCACCATTGTTGGTGTTCTCGGTCGTACCGGCAGTCTCGTTGCTCACCGTGGCCTTCTCGGCGGTGCTGGCGTTGATGCCAGCCTGCAGCGCGGCGTTGGCCTCGGCCTCTGCGGCAAGCTCGGCTTGCAGCTGCGAATCCAGGGAGTTTACGACGTTCTGGGCTTCAGCCTGCTGGGCGTTAAGCTCGTCAACCTTCTTTTGCGTGGTGGCGACGTTCTTCTCCTGCTCGGCCTGCTTATCGGTGAGCTGCTGCTTAAGCTCTTTGACCTCTTGAATGGTCTGAGCTTGCTTATCGGAAACTTTGCCGTAGTAGAACAAACGGTTGAGCATATCGCTCAGATCATCGACACCCGTCAGAACCTGAAGCAGGCTCAGACCGCCGGTTTTGTACTCGCTGGCGACATAGGTCGAGAGTTTGGCCTGACCATCGGCGATCTCCTGCTGCTTTTGCGTGATCTCGCCAGCAGTCTGATCGAGTGCCTGCGTCTGCGTGGCGAGCTCATCGTAAATCTGCTGGGTTTGGGTACCGATCTGCTCGAGCTTCGTACGAGCAGCGGCAAGGTCGGATGCGGTATCGGCGTAGGCAGGAGCCGCGAGGCCCAAGCCCAAAACACAAGCGAGGGTTGCCGTAGCAGCGCAGCGTGCCATGTTTTTGTGCGTGTTTGCTGTGCGCATGTAGCTTCCTTTCCAGTAACTAAGGGTAACGGCTAGTCCACCGTCACCAGGCTAAAGAGCTCCACATCGTCATCAGACGGCGTGAGCTTCTCGCGCGGGTTGAGAAACGCAAGCTCAAGGATACAACCGTAACCGACAAGCTTTGCGCCCATATCTCGCACCAGTTTACCTGTTGCCTCGACGGTTCCGCCCGTCGCGACCAAGTCGTCCAGAATCAACACGGTATCTTTAGAGCTGATAGCGTCGGCATGGATCTCAATGGAATCCGTTCCGTACTCGAGCTCGTAGCTCTGGCTCACGGTCTCGCGCGGTAGCTTGCCCGGTTTACGTGCGGGAACAAAGCCGGCGCCAAGGGCTACAGCCACCGGTACGCCAACCATAAAGCCGCGAGCCTCGGGGCCCACGACCTTGGTGATTCCCATGCCGGCAAAGTGCTCGGCGAGGGCATCGGTCATGGCTTTGAACGCCTCGGGATTGCCAAAGAGCGGCGTGATGTCTTTAAAGATGACTCCGGGCTCGGGATAGTCGGGGATGTCGACGATTTGAGATTCGAAGTCGTACATTGCATGACCTTTCAATGGGTTGCCGGATAAGCGGCAGCTGTTAGTTGCCCTCGGTGGCGGTGCCGGATTGCGAAGGGGTGACGACCTTGAGCGGCTTTACGAGGGAATCCTCGTGCGAAGCCGGCGCGCCTATCTCTTCGTTTTTGGCCTTGGTTGACTCGGAGCGAGTGATTTCCTCATCGAGTGCATCGATGTCGGCGTCCTCGACCACGGCGTTGAGCGACTCAAAAACGCGGTTCTTGAGCAGCGCGGTGTGCACGCCCTCCGTCAGGTCGTGAAGCTTCTTAAACGCACGCTCGAGCTTGGCGTCGCGCTCGTCATCGGAGGTATCCATGCCGAGCATGCTCACAAGCACCTGCTCAAACATCGAGGACTCGCGGTTGGCGGAAGACACGTACTGACGCAGGTTGCGCGGCTCGATATGGAAGCGCGACAGCTCGGAGCAGTAGCGGATGATCGGAAAATCGCGACCATCGACAAGCTCGCGATTCTGCGGACTCTTGATGATGCGAATGAGGTCGTTCTCGGCGAGCGAGCGGATAAACGAAATTTCGACGCCCAACATATCGGGAATGGTCTCGATGGGATGCAGCTTTTGCTTAGTCTCCTTGGGCTCCGTCTTGAGCGGAACATCGGATAGCAAGCCCACCTCGTAGGCGAGCGTTGACAGGTCCGTGGCGTTTTCCAAGCGCTGCTTAATCACGTTGAGCGGCATGTAGCGGGTCTTCTGCAAGTGCAGGATGACCTCCAGACGATCAACGTCCTCCTTAGAGTACTGACGGTATCCCTTAGGCGTACGATGAGGGGTAATGAGCCCCTCATCCTCTAGAAATCTAATTTTTGAGTTCGAAAGATCGGGGTATGCGCCTCGAAGTAGGTTGACGACTTGGCCGATACTCAGATAGTTGCGTTCGGCCATGCCCTACTCACCGGTTTCGATGCGCTCCGGCGTGCTCTCGTGGTAGATGAGCGTAAACGTACCGATCTGAACGGAAGAACCGTCGTGCAGCGGGGCTGCATTGACAATGGCACCGTCGACCCAGGTACCATTGAGCGAGCCCAGGTCCTCGATGCGAGCGCCGAGGCCCTCGCGAATAATGCGCGCGTGGCTGCGCGAAACGGTCATGTCATTAAGGAAGATGCCGTTCGCGGGATCGCGGCCGATGGTGGTCACGTCGTCCTCGAGTTCAAAGGCGGCACCAGTCTGCGGACCCTTGACGATGGACAGGACGGGGGCGGTGATGCGCACGTTGGCCATGAGGTCGGGAACGGTGACGTCGCTTGAAGGCACGCGGAATACGCAGGTAGCGTCAGCAGTCTTATCATTCTGAGGCATATTGTTAACCATGTTGTCCATGACAACCCCTAACTTATCGCGGACGTGCCGCAAATAATGAACCGTACGTAATCATACCCCAACGAATCAGTCTTCGATTTCAGGGTTCAGAAAGTCGATGTCCTCGTCCTCGGGATGCGCGAGAGCCTGTTTAATGGCCACTCCGCCCTTAATGGAGTAGATGACAGCCGTGAGCATGGAGAAGATCACGCCGCCGTACACAAAGAAGATGCCGAGGGGCACCGAGCTTCCGTTGAGGCCCGGGAAGGCCGTGAGGGTTGAAGGTAAAAGTTGCAGGCCGTCAACAACGGGGAACCCGAGCAGCATGAGCGAGAATCCGGTCATGAGCAGCGCTGTGGCAATCTTTCCGGGGAAGACGACATCGATGGGGCGACGGTGATAATGACGCACGATAAGCGTGCCGATGCCCAGATAGATATCGCGGCCAATAATGAGCACGCAGACCCAGATGGGTAGCTCTCCGCGGACCACCAGTCCCAAGACGCCGGTGAACAGCAGCGCACGGTCGCAGATGGGATCCATGACCTTGCCGAGCCATGAGACCGTCTTAGTCATGCGGGCGATCTGACCGTCCATCCAGTCGGTGGAGGCGGCAACGGCGTAGATAACGATGGCGATGACGCGGTTGTTGTCCGTCACAAACAGGTACAGAAATACCAGGGTGAGGATCAGGCGCGTAAAGGTGATGAAATTGGAGATCGTAAAGATCTTATTCGACGGGTAATCGGAAGTGCCGATAAGCTCCTTTTTGATCTTCTTTTTGATGCCCACAGGACTCCCCCGCTGGTTAACGACAAAACTTTCGATACTATACCCGTTCCTGCGATGTCTATCCAGCGCAAGCATAGAGAGTCCAGACATGTGGAGGACGTTGCTGGTCGGCACGTGGAGTCGCATTTGTGTACATCAGCCCCCAAAGATGCCAAAAAATAACGGCGCTGGTGAGGTGCTCTTCGCGTCAAGTCACTTTGCTTTCGAGCGCAAGGGACGCTCGAGCCAGGATGGAGAGGGCGAAAGCTACACCCTCACCGACCTCGACGGGGTCAATCGCATCGACTGCAAAAGCGGCTTCGGGTTCTACGCAGAGCCGAGGGCCGAGTCACAGTGGGCAGCAGCAAAGCGTGGTCCTGGACCTTCGCCAACGTTTCGCTGCGCAAGCTCTTTGAAGCATCGCTTGCGACGGGAAACCCGATAAGGTGGAGCTAGAGATGGCGGCGTTCACCTTTTGGTTCCACCTGCCAGCACCTCCTCTCTCGATGCCGCAAGGGTTTCTTCGCGGTGATAGACCGACACCGTTCATCGTTGTTACGGGCTCGTTCGCAAAGTCGTGAACACGCTCCCCTCTTGTTCAGCGCATAATGGTGCACCGTGTGCGGCTGTGCGGCCGCACGCTAAAGGAGATGTGCCCGCATGGGCATCGAGAGAGAGGATGCAGCATGAACCTGAGGGAGAAGTACGGTGAGTGGGGCCTGATCCTGGGCGCGACCGAGGGCGTCGGCAAGGCGTTCTGCGAGAAGATCGCCGCCGGCGGCATGAATGTCGTCATGGTCGGCCGTCGCGAGGAGAAGCTGAACGTGCTCGCCGGCGAGATCCGCGAGACCTACGGCGTGGAGACCAAGGTCGTGCGCGCCGACTTTAGCCAGCCCGGCGCGGCCGAGACCGTCTTCGCCGCGACCGAGGGCCTGGACATGGGCTTCATGAGCTACGTTGCCTGCCTGCACAGCTTCGGCAAGATCCAGGACACCCCCTGGGAGAAGCACGAGGCCATGATCAACGTCAACGTCGTGACCTTCCTCAAGTGCTTCCACCACTACATGCGGATCTTTGCCACCCAGGACCGCGGCGCCGTGATCAACGTCTCGTCGATGACCGGCATCAGCTCCAGCCCCTGGAACGGCCAGTACGGCGCGGGCAAGGCCTTCATCCTCAAGATGACCGAGGCCGTGGCCTGCGAGTGCGAGGGCACCGGTGTCGACGTCGAGGTCATCACCCTCGGCACCACCCTAACCCCCAGCCTGCTGTCCAACCTCCCCGGCGGCCCGCAGGGCGAGGCCGTCATGAAGATCGCCCTCACCCCCGAGGAGTGCGTCGACGAGGCCTTTGAGAAGCTGGGTAAGGAGCTCTCCGTCATCGCCGGCCAGCGCAACAAGGACTCCGTCCACGACTGGAAGGCCAACCACACCGAGGACGAGTACATCCGCTACATGGGCTCGTTCTACCGCGACTAGCGGCTGCCGCGGCGCGTGCGCGAGGGCACGTGCGGGTTCGCAGGTAGAGATGCGAGTGCGAGGGTTTCTTTGCGGGGGCGTGCGGATGCGGCGCCTGCGAGGGAACCCTCTTTTCGTGGGTGGGCGCGACGGTATCTCTGCGCTCATCGTCGAGGGCGACCTGCCCGGCTCCCTCGCGATCTCCCCGCACGGGACCCCGCGCCCCGGCATCCTCTGGACCGTGTCCCGCTTGTGCCCAGTGGCTCGGCCGATCCGGCCCTCAGGGTATCGGATTCCCGCATTCATCCGTACTTGTTCGGATGAATGCGGGAGGTGTTCGGATGAGGTTGATATTCAAGGTGTAGACCTTTTTCTTGGTACTCCTCAAATGCGGCAGGGTTTTTCGAGTTTGTAGATGCTAATATAACCCTGCTCTCGAAAGAGGGCTCAGTCCCGGCTGGTAAACCTGACGTTTGGCGTGGTGTGCGTGACACGCATAGCGGGCATGGCCGCGATAGAATTTTCCATGCGGAGGGGCTCGACCCCATAGCGCCCCGAGGGTTTCGGGGAGGGCGAACTGGCAGGCAGGGAACCGGGATACAGGCTGTCCGGAAAGAGGGGTGTAATGCCTCTTCTTCTTTTTTGCCACATCAATCTTCTGGCTTGATAGGTTTTTCGTGCGTCTGATTGGGTTGCGGAAGGGATTGGCATGAGAGTTGCGGAAATTGCGGAAAGGGTCGGTTGCGATCCTGAGTCTGCGTATGCGAAATTCGCCGACACACGTGAAGGCACACGCTTTCACAACATGCAGTGGCCCATTTTCGTCACCGACGAAAACTATCGCTCGTTTTGCAAGGCGCTGGCAGATTATGCCAACTCAGAGGAAGGCCCCCAAAGCAACGGCCGCCATGAATTGTTCCTGAGCGTGCACGAGCTGTTCGAAAAGGGCAACGAGATTGGCGGCGCCCTGAAAAAGCGCCACTACAACTTGGACAAATCGTTCATAGGCACGGACGAGGCAAATCTCATGCTGCTCAAAGCGGCGCATAAGGGAATGACCCAGCAAGCGATCGCCGCGTACCTGGGCTGCTCGCGCACGGCGGTGCAAAAACGCCTGAGCGCCCTGGCAGGCGGCGTGCGTTTTGGCGACTCCTACATCAAGGCCGAGCCGACAAGCCGCGGCGGCCTGAAGTCGACGGCTCACCCGATCTTCCTGCCGCTGCGATTGCATGAGGTGTACCTGATGCTGTCGGCATTAGGCGAGTTTCGAGCGGAACGGTCAGGCGGGGACCCAGAGCGCGTCTTGGCCGATGATCTCGCTGGCAGAATCTATTCCCAGCTGAGCGACTACGCAAAGGGCGGGATCGACAGGGCATTGACTGAACGAGGGATTCGCCGCGGTGGGCAAAGGCCCGACTTCGACTCAAGCGAGGTGTCCGTTTTAGATCGCATTGTCATGTACGAGAAGATGGGCCTCGACCTTAAAGTCGTGCTTGTAAATGGAGATAAGCTCGTCGGCCGCTACGCGCGCCACGCCGATCTTCAGAAATGCGTAAACGCCGCCGAAATAGGCAAAGATGACCGCTGTTTCGTGTTGCGACTCTTGGATGGAACATACTGGGCGGTCTACGATTCTCAAGTAGTGAGCGTAGCAGCCGCACCCGGGGATTAGGTTGCGGCCAAGTCCCTCGTCCGCCCTCCCAGGCGGTACCGCTGCGGCCGATTTCATGTTTGCTTACAGGCAAAACAGCCGCCCTTGCGTTTTTCTAAACGCAACCTCTTCGTGCGCTCGTAAAAAATCGAATCGATAAAAACTGGCAACAACCCTTCTGAACGGGTATCCTTTCGCAGGATGCGCCTCGAACAGCGCTTTCTGCCTGCGCGATTTCGTGCATGGCCGTCCTTTTCGTTCTATTTCTTAAAATGACAATCTCAGGTTTTCACGCCTTTTCGGCTTCAGACTGTATGCTGCAATCAGCTCGAGCGACCGAAGCCCATCACAACACCGAAAGGCGTGAACCATGAAGTACAATGAGAAGCGCAACAACGCCTCAGCCCGTCACCCCGAGACTGCACCCTCGATCATCAACTTCGCGTACGGTAGCAACCTTGATATCCATCAAGTTGAAACCCGCTGCCCCGGCGCGGTGCTGCTGGGCAAAGCGACCCTGAACGGCTATGAACTGGCGTTCGACACCGCCGGATACCTATCCGGGTTGGGCACGGCAGGTAGAAAGGCATGTCTTTATCATCTAAAAAAACAGCCGGTGACCCATTCGTGACCCATCTGGTGACCCAGCATAAAAAAAGGTCAGGCACTAGGTGCCTGACCTGCAAACTTCTGGTCGGGACGACTGGATTCGAACCAGCGACCCCTTGACCCCCAGTCAAGTGCGCTACCAAGCTGCGCCACGTCCCGAAGCTTTTGTTTGTTGCTCTGCTCTCGCTCGCAACAGGGAGTATATTAACCCGAAACTTTAGACTTGTGCAAGAACTTTTTTACAATTTTTGAAGCAAGTCCAAAATTGTATCTGCGAGCTGGGGTTTTGTTAGTACGGGAAGTTCTTGCGTACCCGTTGTGCTCACAATCCAGGCCTTGTTGGTGTCGGTCCCAAAGCCCGAATCGGTGCGTGAGACATCGTTGGCGATTATTACATCGCACCCCTTGCGGGCCAATTTGCGCTCTGCGTACTCGACAACGTTATCGGTCTCGGCCGCAAATCCGATCACGCATCGCTCGCCCTTCTGGCGCGAGAGCTCGGCCAAAATATCGACCGTCTCGACCAGTTCGATGCGATCCAGGCGCTCGTTGGCCTTTTTGAGCTTATGGTCCGCAGGGGCCGCGGGGGTGTAGTCGGCGACGGCGGCCGCACAAATTGCCGCATCGGCCGTCTGGAAGGCGCTCAGGGCCGCCTGGAGCATCTCTGCGGCGGTCTGCACGCGCACGCACTCCACGCCGCAGGGCACATCGAGTGATGTCGGTCCCAACACGAGCGTGACCGCAGCGCCGCGGCGTGCGGCCTCCCCCGCCAGGGCGATGCCCATCTTGCCCGAAGAGCGGTTGCCAATGAATCGCACGGGGTCGATCGGCTCGTGCGTGGGACCGGCGGTAATTACGATGCGCTTACCCGCCAGGTCCTGTGGCGCGGGGTTGAGCACCTCACAGACAGCCTCTACGATGTCCTCGGGCTCGCTCATGCGTCCCGTGTCCACGTCGCCGCAGGCAAGGTAGCCGCTGCCCGGACCCACCACATGGACATCGCGCTCGCGCAGCGTGGCCATGTTGGCCTGCGTCGCCGGCGCCTTCCACATGCCGTTGTTCATAGCGGGTGCGATCACGATGGGTCGCGGCGTCGCAAGCAGCGTGGTGGAGATGAGGTCATCGGCGACGCCGTTGGCCATCTTGGCGATGATATTGGCCGTCGCGGGCGCCACGACCACCAGATCGGGCTCCTGCGCCAGCGAAATGTGGTGGATGGGGTCGGAGGGATCGTCGAATAGGCCCACCGCGACCGGCTCATTGGTGAGTGCGCGGAAGGTAAGCGGCCCCACAAACTCGGTGGCATGCTCGCTCATAACGACCTTGACGCGCGCGCCGCGCTTTTGCAGCAGGCGCACGATATTGCACGACTTATAGGCGGCGATCCCGCCGGTAATGCCCAGCAGGATCGTATTTCCCTCAAGTTGCATTGAATTGATGGGTGCCGCCATCGTTTAAGCTTCCTTGCTCGGGAGCACCAGGAGGCGGTGGCAGTACGGGCAGTGCGTAATTGACCTACCGTCGTGGTTGAGGTCGCTCATGGACGATGCCTGCAGCGCGGTGTGGCAGACCGTGGGGATGTTGCCCTGGATGGTCTCGACGGCCAGGCCACGGAACTGCTTGAGCAGACGCTCGTAGTCGGTGAGAACGTCGGCCGGCAGCGTGGCAGCAAGCGCGGTGCGCTCCTTAGCGGCGGCGTCAATCTGAGCCTGCAGGTCGGCAGCCTTGGCGCGGGCGGCCTTGGTATCGGCCTTCACGCCCTCCTCGAACTTGGCGATGATTGCCTGCGCGCGGGCCTCGCGGTCGAGCGCCTCCTTATGGGCGACAACGACGTCCTTGCGGGTGTGTTCAATCTTGTCCAGACGCTTGGCCAGGGTGGCGAGCTCGTTTTCCAGGTCCTGAACCTCGCGGTAGTCGGAGCCGTCGACGTGGCGCTTCTTGGCAGCCTCGATGGCGTTGTTGGTCTGAATCTCGGTGGTATTGAGATCGTCGAGCTCAATGTCCAGATCCTTGCGCTGGGCGTAGAGCTTGGTCATCTCGGACTTGAGCTTCACATAGGTCTTGCGCTTGGAAGCGAGCTCCTTGAGCTCCGGCATATTGGCAAGTTCACTCTTGTTGCGGGCGAGCTCCAAATCGATCTGTTGCAGCTTGAGTAGCGTAGCGCCGGCGCTCATAAGTTCTCTCCTTTTGTCACAGTCCACCATTGGCAAGGGTTCAGTATTTTAATCGCATGACGGGGGTCGACCCCGGCGTCAACTGCAGAGTTCATCAATATATCAACGAACGGCTCCTCGGAGCGGTCGTGGCCGAGCAAGATCACCGGTAGCCCACGCAAGGCAAGGTCCTGCGCCACGTGATAGCCTGCCTCGCCCGTCACGACAACATCCGCACCGGCGGCGATGGCAAGTTCGCCAAAGTCACCGAGGGAGCCGCCCAGAATGGCGACGGTGCGGCACGAGCGCTCGGCATCGCCCCATACACGCGGGTCGCTTCCGAAGGCCGTGGCAGCACGGGCGGCAAGATCGCGCAGCGTGCACGGGTCGTTGAGCGTCGCAAGCGCGCCAAGGCCGGTCGACTCGGGGTCGTCTACGTGCTCCAGCGAGCTCACGGGCACGGCGTCCAGCTGCTCACTTAGGCAGGCACGCGCCTCGTGCGAGCGGTCCAGATTGGTGTGGAGCGAAATAATGCTCACGCCGCAGCGGGCAGCCTCGTAGAGGGCCGCGCTGCACTGGGGTCGTGTGGCATCCGCCGGACAAAAGGCCTCGGGTGCCTTGATGTATATGGGATGATGCGTCAGCAGCACGTTGGCGCCGGCTTCTTGGGCGCGGCGAACGTTAGCCACGGTCGCATCGAGTGCGCAGGCAACGCCGGTGATCTCCGCGGCCGGATCGCCAACGGAGAGTCCTACGTGATCCCAGCCCTCGGCGTCCGCCTTGGGATAGCGTGCCAGCAGCGCGCGCTCAAGCTCGGCGACGATCATGCGGCACCCACGATCGAGAGCAGCGTCCGGGCGAACTCGTCCAGATCGCTCGGATTCACGCGGTCATCAAAGGAAATGCGCAGTGCTCCCAATGCCTGCTTGCGACCGATGCCCATCGCGCTCAAAACGTGGCTCGGGTCCATGCTGCCGCTCGAGCAGGCAGAGCCGGCCGAAACCTCAAAGCCGGCGGCGTCGAGCTTGACGATGAGCTCCTCGGAGTCCATGCCGTCGACGTAGATCGAAACCATACCCGGCAGACGGTCGACCTGCTCGTAGTCGCCCATGGTGGCATGAATGCGTGGATGGGCCGTAAGCGTGGCGTAGAGTTTGTCGGAAAGGGCTTGCAGCTTTTCGCGCTCCTGAGCCACTTGGGGCACCAGCGTGCGGGCAGCAGCGGCAAAGGCTAGCTGCGTGCGCAGGTCCTGCGTGCCGGCGCGACGTCCGGCTTCCTGTCCGCCGCCAAAGATGCGGGGGCGCAGTGGCGTGCGGGTCTTAACGTAGAGCGCGCCGGATGCCACAGGACCGCCAATTTTGTGGGCCGCGACGGACATAGCATCGACGCCCAGCTCGGTGACATCGAGTGGAATGTGCAGATAGCCCTGGATAGCATCGGTGTGGAACACTGCGCCCACGGTATGAGCGGCCGAGGCAAGCTCGCGGATGGGCTGCACCACGCCGGTCTCGTTGTTGGCGACCATAATGCTCACGAGCGACACGTCGTCGCTCAGCAAGTCGCTCAGCGTGGCAGGCTCAATGTAGCCCGCGCGGCAGGGCTGCACCAGGTCGACGGTAAAGCCGGCGGCACGCAGCAGCGGCAGGTTGTCCAGAATCGAATCGTGCTCGATGGCCGAAACGATTACACGATCGCGCTTGCGATCGCGCTGACGAGCGCCCTCGGCAAGACCGAGCAGCGCCAGCTGGTTGGCTTCGGTGCCGCCGTTGGTCAGAACAATCTCGGACGGGCGGACGCGTGCGCCAAAGCTATGGGCGATCTCGCGACGGGCAACCTCCAGGCGCGCGGCGGCCTTGCGGCCGAGCGAGTGCAGCGAGTTGGGGTTGACGCCGGCAAGCTCGCTGTCGTCGTACTCGCGCTGCGCAAAGAGCGCCTCGGCACGCATGGGCGTCGAGGCGGCATAGTCAAGATTCACGGGTATGCGGTTTTGACCTGCGGTCATAAGGGTTTATGCCTCCTGTGCGGCCTCGTTGCCCAGCTTCTGCAGCAGCGCAACCTCGGCAGCGGGATCTTCGGACTTAAATACGGCAGAACCGGCCACGAGCACGTTGGCGCCGGCCTTGACGACCTCGGCAATGTTCTTGGAAGAAATGCCACCGTCGACCTCGATGAGGGGCGAAACGCCGTGACGCTCGCACATGGCCTTGAGCTCGTGGAGCTTAGCGATGGTGCCCGGGATAAAGCTCTGACCGCCAAAGCCCGGGTTCACGCTCATCAGCAGCACCATATCGACGACGTCGATGATGCTCTCGAGTACGCACACGGGGGTGGCGGGGTTGAGCACCACTCCAGCCTTGACGCCGCGCTGCTGCAGATGGGTGAGCGTGCGGTGCAGGTGCGTGGAAGCTTCGTAGTGCACGGTGATCATGTCGGCACCGGCGTCGGCATACCAATCAACGGTCTCGTCGGGGTTCGACACCATCAGGTGCGCGTCGACCGGTACATCGGTGGAGCGCTTGACGGCCTTAAGGATGTCAACGCCAAAGGTGAGGTTGCCGGTAAAGTGACCGTCCATAACGTCGAAGTGCACGTAGTCGGCGCCGGCGATCTTGTCGAGTTCGCCCTTGAGGTTGGCCATGTCGGCCGAAAGGACAGACGGAGCGATTTTGATGGAACCCATGGTAGAAGCCTTTCTGCGCTAGTCGGTGAGTCCGTAGAACTCTTGAGAAGGGACGCGGTCAGTAAGAATCTCGAGCGCCCTATCCAAAGTAACACCGTTGTAGAGCGTTTGTTCCACGGCAAAGGTGAGCGGAATGTCTACGCCCAGTGAACGGGCAAGCTCGCTGACGCTGCGGGCCGCGACGGCGCCCTCGACCACCATATGCGTGCGCGTCTGATACTCGTCGAGCGACACGCCGTGGGCAAACTCGTAGCCAAAGGTGCGGTTGCGCGAATGCTCCGAGGTGCAGGTGGCAATGAGGTCGCCCATGCCGGCAAGTCCCATGCAGGTCATAGCTTGACCGCCGCGGGCGTGCACCAGACGGCTGATCTCTGCCAGGCCGCGCGTCATGATGAGGGCAAGCGTGTTGTCGCCCGCACCGGTGCCGGCGGAGATGCCACATACGATCGCGATGACATTTTTCATGGCGCCGCATACCTCGACGCCGGTCATGTCCTGCGACAGGTAGATGCGGAAGGCCGTGGACAGGAGTAGGTCCTTAAAGGTCTCCCCTATCTGTGGATCTTCGCTGGCGATGACGGCGGCAGAGAGCCCGCCGCGGCAAATCTCCTCGGCATGGTTGGGGCCCGAGAGGGCCGCCACGCGCGCCTCGTTGCCGATCTCGCTGGCGATGACCTCGCTCATGAGCAGGCCGGACTCGGGCTCAATGCCCTTGGTGAGGCAGAGCACCGGGGTATTGGCTGCGATAAAGGGCGCTGTCCGATGGCACACGTCGCGCAAGTGCGTGGAGGGCACGGCAAAGATGATCGCATCGGCACCGTCGAGCGCCTGGGCGAGCTCGGTCGTTGCTACCACGTTGTCCGGCAGCTCGTAGCCCACAAGGTAGCGGGGGTTGCGGTGCTCACCGTTAATGCCGGCGGCCGTCTGCTCGCTATGGGCCCACATGGTTACGCGCACGGCTCGCGCGGCGGCAAGGCCGGCTACGGCGGTTCCCCACGAGCCAGAGCCAATCAGCGCAACATTCATGACTCTCTCCTACTTATCGTCGGGCTCGGTGACGCGCTTGGTAAACGAGAGCTTGGACTCCTTACCGGTCATGAGCTTTTTGATGTTCGCGCGATGGGCCCACACCACGGTGATGCCGATTATCGCCATGCAAAACTTAAGTCCCAGGCTGCTGTACGGAAAGACCGCGCAAGCAGCGATGGGAAGACCGATGGCCGCGGCAAGCGAGCCCACCGACACAAACTTGGTGATGGCGACGGCCACGATAAACATGCCCAGCAGCGACAGGCCAATGGGCCAATACCAGGCGAGGATGACGCCCAGACCAACGGCGATACCCTTGCCGCCGTGGAAGTTAAGGTAAGGCGAGAAGATATGGCCCCACACTGCCGCTAGGCAGATGACACCGAGCATCCAGTCGCCGGGGGCTCCGGGCGCCATAATGTTCGGCGGAAACCCATAGCCCACGCTCGCGATGAGCGGACGGGCGATGACAACGCAGATGGCGCCCTTAAGGCAGTCGAGCAGCAGCGTGAGCGCGGCCACCTTGGGGCCGGCCACACGCAGCGCGTTGGTGGTGCCGATGTTGCCGGAGCCCGCCTTGCGAATGTCGGTGTGGTTGAACACGCGGCCCAGGATCAGGCCAAACGGAATCGCTCCGATAAAGAACGAGACCACGGCGCAGATGGCGGTCAGCAGAATCGGATTATGCATCCTTTTGCTCCTTCTTCCTAAAGAAGAGTCGAATGGGCGTGCCGGCAAAGTCGAAGGTCGAGCGCATGCGGTTCTCCACGTAGCGCTGGTAGGTGTCGTTGACCAAGTCGCTGTGGTTGACGAAGAACGTGAACGTCGGCGGGTTGACGCCCGTCTGGGTCACGTAGTGCATGCGCAGGCGGCGCTTTCCGTCCACCACGGTATGACCGAACTCGCGCAGGTCGGTGAGGAACGTGTTGAGGCGCGAGGTGCTGATCTTTTGCGAGCGCGTCTTCTCGGCCGCGTCGACCATCGCCCAGATCTTCTCGACGCTGCGGCCGGTCAGGGCAGAGATGCGCAGGTACTGGGCCCAGGGAGCCATGACGCCCAGACGGCGGTCGATGGTCTCCATGCAGGCCTCGCGCTTGCGGTCATCGTCGAGCAGATCCCACTTGTTGAGCAGCACAACGATGGCACAGCCGCGCTCGATGGCCAAGCCCATGACCTTCTGGTCCTGCTCGGTGACGCCCACGGAGGCGTCGACGACGAGCAGCGCCACGTCGGCGCGATCGATGGCGCGCAGGCCGCGGACCATGGAGTAGTACTCGATGTTCTCGTACACGGTGCTCTTCTTGCGAATGCCCGCAGTGTCGACCATGCGGTAGTGCTTGCCGTTGCGCTCCACGACGGTGTCGATGGCGTCGCGCGTCGTGCCGGCGATGTTCGAGACGATGGAGCGGTCGGCGCCCAAGATGCGGTTGAACAACGACGACTTACCGGCATTGGGGCGGCCGATGATGGCAACGTTCAGCGCGTCGGGGAACTCATCGGCGACCTCGTCCTCTTCCTCCGGAAGCAGGGCCACGATATCGTCGAGCAGGTCGCCCGTGCCATGACCGTGTAGGGCCGAGAGCGGCGTGGGCTCACCGATGCCGAGCGAATAGAACTCCCAGATGCTGTCGTTCTCGCGATCGGGGTTATCGAGCTTGTTCACCAGCAGAAAGACCGGCTTGTCGCAGCGCTTGAGCATGCGGGCGACCGACTCGTCCTCCTCGGTGACGCCGGTGCGGCCGTCGACCACAAACAGGATGACGGCGGCTTCCTCAGCGGCGGCGAGCGCCTGGTCGCGGATGGACGTTGCAAAGACGTCGTCGCTCTTGAGCGGCTCGATACCGCCTGTGTCGACGATGGTGAACTCACGGCCGTTCCAATCGGCCGTGTGGTACGAGCGGTCGCGCGTGACGCCGCGAGACTCATGGACGATGGCGTCCGAGGTCTGGGCCAGGCGGTTAACGAGCGTGGACTTGCCCACGTTGGGGCGTCCGACGACGGCGACGATAGGTTTCATCTGCTCTCCTTTAATGGGTAGGGTCAGTGGAAGTGTTAGAGTCGGCAGGCACAATGCCAAGGATGCGCTCCAGGGTATCGAGCAGCTCATGCGGCATGGTCGACACCACATGAACCTCGGCGCCGCGACTGGTAAGGCTTGCGAGTAAATCGTCACGATGATACTCGTCAAGCGTCATGCCGTCAGCGTTGAACATGAGCTTAGGCACAAAGAGCATAACCCCCGACAGATCTTGGGGCAGCTGCTCCAGAATGTCACACGCGACGATGAGGCCGGTCACGTCCACGTTGCCGCCAAAGTAGCGGTTCTTGATGGCCGTGACGGTGCCGGCGAGCCCCTGCGGCGATTCCACGAAACGTGCCACGGTGTCGCGTGCGCTGGCGCCCGAGAGGCACAGCAGGTGCTGGCTGCGAGCGGCGATGGCCTCGCGGACGCGGGCCAGTCTCTCGGCATCGGCGGCAAGCACATCGTCCGTCTCGTCTAGGTATGAGCGGATCATGCCGATACCGTCGTAGTACTGCGGATAGCCGTCGTAAAAGTCCGCCTCGGGCGGATCGATGCCGGCGTCTAGGTAGAACTCGTCGCTCATCTGGAAGGTGTGGCGGCCAAAACGCTCGAAGGCGCGGTCCTGGTAGGGACGGATCATGGCAATGGTCTCGCGCGCCAGTTCGGGCTTGTCGCTGTATGACCAGCTAAAGCGGTTCTGATGCTTGGTAAAACCGAGCGGCACAATGCCCAGGCTTGTGATTTGCTCGTGCTCCTCGCAAAAGCGCAGGGTCTTTTCTAGCTCCTCGCCGTCGTTCATGCCGGGGCACAACACGATCTGCGCGTGAATCTCGATGCCGGCGGCCATGATGGTCTCGAGTACGTCCATGCCGCGCTGGGCGTTGCGGCCCATCATACGACGGCGGACGTCGGGGCTCACGGCATGGACCGACACGTTCATAGGGCTCATGTTGCGTTGGATGACGTTTTGCACGTCCTCGTCAGTGAGGTTCGTGAGCGTGACGAAGTTGCCCTGCAAAAAGCTCAGGCGGTAGTCGTCGTCGCGAATATAGAGCGTGGAGCGGCCGCCCTTGGGCAACATGGTCATAAAGCAGAACACGCAGGCGTTTACGCAGGTACGCATGCCGTCGAAGATGGGGCCATCGAACTCCAAACCCCAATCCTCGCCGGGAAAGCGGTCGAGCTCGACGGAGGTGACGGTGTTGTCGCGCGGGTCGAGAACCTCGAGGTCGACGGTGTCGTCGTCTGCTTCCCAGAGCCACACGATCATATCGGTCAGCTGCTCGCCGTTGACCGTGAGCACGCGCATGCCCGGCTCGATACCCACATCCCATGCGGGCGACTCGGGACGCACGTTCTTAACGAGCGCGCCATCACCCGGCTCGGGGTCGCGGCTGCGCCCGTAATCGGCCACCTCGGCGGCGTATGCGGGTACGGTCTGGTCCATGATTAGCGGCAAAGCTCCTTGATGCGCGTGACGGCGCGTTCGATGTGTTCTTGCGGGGTGGAGGCTCCGGCGGTGATGCCGATGTGGTGAGCGTCGGTAAACCACGCGGCCTGGAGCTCGGAAGCTTCCTCGATGTGATACGTGCGCTCGCAGGCGTCTGCGCAAATCTGTGCCAGGCGACGGGTGTTGCCCGAGTTCTTGCCGCCCACGATGACCATGCAGTCGCAGCGGTTGGCAAGTGTGGCCGCTGCCTGTTGACGCTCACTCGTGGCGGCGCAGATGGTGTTGATCACACGCAGCTCCTGCACGCGCGGGGTGATAGCGGCCACGACCTCGGCGAGGTTCTGCGCGGTCTGGGTGGTCTGCACGACGAGGCCTACCTTGCCCTTGAACGACAAGGCGTTGGCGTCGGCGGCACAGCTCACGACCTTCGCATCAGTGCCGGCGTGGCCCAGAATACCCTCGACCTCGGGGTGACCTGGCTCGCCTACGACCACCACGCGGTAGCCCTCGCGCACCAGGCGCTCGGCTGCCATATGGACCTTCTTCACGTAGGGGCAGGTGGCGTCGACGACGTTAAGGCCGCGCTTGCGGGCAGCATCGATGACCTGCGGCACCACGCCGTGGGCGCGGATGATCACGGTGCCGGTTGCGGCGTCGTCCAGGGTTTCGGCCAGACCGACGCCTGCCTCAGCAAGCTCGCGCACCACGATGGGGTTATGGATGAGCGGCCCCAAGGTGTGAACTTGAGTGCACTCCTCTGCCTGCGGCGCAGCGGCCAGCGCCATATCGAGCGCACGCTGTACGCCGTAGCAAGTGCCGGCGTGGGCGGCGATCTCGATGGTAGGCGCGGTTGCCTGGCCGGACACAGTCGCGGTGGTGTTCGTCACGTTCTCGCTCATGGCTAGAACCTGCCCGGATGCTCGGCGCACAGCTCGTCTCGCATGGCGTAGACGCGGTTCATGGCCTCGGATTCAAACCAGGCCAAGCGCTCCGTGCGTTTAAGCCCGGCCGGTGCGTCGGAAAGTGAGACGGCCTTGCCGGCACGAATCCAGCACTTCTTGGGACGCATGAGCTTTTTGCCCGCGGGCGTGATGTCGGACCAGCCGCAGATGGCGAGCGGGTTGACGGGCGCCTTGCCCATCTGGGCGATGAGCGCAAAGCCGCCGTGGACCTCGGGCTTGATCTCGCGCGAGCGGATGCGCGTGCCCTCGGGGAAAATCAGGACGTCCTCACCGCGCTGAAGCGCATGCTGGGCGGCACGCAGGCACTTCATATCGGCAGTACCACGCTCCACGGGGATGCCGCCCACGCGGCTAAAGGCCCAGCGCACGATCTTGCTCTTGGCAAACTCGGATTTAAAAATGGGGCGAATACGGCGGCCGCCAAAGAACAGCGCCGTCTCTACAGCCAGGAGCTCGGCCATCGAGGTGTGGTTGCAGATGACCACGCTACCGCGGCCTTCCTGGCGCTCAAAAAGCAGATCGGCGTCCTCGACCTTCCAGCGCCACATGAGCTTTGAGAAAGCCCAAAGGATTGCCATGACCACGAAGACGGTGCCGCGGATGAGCGCTGGAAACTCGGCGTAGGGGGCGTTGTAATAGTCCTCGGGCGTCTGTTTAAACAGGCGCATTGGCTACCTCCTTTTGTTGATGAGGTCCTCGATTATCGAGACGACCTCATCGATGGTGTGGGCGGTGGAGTCGACGTGCACGGCGTCCTCGGCGGGCACGAGCGGGGCGACCTCGCGACTACTGTCGAGCTTGTCGCGCTGCTTAAGGGCGTCGAGGGTCTCGTCGACCTCGGCCTCGAGCTGCTCGGACGTGAGCGGCTGGGCATCGTTTTGGTGACGCTGAAGCACGCGGCGGCGGGCGCGCTCGCGCGGGTCGGCGGTCAGGAAGACCTTGACCTGCGCGTTAGGGAACACGACGGTTCCGATGTCGCGACCCTCGGCCACGATATCGCGGTCCTCTGCTGCGCGGCGCTGGTGGATGAGCATGGCGGTGCGCACGCCCGGGTAGGCCGAAACCTTGGACACGTTGGCGTCCACCTGCGGGGTGCGAATGGCGGCCGAGACATCCTGACCGTCAATGGTCAGGCGTGTGTCCTCGCCGGTGCCGTTGGTGAAGCGGATCTTGATCTGCTCGGCGAGGGCATCGATGGCCGCCTCGTTATCCAAGTCGATGCCGCGGTCGAGCGCGGCGAAGGTGACGGCGCGATACATGGCGCCCGTGTCGAGCTTGTTAAAGCCCAGCTGGCGGGCGATCTCCTTGGCGATGGTGGACTTGCCGGAACCGGCGGGGCCGTCGATGGCGACGATCATGCAATGCTTCCTTTCGATGGGTGACGTGCTGGTATGGTTCGCGGGCGTTGGGGCGCGGCGGGTTGCCTAGCCGGTGTAGCGCTCGCGGTAGGTGTTGCGCTTAGGTGCGGAGCCGTGGCTGCCGTGGTGACGCGTGCGGCTGGCGGGCGTGTCTTGGGGCTTGCTATCGCGCATGGCGCTGGCCTGCTTGGGAGGGATGCCACCGCTTTTGAGGATCTGCACCTCGCGGTCGGAGAGTTCGCGCCACGAGCCTTTGGCCACGTCCTTGAGCTCCAGGCCGGCAAAGTTGCAGCGGTGCAGGCGGATCACGGGATGGTGAATCTTGCTCAGCATGCGCTTGACCTGGTTTTTACGACCCTCGCGGATGATGACCTCCACGGCGGTGGTGCCGGGCTTGACGCCCTGGGGAGCTACGGCCTCGGCCTCGCGTGCGGTGATGACGCGGCAGATTGCCGGCTGGCATAGGCCGTCGTCGAGCTCGATGCCACGGCGGAGTGGCGTGAGATCGCGGTCGGACAGTTCGCCGTCAACGAGTGCCTGGTAGGTCTTGTAGACGTGTTTGCTCGGGTGCAGCAGGTCCTGCGACAGGTCGCCGTCGGTGGTAAAGAGCAAGAGACCAGTGGTGTCGCGGTCCAGGCGGCCCACCGGGAAAAGTCCCGGAAAGCGGTCGCGGGGGACCAGGTCGGCCACGCAAGGGCGCTCCTGCGGGTCGCTCATGGTGGTAAGGTAGCCAGTCGGCTTGTAGAGCATCAGGTACACGGCGCCCTGGTCGAGCTTGACGGGCATGCCGTCGACCTCGATGTGATCGTGGTCGACATCGACTTTGGTGCCCAGCTCGGTCGCGATCTGGCCGTTGACGGTCACGCGGCCGGCGGTCATCAGGTCCTCCGACCCGCGGCGGCTCGCCACGCCCGCGCGCGCCAAAAAACGCTGCAAGCGCATGGTGTGCGGGTAGACGGGCTGGGGGTCGGTTGCGGGTGCTGCGTTGCCCATGGCGCGCGTCTCCCCTACTTCGTTAGTCCTCGTCATGCAAATCCTCCGAGGTCTCGTCGACGACCAGGGTTTCCAAGTCTTCGGCTGCCTCAACATCTTCAACATCGGTATCGAGCAGTTCGCGCTCTTCGTCCAGGTCCTCGGCCTGCTCCTCGAGCGTGGACTGAATACTGCGGCCGCTCAGGCGCTCGCGGATAAACTGGCGCGACTGCTCGTCGGGGGCAAACTGCTCCAGATCGGGCAGGTCGCGGGTGGAGCGCAGGCCGAACTTTTCCAAGAAGGCGTTGGTCGTGCCGTAGATGATGGCTTGACCGCGCTGGGGATCGCGGCCGAGCTCGCGCACCAGGCCCTTGTCCACAAGCGACGCGATGACGCCGTCGGAGTTGACGCCGCGGATGCCCTTGACCACCTCGCGCGTCACAGGCTGGTGGTAAGCGATCACGGCTAGGGTTTCGAGCGCCGCTTGCGACAACTTTTGCGTATCCCAGCTCAGCACGTAGGCCTCGACCACGTCGTGGTAGGCGGGATGCGTAAACAGGCGCCAGCCGCCGGCGACTTCGCGAAGCTGAAAGCCGCGGTTGGCCTCCTCGTACTCAACCTTGAGCTCGGCGAGCAGCGACGCGCACTCGCCGGGGGCGATATCCAGTGCGCCGGCCAGCGCGGGCGCACTCACCGGGTCGCTCGACACCAGCAGCAGCGCCTCGAGGGCGCCTTTGAGGCTGTTTGCCTCCAGCGTGGAAAGGGTTGACATGGTTGCGGCTCCTATTCGGTGAGCTCGGGGCCCTCGCCGGGCACGTATGCCTCGGCTCCCTCGACTCGGTTGATGCTGATGGTTCCGAAGATCTTGTCCTGGCTCAGCGTGAGCGAGCCGCGCTTGGCAAGCTCAAGCATGGCCAGGAAGGTGACGACGAGCTGCTCGGTGGTAGCATCGCCGTCTAACAGCTCGCGGAAGGTGCAGGTTTGGTGTGCCATGGTAAAGCGGTCGACCGAGGCCACCGTCAGGTCGAGCGGCACGCGATGCGGCGCCACGTGCTCAGCCTCCAGTAGGAAGGTCTGTCGCTTGCCGTCCAGGTCGGCACAGATGACGGCGAGGCCGCGCAGGGTAATGCCGGCCAGGTAGTCGGGCATTAGGCCCAAAAACTCCGGGTCGGGACCGGCCACACGCGGGTGCATGCGGCTTTCGGCCTGCATGCGGGCACCGAGGGCCGCCGCCGCGCCCTTAAACTGCTTGTATGCAATCAGGCGCTGGATCAGGACCTCGCGCAAGGCGTCGCCGTCGAGCGTGCTGAGCTCCTCGAGGTCTTCGTCGAACTCGTCATCGTCGACGGATTTGCTGGGGGCCTCCTGCGGCACCAGCGAGGCGGCCTTGATATCCAAGAGGGTTGCCGCGACCAGCAAAAAGTCGCTCGCCACGTCCAGGTCCAGTGCCTCGATGTGCTCGGCCTCGGCCAGGTATTGCTCGGCCACCTCGCTGATCGAGATAGCGCCGATATCAACTTTTTGACGGGTTACCAGCTGCAGCAGCAGGTCGAACGGTCCGCTGTAGACCTGCGTCGACACGCGATACGACATCTTCGACCTCCTTTGACGGCGCCTTCGCGGCGCGGTTTGGGTGCATGTTGCGACCGTTTTGCACGGTCGACCTGTAAGTTTACCTTAGATGCCGGCGATTGCGAAGTTGAGCAGCTGCTCAGCGAGCGGATACACGGTAACGTCGAAATAGCGGCCGATCACGTCGATGCCGGTCCACATGGGCAGCAGATACAGCACGATGATAAGGATCGGCATGGCGTATTGCTGCAGGCGATAGTAGTTGGCGAGGGCCTTACCTTTGAGGAACGGCACGATGATCGACGAGCCGTCGAGCGGCGGGATCGGGATGAGGTTGAAGAACGCGAGTGACAGGTTGACTACGATGAACGTGACGCCGAAGTTCATAATTTGCGACGCCAGGGCAAATGACATGCTGGTGTAGAGGTTGCCATAGGTCAGGCGCATGAGGGCGGCAGCAAGACACGCGAGTGCGATGTTCGATGCGGGGCCGGCTACGCTCACCAGGACCTCGTCGCGCTTGGGGTGCTTGAGGTTGTTGAGGTAGACGGGCACGGGCTTGGCAAAGGCGAACACCGGACCGCCGGCGGCAAGCATAATCAGCGGCAGGATGATGGTGCCAAACGGGTCGATATGGTTGAGCGGGTTGAGCGACACGCGGCCGCGCGAACGCGCCGTCTTATCGCCGAGTGCCCAGGCTGCGGCGGCGTGTGCGCTCTCGTGGATCACGATGCCGACGATAACGGCAACGGCGCTGGCAAGCAAGTTCATCAGGTAGCTGCTGGACATGGCGCTCCTCTAGCGAACGCGGCGCGAGGCGCGCGTGAGCAGGTAGTCGGCCACAAACAGGATGACGGCCACGATGGCGTAATCCAGGCGGAACACGCCACCAAAGGGCGATGTGATGATGCCGTAGCCGGCGATGGCGCTCGGCAGCGCGCGTGAAAGCTCAACGACAAAGCCCACGATCTGCAGCTTGGCGGTGAGGCCGCTAAAACACAGCAGCACGGTCATCGCGCTCATAAAGATGCCGCAGATGCGGCACGCGATGGCGATGATGCTCATCGCCACAGCAGCGGCCTTACGAGAGTTCACGCGCGGTCTCCTCTTCGATCTGGGTGGAAAGTTCGAGCCATTCGTCCTCGAGCTTGGGAAGCTCTTGCTTAAGGCCGTTATATTCCCCCAGCGCGGCGTTGAACTTGTCCTGATCGGCATAAAGCTCTTCGCTGGCCATCAATTCCATAAGCTCGTCATAGCGGGCGCGCTTTTTGTCGAGTTCCGTCTCGATCTTCTTGAGCTGGTTGCGCACGCCCTTGAGCTTTTTGTTGAGCGCAGCACGGGCCTGGGCCTCGGCACGCTTTTGCTCCTTGGTCTTCTTGCCCTCGACCGGCTTGGGAGCGGCGGCGGGCGCATCGGGCTGGGCCGCGGTGACTTTGGCGGACTTGGCCGTGGCCAGCGCACTCTCCCCTGCCGCCTCGGCGGCGGCGCGGGCTGCGAGGTCCTCGCGCTTGTAGAGGTAGTAGTCGTAGTCGCCGTCATAGACCGTGACCTTACCGTCGCGGATGTCGATGATGCGGTTGGCCACGGCGCGTACCAGGTGCTCGTCGTGGCTGATCAGCACGATAGTGCCGGGGAAGTTTTGCAGGGCGTTCTCGAGCATGTCCACCGAGTCGATGTCCAGGTGGTTGGTGGGCTCGTCCAGGCACAGGAGCGCCTCGGGGGCCACGAGCATCTTAGCCAGGGCCAGACGCGCCTTTTCGCCGCCGGAAAGGACGCGTACCTGCTTTTCGATTGCGTCGTTGTCACTAAACAGGAAGGCGCCCAGCAGGCTGCGCTGCTGCGGCACGGTCCACTTGGGCGTAACGGTGTCGATCTCTTGCAGGACGGTGTTGGATTCGGTCATGCCCTCGAGCGCGTGCTGGGCGTAATAGGCCACGCCCACGTTGGTGCCCAGGTCGCGCGTGCCGGTAGTGGGCGGTTCCAGACCGGCGATGATCTTCATGAGGGTGGACTTGCCGGCGCCGTTGGGGCCGACGAGCGCAACGTGCTCGCCGCGGTAGAGCTTGAGGTCGATGTCACTGTAGATGTGCTTGTCGCCGTAGGACTTGGAGACGCCCTCCAGGCCCACGACCATGTCGCCGGAGCGCGGCGGATCGGGGAACTTAAAGTCGATGTGCTTGTGGCCCTCGGGCAGGATGACGAGCTCCTTTTTGATCTGCTCGATCTTTCGGATGCGCTCCTGAGCCTGGGCAGCCTTGGTGGGCTTGTAGCGGAACTTGTCGACGAAGACCTGCATGTGGGCGATGTCGCGCTCCTGGGCGGCGCGCTTGGCGCGCATCTGCTCCAGGTTGTCCTCGCGTTGCTTGAGGTAGCTGCTGTAGTTGCCGGTGTAGGTGGTTACGCGACGGTTCTCGAGCGCGGCGACGTGGTCGACGCAGGCGTCCATGAAAGCGCGGTCGTGGCTGACGATGAGGACGGCGCCGTCGTAGTTGGCGATAAAGTCACGCAGCCACTGGACGCTTTCGAGGTCCAGGTGGTTGGTGGGCTCGTCCAGAAGCAGCAGGTCGGGGTGGCGCAGGAAGAGCTTGGCCAGCGCGATGCGCATCTGCCAGCCGCCCGAGAACTCGGAGCACGGGCGCTCAAAGTCGGTGACCTTAAAGCCCAGACCGGACAGGATCTTGCGGGCGTTGCTCTCGAGCTCGTAGCCGCCCAGATGCTCAAAGCGGTCCTGGACCTGGCCGTACTCGTTGAGGAGTGCGTCGACGTCCTTTCCCTGTTCGGAGAGCTCGGTGATCTGAGCCTGCAGCTCGTTGGCGCGCTCGCCCATGCGGCGGATTTCCTTGGCAGCGGCCATGACCTCGGCAAGGATGGTGGTGTCCTTTTGCTCCAGGTTGGTTTCTTGCTCTAGGTAGCCTACCTGGCAGTCCTTGGCGTACTGGACCTGGCCGGCATCGGGACTGTCGATGCCCATGATGATTTTGAGTATGGTGGTTTTGCCGGCGCCGTTGGGGCCCACGAGCGCGAAGCGCTCGCCGGGGTTGATCTGGAAGGACGCGCCGCTAAAGAGGACGCGCGCGCCGAAGCTTTTTTCGATCTTGTCGACCAGGAGGATCATGGTGCCGCCTTTGACCTTGTGTTCCTATAT
>CABUKS010000005.1 GCA_902492235.1 uncultured Collinsella sp. | reverse complement strand
CGACACGCATAAAAAGCCTCCCATTTCTCGTGTCCAAGAAATGGGAGGCAGTTCAATTTAGGACGGGGCTTTTTTGACTACCCTCCCCCTGTAGAAAAATCCCTAACGCAGTTGCGGTGAAATAGGGACTGTTTTTGCTGGTCAAACCGCAAAACAGTCCCTATTTCACCGCAACTTATTGGTGGCCTTTTGGGTGGCACTCAGCGCCACGGATCGGCTTCGAACATCGGCTCACGCTCGGGGCGGCGATCGCTATAGGGATCGTAGCCGTCGTCGTCCTCGTTCTCGGCGCGAATGTAGGGATCGCGCGGCTTGGGCGCAGGCTTGGGTGCCGGCGCGCTTGTCTTGATCTCGTCTTTCATCTGCATAGCTCCTTGCCATGTACTCATGCTCAACATCATCGATTGTCGCACGAAAAAGGGCGGCGGACCCAATTGGATCCGCCGCCCTTGGCGTTTTGCGATGAGGGGCAGTTTTAAAGCCGGCCCCAAAAATCTACTCAGCGTCGGGGACCTCGTAGGTGGCCGCCGGCGTGTTGTCGCACACGACGGTAAAGCCGCCGTCCTTGTCGGCATCGACCGTCACCTGATCGCCCTCGCGCACCGTGCCGTCGATGATAGCGGCGGCGATGGCATCCACGACCTCGCGCTGAACCAGACGCTTGAGCGGACGGGCGCCAAAGACCGGGTCCAGGCCGCCCACGGCGAGCATCTGCTTGGCCGCCGGGGTGATGGCAAGCGTCATGCGCTCCTTGGCCAGACGCGCGCGGACGTCGGCGAGCTGGATGTCGACGATCTTCTCGATCTGCGCCATACCGAGCGGATGGAACACCACGATATCGTCGATACGGTTGAGGAACTCGGGGCGGAAGGTCTGAGCCATGGCAGCGTCGACCTGATGGCGCATCTCCTCCTCGTCCTTACCGGACAGATCGGCGATGGCCTTGGAGCCCACGTTGGACGTCATGATGATAATCGTGTTCTTGAAGGACACCTGGCGACCCTGGCCATCGGTCAGACGACCGTCATCAAGTACCTGCAACAGCACGTTAAAGACATCCGGATGAGCCTTCTCCATCTCGTCGAGCAAGATCACAGAGTACGGACGACGGCGCACGGCCTCGGTGAGCTGACCGCCCTCGTCGTAGCCCACGTATCCCGGGGGCGCACCAATCAGACGCTGGACGCTGAACTTCTCCATATACTCGGACATGTCGATACGCACGAGCGCGCGCTCGTCATCGAACAGGCACTCGGCCAGCGCCTTGGCGAGCTCGGTCTTGCCCACGCCGGTGGGGCCCAGGAAGAAGAAGCTGCCGATGGGCTTGTCCGGATCGGAGAGACCCGCACGGCTGCGGCGCACGGCCGCGGCGACAGCGGAGACCGCCTCGTCCTGGCCGATGACGCGCTTATGCAGCTCGCCCTCCAAGCCCTTCAGCTTGTCGAGCTCGCCCTGCATCATCTTGGACACGGGCACGCCGGTCCAAGCACTCACGACCTCGGCGATCTCATCAGAGGTCACCTGTTCGTTGAGGCCCTCGCCGTCCTGCTGCTTTTGTGCCTCGAGCGCAGCCTCGGAATCCTGAATCTGCTGCTGCAGGCCCGGAATCACGGAGTAACGCAGCTCGGACGCACGGCCCAGGTCGCCATTGCGCGTCGCGCGCTCCTCTTCGCTCTTGGCCTCGTCGAGCTGTCCCTTGAGCTCTTGCACGTGGTCGATGGCGTTCTTCTGGTTGAGCCAGCCGGCCTTTTGCACGTTGAGTTTTTCCTGGACCTCGGCAATCTCCTGGCGCAGGGCCTCCAGACGCTCCTTGGAGGCGTCATCGGTCTCTTTCATGAGCGCCTGTTCCTCGATCTGCAGCTGAGTGAGCTGACGCGTGGTGGCGTCGATCTCGACCGGCATGCTGTCGAGTTCCATGCGCAGGCGGCTTGCCGCCTCATCGACCAAATCGATGGCCTTGTCGGGCAGGAAGCGGTCGGCGATGTAGCGATCGGAGAGGTCGGCAGCTGCCACGAGCGCGCTATCGGTGATATGCACACCGTGGAAGATCTCGTACTTCTCCTTCAGACCACGCAGGATCGAAATGGTGTCCTCGACGGTAGGCTCGCTCACCATAACGGTCTGGAAACGACGGGCGAGCGCCGCGTCCTTCTCGATGTACTTGCGGTATTCGTCGAGCGTGGTCGCGCCGATCGCGTGCAGGTCGCCACGGGCGAGCGCCGGCTTGAGGATGTTGCCGGCGTCCATGGAGCCCTCGGTGGCACCCGCGCCCACGATGGTGTGGAGCTCATCGATGAACAGGATGACCTTGCCCTCGGACTTTTGCACTTCCTTGAGCACGGCCTTCAAGCGGTCCTCGAACTCGCCGCGGTACTTGGCGCCGGCGACCAGCGCGCTCATGTCGAGCTCGATAAGGTCGCGGTCGCGCAGGGTGCTCGGCACGTCGCCGGCCACGATACGCTGGGCGATGCCCTCGACGATGGCCGTCTTGCCGACGCCCGGCTCACCGATGAGCACGGGGTTGTTCTTGGTGCGACGGGACAGGACCTGGATGGTGCGGCGAATCTCATCGGTACGGCCGATGACCGGGTCGAGCTTGCCGGCGCGGGCCAGATCGCAGATGTTGCGACCGTACTGCTCCAGTGCCTCAAACTGAGTCTTGTCCTCGGCAGACGTCACGCGGTCATCGCCACGCAGCTCCTCGTAGACTTGCTCGATGCGCTCCTTGGTGACGCCGGCGTCGCGCAGTACGCGGCCCGCCTCGCCCTTGTCCTCGGCAAGCGCCATCAGCAGATGCTCAGTCACCACAAAGCTGTCGCCCATCTTGGTGGCCTTCTTCTCGGCCTTTTCGATGACGCGGACGAGCTCGTTGGACAGGCCCATCTGCTGGCCCTCGCCCGAAACCTTGGGCGCGTGGTCGATGGCATCCTGTGTGGAGCGTGCGAGCTGAGCCGGGTCGGCACCGATGCGCTCGATGATCACGGAGATATTGCGCTCGCCGGCACCGAGCAGGGCAGACAGCAGATGAATCGGCTCCACCGCGCCGGCCTGCGCATCGGCAGCCGTGCTCATGGCGGTCTGCAGCGCCTCGCGCGACGTCATTGCTAGCTTATCGATTCTCATGGAATCACCTCTCTTGGGGTGGCCGCCCTACGGGGCGGCTTCACGTTGTTCGAGAAGTATTGTTGCCAGCTTTGCGCGATCTTATACACAAATCTAAGTCTCTATATATAAGATTTTCTGAGTGATTGAAAGATAGGGGTAAAGATGTCGGCCCGCCGCCGCACAGGTGCGCTACCGTCTCAATCTGTAACATCTATCGACCGTTTCTGGCTCCAGATGTTACAAATCGAGACGAATTGTTCAGCGGCACCCGTTTGTCTCAATCTGTAACATCTACTCGGCAAATAGAGCTCTATCTGTTACAAATCGAGACGAACAGAAGACACCCGAATCGAAAATCTAAATCTGTAACACCAGGCCCACTTTTAGCGGCCAAGGTGTTACAGATTAAGACAAATCGAGCCGCCACAAAGGCGCCTGTCCCCTTTGTGGCGGTTTTCGACAAAAAGAAGCCGCCCCGATAACAGAGGCGGCATCAAGCAAGTCCATTTCTTAGCGTCCCTCAAGACCCAACGAGAACGCAGCGATGGAATCGAGAACCGACAATAGCCCGTTCGCACAGATAGAGGCAGAGATTCAAGGTCAAAGTCCGGCTTAAACGGCTTAGCTATCGCACGTCACATTGTTCTCGTCGTCCCCCTATCGTATTTATAGTGCTTATAGTGAAAATAGTGAGTTTAGTGAGAAGAGTATCGCTCAAAACTCGTGGACTCAATTATTGACCTCACGCCCAGAATGAGTGGGGCAAATACTTCTATTAGAGGTCAAATCGAAGCCCAATAGGGCCTTTTCGCCCCGTCATTTCGACCGATCGCTTTCTTTTGAATATTGTCGTAAGCTGGTATCACTTATCTTAATGAATGCATACTGTTTGCGAGGTACCCGCCGTGAAACGCTCCACCTATATCGGCCTGCTCGTCTTAGCGTTTGCAATTACCGCAGTCGGCGTGGGCATTATCTATCTCGCATTTCTCCCTGCCTCGGCAACGCAGGCGGCGGTTGAAACCGTAAGCTACCCCATCGAAATCCTCACCGATATCATCAAACCCGATTCAATCACCGTCGATTTCGACGGTACGCCCGCAGCGCTTGGGGTCAGTAACTATCCCCGAATCGAACTTGGAGCCACGCGCTATACCCAAGATGAGCAGCTTATCGGCAAGGCAACCAGTTTACTCAAAGGCAAGACGTTTAAGCGATGGTACGGCGCCGCAATATATCGAGCCAAGAATGGCCAAATGGTTGGCGGGTATTATTCGACCCTTGAGCTCGATGCGGCAAACGGGAGCAGATTGTGCAACGTCTCATACGACCCCGGCTACGTGGACAATGAAGGACCGGGGGTCTATATCTCGGATGGCGACGTAATCTACGTCATGGAGGGCGACCAGACGGCAGTCGTCGATTTTATGGATCGGTGTACCGAAGATGCCTACGAACAAACTTGCGAGCCCGATCCGCAGACAGCGCGCAACAGTGGCTCGGCACGCACTTGGCTATTTGACGATGAAATAACCTGGACCCCATCGAAATAAGGACCCGCCGGGCAGGCAACTTTGTGGTGGTCCCGGTCAATTATTAGCGCCCCTCAAGACCCAACGAGAACGTCGCGGTAGCCCCGGCCACACCTTTCCCTCGGGCGACCCTCGCGAAGCGCGTGAGCACGAGGGAAAGGTGTGGCCGGGGCGTACAGCAGAGTTACTCGGCAGCGGCCTTGAACTTGTTGTAGTTGATCAGGCAGCCGGCCTTGACGATGGCGCGCTCCTCTGCCGTCATATCGGCAATGTAAAGCTCAATCTGCTCGACCGCACCATCGGCACGAACCACGTAAGCGGCGATGTCCTTCAGGTCGCCGTCGAGCGCGGCGCGGATACCCGGCACAAAGACGTAGTCGCCTACCTCAAAGCTGGGCTCGGCCTCCATCTGGAAGGGCACCATGCCCCAGTTCATCACGTTGGAGCGATAGCGCTTGGTGGCGTACTCGTGGACGATGTTGGCCAGGCCGCCAATTACGCGCTGGCAGCTCGCGGCCTGCTCGCGGGCGGAACCGTCACCGGGCTTCTTAGCGTAGAGCATGGAGCCGTACTCGGTCGCCTTGGCATCTGCCGCGACACCCGCGCCGGCCAACGCCTCAAACACGCTGGCAAGCTCGGCATCGAGTGCTGCCAGGTCGCCTGCGGCCTCGCCGGCCACGCGGCGCTTCTCTACGGCGTCGACCTCCTTCGAACGGCCCACGTAGGCCGGGTCGCGGCGGCTCAGCGTAAACTCAGCCAAGCCCAGCGGGTTGGAGCGGAAGGAGCTCGTCTCGCCCGAAGGAATGAGCTCGTCAGTCGTGGTGACCGGGTCCATGATCTTGGAGCACACCTTGAGCAGGATATCGTCGCCGAGGGGCTCCATCGCGGGCCACGGCTTGATGTTGGGGCCCTCGACCAGTTCGTCGGCAGGCTCCGCCTTGCCAAAGCCCCAATACACGCGCTTTTTGTACGGCGCGTCGTCAAAGGTGTACTCGCAGGCCTCATCCCAAGTCTCCTCGGGCAGGTCGGTCGCCGGCGTCAGGACGCCGCCGTTGGCAGCCGTCGCCGCAATGGAGCGAGCGTCCATCAGGGCCACGGCGCTCAGCTGGCCATTACCCGGCTTGGAACCCTCGCGGTTGGGGAAGTTACGCGTGGTGTGGCGGATGGACAGACCGTTGTTGGCAGGCGTGTCGCCGGCACCGAAGCACGGACCGCAGAACGCCGTGCGCACGATCGCGCCAGCCTCCATGAGGTCGTAGATATAGCCGCGGCGTGTAAGCTCGAGTGCCACGGGCTGGCTCGTGGGATAGACCGACAGCGAGAACTCGCCGCAGCCGGTGTTGGCGCCCTTGAGCACGCGGGCAGCCTGGACCACGGAGTCGTAGTTGCCGCCCGAGCAGCCGGCGATAACGCCCTGCTGCACGTGCAGCTTGCCGTCGACGATCTTGTCGAGCAGACTAAAGTGCGTCTTGCCCTCGCCGATCTTGGCGGCCTCAAGCTCCACCTCATGCAGGATGTCCTTGAGGTTCTCGTTGAGCTCGTCAATCTCAAAGCCGTTGGAAGGATGGAACGGCAGGGCGATCATGGGCTTAATGCTCGACAGATCGACCTCGACGCAGCCGTCGTAGTAGGCAACATCGGCGGGCTTGAGCTCGCGGTAGTCGTCGCCGCGACCGTGCATGGTCAAAAACGCGTGCGTGTCCTCGTCGGTGGCCCAGATGCTCGACAGGCAGGTGGTCTCGGTGGTCATGACGTCGACGCCGTTGCGGTAGTCGGTCGTCATGCTCGCGATACCGGGGCCCACGAACTCCATGACCTTGTTCTTAACGTAACCCTTGGCAAAGACGGCACGGATGATGGCGAGCGCCACGTCGTGCGGGCCGACGCCGGGGCGCGGGGCGCCCGTGAGGTAGATGGCGACGACGCCGGGATAGGCAACGTCGTAGGTGTCGCGCAGCAGCTGCTTTGCCAGCTCGCCACCGCCCTCGCCCACGGCTATGGTGCCCAGGGCACCATAGCGGGTGTGCGAGTCGGAACCCAGGATCATCTTGCCGCAACCAGCGAAGTTCTCACGCATAAAGGAGTGGATGACGGCGATATGCGGCGGGACGAAAATGCCGCCGTACTTCTTGGCCGCGGAAAGGCCAAAGACATGGTCGTCCTCGTTGATGGTGCCGCCCACGGCGCACAGCGAGTTGTGGCAGTTGGTGAGCACGTAGGGCAGCGGGAACTGCTCCATGCCCGAGGCGCGCGCCGTCTGGATGATGCCGACAAAGGTGATGTCGTGGCTCGCCATGGCGTCGAAGCGAATCTTGAGCGCCTCGGGGTCGCCGGACGTATTGTGTGCCTGGAGGATCGAATACGCGATGGTGCCGCGCTTGGCATCCTCGGGCGTCTGCGTAATACCGCGCTCGGCAGCCTCGGCCTCAGGCACAACCTCGCTGCCGTTACGCAGGTAGATGCCGTCCTCGTACAGCTTGACCATACTGTCTCCCACTCTGCCCAAAAGATTTGGGCGCATAGCATACATTCGTTCAATATCGTGCCATAGAACGGTTGCGAGTGGGTTACGAATCTGCGCGTTCACTTTATCTCGGTAAAGCAAAGGACGAGCACCTTGCATCACTCTCCTGACAAGGAGTGTCCCAAAGTGCCGGCACAAAAGGAACGTCCCCAAGTGCCAGCCAAAGCGACGTCGCAGGTTGAGGACGGACAGCGAGCGACGTCCAGAGCGAACAAGTTGGCATGAAAAAGGCAAGGCATAGACCTTCTGGTCATGCCTTGCCTTTTGAATGACAAATTGTCGCTCTGGACGTCGCGCAGCGTCGAGCCGTTACGCCGTTCGGCAGAACGGCCTAACCTAGAGATCCCCTCCGGCGCCCAAAAGCTTGCGCATGACTTGCTCGGAGTTGACTGAGCCGTCGCGCGGGGCCAGGGCGGTAATCTTCTTTTGCATCTTGTACTCGTGCAGCTCATCTTCGAGCTGGCGTACGCGGGCGCGGAGCTTCTCGTTCTCGTGCTCGCGCTCCTCGGCACGCTCCTTCATATCGAGAATGCGCACCACGCCGGCGAGGTTGATACCCTCGTCGGTCAGCTGGTTGATGAGCTCTAGGCGCTCGATATCGGCACGCGAATACAGGCGCGTGTTGCCGCCCGAGCGCTGGGGGTTCACCAAGCCCTTGGACTCGTAGACGCGCAGAGTCTGCGGATGCATGCCGGTCAACTCGGCCGCCACGCTGATCATGTACAGCGGTTTATTCCTATTGTCCTCGGCCATGCTACCTGACCCCTTTCCGTCTCGTTATCGTCCATCATAAGCCCGCGGGCGCGGGTGTGCGCCACGACCGCCCTAGTACGTCGCCTTGTAACGGTTGACCTTCTCGCGATAATCGCGCGTGTCGGCCTCGCGCAGCTTGGTCATGGCATCGCGCTCGTCATCGGATAGGTTCGTGGGGACCTGCACCTTGATCTCGACGAGCAGCGCGCCCGTGCGGCCACGGTGCTTAACGTCGGGCGCCCCCATTTCCTTAAAGCGGAACTTCTTGCCCGTCTGGGTACCCGCGGGCACCTTCAAACGAACCGTCGCACCGCCGGGCGTCGGCACGTCCACCGTGCAGCCGAGCGCCGCCTCATAGACCGAGACCGGTACCTCCATGGTCACGTCGGCACCTTTACGCTTAAACAGCGGATGCTCCTCCACGTGCGTGGTCACGACCAGGTCGCCGCGCTCGCCGCCGGCAACGCCATACTCGCCGCGACGCTTGTAGCGCAGCTTGCCGCCATCGACCGCGCCCGCAGGGACCGAGACCGTAATGGTCTGCTGCTCGCCCGTCGAGGGAATGCGGTAGGTGACCTTGTGCGTCACGCCGCGAAACGCGTCCTCGGCCGTCACGTCGACAGTCAGCGACAGGTCGCCGCCCTTGCGCGCGCGGTTGCGGCCCGCACCGGCACCGGCAGCGCCCGCGGCCCCGGCAAAGCCCGAGCCCCAATCGCTGCCCCAGGCGCCGTTGCCGCTAAAGATGCTGTCAAAGATATCGCCCCAGCCGCTCGCGCCGGCACTGGCTCCGTAGCCACCGCTATACGCGCCGCCCGCGCCCGGCATGCCGCCAAACATGAGCATCTGGTCGTACTCTTTGCGCTTCTTCTCGTCCGAAAGCGTCTCGTAGGCCTCGCTGATCTCCTTGAACTTGGCCTCATCGCCGCCGGCATCGGGGTGATATTTTTGCGCGAGCTTGCGAAACGCGCTCTTGATCTCTTTGTCGGAGGCGCTCTTGGATACGCCCAGGATGTCATAGAAGGTTTTGCCTGCAGCCATCGTAGCTCCTCTCCTGTTTCATCCGCCGCCCAGCGGGCGGCGGCTCATGCTTTCATATGGCACTAGGCCAGAAAGGGCCCCGGGTGTTGCCCCGGGGCCCTTCTCAATTACTCCTCGGTGCTCTCGGCCGTATCGGCCACAGCATCCTCGGGCGCCGCTTCGGGCTCCGGTGCGGGGCGTTTCTCGCCGCCGTAGGTCACCGTCACCATCGCGGAACGCAGTATGCGATCCGCCATGCGGTAGCCCTTCTGGTACACGTCGTTGACGGTCTCATCGTACTGCGATGCGTCCTCGACGCGACCCACGGCTTGGTGCTCGAGCGGATCGAACGCCTCGCCCTTGGGGTCGATGGGCTCAACGCCCTCGTGCGCAAACACATCGAGCAGCTTGGCATGTACCGCGTCAACGCCATCGACGAACTGCTTAAAGTCATCGGAAAGCTCTTGGCTGCGGGCATGGTCGATCGCGCGCTCGATATCGTCGATCACCGGCAACAGCGCGGTGACAAGCTTCTCGGTCGCGCGCTCGCGCTCGGCGATGCGCTCGTTTGCGGTGCGGCGACGGAAGTTCTCCCAGTCGGCCTGCAGACGGGCGGTGCGCTCGGTAGCGTCCTTTGCTTTGTCCTCGGCGGCCTTCTGAGCCTCTGCCGCAGCATCGAGCTCATTGCGCACGTCGGCAAGCTCCTTTTGGGCCTGCTCGAACTTGAGCTTAAAGTCGTTGTCGGCGGCTTCTTCACCGGCGCGGATAGCGGCTTCCACCATCTCGTCCTCGGTCATCGTCGCCTCCTTGTTGGAATCCTCTACCTGGTTCTCGGCAGCCTCGGCGGCCGCGGCCTCGTTGGCCTCGGTATCGTCGACGGCCTCTACGGGAATCTTCACGTCCTTCTCCTCAGAGTCAACGGGGGCGGCGCCAGCGGCGGCCGCCTCCGTGCGAGCTTTACGGGCGGACATGATTACTTGTCCTCGTCGTCCACAACCTCATAGTCGGCGTCGACGACGTCATCGTCGGCAGACTGGGCACCGGCGGCACCGTCGGTCTGCTGCTGAGCGTCGGCGTAGACAACCTGGGCCAGCTCGTAGGCCACGGACTGCAGGGACTCGCCGGCGGCCTTGATAGCCTCGACGTCAGAGCCCTCGAGCGCCTTCTTGGCGTCGGCGATAGCGGCCTCGGCCTTGGACTTCACGTCGGCGGAAACCTTGTCGCCCAGCTCGTTGAGGGTCTGCTCGGTGGAGTAGCACAGGCTGTCGGTCTGGTTGCGGACCTCGACCTCTTCCTTCTGCTTCTTGTCCTCCTCGGCATGAGCCTCGGCGTCCTTGACCATACGATCGACCTCGTCGTCGGACAGAGCGGTGGAGCCAGAAATGGTGATCTGCTGCTCCTTGCCGGTGCCCTTGTCCTTAGCGGAGACCTTGACGATGCCGTTGGCGTCGATGTCGAAGGTGACCTCGATCTGCGGCACGCCGCGGCGGGCAGCCGGGATACCGGTCAGCTGGAACTTACCGAGCGACTTGTTGTCGCGGGCAAGCTCGCGCTCGCCCTGGAGCACGTTGATCTCGACGCTGGTCTGGTTGTCGGCAGCGGTGGAGTAGACCTCGGTCTTGGAGGTCGGGATCGTGGTGTTGCGGTCGATCATCTTGGTCATGATGCCGCCCATGGTCTCGACGCCCAGCGACAGCGGGGTAACGTCGAGCAGCAGGATGCCCTCGACGTCGCCGGTGAGCACGCCGCCCTGGACGGCAGCGCCGTCGGCAACGACCTCGTCGGGGTTCACGGACATGTTGGGCTGCTTGCCGGTCATGGTCTTGACGAGCTCCTGGACGGCGGGCATACGGGTGGAGCCGCCGACGAGGATGACCTCAGTCAGATCGGAGAGCTTAAGCTTGGCGTCGCGCAGGGCGTTGGTGACAGGCTGCTTGCAGCGCTCGAGCAGGTCGCGGGTGATCTTCTCGAACTCGGCGCGGGTCAGCGTGTAGTTGAGGTGCAGCGGGCCGGACTGGTTCATGGTAATGAACGGCAGGTTGATGGTGGTCTGCTGGGCGGCGGAGAGCTCCTTCTTGGCGTTCTCGGCGGCCTCCTTCAGACGCTGCAGGGCCATGGGGTCCTGACGCAGGTCGACACCGTTCTCCTGCTGGAACTTATCGGCCATCCAATCGATGACGCGCTGATCCCAGTCGTCGCCGCCCAGGTGGTTGTCGCCCGAGGTGGACAGAACCTCAAACACGCCGTCGGCGAGGTCGAGGATGGAGACGTCGAAGGTGCCGCCGCCCAGGTCGAAGACCAGGATGCGCTGGTCGGTGCCCTGCTTGTCCAGGCCATAGGCAAGAGCAGCAGCGGTCGGCTCGTTGACGATACGCTTGACGTTGAGGCCAGCGATCTTGCCGGCGTCCTTGGTGGCCTGACGCTGGGCGTCGTTGAAGTAGGCCGGGACGGTGATGACGGCGTCGGTGACGGTCTCGCCCAGATACTTCTCGGCGTCGGCCTTCATCTTTGCGAGCGTCATGGCGCTCACCTGCTCGGCGGTGTAATCCTTGCCCTCGATGTCGACGACGGCACGGCCACCCTGGCCCTCCTTGACCTCATACGGCACGGTCTTGATCTCGGAGGTGCACTCGGAGTACTTGCGGCCCATGAAGCGCTTGATGGAGAACACGGTGTTCTTGGGGTTGGTGACAGCCTGGTTCTTAGCGGCCTTACCAACGACGCGGTCGCCGTCGGCACGGAAGCCCACAACGGACGGGGTGGTGCGGTCGCCCTCGGCGTTCACGATAATGGTCGGAGAACCGCCCTCGAGAACGGCCATAGCGGAGTTAGTAGTACCAAGGTCGATACCAAGAATCTTACTCATTAGAAATTCCCTCTCTCTTGTGCGTTTGCACCGACTCGGCGGTCTGCCAAGCGGTGTTTCGGCTTGTCTTTCAGGATCTAGTGTATCCCCTATGGGCCGGAATATACAAAATCTAAGTCAATTCATATAAGATTTCTTATTGCTGAGAGTTTAGGTTCTTAAATGCGCAGGTAGACGCACTGTTTGAGTTCTCGGCAAATCTATCGAGATCTATGTAGAGATGGCTGAGGTTTGCGTCCGGGGGTGCCTGGGGGCCGTCTTGCGGAAAGCTCATCCCGGTTTGAGCGTGGATTCCGGGTCGCAGTTTCCGTCTGAAGGCTCAACCGGAAACCGTATCCCGTTTTGAGAGCTGATACCGGCTCGCATTTTCCGCTAGCGGGCCTAACCGGAAACTGCAACCCGTTTTTCGACAAAATAATGGGATGCGGTTTCCGCAAGCACGCTCAATCGCCCTATATTTCAAGTCACCTTTAGCTAACATTTGCGCAGCTCATCTGCCTCACCTGCATGTTTTTTAGTAAGCCGTGGCATACTCGGCGAACGGTATGAAGATGCCGGCCAGAGGGTATTGCAAACGGTCGCTCCCGTGGTATGTTTTTGCCCGAATCAAACCGGCGCGCATCGTCTGTAGCGTCGGTCAACAGAGAGGAAACTACCATGGCTCATCCCGTAATTGATGCCGACGAGTGCATCGCTTGTGGCGTTTGCGTCGACTCCTGCCCCGCTGGCGTTCTGGAGCTCCAGGACGTCGCTACCGTCGCCGACGAGGACTCCTGCGTCGCCTGTGGCGCTTGCCAGGACGCTTGCCCCGCTGGCGCGATCACCGAGATCGTCGAGGAGTAACAACTCCCCCACCTGCACACTCAAAAGTACACCGTGCACAAAAAAGGAGGCCTCCGCATCGCCGCGGAGGCCTCCTTTTGCATGTGTGGGCAGCTAATTTGGAGCGGGACCCTTGGCAGTTGCGGTGGAATAGTTCCTGTTTTATGGCTTAGATGCCGATTTTAGGAACTATTTCACCGCAACTTATAGATGCAGCGTCGGCTACGAGAGATCATCCTCGTAGGGCATTAAATCGGCAAGGTAGCCTTTCTCCTTGAGCATCGCCTCGATCTCGTCGAGGGTCTGTTCGTCCTCCGCCGCAATGCGATGGAAGTGATAGCCACTCGTCACCGTTAGCAGCGGAAAGCTCTTGCCGCTCTCGATATCGCGCAGATAGCGCTCGACATCGCGACGATTGCGGATGTCCAGGTCGGCCGTGATCTTGCCGTACACGCGGTGATTGACGATCACGTTGAGCACGGCGCCTCCGGCGTCGACGACACTCGTGAGCTCATCGCCTGCCTGCTCCACGCTGTGGCGAACCTTGACCAAGCGCGTGGGCACAGCGGGGCTGCTGGGGGCCTCCTTCAGCACATAACCACGGTTGGTCGCCACGATATCGTGCCCGTCGGCGCGCAGCAGAGCGATGTCTTGCACGACAATCTGGCGGCTCACACCCACCTCGCGGGCAAGTGCGCTGCCCGAAACGGGCTCCTTGGCTTCCTCGAGCACGCCCATGATGGCACGGCGACGCTCGCGGGCGTCCATTATTTACCGTCCAGCAGACGCAGGTGCTTAAGCGAGAGGTCGAGAATCGGCGCAGAGTGCGTCAACGCGCCCGAGCTAATAAAGTCAACGCCCAGGTCGGCGAGCGCTCGGATATTGCTGGCGTCCACGTTGCCCGAGCACTCGGTCTTGGCGCGGCCGGCGATAAGCTCGATCGCGGCAGCCATGTCGTCGTGGGTCATGTTGTCGAACATGATGATATCGGCGCCGGCCTCCACGGCCTCGCGCACCATGTCCAGGTTCTCGCACTCGATCTCGACCGTCGTGGTAAACGATGCATGGGCGCGCGCCATCTCGATCGCACGCGTCACGCCACCGGCGGCATCGATGTGGTTGTCCTTGAGCATGACGGCCGTCGACAGGTTGTAACGGTGGTTGCTGCCGCCGCCGATCTCGACCGCGGCCTTCTCGAAGACGCGCATGCCCGGCGTGGTCTTGCGCGTATCGACAAGCACGGTCTTGGTGCCCTCGAGCGCAGCCGCCATCCGATGCGTGTAAGTAGCGATGCCGCTCATGCGCTGCAGGTAGTTGAGCGCCACACGCTCGCCCGAAAGCAGCACGCGCGCGTCTCCGCGCACCTGGCCCACGTGATCGCCAGCGTGCACCTCGTCGCCGTCCGCGACATCAAACAACACGGAGCTCTGCGGATCCAGCAGCTCAAAGGTGCGAGCGAACACATCCAAGCCCGCGATGATGCCATCGGCCTTGGCGATAAGCTCCACCGTGGCGGGACGCGCCGTGGGGCACACGCTCGACGTGCTCACGTCCTCAAAGGTAATGTCCTCGCGCAGAGCCTGCAGAATCAGATCATCGACGACGAGCTTCATGGTAATGGGGTTCATGGTCTACTCCTCCACGGCCTGCGTGCCGGCGGCACGGGCCAAATCATCGATTGCAAGGATATCGGAACTCAGGGCGCGATGGCGTCCATCGAGCGCGGGCTCGCCCGCCTGCTCCACGGCAAGCGACTCGCCGGTGCGCATACGCCAAGCAGCGCGGCGACCCCAGACTAGGGACTCGAGCAGGCTGTTAGAAGCTAGGCGATTCTTGCCGTGAACGCCGTTGCAGGCCGTCTCGCCCGCGGCGTAGAGCTCGGGCATCGAGGTGCGACCGTCCTTGTCGACCCACACGCCGCCCATAAAGTAGTGCTGCGTGGGCGTAACGGGAATGGGCTCGTCCAAGATATCGCGACCGTCCTCCAGGCAGCGCGCGCGGATGTTGGTAAAGTGCCCGGTCACCACACCGCGCTCGACGGGGGCAAAGCTCAGCCATTCGTGCTCGGTGCCGTCCTGCTTCATCTGCTCGCGAATAGCAGCGGCGACCACATCGCGCGGCTGCAACTCGTCGGTAAAGCGCTCGCCGGCGGCGTTGAGCAAAATCGCGCCCTCGCCGCGGCAGCTCTCGCTGATCAGGAAGGTGCGGCCCGGCTGCGGCGAGAACAGTCCCGTGGGGTGAATCTGCACGTAGTCCAGGTGCTCCATCTTAATGCCATGCTCCTGAGCAATGTAGCAGGCATCGCCCGTGAGCTGCGGGTAGTTAGTCGAATGGTCGTATACGCCGCCGATACCGCCCGTAGCCCACAGCGTGTGGCGGGCATGGATCTTAAAAGGCTCGCCGGCATGCACGCCCTCAGCGGCATTTGCCAGCTCGTCGGCGGGGCGAGCCGAATCGCCCTCATCCACGGCAACGGCGACAACGCCGGTGCACACCGTGGCGTCATCGCGCTCGGCGGTCAGGATGTCGGTCATGGCAACGTGTTCGAGAATCTGCACGTTGTCCAGCTTACGGACAGCCTGGAGCAGCTTGGTCGTAATCTCCTTGCCCGTAATATCGGCATGGAAGGCGATGCGCGGGCGGCTGTGCGCGCCCTCGCGGGTAAAGTCGAGGCTGCCGTCGGCCTTGCGCTCAAAGTCCACGCCCATCGCCAGCAGGTCGTTGATGACCGAGCGGCTCGAGCGGATCATGATGTCAACGCTCTCGCGGCGGTTCTCGTAATGGCCGGCGTGCATGGTGTCCTCAAAGAAGGCATCGTAGTCAGAGCCCTCGGGCAGTACGCAGATGCCGCCCTGCGCGAGCATCGAATCGCACTCGTCGATGGCGCCCTTGGAGAGCATGATTACGCGCGTGCTCGTCGGCAGATTGAGAGCCGCATACAGGCCCGCCACGCCGCAACCGGCAATGACGACGTCACACTCCATATCGGGGTATTGTTTGGTTTCCACAGGAATCCTCTCCCTTGTAATGTGGCATAAGGGATGGTCCCTCATGTCACATTGGCTTAGCGCGTCGCGTACTCGAGCATGCGGTCGAGCGTGAGCTTGGCCTGATCGGCGGCCTCTTCCGACACGCCAATCTGCACCTCGCCCTCGCCCGTCTCCAGGCAGTGCACGAGTTTTTCGAGCGTGATGAGATCCATGTTGACGCAAGTGGGCTGCACCGCAGGGAAGTAGAACTTCTTGCCGGTGCCCTGGCAGCGGCGCTCAAGCTCGTAGAGCACGCCGCGGACCGTCACGATAATGAACTCGCTCGCGTCCGACTCCTCGGCATACTTGATGATGCCGGCAGTGGAGCCGATGTAGTCAGCCTCGGCCAGGACGTCGGCCTTGCACTCGGGGTGCGCCAGCACGAGCGCGTCGGGATGCGCCTCCTGCGCATCGACGATCTGCTCGACGGTGATGATGTGGTGGCGCGGGCAGTAGCCCTTGTTAAGCAGGACGTGCTTTTGCGGCACCTGCTCGGCTACGAAGTGACCGAGGTTTTGGTCGGGAATGAACAGGACGTGCTGCTGCGGCAGCTCGGACACGATCTTGACAGCGTTGGAGCTGGTGACGCACACATCACTCCAGCTCTTGATCTCGACCGTCGAGTTGACGTAGCAGACGACAGCCAGGTCGTCGCCGTACTCGGCGCGGGCGGCGTCGACCGTCTCGCGCTTGACCATGTGCGCCATGGGGCAATCCGCGCCCGGCTCGGGCAGCAGCACGGTCTTGGTGGGGTTGAGCAGCTTGGCGCTCTCGCCCATAAACTCCACGCCGCACAGCACGATAGTCTGCTGCGGCAGGCTCTTGGCGAGCTTTGCCAGGTAGAAGCTGTCGCCGACGTAATCGGCCACAGCCTGGACCTCGGGTGCCACGTAATAGTGTGCCAGGATCACCGCGTCGCGTTTGGTTTTAAGTTGTTGAATGGCCTCGACGAGCTCTGCGGGCACCAATGCCGCGCGCTCCGTTGCCGTCGTTGCCAATGCCAGGCCGGCCGCAATGTCGCGTGCAAGCTCCGATGCATCCATGTTCGCGCTCTGTGCCATCAAGGCCCCTCTCTTTTGGCGAATCTTGGGGCTTTAGTATGACACCTAGGTTTACAGCTGACAAGACAGCTGTAAACCTAGGTGTAAAGTTGAAATAAAGATTCGATCATGAGGCAGGCCCATTTTCGAACTGGCAAACTGAGGATAGCCGAGCTCTCGATAGCGTAGGAGGCATCTTTGGACGGCCGCCGCGCATGGTCGACGGCACGCCCGCCAGGCAATCGCTCGCCGGCGCCAATCCGCTACAGTGGAGCAGCCGCCGGGGTCAGCTGCTTGATATAGGCCCACATGCGCTGCTTGGCCGCTTTGTCGGTCAGCGCCGCCTCAAAGCCATCGAGCGCGAGCACGCGGCGGCCCTGCACATGGGCGATCAGACCGGGCTTGAGCATGGCGGTGTCGAAGTCATCAATCGCCACGAGCATGTCGGCGTAGGTTTCGCGCATGACATCGGCCGCGCTGTTATCGAGCAGCAGCACCGCCTCGGGGTCCAAGGCCTCAAGCGCCTCGCGGAACAGGTCGCACGGCAGGGCGTGGCCCACCGCCACAGCTCCGTCGCCTGCGCCGGCAACACTCGCCAGCACACAAAAATCTTCGGGCGCGTAACCGATTGCCCCGAGCGCCTTGCGCAATGCGGCACCATCCGCGCCGGCGGCAAGTTCGCCGCCCGAGCGCTCGGCATCATCCAAATCACCTTTGACCAGCACGATCGGCGAGCACGCGTTGCCCGCGATGCGCACGCCACGGGCCGCAAGCGATGCAAGCTCCTGCTCGGCCGCCTGGGCGATGGCTTCTTTTTTCTGGCTTTGTGACGTGGGCATGCGCTCTCCAATCGTTTGCGTGCCCACCATTATATAAAAGAGCCGCCCGTGAGTGGTTGCTTTGCGGGTCGTTGGGTATAAGCACGGTCGTACTGAGTTTTACGCGGCCGAGCCGCGTCGCATTATGGAGGTCACCATGGCTGACATTAAGCAGATTACCCCCGAGAACTTCGATTCCGTCGTTAACGGCAACCTTCCCGTACTGGTTGATTTTTGGGCGCCCTGGTGCGGGCCCTGCCGATCGCTCTCGCCCATCGTGGACGAGGTAGCCGACGAGCTGGCCGGCAAGCTTGCCGTTGCCAAGTGCAACGTCGATGACAATCAGGACCTGGCCATGAAGTTTGGCGTCATGAGCATCCCCACGCTGATTGTCTTTAAGAACGGTGAGGAGGTCGACCGCTCGGTCGGCGCGCTGCCCAAGGCAAGGCTGCAGGCACTGCTGGAGAAGCACCTGTAATACGCTGGTTACATTTTGGCGTCCTGCCGCCGTCCATGAGCGCTTTTGCACCGCTCGCCGGACTTCTGGGTGTACCGCGTGCGACCACGGATAGTATGGTAGATACAAACAGCCCCCAGTGAACGGGTGCGGGTCACACAGACTCGCACCCGTTTTCTTATGCGGTAGCGCCCCGCGCGGGCGTAGTAGAATCTGAACCACTGGATTGCCCCGAACATAAGGAGATCTCCCATGCATGACGTCGGAATGAACATGAGCCAGCTTGCCATGAGCGTCAAGCAGGTCGACGACACCATCGAGCTCGCCCACGAGTGGAGCCATCAGCTGCTGCATGCGACCGAGAATTTTGACATGGAGCGCATTGGCGCCAAGCTCGAAGCTGCCATGGCCGCACTGCACGAGGCGCATGACGCGCTCGAGGGCTACGAGGAAGCCATCGAGGCTGACCACAACTCTGTCGGCTCCGTAAAGCTGGTGTAGGGTGTCCGAACACGAACACGAGCACGGCTGCGGGCACGACCACCGCAACGGCACGGGCGACGAGGCGAGCTGCCGTTGCGGCGGCGGCTCCGAGCTGGTCCGTTTTTCGGTCACCGCGCCCGATGACCTGCTGCGCCGCTTTGACGAGCAAATCGCACGCCGCGGCGACGTGGCCAACCGCTCCGAGGCAGTGCGCGATTTGATTCGCGCCTCAATCGCCAAAGAGCAGATGCGCACGCCCGATGAGCACGTTATCGGATCGCTCACCATGATCTACGACCACCATACCGGCGACCTGACGCGCCGCCTGGACGAAGTGCAGCACGACTACACCGACGAGATCGTATCGACCATGCACGTGCATCTGGATCACCACAACTGTCTGGAGATTCTGGCGCTCAAGGGTCGCGGCGAGCGCGTCTACGAACTGGCCGACCGCCTGCTGGGCCTGCGCGGCGTTAAGCACGGCGAGCTCACCTGCGCCGCCACCAGGCAAAGTCTGGGGCTATAGCGGGATTTCCCGCAGCGCACCTGCCAAAAAGGGACAGGTTTGTTTTGGCAGGTTTAGAAGTTGTACCTACCAAAATAAACCTGTCCCTTTTTGGTCGGTTTTGATGAGGGGTGTCACATGCGGCATGTGCATATTCATGTGACGGGCATTGTGCAGGGCGTTGGCATGCGGCCATTTGTGTATCGCGAGGCTATGGCGCATGGCATTTGCGGCTGGGTACTCAATGCGGGCGACGGCGTGCACATCGAGGCGCATGCTTCGGTCGAGGCGCTCGACGGCTTTGTCGCCGCGCTGTCGGAGCACGCGCCTGCCGCGGCCCGCGTTGAGCATATCGCCGTTGCAGACCTGGAGCCCGACGCTTGGGATGCCGACGATGAGCAGGTCTTTCGTATCGTAGCGTCGCAGGATCAGACCGTGCACACGACGCTCATCTCCCCCGATATCGCCACCTGTGACGACTGCCTGCGCGAACTGTTCGACCCCGCCGACCGCCGCTATCACTACCCCTTTATCAACTGCACTAACTGCGGCCCACGCTTTACCATCATCCGATCGCTGCCTTATGACCGAGCGGCCACGTCGATGGATTGTTTTCCCATGTGTCCCAAGTGCGCCGCGGAGTATGCCGACCCACTCGACCGGCGTTTTCACGCACAGCCCGATGCCTGCTTTGATTGCGGGCCGCATATTACCTGGCGCGAGGCAGAGGGCGACATGGAGCTCGAAGGCTCGGGGGCGACGCCAGCCGTCGGCAGCACGCGCGAAACCAGCGACGCCATTATTGACCGCTGTGTCGAGTTGCTGGCCAGCGGCGGTATTGTCGCCATCAAGGGCCTGGGCGGATTCCATCTGGCCTGCAACGCCGCCAACGAGCAGGCAGTGGTCGAGCTGCGCCGTCGCAAGCGCCGCAGCAACAAGCCGCTTGCCGTTATGGTGCGCAGCCTCGCCGATACTGAACGCCTGTACCATGTCGATGATGCCGAGCGCGGCTTGCTAACCGGTAGCATCCGCCCCATCGTGCTATTGCGCCGGCGTGCTGTTGGCGAGGGAGATTCCCCCGACGCCCTTACACTCGCGCCATCCGTCGCGCACGACCTTCCCGAGCTCGGCGTCATGCTCCCCTACACCCCGCTTCAGCATCTGTTGCTTGCCGCGGCAGAAGCCCGCGGTATGCACGCGCTCGTCATGACCAGCGGAAACCTGAGCGAAGAACCCATCGAGACCGACGATGACCTTGCCTGGGAACACCTCGTTGCCGCCGGCATCGCCGACGCGCTGCTCGGCAACGACCGCGCAATTCTGTCGCGCTACGACGACTCTGTGGTACGCGTGGTCGACGGCGCCGTTACGCCCGTTCGCCGCGCTCGCGGATATGCACCCCAGCCGCTGCCGTTGCCGGTGCTCAACGGTGCTCCGCCCTGCGTGCTCGCCTGCGGGCCACAACAAAAGGCAACGATTGCGCTCACGCGTGAAGGGACGAACGGCGAGGCAACCTGTTTTGTGTCGCAGCATATCGGCGATGTTGAAAACGGCGGGACCTTCGATGCCTGGAACGCCGCGCGCACGCGCTTGGAAGATCTCTTTGACTTGGCGCCCGCCGCCTTGGCCTGCGATCTACACCCCAGCTATCTATCGAGCCAGTGGGCGCGCGAGCAGGCGCGAAAATGCAATCTGCCGCTCGTTGAGGTGCAGCACCATCATGCGCATATCGCGAGCGTAATGGCCGAGGCTATCGTCGCGGACCAGCTTACAACCGACGCGCGCGTCCTTGGCATCGCCTTTGACGGCACCGGCGCCGGCACCGATGGGACCATTTGGGGCGGCGAGTTTCTTGTTGCAAGCCTTGGCGGCTTTGAGCGCGCCGCGTATTTGCGCACCTGGGCGCTCCCCGGCGGGGCGGCCTCCGTGCGCGACGCCCGCCGCAACGCCTTTGCCCTGCTCAGCGAGCTCGGCCTGCTTGAACACCCGGGGGCTGAGCGGCTCTTGGGCGACCTAGACGAGCAAACACGCAGCGTGACGGCAACGATGATCGAACGTGGCATCAACAGCCCGCGCACCAGCAGTATGGGTCGCTTGTTTGATGTCGCAGCCGCGATCCTGGGCATTTGCGGCCAAGCGACCTACGAGGGTGAACCCGCCATCGAGCTTGAGGCCGCCGCCTGGCGCGCGCTCGGCGGTAAGACCGTTCGTCTCGACGGCAATCATGCAGGCGTATTCACGTCTGCCGACGACTCCCCCATCTTGGACCCCCAACCGCTCATCGAAGCTCTTCTGAATGGAATCGAGGCAGGCGCGCCGGCCGACAAGCTCGCCCTCGGGTTTCACATCGCCATTACGCACGCTACGACCCACATCGCAAGCGAGATCTGCGCCCGTGAAGGCCTCGACACCGTCGCGCTCTCGGGCGGCGTGTTCATGAACCGACTTTTGCTCCAGCTCCTCACCCGTGAGCTCAAAAGCGTGGGTCTCACTGTCTTGGTTCCCCACTCCGTGCCCGTCAACGACGGCTGCATCGCCTACGGTCAGGCCGCCATCGCTCGCGCTCTCCTCGCGCAGACAGCATCGCGATAGGCGTTTTTCCAGCCTGCGCGCCACCGTCTCACAGGTGTAACGCATTTGCTCGTGACTCCCGCGAGCGCTACCATCAACCGATGGGTAATTAGGCGCCTATCCAGCGCAAAACGTATAAAGGGGAACATTATGTGCCTTGCCGTTCCCGGTAAAGTGGTCAAACGCGACGACGACCTTAAGGCGACCGTCGACATGATGGGCATCGAGCGCCCCGTTTCGCTGCGCCTCGTGCCGACGGCACAGGTAGGCGACTATATTCTCGTGCACGCCGGCTTTGGCATTCAGATTGTCGACGAGCAGGAGGCCCAAGAGACCCTCGAGCTCGTCAATACTATGACCGAGCTGGCCAAAGAGGACCAACTCGCCACCAACCCGGTCGAGGCATACTAGTGGCGGCGACGCAGCCGGCTCGCTCCGGTATCGACTTTTCGGTATTTCGCGATTCCAAGCTGGCCCGCGAGCTCATCGAACGCATCCGCGAACTCGTCGGCGACCGCACCATCAACCTTATGGAAGTCTGCGGTACGCATACCGTGAGCATTGGCCGCTATGGCTTTCGCTCCATTATGCCGACGGGACTCAAACTGCTGAGCGGCCCGGGGTGCCCCGTTTGCGTCACCGCCAACCGTGACATCGATCACGCAATCGCGCTTTCCAACATGGACGGCGCCATCATCACCACCTTTGGCGACATGATGCGCGTGCCCGGATCGTCCACCTCGCTTGCCGCGCAAAAGGCGGCGGGGCGCGACATCCGCATCGTTTACTCTCCGCTCGACGCACTCGACATTGCCGAGCAAAATCCCGAACGCCCGGTTATCTTTATGGGCGTCGGCTTTGAGACCACAACGCCCACCATTGCCGCCGCCATCCTGGAGGCCGACGCGCGCGGGCTCCAGAACTTCTCGGTCTACTGTGCTCACAAGACCACGCCGCCGGCTCTGCGCGCGATCTCCAACGACCCCGAGACGACCATCGACGGCTTTATCCTGCCTGGTCACGTCGCTACCATCACAGGCCTGGCACCCTTTGGGTTTTTGGTCGATGAGTTCGAGACCCCCGGCGTGGTCACGGGATTTGAGCCGGTCGATATTCTGCAGGGCATCTGCATGCTGGTCCAGATGATTGTCGAGGGCCGGCCGGCGATCGACAACGCCTACCGCCGTGGCGTCAATGCAGACGGCAATCCCGTGGCGCGCCAGCTGGTCGAGCAGGTATTTGAGCCGTGCGACACCACGTGGCGCGGGCTGGGACCGATTGCCAACTCGGGTCTTTCCATCCGACCCGAATTCGCGCGCTTTGATGCCGGCGCCCGCTTTGACGTGCCCATTGAACCGACGGTCGAGCCACGCGGGTGCCGCTGCGGCGACGTGCTGCGCGGTGCCATCACGCCGAGCAGCTGCCCGTTGTTCGGCCACGCATGTACGCCCGAACATCCCGTCGGCCCCTGCATGGTGAGCTCCGAAGGCAGCTGCGCGGCGTACTACCGTTACCGCGACTATTAGATTCCGCCGTTCTAACGAACGGCGGACCGGCCGACGCTGCGCACCATTCAGGCGAGCGATTTGCCTTTCAATCGTCGGCTGCGGGCAAAAGCCCAGCAGCCTCCTCTTTCAAGGCAACTCACTTCGTCTGAATGGCGCTCGCTGACTTTTACTTAACATCGATTCTGCCACACTCGGCTATTGCCGATTCCACCCACGATTGGAGTTTTCGATATGTCCCATAGCATCACCGATAGCACTGTCCTGCTGGGCCACGGCTCTGGCGGTCAAATGATGAAGCGCATTATCGATGAGGTCTTTCTGGATGCCTTTGGGTCGCCCGAGCTGCTTGCGGGCAACGATGCCGGTGTCGCCGCGCTGCCCGCAAGCGGGCGAATCGCCATGTCGACCGACAGCTTTGTAGTCTCGCCGCAGTTCTTCCCCGGTGGCAACATCGGCCGCCTCGCCGTGTGCGGAACCGTCAACGACGTCGCGACCTCGGGCGCTAACGTGCGCTACCTCTCATGCGGCTTTATCCTCGAAGAGGGCTATCCCATGGATAAGCTCCGCCAGATTGTGCAGACCATGGCCGAAACGGCACATGAGGCAGGTGTGAAGATTATCACCGGCGACACCAAGGTGGTCGAGCATGGCGGGGCCGACGGCGTCTACATCAATACCGCCGGCGTGGGCGAGGTGCCCGCGGGCGTGGCGCTCAGCGGTGCAAACTGCCAGCCCGGCGATGTCATCTTGGTCTCGGGTACGCTGGGCGACCACGGCATCGCTATCATGAGCCAGCGCGAGGGCCTAGCGTTTTCGAGCAACATCGAAAGCGACGCTGCGCCGCTCAATCATCTGATTGCCGACGTGCTCGCCGCCGCCCCCGACACCCGCTGCTTCCGCGACCCCACGCGCGGCGGCCTGGCATCCACACTCAACGAGTTTGCCCAAGCCAGCGGCGTTGCCATGGAGATCGACGAGGACGCCGTACCCGTGCGCCCCGACGTGCAGGCCGCCTGCGAGATGCTCGGCTACGACGTTCTGCAGGTAGCAAACGAGGGCAAGATGGTCGCCGTGGTGCCGGCCGAACAGGCCGATGCCGCGCTGGCGGCCATGCGCGCCGCGCGCTACGGCGAGAATGCCGCCATCATCGGTCGCGTCCTGCCGCTTGCCGAGGGCGCTCGACCCGCCGTGCGCGTGCGCACCGGCTGGGGATCGACCCGCATCCTCGACATGCTCGTAGGAGAGCAGCTGCCGAGAATTTGCTAACGACAAAAGCTCAGGGCTATTAAAGATATTCAGATTCCAAACATGCCCGGCACGCATGCCCAGTATTATGGGGTGCGTTTTACAACTCAAGCGGCAGGAGCACCCATGGCAGCAGCTTTTTCCCATGTGATCTTTGACCTGGACGGCACCATTCTCAACACGCTCGAGGACCTGGCGGCCGCCGGCAACCATACCTGCGAGGCGCACGGCTGGCCCACGTTTGCCGTTGACGAGTACCGCTACAAGGTGGGAAACGGCATGCTCAAGCTGGTTGAGCGCTTTATGCCCGCCGAGTACGCAGGCGACGGCCGCATGTTTGAGCAGACGCTTGCCGAGTTTAGGGCTTACTACGGCGAGCACAAGGAAGACCACACCGCTCCCTATGTCGGCACGATCGAGATGCTCGACCGCTTGCGCGCCGCGGGCGTTCAGCTTGCCGTGCTCACTAACAAGGACCACGTCTCGGCGGCTCCGCTTATCGAAAAGTATTTTGGTTCCGAGCGCTTTGCGCTGGTGCAGGGCCGTGTCGATGCGTTTCCGCCCAAGCCCGAAGCACCCGTCACGCTGCATGTGATGGAAGAGCTAGGCGCCGACCCGGCGACCACGCTCTACGTAGGCGATTCCAATGTCGATATCCTGACCGGCCACAACGCCGGCCTTAAGAGTGCGGGCGTCAGCTGGGGTTTCCGCGGCCGCGCAGAGCTGGAAGCCACCGGCGCCGACTACGTGGTGGACACCCAGGCAGAGCTCGCGGCGCTGGTGCTGGGCGAGTAACGAGCGACACTGCTTAACGCAGCTGCGGCAATTCTTCCGCGCGGAAAGCGCATCCCGTTTTGGAGCTCCGGAATGGGATACGCTTTCCGTTTAAGGCACATCAGGGAAACCGCATCCCGTTTCAGAACAATATTCCGGGTCGCACTTTCCGCAACCCACCCCATCCGGAAAATGCGACCCACTATTCGGCCAAAAACCGGGTCGCGGTTTCCCAAGCACTCGATGCAACGCTGGCACAAGGAGTGTCCCCAACTGCCGCCTGGTCATTTAAGAACGTCCCCAATGACTACAAGCGCCGCACCATGGCAACGACGCAGGTAGAGGATGGACAGCGAGCGACGTCCAGGACGAACAAGTTGGCATGAAAAAGGCGAGGCATAGACCTTCTGGTCATGCCTCGCCTTTTGAATGACAAATTGTCGTCCTGGGCGGCGCGCAGCGTCAACTGGTTACGCGGTTCGTAGAGCCGCGTAACCCCCTAGCTCAGCATTGCATCCATCATCTCGGAGTTGACGGAGTCGTCGGCAGACCACTCGCCATCGTCGTTGCAGGTGTACTTGAAGATAACCGTGGTCTTCCTGGGCTCGGTGGCCTTGGTCACATCGACCATAACCTGACCGGCCATCTTGTACAGCTCGTCATCGGAAGGAACCGTGTCAAGCGCAGCGACCTTCTCCTGATACTGGGTGGAGAAGTCCTCGACGATCTTGTTCATAGATTTGCATGTAATAGAGACCTCGGCGGTCGCGACACCCTTGTCCTCGTCGACCGTCACGTCGCCGATCTTGTAGTCAAAGCCCTCAAGATAGGTCTTGGCGTACTCCTTGGGATCGATACCCAGCTGCTCGAACTCGTCGCCCGAAGCCTCCTCCAGACCAGAGAGGAAGTCGTCGCCACCGTTCTTGACCTCATCAAACTGCGTCGTAAGATCCTCGGTGATGAGCTCCTCAACCGAAGGACCTCCACAGCCGGAAAGCACGACCACGCATGCAACCAAGACGGCCATGAGGGGCGCAAGCAGCAGCTTCTTTTTCATGTTGTTCCTCCCAATGAGCGGCACCGCGCTTCCCGGACGCGGCACACGTTGTAATAAGTAAGCCCATACTATCCACTTATGAACACCCTCGGCAACGCGAAGGCGTGGTCGGTTCGTTTTAGCGTCCGAACGGTTTGCAAGCCCGCCCAACGTGCAATAAAACGCTTCCCCACGGTGCAATAAAAAAGGTGGCCGGAAAACCCGACCACCCTTGCACATCCTTTGGACGCCGCAGTTTACTTGCGGACGACCTTGACGATGGCGTCACCGGCGGCGACGGCGGACTCTGCCTCGACGGTGAGCTCGACATCGGCAAACTCGGCGGTGTTGGACACGGCCACGACGACGCAGTCCTTGTAACCGGCAGCGGCGATCTTGGCGCGGTCGATCTTGAGTATGGGCTGGCCAGCCTTCACAACGTCGTCGGCCTTGACGAAGCCCTCGAAGCCATCGCCGTTCATGTTGACGGTATCGACGCCAACATGCACCAGAACCTCGATGCCACTATCGGACTGCAGACCCACGGCGTGACCCATGGTGACGGTCACCTTACCGTCGCAGGGAGCGTAGACCAGATCGTCCTCGGGCCACACGGCACAGCCCTTGCCCAGAACCTCGCCACCAAAGACGGGATCGGGCACGTCGGCCATCTTGATGACCTTGCCCTTGACGGGCGAGCACAGCACGTCGGCGCCAGCAGAAGCAGAGATGGAGGCCGGAGCAGCGGCAGCCGCGGGCTCAGCCTTCTTCTTGAACATGTCAAACAGACCCATACGTTTTCTCCTCTTGATTAAGCGCAACGTTGTGCGCATGCCTACGGTAATTATAGTGCCAAATGGTTCAAATGCTAAGGTGGGGACTCGAATCGCGAGCCCTTCCCGGTAGCGCTCGTGGAATGGAGCGTCTCCTTTGCATCGCGGATCGATAAGCCGAGTATCGCCCGCGCACGGGACGGGCAGAAGCGGGCGCACCAAACCCGATACTTCTTTTCGCTCTCGAGTCCTGCCGCCGCCCCGTCCCTGACACTTCCTGATACCGACCGAAACGTGCCAAAATAAACCCGTCCCTTTTTGGTAGGTTTGGCGAGTGTGGATTTTCGGACGCTTAACTAACGAGCGTGGATAATCTCCCACTTTGACTTTGAGGCCGTCACCGAGCCAAAAACGGGAGATTATCCACGTTCATTTTGGATGACCCCCTTGTACCAAGCCGAGCTCCATGGTCAAGTAATAACGACTTCTCATCATTAGATTGTTTACATCAATCCTAATAACTATTTAATCCTTAAACTCGTTATTAGAATTGATATGATTAGCCTAATAACGAGTTTCCGGCACTAAAGATATGGAGGGCGCGATGCAAATCGAGGAGAACGGCCAGGGAACGCTCCGCAATAATCTATCGGGGAAATTGGCTTACTATTCGTTTTTTCCAACGCCTTTGCAATCATTGAGGCAGCTAAACCTCACCGAGGAAACCTATCGCACGCTTTCCGCATGCTCACGAAAGCTTGGAGAGCTTGAAGGCATGCTCTACTTTGTTCCCAACGCCGATATGTATCTGACAATGTACGTGCGCAAAGAAGCACTCCTTTCTTCGCAAATTGAGGGAACCCAGTGCACGTTTGACGACCTACTTAGTCCATCGCAAACACAACTCCATCATAAAGATGTCGCAGACGTCGTGAATTACGTCCGTGCTGTCGACCGCGGCGTAGAACTGCTCAAAAAGATGCCCTTGTGCACGAGACTTCTTAGGCAAGTTCATGCGGTCCTGCTGGACGGAGTGCGCGGAACGGAGAAGAATCCAGGCGAGCTGCGCTCCTCACAAAACTGGATTGGCCCCTCAGGCTGCACCATTGCAACCGCATCGTTTGTCCCTCCAAACATTGAAGATTTGAGTAACACGCTCCAGGACCTCGAACGCTTTATCAATGAGCCTCAAGTCGAAATGGATCCGATTGTGCGGGCGGCGCTCGTCCATTACCAATTTGAAACTGCCCATCCATTCCTAGACGGAAACGGTCGCCTGGGCAGGCTTCTCATTACACTTATGCTCATCAATGATGGCGTTCTTCATTCTTGCTTGTTCTATCCATCGTTCCAGTTCAAGAAAAATCGAAGCGAGTACTACCGGCAACTCACATCCGTAAGGGAGAGAGGCACTTACGAGGAATGGATAGAGTTTTTCTGCAACAGTCTTCTCGAAAGTGCGAAGGACTCGGTAGGGTCTTTAAAAAACCTTGTTGACCTCCATAACCGTTCCACAGCAACCATTACCGAAAATCTCGGAAGGACTGCTGCAAACGGGCAAAGGCTGTTGGGCATTCTTGAAGAGCACCCCATCGTCGACACCGCATTCATCGCTGCCCAACTCGATATCGGCAGGAGTACCGCGAGCTCGCTCGTCAAATCATTTGAAGAATTGGGTATCCTCCGTCCGCTCGACGAGTCAAGACAGAGATACCGGCAGTACGGGTATGAAGAGTATCTTTCGATTCTCAGGGAAGACGCCGAGCCGATTAGATAGGCATCGCAACCCAGGCAAATTAAAGCGAGCGTGGATAATCTCCCACTTTGAGCCTGCACACAGGCCAAAAACGGGAGATTATCCACGCTCATTCCTGAGTAGTCATTTATGAACGTCCCCAATGACTAGTCCGGCAACGCCGATGTTTCGGCAACGACAGCGAGCGAGCCGCATTCGGAGCAAGACGACGCCGCAGGTAGAGAACGGACAGCGAGCGGGTCGCATTTGAGACAAGGTGACGTGAAACGAAAGGGCGCTGACCTTCTGGTCGCGCCCTTGAAGTTGAACGTCAGATTGTCCAAATGCGGCCCGCGCAGCGTCGAGCAGTTACGGCGTTTGGTAAAACGCCGTAACTAACGTGCTCCGTACTGCTCGTAGTAGGCGTCGATGGCGGTCTTGAGCTCGTCGTCGATGACAACCTTGCCGTCGATCTCGTGGTTGTAGAGGGTCTCGACGACCTCAGCCATGGAGACGATGCTCGCGACGGGGAAACCGTACTTGGCCTCGATCTCCTTCTGCGCGGTGGTCACACCGCCCTTGCCGACCTCCATGCGGTTGAGGGACACGATCAGGCCCTTGATCTCGACATCGGCAGCAGCCTTGACCTTGGGATAGGTCTCGTCGATGGACTTGCCGCTGGTGGTAACGTCCTCGACCATGACCACACGGTCGCCGTCCTTGGGCTCATAACCCAGCAGGTTGCCCTTATCGGCACCGTGGTCCTTGGCCTCCTTGCGGTCGCAGCAGTACTTGACCTCCTTGCCGTACAGCTCGTGGTAGGCAATTGCGGTCACGACGGCCAGCGGAATACCCTTGTAGGCCGGTCCAAACAGCACATCAAAGTCGTCGCCAAAGTTATCGTGGATGGCCTGGGCGTAATACTCGCCCAGCTTCTTGAGCTGATAGCCCGTCACGTAAGCGCCGGCGTTCATAAAGAACGGGGACTGACGGCCGCTCTTGAGCGTAAAGCTGCCGAACTTAAGGACGTCGGACTCGACCATAAACTTGATGAACTCTTGCTTGTAAGCCTCCATGCGGGCTCCTCTCGTAATCGCGTACGTGCCTTCCAGTTTAGCGCAGGCGAAGCGTCGATGCGGGCGCGCTTTGGGGCCACGGCATTCTGTAAAGGCTTTGTCAGGGGGAATGGTTTTCCGAACAATGGGGTTGACATGTCAAACCCCCTCATCAAGAATACGGGCGGATTAAAAAGGGGTACGAGATACCCAAAGCGCGCTGCGCTCAGCCTTTAGGAGGTGTGCCATGGAAGGCAGTCCTAGTCGAAAAACCTGCATGTCGCCCTCGGCACGTCGCGAGGACTCCGCACACGCATAAACGCCACCGGCAGATCGCCAAAACCACCGCAAAGGCGCGCTGCACCCTTTGTGGGCTCAAGAGCTTGACGTGAGCGACATCTAGGTTTTTTGAAGCAAATACGACACGTACGCTAACTCCCCTCAACAAGGAGGACCCTATGCTGATGCTCAAAACCGTCACGGTACTCGAAGCCATCTCCAAGCGCCGCCGCACGGCGCGCCCTGCCGCTCATACCGGCCTGTCCAAGAACACCATATTCGCCGCCACCCATAGTGCCGAGGACGCCCTCGTACTGCTTGACGCCACGGCAAACGGCCTCACCGTCGAGCAGGCAACTGAGCGCCTGAACGCCGTCGGCCCCAACACCATCGAGGCAACGACCAAAACGCTCGCCCGCCGCATCGCCGACGCGTTCATCGATCCCTTCGCCGGCATCCTCGCCGCGCTCGCACTGGTCTCGCTCTACATCGACGTGCTCGCCGTGCCCGAACCGCAGCGCGACCCCTCCACGGTCATCGTCATCGGCACCATGCTGCTGGTATCGGGCGGCATGAAGTTTATCCAGGAAGCCCGCAGCGGCAATGCGGCCGAGGCCCTCAAGGACCTGGTCTCCAACACTTGCACCGCCCTGCGCGACGGCGAGCGCATCGAGATCCCCTTCGACGAGCTCGTCCCCGGCGATGTAATCCGTCTCTCTGCCGGCGATATGGTGCCGGCAGATGCCCGCATCATCACCGCGCGCGACCTGTTTGTGATCGAGTCCGCACTCACCGGCGAGAGCGAGGCCGTCGAGAAGACCACCGCCGTCACCGTCGTCGAGGGCGCCGACGGCTCCGCACTGCCACTCTCTGCCTGCAAGAACATCGTCTTTACCGGCACCTCCGTGCAAAACGGCGCCGCCATGGCGCTTGTCGTTGCCACCGGCTCGGACACCTACCTGGGCGGCATCGCCAAGATGCTCAACGGGCGCGGCGAAAAGAGCGCGTTTGACCGCGGCGTCTCGAGCGTCTCCATGCTGCTGGTGCGCCTGATGCTCGTTATGGCGCCGGCCGTCTTTGCCATCAACGCCGCCACCAAGGGCAACGTCATCGACGCGCTGCTGTTCGCCACGAGCGTGGCCGTGGGCATCACGCCGCAGATGCTTCCCGTCATCGTGACCACGAGCCTGTCGCAGGGCGCCAAGGACCTCGCCCGTCGCCAGGCTATCGTCAAGGAGCTGCCGGCGATTCAAAACCTCGGAGCGATGGACGTCCTGTGCTGCGACAAGACCGGCACCCTCACCGAAGACCGCATCGTGCTCGAGCGCTACCTCAACACCGATGGCAACGAGGACGCGCGCGTGCTGCGCCATGCGTTTTTGAACAGCTTCTTCCAGACCGGCCTCAAAAATCTTATCGACCTGGCCGTAATCGACCGTGCCGATGTGACGCCCTCGACCGTCGCACCCGATTCCATGCTGGGCCAGAGCCTGCGCGACCGCTACACCAAGGTCGACGAGGTTCCCTTCGATTTCTCGCGCCGTCGCCTGAGCGTAGTTGTCGCCGACGCCCAAGGCAAAACCCAGATGGTTACCAAGGGCGCTGCCGAGGAAATGCTCGAGATCTGCTCCTTTGTCGAGATCGATGGCATCGCTCAGCCGCTCACCGACGAGAAGCTCGCCCAGATTCGCAAGCAGATCGCCGGACTTAACGCCGAGGGCCTACGCGTAATTGCCGTGGCGCAGAAGACCAATCCGCGCTGCGTGGGCGAGTTTGGCATCGCCGACGAGTGCGACATGGTGCTGATGGGCTTTTTGGCCTTCCTCGATCCGCCCAAAGCAAGTGCCGCGGGCACCGTCGCCACCCTCGAGGCCAAGGGCGTGGCGGTCAAGGTCCTAACCGGCGACAACGACCGCGTCGCCGCCACCGTCTGCGAGCAGATTGGTATCGATGCGAGCAACGTCTTGCTCGGCTCCGAGATCGATGCGCTCGATGACGCCGAACTTGCCAAGCGCGCCGAGAAAACCCACCTCTTCGCCAAGCTCTCGCCGCTGCAGAAGGCGCGCCTGGTACGTGTCATGCGCGAGATGCTCGGCCACACCGTGGGCTTTATGGGCGACGGCATCAACGACGCCGCCGCCATGCGTGCGAGCGATTGCGGCATCTCGGTCGATTCGGCCGTCGATATTGCCAAGGAATCCGCCGATATCATCTTGCTTCAGAAGGACCTGGGCGTGCTCGAGCGCGGCATCATCGAAGGCCGCCGCACTTACGGCAACCTGCTCAAGTACCTCAAGACCACGGTGAGCTCCAACTTTGGCAATGTGCTGTCCGTGACCGTCGCGAGCCTGTTCTTGCCGTTTTTGCCCATGAGCGCCCTGCAGCTGGTACTGCTGTCGCTGGTCTACGAGATCGTGTGCATCGCACTGCCGTGGGACACCGTCGATGACGCCTGGACTGCCCGCCCGCGTGCCTGGGACGCCGCGTCCATCAAGGGCTTTATGCTCGAGCTGGGCCCCGTGAGCTCGCTGTTTGACATCGTGACCTTCGCCGCGCTCTTCTTTGTCGTGTGCCCCGCCGCCGTGGACGCAAGCTGGTCCGAGCTTGCCACCGCGGGCGACGTCGCGGGTATGGCGACCTTTGCTGCGCTCTTCCAGAGCGGCTGGTTTGTCGAGTCCATGTGGTCGCAGACACTCGTGGTCCACATGTTGCGCTCCCCGCATCTGCCGAGCCCGCGCGACCACGCCGCGCCCGCATTGTGCGTTCTTACCGTGCTGGGCCTGGCGCTCGTCACCTGGCTGCCGGCAAGCCCCATCGCCGATGCGCTCGGCCTCATGCCGCTGCCCACGAGCTTTTTTGGGCTGCTCATTGGCATCGTTACCGCCTATATCGCGCTCACCCAGCTGGCGAAGCGCCGCTACATTGCCCGCCACGGCGAGCTGCTGTAGCAAGTAGACGGAAAACACCCTGCCAGCTGCCGTTGCCACTACCACAGCTGCCAACGCCGCTGCCGTTGCCTCTGCCGCCGCCGCAGTCTATCCCCCCAGCAGTTGCGGTGAAATAGTTCCTGTTTAAAGCCCCGTGACTTTAATTTAGGGACTATTCCACCGCAACTTATTGAGAGATTAGCTAGTCCTTGGGCGTCCAGGACCAGAAGAAGTTGATGAGGGCCACGCGCGAGGCGGTACCGGCCTTTTTGTTGATCGAAGAAATGTGGCGATAGAGCGTGGAGCGCGAAAGAAAGAGCGTTGTGGCGATGTCCTGAACGCTCTGGTCCGAAACGACCAAGACCTCAAGAATATCGCGCTCGCGCTCTGTAAGCCCAAAGGTGGCGACGAAGGCATCAAGGCGTTCATCGGACGTGAGCTCCGCTGCCTCCACGGGCTCGGGGTCGGAGCATGTGGGCGCAAGATCCCCACCAAGATCGTCGGTGGCAAGCGTCAGTCCGTCCCGCATCGCGGCATCATCGGCTCGTTGCCCCAACTGCCCCAGCAGCGTAATCGCAATACCCACAAACATCACGAGCGCCGCGCCGACTGCAGCCAGCACGTTTTGACTCAAAATAATCGCCACTGCCGGCGCCGTCACGAGCATCGAGCACACGTTGTTGACGACGCGGCCCATGCACGGCCAAAAATATGACCAGCGCGCATAGAGCGAGATGGCGGCGAATTTTGTGGTAAAGAACACCACAAAGAAGCCCGAGCCCAGATAAAAGATGATCGTGGCAGCAAGCTCGTTGCCGCCATTGCCCTCGACGATGAGCACAAAAAACGAAAGCGTAGACAACATGGCGGCGCATGTCATGCCGATATTCATATACGAACGGCCGCGCAGGTCAAATAGGACGCCGGCGGCCAACGAGCTCACGACAAGCAGCAGGCGCGGCCAGTCACCCAAATCAACGGCTCCGACAGCATGCAGGGTCGTGAGGCCCGCGTTGAGAGCGGCGAATACGCCGGAAAGATACGCTGTCGCCACGGTCAAGCGAGCTGCAGTGCGGCGGAATGCCGCCTTTGCCTCGGGATCGTCATGCCACTTGGCGCCATATTCCAGAGCATCTACCGAAAGCCCGGCAACACTGGGTTCAAAGCTGGGATCGGACTCGTCGCGCAGCTTGGCGCGTCGGGCACCGTGGAGCGACGCCACCTGCGCGATCGCGCAGACGACCAGAACAGCCTGCTGAGGAATGCCGGCAGGCATCACCATGTGGTTGAGAACCTGCACCAGAACGCCCATGGCGTAGGAAAGTGCAGCCGCACGCGCCAAGCAGGGCGTCCGTGCAAAGCGCCGCGCAAAGTTTGCATGGGTAGTCGATCCGCAGTAGCCCAGCGCGCAGCACGCCACCAAACCGCCGGCAATTATCACCTCAACCTGAACCGCCATAATCAACAGCAGCAATGCCGCCACCAGCAAAACGCCCGTAACGTCACTCGTTGCTTCAATGGCATGGGGACGGCGATAGTACAGAATAGGACGCACAAAAAAGCCAATCACGCTCGCGCCGATAACAAGGCTCTCATAAATAACAACCTCGTCCGGAGACACGAACTCGGCCATGCGCACGTCAAAGAGATACTCGCACGCCAAAAACGTGAAGAAGAACAGCGCCAGGCATATAATCTCCCGAATGCCCCGACGCAAATATGCGGTTGTGTCTCCCATGTCCCCCATGGTTAACCCCCAGCCGCTCAATTGTCTGGAAATCTATTTTAATAAAGAACCAGTCTCAATATCGAAGCCAGGCTTGAAATGCTGCAAATTTGACCCCAGCCGTTCACGTCACACCGCGGTTTTGAGCCTCATGGACCAGAAGGGACACGCGCGGCCTCTAGCTCGGCAAGGAGTGTCTCCAACTGCCACTCATTGAAGTACGTCCCCAATGAGTGCCCAATGACTACCCGCAGCAAGGAGTGTCCCTATGTGTCGGATGAAAAATGGGCCATGTGTCCCAGTTGTGGAGACTCCTTGAGCCGTCTGGGTATCGCGAAGGATCGCGCACTCCCCCATCATCAAAAGTGACACACGCTACCAGTTGATGGGAGGCAGCCATGGGCTTCTTTGACAAGATGTTCGAGAAGAAAGAGTGCGCGATTTGCGGTACCGAGCTGGGACTTCTAGGTAAGACAAAAATCAATGAAGGCTACCTGTGCAAAGAGTGCGCCGGCAAGCTCTCCCCCTACTTTCACGGCTATCGCTCCAGCACCGCGGACGACATCCGTGAGCAACTCGCCTACCGCGAGGCCAACGCCGAACGCCTGTCTTCGTTCAACCCCACGCGCACGCTTTCTGCCGGGCGCACCAATATTATGCTCGATGAGGACGCGGGCCTGCTGATCATCACTTCGCAGAGCCGCTGGCGCGACGCCAATCCCGACATCATCGAGTTCTCGCAGGTACTCGGCTGCGATATGGATATCGACGAGCATCGCACCGAGATCTATCGCGAGACCAAGGACGGCGAGCGCGAGAGCTACAACCCGCCGCGCTACGACCTGGATTACGACTTTAATCTGACCATCCACGTCAACACGCCGTACTTTACCGAGATCAACCTGCGCGTGAACGACTCCACCATCGATCAGCGCGGCTCCATCGAATACCGCGAGGCCAAGCGCCAGGCAACCGAGGTCCGCGACGCGCTGGTGCAGCTGCGCCAGGAGACGCGCGACAGCGTCGTGGCCGCCAAGGCCCCCAAGACCGCGGTGACCTGCCCCTTCTGCGGAGCCACCACCATTCCCGATGCCAGTGGGCGCTGCGAATACTGCGGCGGCGCCATCGGCGCATAGCCTCCGGCAGCGAAAGGACCGATCATGGCCTTCGAGAGCGTTAACTATCAGTGCCCTGCCTGCGGTGGCCCCTTGCATTTTGCCAGCGCCGAGCAAAAGCTCGTCTGCGACTACTGTGACTCGCGCTTTGAAGTCGAAGAAGTCGAGGCCCTCTATCGCGAGCGCCAGGACAAGGCAGATGCCAAAGCCGATGCCGCAGCCGCGGCCCCCAAGCCTGCTGTCGACGATGCCGTGCAGGAGCTGGCCCAAAACGCCGGCTACATCTGCTCGTCGTGCGGCGCCGAGCTCGTGTCCGACGGCACCGTCGCCGTCACCACCTGCCCGTACTGCGGTAACTCCGCCGTGGCGCCCGGCCAGCTCTCTGGCGACTTCTCACCCGACCTGGTGATTCCGTTTAAGCTCGGGCGCGATGACGTCACGGCCGCACTCAAGGAACACTACAAGGGCAAGATCTTGCTGCCCAAGAGCTTTGTCACCGGCAACCACATCGACGAGGTCCAAGGTGTCTACGTGCCGTTTTGGCTCTACGGCGCCCGCGTTGACGGCGAAGTGTACTTTGACGCGACCAACGAGACCGTGACCGAGGAATCCGACCGCACCGTCACGACCACCGACCACTACGATGCCTATCGCAAGGGCAATATCTCGTTTAAGCGCGTGCCCGTCGACGGATCGTCCAAGATGCCCGACGGCCACATGGACGCCATCGAGCCGTTTGACTACGACGCACTGCGTCCGTTCTCGATCGCATATATGCCCGGCTACATCGCCAACCGTTACGACAAGGACTGCGAGACCTGCAAGGCGCGCGCCGAGCGCCGTATGGAAGAAAGCACAATCTCGGCCCTGCGTGAGACCGTCGTCGACGAATACGACGATGCCACGGTCGAAAGCAAGCAGCTCGACTACACCTGGGAAGACAGCGACTACGCCCTGTTCCCCGTCTGGATGCTCTCCACCTCGTGGAACGGCAAGAGCTACCTGTTTGCCATGAACGGCCAGACCGGCCGCTTGGTCGGCGAGCTCCCCTGCTCCAAGCCCAAGCTCGCCATCGCCTCGGTGCTGTTCTTTGTGATCGGATTTATCCTCTCCCAGATTCTCTTTATGGGGGAATACGCCTTCGATCCGGATTACCTCACCTTTGATATCGAGGGCATCCTCATCAACGTCATCGCGCCGCTGATCATCGCGATTATCGGAGACGTGCTACTGGTAGGCCAGCTCAAGACGGCCAACGAGGCCACCCACGCCGACGAGTACTGCGGCGAGCTCGACCTGACCGAGAAGCACGACACCTTCAGCCACACCGAGACCACCGTTGTCATGAAAGACGACAAGGACGACTAAGCAATCCAACCAATACCACCCGGCCTTTGACGAGAAAGGAAGATTACCATGGGACTCTTGAAAGCTGGATTGGGAGCTGCCGGCGGCGTCATGGCCGACCAGTGGAAGGAATTTATCTATTGCGAATCGATGCCTGCTGACGTCTTGGCCTGCAAGGGCAGCAAACGCACCGGTGGCCGCAGCTCCAACACGCGCGGCGAGGACAACGTCATCTCCAACGGCTCGGTCATCGCCGTCAACGACGGCCAGGGCATGCTCGTGGTGCAAAACGGCAAGATCATCGAAGTCGCGCTGGAGCCCGGTGAGTTCGTCTTCGATACCGGCAGCGAGCCGAGCGTCTTTAGCGGCAACCTGGGCGACTCCATCAAGGAGACCTTCGCCAATATCGGCAGCCGCTTTACCTTTGGCGGCGACGCGGGCAAGGACCAGCGCGTCTACTTCATCAACACCAAGGAGATCATCGGCAACAAGTACGGCACCGCCTCGCCCGTGCCCTTCCGCGTGGTCGATAACAACATTGGCCTGGACGTCGACATCTCCGTGCGCTGCAACGGCGAGTATTCGTATCGCATCACCAACCCGCTGCTGTTCTACACCAACGTGTGCGGCAACGTGACCGATAGCTATACGCGCGACAAGATCGACAGCCAGCTTAAGTCCGAGCTGCTCACCGCCCTGCAGCCAGCCTTTGCCAAGATTTCGGAGATGGGCATCCGCTACAGCGCCATCCCCGGCCACACCACCGAGCTCGCCCGTGCGCTCAACGAGGTCCTCTCTGCCGACTGGCGCGACCTGCGTGGTGTCGAGATCGTGAGCTTTGGCGTTAACTCCATCGCCGCCTCGCAAGAGGACGAGCAGATGATCAAGGACCTGCAGAAGGCCGCGGTCATGCGCGATCCCACCATGGCGGCAGCCAACATCGCCAGCGCCCAGAGCGACGCGATGCGCGCGGCGGCCGCTAACCCCAACGGCGCAATGGCCGGCTTTATGGGCATGGGCATGGCAGGTGGCATGGGCGGCATGAATGCCAGCCAGCTGTTCGCCGCCGGCCAGGCACAGCAGCAGGCCGCCCCGCAGCCGGCTCCGGCGCCCGCCCCCGCACCGGCCCCCGCCGCCGCACCCGCGGCCGGCACGTGGACCTGCAGCTGCGGTGCCACCAACACCGGCAAGTTCTGCTCCGAGTGCGGCAGTCCCGCGCCCGCGCCCGCACCGGCCAAGTGGTTCTGCCCCAACTGCGGTAGCGAAAACGGCGGCAAGTTCTGCAGCAACTGCGGAACGCCCAGGCCCTAGCGCCCCTAACTGGTAATGAGCGGGGGATCCGCCACCCCCGCATTTGCTTCTATGGGTTTCGTTCGATGAAGGAGGACACCATGAAGACAACGTTCAAAAAGTCCGTACTCGCATTTCTGACATGCGTCCTGGCGCTCGCCTTTGCCCTGACGGGCTGCAGCGGCGGCGGCAAAGACCCCAAGGCCAACTTCGTCGGCAGCTGGCAGTACTCGGGTGGAACCTTGGACGGCGAAGAGCTCACCGATGAGTACATGGATATGCTCAAGGAGTGGGGCCTCAACTGTATCCTGATCCTCGACGAAGACGGCACGGGCGTCCTCGACATGTTCCTTGAGGTCGCCGACCTGAAATGGGAGGCCAAGGACGCCACCACCGTAACGATTACCGCCGAAGATGAGTCGCACGACCTGAAGCTCAAGGACGACAAGCTCGTCCTCGAGGTGGAAGGCGACAAGCTTATCTTTACGAAGTCCGACAAGGATCTGTCCGGTACGGTGAAGAAGGATCGCGAGAACGCCGAGAAGGAAGAAGAGATCGATGAGGCCGTCGAAGACGACGACGTCCAGAGCATCGAAATCTCCCCCGCCGTCACCGTCGCCGATGACGACCTGTGCACCATCACCATCACCGAGAAGTTCAAGGACGACTGGGGCGACATCGGCTTTGTCGTCAACATCACCAACAAGAGCGACAAGGACCTGACCTTCTACGCTCCTTCCGGCAAGACCAACGTCAACGGCACCATGAAGGAACCCTGGTTCTCGGCTCACCTGATGCCCGGCACCAACGCCACCGAGGAATTCACGTTCTCGAGCGGCGAGCTTGACAGCCTTGACGACCTCGTCAATACGACCATCGGCATCGACGCCTACCTGACCGATTCCTATGAGGACGTCGCCTCCTACACCGTGACCATCGCGTAGCGGCACGTAACATCAGCCGCGGATTGGCGGACACATCCGCGCACTTGCCAGGCGGGGCCGCAGGAGTTGATCCTGCGGCCCCGCCGCTTTATGCCGATGCGTAACGAGCGCTAGCGCTCCATGTTGGGAACGATGCTGCCCTCCGTTACTGCGCGCACGGCCAAGCGCATGATGTTGTCGTAGCCGGTCTTATTGAGAATCTCCGAGATGCGGCGTTTGATGGTGCCCTCGCTCATAAACAGCTCGGCCGCGATCTCGCGGCGGCTTTTACCCTCGCAGGCAAGGCGCAAGATCGACAGCTCGACATCGTCGAGGGCCGCCGTGCCCGAGAAGATGCTCTCGGGCGGCTTGGGAAACGTGCAGTAACCCGCCAGCGTGGAGCGCATCACGGCGAATAGCTCGTCGATACCGACGTTCTTGTACACAAAGCTGTCGACGCCCGCCTCGCGCGCCTGGTCCACAAAGGTGATTTCGGGCATACCCGTCATGATAATGACGCGGCACTCGGGCAGTTGTTCTTTGATGCGCGCCGCCGCCACGATGCCGTTGGAATCGTGCTCGGTGCACACGTCCATCAGTATCATGTCCGGGCGCTCCTTGAGCGCGACACCCAAGGCCTCGGAAGCATCGGCAATGGCGGAAACAACGGTCATATCGGGCTGGTCGCCAACGGAGCGCGCCAGGCTCTCGCGCAGGATGGCCTGGTCTTCGACTATAAGGACGCGGATCATGAACTTCTCCTTTGGACCGTGGCGTTGGAGGCGAGCGGGATGGACACCGTAAGCGTGAAGGGCGGGGCGGTGTGGACTTCCAGGCTGCCGCCCAGATTCTGTGCGACATGCCTCATACCTGGGATACCCGTTCCCTCGCGATACGATACGGGTGCAGGCGCGCCGTCGTTAGAAACGACCATCCGCGCGACAGCGCCGTCTTCTGTCCCCTCCTGCCACAGGCGCACATGGACCTGATGGGCCTGTGCATGCTTGGTGGCATTGGTCGAGGCTTCGCGGATAATCTGCAAAAATGCTGCGGCGACACGCGCGTCGTTTGGCAGCTCGCCCTCCACATCGATCTGCACGCTCACCAGGCCAAAGGCATGGACGATATCGCCCAATTGCTCTGCCGGTTCGGTGTCGCCGCCGCTGCGCAAGTCGTCGGAGATTGAGCGCAGCAGCGGGTCGATCTGCTCGAGTGACTCGTCATCCAGGCGCCCCTCCTCCAGATAACGATGGAGGATGGACAGGCGCTGCCCGATCACGTCGTGCACGCGAGCGCGCATACGCAGATAGGCCGCATTGTCAGCAACTTTTTTGACTTCTTCGATCTGGGCTTGGAGCTCTTGGCCCGCAAGCTCAAGCAGGTGGTTGGCTTGCGCCAGGCGATCATGGGCATGCGCATACTCTGTTACATCCAGGCCGATAATGCGCTCGAAGAGGCGGCCCGAAACCATAACGTCATCGTGCACAAACAAGCGAATCTCGGCGGGAGAAACCTCGACCACCGCCCGCGCCTCACCAAAGCGGTCCAGATTAATCCGCACGCGGTTCTGGCTGCTTTCGGGCATTTGCATGCTGAGTTTGCGCAGGTCGTTCCATGTACCGCTCATATCGCCTAGGTCGGTGGGCATATGAAGCTCCACCAGGTTTTTTCGCATGCAGCGGTTCATGAGCAGCGGACGGCCCCTCGGGTCCAGATACAGGATGCCCACGGGAATCACGTTGATGGTTTCGATCGTCGAGAACGCGGTGATATCCTCCTGGCGGTTGCGGACATCCATCAAGAGCGCCGCAATGGAGCGGAACAGGAAAAACGCTCCCTCTGCGATAAGGACCGTGGCCCACGCCGAGCCCATGGCAAGCACCACCGGCGGTGTCACGGCGGCAACGAGCAACAGTTCGGCCAGCATGACGGGGCGACGATAGTGCACCATAAGCACCATGCCGTAGGCAAAGATCACGGCATTGAGCCACAACGCTCCGCCCATTGCCCTGGCGCAAACGTCAAGCGGCGCCACCAGATATGAGCCAGACGACGCGAACAAGATGAGCGCCGAAATAATTAGGTGAAGCACAAGGCTCGCCTCGTAGGCACAAATCACCTTACGGTTATAGGACGAGCGGCGCGATGCGATGAGCGGGACGTGGATCGTCTGCAGACACGCAGCCAGGGCAAAGACAACATCGAGCGCAACGATTTGGGGAAGAATGAGCGAAATCTGCATCGTCACTCACCCGCCCTCGGCATCAAGACGATCATGCGCAGCTGGCCGGGCTCGCCCTCAAGGCGGTATGCCACGTTGCGCCCTTGCAGAGCGCTTTCGAGCTCTTGCGCAGCGGGCGTCTGCGAAAGATCTGCATCATCGTTGGAAAAAAGCGCGGCACGCAGCTCGACACTGCATCGGTCATGATCGCCCAAGTGATACATAAGCGCCGGATGGTCGGTGGTGTAGGCAAAAAACGCAAAGTCATACACGCAGTCGTACAGGGCGCTTACCGTACTGGCGTGCATCGGGCGCCGTATGGCGATAATCGAGGCGCAATCGATATCGATGGTGCGCAGGTCGCTTGCGAGCTCGTTGGCGATGAGCTGAATGCGGTCGCGATCAAAACCGCTCTCCCCGTGCTGCGCCAACGTGAGCGATCCCTTGCGCTTGCAATAGGCGACAAGCATCTTGGCGCGCTGCAGCATGCGGTAACGCTCGTGCGAAGACGATTCATCGGTCAACGGCGGCAGCGAGCTCAGCAGGTCGTACATCCCTTCGAGCGCGCGGGCAAGCGCCTGGTCCACGTCTTGGACCAGCAAGGTCTCGGCCTCTTGGTCTGCCAGATGCGTCTTAAGGTCGTAGTCGGCGGCGAGCAGCTCATTTTGACGCTGCAGCTCCATACGACGATGTGCCAGTTCACGGTTAAGCTCGTTGAGATCCGACACGTCTTGGGCAAGCAGGGCCGATCCGCCCAGCAGTGGAAAGGCACGGTACATCACATCGGGATCGGACGCCACGGCAAAGGCATGGGCGCGGCCGTGCGCCTGGGTCCGCAACTCCTCGCGCACGCCTACCGGCATTGGCTTTGACACTGGCGTGGCATAGACTTCCTGCAGGTCGCGCGTTAGAACTTTGAGGTCAAGCGGCAAGGTGTCGAAAATGCCGGCGATGTCGTGATATGACGGAATGACACCGCAATCGAGACAGATTTCCATCGCCGCCACGCACAAGACGCAATAGATGAGCGAGAAGTTGAGCCTCCATGCCCAGGGCACACGCAACGCATATGAGATGGCAAAGAACGCGCCGCCCAGCAGCACGAGCGCCGCCGTGCCCGAGAAACGTTGGATGCGAAAGGACGAGGACCGGCCCACCAGGATAAAAAAGGCCACAAAGTTAAAGGCCGTCCACACGAGGACGGCGAAATAACCCCAGCCGTACGTGTAATCGTTGCTCCAGGTGTCGCTTGTACGGTCAAAGTGGAAGACCTGCTGGTGAAAATCGTTGGTGAGCACAAATCCGATAAGCAGGATGGCCACAATCCACAGCGCAGCGCAGTAGCGACGACCCAGGCGGTGTTGCTCCAGACCCGCAAGGCGCAGACCACACAACTGGTAGAGCAGCGGAATGAGCGTCATGGGCACGTAGTACAGGTACCACAGCACGGTGGCATAGAACGGCGTGAACGACTTGTACTTGAGAATGACTTCGATCATCCACAGGGCGCAGATGGTGGCGATGGCAACAAGGCGGCGGCGCAACACATAGTCCAAACAGCGCAGATAGACCGATACGCCCCAAATTGAAAATACAATTGCGGCGACAAGCAGCGGGAGAGAGCTCGAATGGACGAGCGCATCCACGACCTCTTCGGACACCTCGCCATAGGCTGGCACGGCGTTAGAAAGTTTGGGGTCGAAGGCGAACAGCGCCGGCAAGACTGCCAAAAGCACGAGGAACAGCGCGGTGATGGCACCGGTGATAGCAAAGACGCGGTGACGGTACACCTGATGCGTTATGCCAACAAGGAATCGCGGCATGGCGAAGAGCCTGCCGCCCCTGGGATCCGCCACGGGTGCGGATCGGGCGGCCGCGTGGCCGATATGTCGCTCGCGGGTACCCATAGTGCTTTTAGTGTACCGACAGATGGGTCGAAAAAGCGGGCCGCATGTCCCAAAATCCGCAGACGGCAAGGCGCCCGGCAGCCTCCCCCGTCTGGCACTTCCCGATATCCGCCCGCCCCAAACCACCGCAAAGGAGACAGGCACCTTTGTGGTGGTTTGGGGCGATGCGCTAGTCCACGGTGATGTCGAGATTTTTGCCGATGAGGCCTACGTAGCCGCCTTCGGCTGCCTTGGGGCTGTCAGCATGGCAGAGGACCCACTTGTCGGCCTTCCAGTAGCAGTAGCTGTCGCCGGCCGCAGGCATGTCGGCCGCGACCTCGGGGCGCGGGCCGTTGGTGCCGGCGGGCAGCGCCACCATCACCTGGAAGCCACCGTCGTCGACCATGCACGGCGTGTAGTGGAGCGTGGTGTTGAAGACTTCGACGACCGTACCCGCCGGCACGCGAAACGCCTTGACGCACGCGGTGTCGAGCTTGCCGTCCTCGATCTCCCAGCGATGCGCCACGAGCAGGATAAAGTCGCGAGCGCCCAGGTTGAATTCGCTCGCGCGGTGATACTCCAGGCAGTTGAGTCGTGTATTGTGGCCGTTGCACCAGCCGAGCTGGAAGGGACGGCCACCAAACATGAGAAAGCCAAGCTTGTCGGCATCCTTGACGTCCTCGAGCTCCGGCGCACTTGCAACGTACTTGCTGCCCTCGGGAATGGGCGTGGCAGAGAGTGCCTCGAGCACGGGCGACGTAAGCTCGGACGGAACGTTATCCCAAACGTTGCCATAGGACTTGAACTCGGGATCGTTGACAGAGTAGATATGCATGTTCGCTCCTGTTCGTTTATGTGACAGTATGAACATTCTAGAACAAACATAAGCGATTTTAAACACTCGTCCCGACCACTCAGCAAAAAGGCACCCCCGCATAAGCGAAGGCGCCCAATGCGCGCGTTTTGGGCGATAAAGCCCTTACGCCTGCTGATAGTGCAGGTGCTTCTCGTCGATATCGGCTAGGTCGCGGTCGAGGTAGCGGCGCGCAAGCCAGTTGGCCATGGGGAGGTTCTGGTCCAGGCAGTTACCGCATTCCTCGGGAGCGGCACCGGGGACATCGCCCTCAAAGCCGGCGACAAACTCGAACAGCTCACGCACGAGCGGCAGGATCTCCTCGCTCGTCACCTCGCCAAACACAACCAGGTAAAAGCCCGTGCGGCAGCCCATGGGGCCAAAGTAGACAATGCGGCCCGACCACTCGGCATGATTGCGAAGGAACGTCGCGCCCAGGTGCTCGATGGTGTGGCACTCGGCCGTGTTCATGACCGGCTCCTTGTTGGGCGTGGTCAGGCGCAGGTCAAAGGTGGTGACGGCGGCCCCGGTCGCCGGATCGCGGTCGATGCGGCTCACATACACGCCGGGCTCAAGCAACAGATGGTCAACGGAAAAGCTCGCAATGCGCTCCATGGCAGATCCTCTCGGTAGTCAATTTGGGACGGGCTCTTTTAGCTGGTTCGAATGGTCGCACCAATCATAACAGTCAAAAAAGCCCCGTCCCAAAAAGACAACTTAGCCCAGGACGCGGGCCATACGCGTTTTGAACTCGGACAGGAAGCGCGGGGCGTCCACGGTCAGTGCCACAAGCGCGCTCTTGTCCGGATCGGACAGGCGACGCTCATCGCAGATGGTGCGACCGCGGTACTCGCCCAGCAGATCAACACGCAGGTTGCAGCCGAGCGCACCTACGAGCGTGGGGTCGATCGCCACGGCAACGGCCAGCGGATCGTGCAGCGCACAACCACCCAGGTAGGGTGCGTTCATCTCGTACGAGCCAATGTAGTGCTCGACCATGCTCGCAAATGCGCAGCCCGCCATGGTGCCCGAGCCCGTCCAGCCGGCAATGTCACGGCGTGTGAGCACCACGCGATGCGTCACGTCCAGACCCACCATGGTGAGCTTACGGCCCGAACGCAGCACCGCGTCGGCTGCCTCGGGGTCGCTCGCCATATTGGCCTCGGCGCCCGCGCTCACGTTGCCGGGCACGGTAAGGGCGCCGCCCATCACGACCACGCGGCCGATGGACATCATCGCCGCCGCATCGCGCTCCAGGGCGAGCGCCAGGTTGGAGAGCGGGCCAGTCGCTACGTAGACCAGATCGGGACCATAGGTGCGCGCGGCATCGATCAGATAATCGACCGCAGCGTTGCCGTCGGCCGAGGTCGCCCCCACCGGCTCGTAGGGCGACGCGGGCACGCTCGCGCCGCCGATGCCGTTCTTGCCGTGAATGAGCGCGGTGGACGCCGGCGGCGTATAAGGCTCAGTCGCCTGCAGAGGACGGTCGGCGCCCAGGTACACCGGCACCTCGGGACGACCCAGCAGATCGAGCACCGCCAGGCAATTGTGCGCCGATTGCTCGACGCGCACGTTACCAAAGCACGTGGTGATGCCCACGAGCTCCACCTCGGGGCTCGCGATGGCATAGGCCAGCGCCATCGCATCGTCCACACCCATATCCAGATCAAGGATCAGCTTCTTGATTGCCATTGTTCTACTCCGCTTCTCCGTCTTTATCGTTTAACCAAACCAATGTTCAACTTCGGTGCGCATGGGAATCGATTGCTGAGCGCCCAGGCGCGACACCGTCACTGCCGAGGCGCGAGCACCCGCGGCCATGCACTCAAAGAGCGGCAAGCCCTCTAGGCGAGCCGCCGCCAACGCGCCGATAAACGTATCGCCGGCGGCCGTGGTATCGACTACCGTACTCGAAAGTGCCGGCATGCGCAGCAGCTCACCGCCATCGCCGAGCGAAACCGAGCCGGCACCGCCCAACGTGATGGCCGCAGCCCCGGCACCCTTGTCGAGCAGCGCATTGAGCGCGGTGACGCAGCTCGCGTCATCCGTGGGCAGAATGCCCGTCAGCACCTGGCACTCGGTCTCGTTGGGACAGACCAGGTCGACCGCAGGCCAGACCTCCGCAGGCAGCTCGCAGGCGGGCGCTGGATTAAAGACCGTATAGAACCCCAGCTCGTGAGCGCAAACAAGCGCCTCGGCCGTCGCCGCAAGGTCGCATTCGCCCTGGGCGATAAAGACGCTTCCGGCAGCCGGGGCAATCTCGCTGGCGCCGCCGTCGAGCTCATGGGCCACCAGACGCCTCAGCGCGCAGGCAACGTCCGCGCCCGCAAGCGCATGGTTGGCGCCCGGTGACAGTATGATGCGGTTGTCGCCCTCGCAGCGAATGATGGTCGCCGTTCCCGTCTCCACGTCATCGCGATGCACTACAAAGTCACAGTCCACGCCGGCGTCTTGGAGCCCCGCCACGAGCGACGCGCCGAACGCATCGCGACCGACCGCGCCGATCATGTGCGTGCACGCGCCCATACGCGCGGCAGCTACGGCCTGATTGGCGCCCTTGCCTCCGGCGTTGGTGATAAACCCGCTGCCGCCGACGGTCTCGCCCGCACGCGGTATGCGCTCGCACGCCACCGAAAGGTCCATGTTCATGCTGCCGAACACCGCAACGATGCCGCGATCTGCCATGGAAACCTCCTCGTCCGCGGGCTTTGCACCCGCTGTCGGCCGTCAATCGTGTGCTCTCGCACCTCTATAACTTTAGTTCACTTTGATGTGAACGCGCGCTTGAGCTTGCGCCAGCAGCAAGCATTCACAGGAGCAGGCAGCTACAATGAAGGCGTGCTGATTATTCTCGTCATTGGATGATGTTTTATGGAACAACTCTCGCAATCGGGCTCGCGCGGTCGACGCCGCACGGGCAACGAGCCAGCGCCGCACGAACGCGTGAAGGGCGAACGCCGTGCTAACGAACCGCGACGCACCGCGAGCCCCCATCGCGCTTCTGCCAACAACGCGGGCCGCGCCAACACTCCCGCCGCGGAACAGACGCCCGCTCGTCCCAAGTCCCGCTACATTCCTGCGCTCGACGGTCTGCGTACGCTCGCCGTCGTCGCGGTGGTGCTCTATCACCTTAACCTCACGTGGGCTCAGGGCGGCCTGCTCGGCGTCACGATTTTCTTTGTGCTTTCGGGCTATCTGATTACGCGCTTGCTGCTCAACGAAGTCGCTAAGACCGGCCGCATCGACCTTAAGAGCTTCTGGATTCGCCGCATCCGTCGCCTGGTCCCCGCCGTGGCAACGGTAGTGTTCGTGACCTGCGCGCTGTGCACCATCTTTAACCACGTGATGCTCACCAAGATGCGCCCCGACATCCTGCCGTCGCTGCTGTTCTTCAACAACTGGTGGCAGATTGCCCAAAACGTCTCGTACTTCAATGCTCTGGGCGACCCCTCACCGCTCACGCACTTCTGGTCGCTAGCCATCGAGGAACAGTTCTACCTGATTTGGCCGCCACTGCTGTTTGCCATGGTATCCATGCATGTGAGCAAGCCCAACACGCGCCACGTGGTTCTGGGCCTTGCCGCGGTATCTGCCCTCGCCATGATGGTGCTTTACAACCCTGCCGCCGACCCCAGCCGCGTGTACTACGGCACCGACACCCGCGTGTTCTCGCTGCTGCTGGGTGCCTGGATGGCCTTTATCCCCGATCGCGACCTGGCGCCGGTGCGTCTCGCACATCGTTTGGGACTCAATCGCCTAGCTGGCGCCGCCAAGCGCGGCAAGAGCGCCGAGGACAAGCCTGGCAAGAAGGCCGTCGAATCAGCCAAGACCGCCCCGGCACAGCCGAGCGCCCTCGTGCGCTTTTGGTCCTCGCCCGCATCCATCGATGTGTTAGGCGTCGTGGGTCTGGTTGGCCTTGCTGCCATGGTCGCACTCACCAACGGCTACACCGCATTCCAGTATCGCGGCGGCACGCTGTTATGCTCCATCCTCACGCTCATGGTCATCGCGGCCTGCGTGCAGCCCCAGGGAATGGTTGCCCGCGTGCTGTCCGCCGAGCCGCTCGTGTGGGTTGGCAAGCGCTCGTACAGCATCTACCTGTGGCACTATCCGCTGCTGTTGCTCATGAACCCGGTCGCTAACATCAACGATACGCCGTGGTGGCAGTACATTTTGCAGGTGCTGCTGGTGGTCGCCGTAGCCGAGTGCTCCTATCGCTTTATCGAAACGCCGTTTAGGAAGGGCGCCTTCGGCCGCACCGTCGCCGAATTCCGCGATGGCGCCACCACGCCCGCCAACTGGGCACGCGCGCACGTCCCTGTCTGCGCAGCCTGCGCCGTCGTGTTGGTCGTTGCACTGGGCGGCCTGATCTTTGTGCCCGAGACGTCCGCGCTGAGCGGCGAGGGCGCCGAAGTCCTGAACAAGGAAGCCAAAAACACCGCGCCCACCGACCAGCAGGCGGCCGACGACACCGACAAGGACAACGACGGCTTCCCCGATGGTTCCTACGACCTGTTGATGATCGGTGACTCCGTGTCGCTGCGCGCCGTTGATTCCTTTGACGGCGTGTTTCCGCACAGCCATATCGATGCCGAAAAGGGCCGCCAGTTTGATGCGGGCCGCGCGACATTTGAGGGCTATATCCAGCAGAACCTTGCCGGCAAGATCGTGGTCTTTGCCCTGGGCACCAACGGTTTGGTAACGGACGCCCAGGTCGACGCGATCATGGCCGACGCCGGCGAGCAGCGCATTGTCGTGTTTGTAAACACGCGTAGCCCGCAGCCGTGGGTCGGGTCCACGAACCAGGCCATCGCCAACGCCGCAACGCGCTACAAGAATGTACGCGTTATCGACTGGTACGGGTACAGCGCCAACCGCAACGACCTGTTTGACGGCGACGGCACGCACCTGTCGGCCACCGGCGTGACCGAATACCTCAACCTGATCCACGATGCGGTCAAGAAAGACCTGCCCGTGCACCCCGAGGACCACGTCAACGATCCGCAGCCGGCAGCCGTCAAGTCTGCCACCGACGCGCTCGTCAATGCGCTCGCTCTCAAGCCGCACAAGCTGGGCACCGACAAGTAGCCCGCAGCAAACAACCCAAAATCACTCTTTTAGAGCCGGCCCTAAGAGGTCGCAGGCAAAAAAACAGGCCGCAGCCCATGGCGGCGGCCTGTTTGGAGTCCAAAAGAGGCGCTAAGCGCTGTAGCCCATCGCCTGCAGGACAAACATGACGACCGTGAGCACCGTAATCACGGCGATAGTCGCCCAAGTGAGCACGTTCCACACGCGACCGTTGCGGTTGGCACCCATAATGTGACGGTCGGCTGCGATAACCACCTGGAACACCAGAACCACGGGCAACAGCACACCATTGATGACCTGTGAGGTCATCATAATCTGGAACAGATCGACGCCGGGCATAAGCACCAGCACGGCAGAGATACCGATGATGGCCGTAATGATGCCGCGATAGACCGGGGCCTCGTCCCAGCTGCGGTCGGCACCGCGCTCCCAGCCAAATGCCTCGCAGATAGCGCTCGACGTAACGCCCGGCAGCACGCAGGCAGCCAAGAAGCTCGCCGCGACCAGGCCCGAGGCAAACAGTACCGTGGACCACTGACCCGCAATAGGCTCCAGCGCACGGGCAGCATCGGCAGCATCGCTAATCTGAATACCCGCCGGGAACAACACCGTACCGGTCGTGATGATAATAAAGCCGGCAATGACATCGGCGGCAAGCGAGCCGCTCACGGTATCGATGCGCTGCAGCACGATATCGTCCTCGCCCGCGTTCTTGTCGACCACGTTGTTCTGCGCCAAGAAAATCATCCACGGCGCGATGGTGGTACCGATCGTTGCGACCACGAGCGACACGTAGCTGGGGTCATTTTGAATGTTAGGCACGACCAGGTCGACCGCGACCTCACCCCAGTTGGGGCCAGCCATGAACGCAGCGACAATATAGGTCACGAACACGCAGCTCACCAGCAGCAGAATCTTCTCGATGCGCTGGAAACTACCCGACATGGTAAGCATCCACACCAGCAGCGCCACCAACGGCACCGAGATGCTCGCCGGCACGCCAAAGAGAGCAAGGCCGCTGGCGATACCCGCAAACTCCGAAATGGTCACAGCCGTGTTGGCGATCAACAGCGCCGCCATAGCAAGTACACTCTTGCGCACGCCAAAGCGCTCGCGAATGAGCGATGCCAAGCCCTTGCCCGTGACGCAGCCGCAGCGCGCCGCGGTCTCCTGCGTCACGATGAGCAGCACAGTCATGACGGGAAGCATCCAGAGCATCTTGTAGCCATAGCTGGCGCCCGCGCTGGAATACGTTGCAATGCCGCCGGCGTCATTGCCCGAAAGCGCCGCCAGCAGACCGGGACCCATAGCGCCAAAGATGGCCGCGATGGTCAACTTTTGCTTGGTGCCCGACTTTTGCTTGGTATTTTGCACGCGACCACCTAACCAATGACCGACATGGTGAGCAGCACCGCAGCGGCGCAGTACGCTACGCACGAAATCATGACGGCAATAACGTTCATGGCGGTGCCCGACGTGTTGAGGTCATGCTCGTCACGCCAGAACAGCACCATCAGGTAAATCACGGCGCTCATGTTGCCAACCAGGCAAATGATGGCAGCGATATTAAAGCACCCGGTAAAGAGTTGCTCCTCAAACATGGGCGCATCGGGGAACGCGGCGGTACGCACCAGCTGGGCGCACAGGTAGGTCACGAGTGACAGAATCAGACCCATGCCCGTGCTCTGGAAGAAGAACCCCAGATACGGCTTGGGCTCGTCGTCGTGACCGTCATACTCCAGGAAGTAGTTCTTGACGAACGACACCATGCGCGAGGCCGCCAGCAGCACGAGCGGCATGGCACACATGGGGAACACCACCAGATGCGCGGAGCCGAGCGCCGTTCCCAGCACGGTCGCCATGATGCACGACGCGATGCCCCATACAACAACCCAGTACTGGCGATGCACGAACCAGCTGAGCACGTTCGTCGAGTCGTCCGACGCACTATCGCCCGAGCCGACACCGGCGATCTGCAGGTCCTCCTGATGCTCCTCGGCGATAACGTCCATGGCGTCGTCGAAGGTTACGATACCCAGGATATGACGGTTCTCGTCGCAGACAGGGATGGCAACCAGGTCGTACTTGGTCATCTCGTCCGTCACGTCTTCCTGGTCCTCGTCGGGCGACACGTAGACCAGGTCGCGATAGGCGAGCTGGCCCAGCGTGGCATCGCGGTCGGCCACGATCAACGTGCGCAGCGAGAGCACGCCGGTGAGCATGCCGCTCGGATCCTCGGTATAGACGTAATAGACACTCTCGAAGTCCTCATCGAGTTTGCGAATCGCCTCGATGGCATCGCCGACCGTCGCCGTGGCGGGCAGCGAGACAAACTCCGAGGTCATGATGCGGCCGGCGGTGTTGTCCTCATAACCCAGCAGGTTACGAATCGCCTTCTCCTCCTTGACGCCCATCAGGCGCAGGAGCTTCTCGGCCTTCTCGTAATCGAGCTCGTCGATCAGGTCAGCTGCATCGTCCGGGTCCATCATGGCCAGCATCGACGATGCGTCCGTGTCGGACAGGCCCTCGAGCATCTCGGTCATAAGCTCGTCGTCATCGAACTCCGAGATGGCCTCGGCGGCCTGGGCAGTATCGAGCTGCGCAAACACCTGCGCACGTAGGCGCGGGTCGAGCTGCTCGATGATGTCGGCAATGTCGGCAGGGTGCAGCTCACCAAGCGTCTTGTGCGACACCGAGAGCTGGATGTTCTTAGTCGAGCGATCGAGCAGGTCCATGTAAGACCAGGCGATAATGTCCTCGCTGAGCGGCTTGCCCAGGTGCTTCATAAAGCCCTCGACGACATGCTCGAGTGTGGGGCTGATCGCGCGCAGCAGACCGCGGGCGCCAACTTCGGCACCCAGTAGGCGCAGCTGATTTTCGCCCGACATGGAAAACTTGATGTCGTTTACGCGCACGACCTTCATGCCCTGCGTGTCGACAATTTGCTTGTTAAGCACGTCGCGGGCGAGTAAGAGTTCGGTCGGCTGCAGGTACGAAAAACGGATTTCGGTGGCCGATGTCTTAAGGTGTACACCCGTCTCGTCGATACGGTCGACCCATTTGCGCCAGCTGATCATAAACGGCGTCTTGCCGGGACCGCGGAACGCGAGCGACGTCACGTGCGGAAAAACTTCGCCGGTAGCAATACCAAAATCGTTCACCACGCCGAGCTTTTCTCCATCGACGTCCAAGACCGGCAATTTGAGCATCTCACTCAGATAATTCAATGGTGCTCCCCATCATTATTCCTCCGGACGCGGCCGCATGTGCGACGTCCGGGGGCTTCTGGATATGTATACGCATGCGCGGGCGGCACGCCGCTCGACGCTTACACCCCGTGCATGCGCAAAAAGCACCTGCATGGGGTCATCGACTGTATGGTCGAGGTTTGGATTTCACCTGTAACCTTTCTCTTGACCCTCATTAACCGCAGTAACTATAGCATCAGCATCGCCCTGCGGCATCGAATTTATGCGCTGCACATTGCAGGCATACCAAACGCTGACGCATCCGTGACATAGTCATTGGGGACGTTCTTAAATGACTACCCAATGACTACTCTGTGGTATCTTCGTCCTCGGCAAGTTGGGGGAACACGGCGTCCTTGGGCATGGTGACCTTCGTCAGCGAGGTGAGCTTTTTGCTCAATGCCGTGTCCGTCTTGACCAGGTCGCTGAGCGTCACGATCTTGTAGCCGTCGGCAATGAGGCCGTCGATAATCTGCGGCAGCGCCTCGAGCGTCTGCTCGGCGCATTCGTCTCTATCGGTGAGCAGCACGATATTGCCCGGCGTCACCGAATCGAGCACCGTCGAGACCTGCTCGTCGACACCGTTGAGCAGCCAGTCGCCCGAGTCAATATTCCACGAGACCACGGCGGAGACCAGGTCCATCGCATCAATCCAGTTTTGCTCGTCAAAGGCAGCGTAGGGAGCACGCAGCAGCATCGTCTCAACGCCGGTCGCCGACTTAATCGCATCGGTGCCTTTCGTGATCTGTTCGCGTACCGCCTCACGGTCCTGACCCTTGAGCGAATCGTCGCTGTAGCTGTTGGATCCGATCTCGCACCCGGCATCGACAATCGCCTTGGCCGTGGCAGGCGAGGCCTCGGCCGCATCGCCCGAAAGGAAGAACGTCGCGGTGACGCCCTTTTCCTTGAGCACCTGCAAGATCTGTTTGGTGGCGCCGCTCGGACCCTCGTCAAACGTCAGCGCCACGTACTTTTTGTTGCCCTTGGGCGCCACGCTGGCGCACGCAACAACGCAATCGGTGGCGGGCACGACCTCGCCGCGGTCCTGCGTCTTGCCCGATTGCTCACCAACCCACACCTCGGAGCGGCCCTGGGCACCCCACGTCTGCACATACTCGATAGCGCCCGTGCCCTCGACCTTGAGCTTGGGCTCGATAACCGTAGCCTGAACCTCGTGCTTCTCGTAGGTGTTACGGCCATCCTTGACCGTCACCTTCTCGCCGCCCTCAAGTTCGCGGCTATCCCATTTGCCCTGCTTCACGCGCTTGCCGTCGACCTTCACCGACAGCTTTTCGCCCCCATGGCGCTTGAGCACGCTGTCATCGACGGCCAGCAGGTCGCCTGCGTCGTAGGTGCCAGTCAAATCCTGTTCGTCGATGAGATTCTGCAGCGTAGAGCCCACGCGCACTGCGGTCTTCTGGCCGTTGAGCTCCACATCCACGCTGCGGTTGACGTAGCCCACGACGGCAGCGATAAACAGCACGAGCGCGAAACCCACGGCGATGAGCGCATAGGGCAGGCGGGACGGTCGGCGCGGCGAGCGCCCGTTGCCGATGCGCGCGCTGCGATCGCTAAACCCACGGCTATGGTTGAGGTACATCGCGCCGGGCTTACGGCGGCGTCGACGCTGGCCGCTGGGCAGCTGCCCCAGGTCGCGGCGCGCCGTCGGACGCGCACCCGAGGGCCCGTTTAAGTTAGATCCGTTTTGGCGCATGTGCCCTCCCCCATAAACACAGCGAGCCGGAGCAACATGTCTCCGGCTCGCCTCCCATCATTTGGTACGTCGCTATTTGCTAGCTTTTGACGAGCCCCCGCTCGCCTTTTGATATTCGTCCTTAAAGGCCTTGAACATACCACGCGTCTTGCCGAGCTGCTTGCCCAGCGCGCGGCTGCCCTTGTCCACGGCGACCGATCCCTTGTCATCGAGTACCTTGGCGCCCTTCTTGACCTTATCGCCCACCACGACACTGGCCTCGGCAGCCTTGGCGGCCGCGCCGCCCGAATACCCGAGCGACTTGACCTCGTCCGAGACAATCATCGCGCCGTTCTCGTAGCCGCGCAGCATCGTCGGCGGCACCTGCGTGTCGCCCACCAACATGCTCGATGCGGCACCGGCGGTCACATAGAACGTCTGCACAATACCCGAGCGCGGCTTGAACTCAACGTCCGAGCAGTAGCCCACGACATCGCCCGATTCCGTGCGCACGTCCATGCCAACCCAGATGATGCAATCGTCCAGGTTGATATCGAGGCGCTTGGCCGCGGCGGCATCGTAGGTGCCCTTGACGTCGTCGACCGCGACGGCGCCCTCATAGACGCCGATGGCATCGAGCGCCACAAACCGGTCGGGGCGCTCGATCATGCCCGCGATATCGGACTGGCGAACCATAAAGCCCACCACGCGCGTGCCGCCCGGGGTAAAGACGGGAAAGTGAACCTTGCCGAGCTTCTTAGGGCTGCGCGGCGTGCCGTCCTTTTTGGTGCGCTTGTCTTCGGCAGGCTTACGATAAACCTTGACGCCGACAAAATCCCCTGCGCGCATTATGCCTCGGTCGAGGGCTCCGTGGCCTCGGTGCCGGCCTCGGTGACGTTCTCGACTACGACGTCGGCAGCGGGCGTCACGTTGCCGCCCGAGATGGCGTCGTTGAGCTGCTCGCGAAGCTGATCCATGCGCTCGCGGGCCAGGTCGACCTTGGCGCGCAGGTCATCGGTCTTGGCATCGACCATCGGACCAAAATCGCTGACCGCGGCACGAGCCTCCTCGGCACTGTGCTCGTAGGTGTCACGCATGTTGTCCCAGGCATCGTTGGCGATATCGGCGGCCATGGCGCGGGTCTCGGCACCCGAGCGCGGGGCCAGAGCAACGCCGATGATAGCGCCGGCGGCAGCACCAAAGAGCGCACCGGAGACAAAGCTGAAAGTCTTTCCCATGATCATTCCTCTCCTGCGGGCACCTCGATGCCCACCGTTTGAATGCTGTCCATTATACCCGCAGCGCAACACTTGCCGTCGCGCTCATCTGCGTACGGTAAAAGCGCAGGTACATGATGGTGATAAGCGAGTGAACCTACTCCTGCGGCATGGCAGGCATGGCCACCGTGGCGGCCGGGTCCTCGCCGGCGCCATCGACGAGCGGCAGGTTGCCCTCGTGCGCCGAGCCGGACGGAGCCGTTGCTGCACCGCCAAAGACGGCCGCGGGGGCCTCGTGGTTCTCGGCGACCGCACCCTCGGTATCGATTGGCATCTGCGGCTCGTCGTCAAAGCTCGGGACGCCTTGGGGCTCCGCAGACTCGGGCTCGGCAGGCGCCTCGGCAACGGGCTCAGTGTCGGCGTCGGCAAGAGCGTCGCCCTCGGGCGCATCCTCGGCCACGTCCTCGCCGTTCGCAGCGGCAACGGCCTCGTGCGGGTCCTTGCCCTCGGCCTCGGCACGCATGCCCAGCACCAGGTTGCGCAGGCCCGCGACCGTGCCTTCCACGTCGGGGGCCGGCTGGTCGGCGTGCAGGTACGCCCAGTCCATCATAAAGGTCGCCGAAGACAGCGCACCGATGGCCAGCGCGTCGTCGGGACACGAAAGCTCGACCTCAAAGACACGCTCGTCGTGCTCGCTCACGCGCGTGCGGCCGCACGAAATGCTGCCAGCGAGACCGGTCTCGTTCATGAGCTCGACCGTCACGTGCTCCAGCAGGTGGCAAAGCTCGGTCTGGCCCATGCAGTCCTGGAACTCGCGGCCCGAATCGCCCAGGCACAGATGCTTGGCAATCGCGGGCACCAGGTAGTACACGCGCGCCGTGGCCTCGATATCCTCCGAGGTCATGAGCGGCATGCCGGGGTTCACCAGCACGTGCGCGCAAATCTTGTCCTCGCTGACGGTGACCTTAAGGATGTTGAACAGGCCTGCCATAACTCTCCCCTACTCTTCCTTGCCCTACTCGTCGCCATCGTGCGGATCCGCAGAGCCCGCACCCGACGCCGCCGGCTTCTCTGCCGAGGACTCGGAATCCTTCTTATCGGTTTCGGCCGGAGCGATCACGCGAATGAGCGAGATGCGCTGGCCACGCATCGACTGTACCTTGAACTTGTACCCTGCGACCTCAAACACCTCTCCGATGTCGGGCACCGAGTCGCAAAGCTCCAAAATCCAGCCGGCGATGGTCTCATAATCATCGCTTTCCTCGAGCGGCCAACCAAGCTCAATCGCGTCATCGCACGAAAAACGCCCATCGACAAGCCACTCGCGGCGCGAAAGGCGCGTGAGGTACTTGTTGTCGGGGTCGAACTCGTCCTCGATCTCGCCCACGATCTCCTCGACGATGTCCTCGATGGTGATGATGCCGGCCGTGCCGCCGTACTCGTCCACGACCACCACGATCTGGTCGTGCGAGGTCTGCATCTCGGACAGCAGCGGCAGGATGTCCTTGGTATCGGGCACAAAGGTGGCGTCACGCAGGTAATCGGCGATGGGCTGGTCGCCCTTGCCGTCGAGCGCGGGCTGGATCAGGTCCTTGATGTGCGCGATGCCCGCGACGTTGTCGGGGTCCTCGTGATAGACGGGGATGCGGCTGAAACCGGTCTGGCGCATGGTGGACAACACGTCGGCGACTGTCTCGTCGTCCTCGCACATAGTGGTGTCCACGCGCGGCACCATGACCTCGCGAGCCACGGTGTCGCCCAGGTCGAAGATCTCGTGGATCATGCGCTTTTCCTCGTCGAGCAGGTCGTCCTGCTCCGAGACCATGTACTTGATTTCTTCCTCCGAGACGTTCTGGCGGTCGTCGGCGCTCTTGATGCGCAGGATGCGGGCCAGGCCGTCGGAGCAGGCACCGGTCAGCCACACGAGCGGGCGGGCGATCTTTTGGAACACCGAAAGCGGCCCCACGACTTGCTTGGACACGCCCTCGGCATTGGCCAGACCAATGCGCTTGGGCACGAGCTCGCCGATCACGATGGACACGAAGGCGACGGCGACGGTGATGATGACCGGCGCCAGGCCGCGCGCGATGGCAGAGAGCGGCGCGATGCCAAAGCTCATGAGCCACGTGGCAAGCGGGTCGGACAGGCTCGTCGATGCGACGGCGGACGAGGCGAAGCCCACGAGCGTGATAGCGACCTGGATGGTGGCCAACAGCTGATCGGAGTCGGCGGCGAGCTGGACGGCGCGCTCGGCGCGCTTATCGCCCTCCTCGGCATCGTGCTCCAACACGGCGCGCTTAGCCGTGGTGAGAGCCATCTCGGACATGGAGAAGTAGCCGTTGATAAGCGTCAGGACGAGGGTAGTGATAAGGGAGATGGTTATGTCCATCGGGAGTTTCTCGAACCTCCAAGATTCGGGACGTCAGGGTAAAACGTTGATGGCGGATACGGCAATTGCGCCAGTCACCCGTGCGAGCGGGGCCGTGGGCGCGGTCGCTAGATTACGAAGAGGATCACCGCCATGAACTGGAAGATACTGCCGGCGAGCACCCACAAGTGAAACACACTGTGCAGATAGCGCACGTTTTTGGCGATATAGAACGGCACGCCCACGGTGTAGCACACGCCGCCGACGGCGAGCAGGGCAAGCGCGACGGGGTTCAACAGCGCCACGAGCTCGGGCAGCTTAAAGACGACGAGCCAACCCATCAGCAGGTAGACCAAGCCGCTTACCCAGTGCGGTTGACGCTCGCGCATAAAGCACTCGAGGGCGATGCCGATAATGGCGATGGCCCATACGGCAAAGAACAGCGCAGGACCGCCGTCGTTTGCGAGCGTGATGAGGCAAAACGGCGTATAGCTGCCGGCTATGAGCAGGTAGATGCAGCTGTGGTCGATGATGCGAAACACGCGCTTGGCGCGCGCGGGTTGAATCGCGTGGTAGAGCGTGGAGGCCAGATATTCGAGAATAATGCTGACGCCATAGACAATCGCCGCGGCCATGTGGGCCGGGCCTCCGCCGCGCAGGGCAGCGAATACGATCAGGAGCACCAGGCCCGCGATACCCAGCAGGCAGCCGACACCATGGGTGACGGAGTTCATGATCTCCTCGCCCACCGTGTAGTGTGGAACGGCCGCGGTCTTGGGTCGCGGCTTAGAACTGTCGCTCGAATCGGGCATGCCGGTTACATCCTCCAACGTAAAGAGTTCTCAACACTATATCAAAGCGTCTAGGTACGTGCGAAATTTGCACCATACGTGACCCTTTGTTTACCCATTCTTTGTCTGTTGACGCATCAACGGCGAACGTCCATAATGCGCTTGCATTAAATGTTGATGTATTAACATCTTATAGGAGAATACCGCATGGCTCAAAACGCACGTTCCCATCGAAAGCTCAAGATAGCCGGCATCGTTGCACTGGTGGTTGTCGTTGCGCTGCTCGGATTTGCCGGCAACTTTCTGTTTGACTTCGCGCTGAATCCCCAAGCGCCGTACACCATGAAGATGATGCAGGATAGCAAGAACGACAAAGAAGGCGAGCAGCCGGATGCCGAGGAAACCGAGGCGCGGGCGTGGTTTAAAGAGAATCGCGAGAGCAGCAGCCTCACCGCAGATGACGGAACCGAGCTCGCCGCTTGGTATTTTGCCGCCTCGGAGAACACCCACGATTACGCCGTCTGCCTGCATGGATATACCAATGAGCCCATCGGCATGGCCCGATACGCCAAGCGCTTCCACGACCGCGGCATGAACGTGCTCGCGCCTGCCGCCCGCGCCCACGAGCGCTCCGGCGGCGACTATATCGGCATGGGCTGGCCCGAGCGCCTCGACATCGTTGCATGGATTGGGCGAATCGTTCAGGCTGACCCCGAGGCGCGTATCCTAGTCTTTGGCGAGTCGATGGGTGCGGCAACCGCCATGAACGTCGCGGGGGAATCTCTGCCCGCAAACGTGAAATGCATTATCGAGGACTGCGGTTATACGAGTGTTTGGGACGAGTTTTCCCTGCAGCTCAAGGACGTATTCGGCCTGCCCAGCTTTCCCTTGCTCGATGTAGCAAACTTGGTGTGCAACGTGCGCGCGGGCTACGACTTTCATAAGGCGAGCAGTGTGGAGCAACTCAAACACGCGACGGTTCCCATGCTGTTTATCCACGGTGACCAGGACACCTTTGTGCCGTACAGTATGCTCGACCAAAACTACGACGCGTGCGCCAGCAAGGTCAAGCAAAAGCTCACTATCCATGGCGCCACCCACGCCAAGAGTGCGCAAGTTGACCCCGAGCTCTACTGGAACACGGTCAACAACTTCCTCGACGAGTATTTTTAGGCAAAAAGCAACGTCTGGGGCTTTATCTGACCCCCTATTTTCGGAAGTATGCGGCAAAATCTGGAACTGCCGACCAGACCGCAGTTTTACCAACAATTTATCAGGGGTTTTGTTGCCAAAAAATGTCGTGTGCTCGGCGGTCTCGAAATTTGCCGCATACTTCCGGAAAGCCGCCCGCGAGCGCTGTGCTCACGGGCGGCTTTTGCTAACGTTGCGCTACAAAAGCGCTTGATATGTCCAATAGACAGGTGTTACTTGACCTCAATGAGCTCGTACTCGCTCGTGCCCAGGCCGATCTTCTCGGCATGCGCGATGCACGCGCGCCAGTCGGTGTCGGGATGCGTGATGCAGAAGGGATCCTTGGCCTGCTCGCCCTCCAGATGCTCGTGGTTATGCTCCATCTTGGCCGCGCTATCGGTGAGCTCGGTGTTGGGCAGCGGCTCGGATGCCATGACGGCATCGGCGCAGGCCTGATCGATAGCGACCGGGTCGAAGCTCGCGAACATGCCGATGTCGTTGACGATAGGCGTATCGTTTTCGGGATGGCAATCACAGTTGGGGCTGATATCCATGGCAAGCGAGATATGGAAGCTCGGGCGGCCGTCGACAACGGCCTTCGTATACTCGGCGATCTTGCAGTTGAGCACGTCGGCCGCGGCTTCATAGCCGGGCTTGATGGCGTCCTGGTTGCACACGCCGATGCAGCGGCCGCAGCCCACGCAGCGATCGTGGTCGATGGCAGCCACGTGCACCGTGCGAGTAGCGCCGTTGGCAAGCTCGCGCTCGCGGGTGTCGTCGAACGAGATAGCGCTGTGCGCGCAGATCTTCTCGCAGGCACGGCAGCCAATGCAGTGTCCGGTCGTGACGTTCGGCTTGCCGGCGGCATGCTGCTCCATCTTGCCGGCACGGCTGCCGCCTCCCATGCCCAGGTTCTTCATGGCGCCGCCAAAACCGGCCTGCTCATGGCCCTTAAAGTGGGTGAGGCTGATCACGATATCGGCATCCATGAGTGCCTGGCCGATCTTTGCCTCGTGCACGTACTCGCCGCCCTCGACCGGGACGAGCGCCTCGTCGGTACCCTTGAGGCCGTCGGCGATGATGATCTGGCAGCCCGTGGCATACGGGGTAAAACCGTTCTGATAGGCGGTGTCGATGTGCTCGAGCGCGTTTTTGCGGCTACCGACATAGAGCGTGTTGCAGTCGGTGAGGAAGGGCTTGCCGCCCAGCTCCTTCACGACATCCGCGACGGCGCGGGCGTAGTTGGGGCGCAAAAAGCTCAGGTTGCCCAGCTCGCCAAAGTGAATCTTGATAGCGACGAACTTGTTCTCAAAGTCGATCTGCTCAATTCCGGCGTGACGGATGAGGCGCTTGAGTTTGTCGAGCTGGCTCTCGCGAGCATGCGTGCGCAGGTTGGTGAAGTACACCTTAGCGGGTGCTGCGGGTGCAGTTGCGGTCATAGATATATCCCCTCGGTCTATATGGCGTTACAGACATAGAGGATGGTACCAGTTAAAGCAGAGTTAAAGTCAAGTACGGAACCTAGTCATTGGGGACGTTCTTAAACGACTACTCTTGGACTTTGAGGGCCTCGGCCAGACTGACGCGCTTGATGGAGCGCGTGTGCAGCAGCGCCACGACCAGGTAGGTTGCAAAGCCGATTCCTGCGCACGCCGCCATGGACCAAGCGGGCACATAGATCTCGATATTGCCGTTGTAGGCGAGCAGCATCGAGCGGAAGATGGCCGTGAGCGAGCCAATGATGACCGGCAGGCTCAGCACGAGCGACGCCGCCACGCACAGCGTGATCGAGCGGATGTACAGATGCGAAATCTCGCTATCGCGATAGCCAAAGACTTTCATGTAGCTGATCGAACGGGCGCTGTGGTCGATCACAGCCTTGGTCAGCAGGTACATAAACAGCAAGAAGATGAACACCGCAAGCCCAACCATCATTCCGATCATTTTGCTCATCATGCCGATGAATTGGTCGCCCACGGCGCGCATGTCGTCGGGCGTGGTGTCGCCGGCAAAGTAACGAGCATCGAGGTCGAGCTTCTCGTTGCTCACATAGCCGTTAAAGTAGGCGACGTCGTTGTCGAACAGCTCATTAAAGTCGTCGATACTCATATAGATATTCATGTCCGACTTGGAGCCCCAGGCACAGTCCTTGCCCGCGTACTCAAGGGAATAATACTCACCCTCGTACTTGTCGCTGAGCGTGACCTTCTGGCCCTCGCTCCAGCCAAACTTGTCGAGCAAGCCACCGCCAAAGACGACGTGTCCGTCGCCGACGTCCAGCCCTTTCCAGTAGCGCGAATCGGGCAAGATGCCGTAGACGGAAATCGTCTCCTGCCCATTTCCGTCGCCGCGATCGTATTGCAGCTGGTAGACGGCGTATTTCTCGGCCTGTGCGATTGCGCCCGCGCCGTTATCGGTCGTATTGACCGGGTGGATATCGTCGTTGTCAGTGTCGATCTTAGAGGCCTTGTCAATCAGGTCGATAGCCTCGTCGCGGTTGCAGCCGAGGGCATCGGCAAGGTCATCGAGGCGCGCATAAAGCGCATCCTTCTTGTCCTGGACCTTGGCAAGCGCGTCCTGCGCCGCGGCCAGGCTCTCGGCAGACGGAGCGCTGGTCGCGGCATCGGCTGCCGCCTGCGCCGCATCGGCCGCGTCGTCAAGCTCGTCATCGGCATCCTGAGCGGCAGAAAGCAGTGCGCCGTCAACCGACTGCAAACGCTCGAGTGCCGACCACTGCTCGCGCTCCTCGGCAGTGCCCTCGAGCTCCAGCGGCGCCTTGAGCGTGTACTGGTGCTCGGCGACCAGGCTTGTCTCGAGGTTGTCCGCATAGTGCGTCATCGTGGGCAGAATCGCCAGGCCAAAGAGCAGCAGTAGCGACGCAAATGCAATGCCCACGAAGAGCGTGGCGAAGTTGCCCAGATTGCGCAGGAAGATACGCAAGCGGAAGCGGGAAACAAAACCCATGCGCTCCGGCAGTTGCATACCACGCTTGGTACCCGACTTGCCGCTCGCTTCGTGACGAAGGAACTGCAACGGCGTCTTGCCCATTTTGCGGAGCAGACCCACCAGCGTGATGAGGATGAGCGCGGCGGCGGGAACCACGGCGCACTTCACAAAGATCTCCCAGCTCCAGTACACCTGGAAGGGCGGCAGGCTGTACGACCCGTAATAGAGGCTGCGCATGGGCTCGGTAAAGAACACAACGCCGAGCGCAGTGCCCAAAAGCGCCGCGACCACGCCCAAGATGGCGGGAAGCGCAAGGTAGTGCAGCACGATCTCGCGTCGACGATAGCCGCTGGCGAGCAGCGTGCCGATGATGGCGCTCTCCTCCTCGATGGTGGCGTCGGTAAGGACCACAAAGACGAACGCCATGATCACGATAATAATGTCGAGCAGCGTCATCCACATCATGGAGTCGCCGTCCACGTCGTCGCGGGCGTAGCCAATGCCCTGGTTGGAATCGGCGTCGATGAGCTCATCTACGCGTGCATCGGCATCGGTCAGCGCCTCCACCATATCCTGCTCCGCATCGATGCGGTCCGCGGTGGAGAGGTCGCGGTCGTTAAGGGTGAAGGAGTAGGTGTAGGCGGGTGCGCCGCCGGCGTCCTCGAGCGCGGCAAAGCCGGCATCGGTGACCTCGGCAACACCATAGGTGATGGTGTTCACCGTAAAGTCCGAATTGTTGAGGAACAACGCCTGGCTATCGGGCTGGGTCATGATGCCGCAGATGGTGTAGGTTCTGCCCTCGAGCTCGACCTTATCGCCCACGGACAGGTTGTTATTGGTAGCAAAGACACGGTCGATGGCCACCTCATCGTCCGTCTTGGGCTGCCTACCTTCGCAGTAGGACGCGATATCGACCTTGGTGCGGTGCGCATAGGTGCGCAGCGTGCGCTTGGTGCCGTCGTCGCCGGACGCCTTTTTGATGATGGCGTCGATGGAGAAATTCTTGTAGAGCGTGATGCCGCCGGCGTCGTCGGCTGCATCCTCGGCTGCCTTGAGCTGGTCTTTGGTGGCCTCGAAGGAGGTGGTCACGCGACCGTCCTCGATCGTGTACGCATCGCGCATGTCGTCGATAAGGCAGCCGATGGAATGCGCTGCGAGCAAAAAGCCCGAGGTAAGGGCGATGCTTCCGCACATAAGCAAAAAGATAACCAGGTATTTGCCGATATTGCGGCGCAGCTCGCGCGGGAGACGTTTTGCGAGAGGTGTCATGGCGCCGCCTACCAATCGAGCTCGGCGGCCGCGACGGGCGACTCGTTGAGCTCATCCTCGACGATGTGCCCGTCGCGCAGGCGCAGCACGCGATTGGCCATGCGCGCGATGGCGGCATTGTGGGTGACGATAATGATGGTGCAGCCGTAGGTGCGGTTGACATCCTCCATGAGCTGCAAGATTTCCTTGGACGTCTTGTAGTCGAGCGCGCCCGTGGGCTCGTCGCACAGCAGCAGGCCCGGGTTTTTGACGAGCGCACGGCCGATGGCGCAGCGCTGCTGTTGGCCGCCCGAGACCTGGCGCGGAAACTTGTTGCGGTGCTCGCAGAGACCCAGCGAACGCAGCAAGTCGTCGATGTTGAGCGGCTTTTTGGACAGGTGCGCCGTGACCTCGATGTTCTCCTTGATGGTGAGATCGGACACCAGGTTGTAGAACTGGAAGACAAAGCCCAGCTCGCGGCGGCGATACTCACCCAGGTCGGCGGGCTTGAGCACTGTGAGGTCGCAGCCGTCCACCATGATGGAGCCGCCGTCGGCATCCTCCAGGCCACCAATCAGGTTAAGGAATGTTGATTTGCCCGAGCCGGAGGGCCCCAGCATGACGCAGATCTCTCCGCGGTTGATGGACGTGTCGATGCCGTCGAGCACTGTCAGGCGCGCATCACCGTCGCCGTAGTGCTTCTTGAGCCCCTTGACCTGGACGTAGGCTTGCTTCGTCGCCATGCTATCCCCCATTGTTAGCCTTGTACTACTTTATGAACGTAATAGTAAACCTTGGCGAACTATTTTGAAGCGAGGTCTGGGATTTATTTCAGACTAGTCATTGGGGACGTTCTTAAATGACTAGTCGCTGGGGACACTCTTTCGCCACCCGACAGCTGGGGACAGTCCTTGGCAACCCGACCGGCAAGCCGGCGGTTCGGCAAAGACTGTCCCCGATGACTAGTCGTTTAAGTCTGTCCCCAATGACCACTCTTGGTCGTTTAAGTCTGTCCCCAATGAGTACCCAATGACTAGGTGGCTAGGCGTGGGATTTGGTGCGTGCGAGGGCTAGGCCTACGGCGGCGATGGCCACGGCGAAGAGTGCCGTGACGCCCAGATCGCAGGCGATGTCGCCCAGTACGGTGGACGTCAAATCCGAGGCAAGCGCCTTGCTGATCGCGTCGTTCACCCAATATGTCGGCACAAAATGCGCCACCGTCTGCACGGCCGGGCCCATCAGCGACAGGGGCATCCAGGCGCCGCCCAAAAACGTCATGAGCATGCCGAGCAGGTTGACCACGCCGTTGAGCAGCTCCTCGCGCGCGCCCAAGCTCGACAACGTAAAGCCAACGGCCAGAGGCGTGCACGCCAGGGCAAACGTCGCCGCCAGTGCCAGGCACACGCGACCCACGCCGACTTCGGCAACCGCGCCGGCAAAGCCCACGACGCCCATCATGCTCGACACGAGCCAAATGCAGACGGTGAGCACGGCGGCGGCGGCAAACACGGCGAGCGAACGCTGACGCTCGGAGACCGGGCTGGCATCCATGCGGCGCACGCGCTCGGGCTCGTTCATGCCCGAGAACACCAGTCCCACCGACACGATGACCGACGAGATAATCGCGTACGCGCCAAAGTTGAAATACGACTCGAGCGTGGCGGCGGCTGTCGAGTCAACCTTGACCTGCTCGATCTCGACCTTGGCGCGCTTCGCGGCCGCATGCTCGGCAGCCTTGGCGACGCTACCGTTAGAGGCGGCGGGCTCAAGTGCGGCCGCAGCGCCCGCGAGCGAGATCCAGCGCGAGGCCTCGGCAGACGAAAGCGCTGCCGCCATGGTGCCGGCGCCGTAGGTCACATCGAGCTTGGGCAGGGACTCCCCCGCGCGGGCGGCTGCAACGAGGTCGCCCTCAAACCCCTCCGAGATAAAGAACACGCAGTCGGCGCTACCTTTGGCGCTGTTGCTCTTGGATAGCGCGTCCGCAAGGTCGTAGGTGTCGCCGCCGACGCCCGTGACCAGATCAAAACGCGAACCCAGATGCTTGGTAAGCGCCCGCGAAAGGTCGCTATTGTCGCGGTCGACCACGATCACGTTGGCATCGTAGGGCTTGTACTCGGTGAGCTGCGACGAGTTCCAGCTCACCGATGCCGCGATGAATACGCCCATGAGCGAGATGAACACCGTATAGATGAGCAGGTAGAACGGGTGCGCCAGCGCCATGCGAAGCGCAGTCTTAAAGGTGCTCATAGCGGCTCCTTCCAAAGATCAGCGTAGCGGCGGCGACAAACACCAGGGCCATCAGGACGAGCGCGCCGGCGCGAACGGCGAAGGGCCCCAGGTCCTCAAAGAAATACAGGCGATTGAACATGTCGCAGATGAGCTTGACGGGGTTGAGCCAGCACTCGACCGGGCAGGCGCGGGCGACATCGTCGGCAAGCGCCATCGCCGGCTCGCCGTAGAGGCCGGCGAACAGGGCGCACGTGGTGGCAAAGCCCGTGAGGATGCCGGACTTGGACGCCTTGCCGCCCTTAACGGGAAGCGTGCCCACAAAGAGCCCCAAGCCCGTGGCGGCAAGCGCGGAAGCGGCACCGCCCACCAGACACAGCCCCTCGCGCCCGCCAAAGTCGACGCCCACGACTAGGCGCACGTAGCTAATCGCGACCGCCATCGAGGCAAAGGAAACCAGCCACGAGCCGACAAAGATGCCGGCTAGCGACGCCGTCTTGGAAAGACCGCCCACACAGCGACGCGCACCAAGGCCCGACAGATTGGGCTGCAGGTCGACGACACTCAAGGCGGCAAACTCGGCAGACATCATCGCGACCAGGCCAAAGAGCGCGTAATAGTAGATGACCGTGCCATCGGGCGTGGTGCGTGTCAGGCTTACGCGGCGGGTTCCGCCCTCGAGCGACAGGGCGCGCGCAACCGCCTCCGGGTCGGCGAGCGCCGCCGGGTTGTCCTGGGCAATCTGGCGCATGAGCTCGGCATTTTGTGTATACGAGCTTGCCACCGTCTCAAGGATGCTGCGGTCAGTGAGCGCCGACGACGCACGCAAGTTGTCATAGCTCGAAAGCAACGTGAGTTTGGGCGTGCCCGCGGCATCCACCGTGTAAATGCCCGCGACCTCGCCGGCCTTGAGTGCTTTGCGCGCGGCAGTCAAGTCTTCGTACTCGCTCACATCGAGCAGCTGGTCGTCGCCTGCCTTGGCAAGCGACGTCGCCACGTCCTTAAAGGTTGAGGCGTCCCAGGCCTCGTCCGCCACGACGGCAACCGGCACCGGGTCGACCGTGCCGTCGGAGCTCAGGTTCGCAAACATAAACATGAACATCGTTGAAAGCGCAATGGGAAAGATCGCGCCCCAGACCCATGTACTCGGTCGACGCAATAGCGTCTTGAGCGTGGCGATGATGGTGTTGAACATGGCCGCCCCCTAGTCGCGCAGCTCGCGGCCGGTGATCTCGAGGAACACGTCGTTGAGGGTCGGCGGCTCGCTCCACACGCGGCCGAGCGCAACGTCGGCGGCGCGCAATGTGTCGAGGATGTCGACCAGGTTGTGCGGACTCGCCTCGCAGGTGCAGACGAGTTCGCCGCCGGACAGATCGACGCTGAGCACGTGCTCGAGGGCGCGCAACCGCTCGACCGTGGCGGGCTCGACGGCGCCTACCTCGACGGTCACGCGCTCGCCCATCTGAATCATGCGCTTGAGCTCGTCGTTGGTACCCTGCGCCAGCACGCGGCCGCCGTCCATGATCATGATGCGGCTGCAGATCTGCTCGACTTCCTCCATGTAATGGCTGGTATACACCACCGTGGCCCCTTCGTCGAGCAGGCGGCAGATGCCCTCCAGGATGGCGTTGCGGCTCTGCGGGTCGACCGCCACCGTGGGCTCGTCAAAAAAGATAAGCTCGGGCTTGTGCGCGATGCCGCAGGCAATGTTGAGGCGACGCGCCAGGCCGCCCGAGAGCTTGCCGGGGCGGAACTTGGCAAAGTCGCCCAGCCCGACAAAGTCGATCGCCTCGTCCACCAGCGCGCGGCGGCGCTTGCGGTCGTTGACGTAGAGACTGCAGAAATAGTCGATATTCTCGCGCACCGTAAGCTCATCGAATACCGCCACCTGCTGCGGCACCACGCCGATGCGGCGCTTGAGGTCGTAGCGGGCGGGCGTCATGGGCTCGCCAAACAGCTCGATGGTGCCTTTGTCGTAGGCGAGCAGCTGCAAAATGCAGTTGATGGACGTGGTCTTGCCCGAGCCGTTGGGGCCCAGCAGGCCAAAGATCTCGCCGGGGGCGATGCTCAGGTTAAAGTGGTCGAGCGCAATAAGATCGTCGTAGCGCTTAACGAGGTTTTCGACGTGGACGATGTCTGTCATGAGGCGGCCCTTCTGTTGATTGCGGCCCGGTACGATTGCATCATCGCAGGAGCGGGCGGCGCCCACCAGTGAGCTTTGTCACGAGTGCGAGGATCTTGGTCGTGCGGCTTGCCGACGCCCCCCCCCGCTTTGCCGCACGGGAGGAATGTCACAGTTGCGCAGGCGGCGCCTCCCCCGCGCGCGGCTTCGCGTACAATACCCGTATGAACAGGCTTTTCGACAAATCGATCGTGCTGGCGTGCTGCATTGCGGCCGCCATGGGCCTTGCTGTGGACGCTCGCCTGGTCGCGGCGTTTTGCCTTGGAGTTATCGCCACCTCGCTGGCCGAGGTCGCACAGGGAGAACGCACGCGCCGCACAAGCGAGGCCACGAGTTACGTTTACATCATCGCGGCTGTCTTCGTGCCGCCGTTTGTGCCGTTTGCGCCTCTCGCCCTCTATGACATCGCGCGGCGCGTGCGCCGTGAACACGTTTGGGTCGCGCTGGGCATTGGCGTCGCCTTTGTCTTTGCGCTCGTCGCGGACCTTCGTGCCGATGCGCTTACCGCCCGAACGCTCCTGCTGACCGCCATCCTTTCGGTTGCCGCCACCTTGTTATCACTACGTACCGCCCAGTTGGAGCGCGAGCAGCGGCGCATGCACCGTATCCGCGACGAGCTGCAGGAACGAGCCCTCGTGCTCGAAGCGCGCAACCGCGATCTTGCCGACCGCCAGGACTACGAAGTCGAGCTCGCGACGCTCGCCGAACGCGCCCGCATCGCGCGCGAGATCCACGATAACGTCGGGCACCAGCTCACGCGTGCCTCGCTACAAGCCGAAGCCCTGCGCGTGGTCCACGTCGACGAGCCCGGCGTCGCCGCCGATTTCGCCGACGTCAAACGCACGGTTGACGAGGCGCTTCAGCTTGTGCGCACCAGCGTCCACGCACTCAACGACAACGCCGTCGACCTTTCCGTGCAGCTCGAACGCATTGTTGAAGGCGCGCGCTCGGACGGCGGCCCGCAGATTGAGCTTGAAGTTATGACCGAACATGCGCCCGCAAACGTCGCGAACTGCTTTGCGGCGGTCCTGCGCGAGGCGCTCTCCAATACCATGCGCCACGCTTGCGCCCATACTGTCACCGTACGGTGCATGGAGCATCCGTCGTTTTACCAGCTCATCGTTACCGACGATGGCGTGGGCGGGGTCCAAGCAATCGGCCGTGGCGCCGCGGAGGGCATGGGGCTCGCCTCCATGCGCGAGCGCATCGAGGCGCTTGGCGGCACCTTCACCGCCGGCCCGCGCGCCGGCGCCGGCGGCTGGCGCGTGTTTGCCACCGTTCCCAAACAGCAAGGAGATGAGGACCGATGAGGCTCATCGTTGTCGACGACGACCGCTTGGTGGTCGATTCGCTCAAGATTATCCTGGGCGCCCAGCCGCAGATCGAGGTGGTGGGCACCGGTGCCAACGGCAACGATGCGGTGGCGCTCTACGCCGAGCACGCACCCGATATCGCACTGCTCGACATTCAGATGCCGGAGCGCGACGGCCTTTCGGCGGCACGCGAGATCCTCGAGCGCGACCCTGCGGCGCGCGTGGTGTTTCTGACGACATTCTCGGATGACGAGTACATTGTGTCGGCGCTCAAACTGGGTGCCCGCGGCTATCTGATCAAAACCGATGTCGCCGCCATTCCGCCAGCGTTGGCGCAGGTCATGGACGGCAAACGCGTGCTCGAAGGCAAGGCGATCGAGGATGTCGACTTTGATGGGGCGGACGTCGAGGCCGGCGCGACCCGCCGGCCCGCGGCCTTTGTCAGCCTGACCGATCGCGAGTTCGAAGTCGCCGAGCTCATCGCCCGCGGCCTCGACAACAAGGAGATTGCCGCCACGGCATACATGGGCGAAGGCACCGTGCGCAACCACATCAGCTCGATCCTAGCCAAAATGGGCCTGCGCAACCGCACGCAAATCGCCATCGCCTACCTGCGGGGGTAGTTGCCCGAAGACCGACCGCTCCGGCATAGCAAAATGGCTGCTACCGATTTAACGACATTTCAAAACTATGCCGGATTACGGGGCTAAAGTCGGGACCCTCATCCATACCTTCATTTTTTCAAAAACAGCAAGCAGTCTACCTGCGGTTTTGGTTTTGCAATTTACCGTATGGTCGGATGTTCGCTATTCAGCCCCGTAATCCGGCATAGTTTTGTTCGTGGCGGTACAACCGCGCGTTTAAGCGCGGGGCCGGTGGGGCAATTTTGCCCCACCGGCCCCTATTCCAACTCTATTCCAACTCTATTCCAACGCTATTCCGGCTTGGTTTCTACCGTGGGAGTCTTGTCTGCCGCAACCGGAGTGCGGGCGGTGTCCATAGTCAGGCAGTGTTTGGGGCAGCTCTCGATGCACTCGCCGCACACCACGCAGGCATACGGGTCGATCGACCACGTTCCACCCTTGCGATCGACCGCGAGCGCGCCCGCCGGGCAACGCCGCGCGCACATGCCGCAGCAGATGCACGCATCCATATCGTTGACGATATGCCCGCGCAAGCGCTCGGGCGCCGTCAGTTTCTCCTGCGGATAGCAAACCGTGACCGGCTGCTTGACCATAGAGCCCAAGGCCGTCTTGGCAAATGTCAGCAAACTCATGCCGCGCCTACCTTTCCGTGCAGCTAATGCAGGGGTCGATGGTCAGGATAATCATGGGTACGTTGGCAAGAAGCACGCCCTGCAGCGCGTGCGTCAGACCCGCCAGGTTTTGCGACGTCGGGGTGCGCACGCGAAAACGGTCCAGGTTCTTGGTGCCGTTACCGCGTACATAGTAATATGCCTCGCCACGCGGCTGCTCAATCACAACCTCGCCGCGCGCGCCGTCGGCCGGCGTGAGCTTGGTGCGTCCACCGATGCCGTCGTGCGGAATCTTACCCACAAGCTCCTTGATGATGTCCATGGCCTGCGTGACCTCGGCGCAACGCACCTGGCAGCGGGCATAGCAGTCGCCATCGCTAGCAACGATAGGCTCAAACGCGGCCAGGTCCGCATAGGTGCCGTCGCCGAACATGCGCACGTCGTAATTCACGCCCGAGGCGCGACCGAACGGGCCGACCATCGAAAGCTCCAGCGCATCCTTCTTGCTGATCACGCCCACGCCATGCAGGCGCTCGCCGCAGCTATTGTCGTCCAAAAACGTATGCACCAGGGCCTCGTAGTCGGGACGCATGGCATCGAGCGTCTGGACAATGCCTGCCAGCTCGGAGTCCTCGATGTCGTGCTTAAGGCCGCCGATCTCGTTAATCGAAAGGATCACGCGCCCGCCGCACGTGCTCTCGAAGATCTTGAGAATCTGCTCGCGCAGGGTCCACGACCGATAGAACAGCGCCTCGAAGCCAAAAGCATCGGCGAGCAGGCCCAGCCACAGCAGGTGCGAGTGAATGCGCGAAAGCTCGTGCAAAATGGTGCGGATATACTGCACGCGGCCGGGCACCTCGATGTCGAGCATGCGCTCGCAGGCGCTGGCATAGCCGCAGCTATGGCCCACGGCGCAGATGCCGCAGATGCGCTCGGCGATGTACCCAAACTGATGCATATCGCGCTTTTCGGTGAGCTTCTCGAGTCCGCGGTGCACAAAGCCGATCTGCGGAATTGCCTCGATGACGCGGTCGTCCTCGATCACTAGGTCCAGATGAAGCGGCTCGGGCAACACCGGGTGCTGCGGGCCAAACGGAATAACGGAGCGATGTGCCATGGCCTTACGCCTCCTTTTTCTGCTTGTCGCGAGCGGCCTTGGCGGCAAGCGCTGCGCGGACCTTGGCCGCTTTCTCGGGATCCATGGCGGCGAGCTTTGCTTCCAGCTCGGCGGCTTTGAGCGCCGCCTTCGCAGCAGCATCGTCATGCTGAGCATCGGAGCCGGCAGCCGCAGCGGGCTGAGCGACGGCAGCGCCTGCAGCATCGCCAGCGCCCGCAGCGCCCTCCCCCGCAGCCACAGCCGCGGCGGCCTTCTCGGCCGCAGCCTTGCGCGCCTTGGCCTCGGCAGCGGCACGGACCTTCATGGCCTTCTCGCGTGCGGCCTTCACCTCGGGCGTGATAACGCTCATGGGCTCGGCAGTCGAAACCTGGTAGAAAAAGCCCTTAAAGTCGAGCTGCATGTCGGTAATGGCAAGACCAAACAGGTCATGCACCTCGTTCTCAAACGGGAATACCGCCGGATAATACGAGCTGATGGACGGAATCTCCTGGTACCGGTCGATACCCTCGACCAACAGGTTCTCGATCGCATAGCTGCCGCACTGCGCAATATGCTCTTGCGCAGCGCGGACGTTGATAAACGTATAGACCAGGCGATACGATCCGTCGTCCACACAGCGCTCGGCGTGCATCTGCACAAAGCGCGCGCCGGCACCCTTGAGCGCCTGGACATGCGGCAGCAGCTCGTCGATCCTGACGGTGGTATAGATAGCCTTTTGCATTACTCGGCCTCCTTCGCAGCGGCGGGCGCGGCGGGCATCTCAGCAGGCGCGTCGCCGGCACCGTCAGCCCCGGCCCCCGCAGCCACAAATCCGTCGTCGCCCAGCTCAACGCCACCGTCCCAGGTTGCGGCACCGCCCACGGTGAGCGGGTCGCCGTCGGCGCGCATCACGGCTTCCTTCTGATCCAGGATGCCGCACGCCTCCACGATGGCATCGATCACCGTCTCGGGACGAATGGCGCACCCGGGCGCGTACACGTCCACGGGAATCGCGCGGTCCACGCCACCGATCACGTTGTACGCATCGCGGAACACGCCGCCCGAACACGCGCAGATACCGCAGGCCACCACGCACTTGGGCTCGAGCATCTGGTTGTAGATCTGGCGCACGACGGGCAGGTTCTGGGCATTGACCGACCCCGTCACCAAAAAGATATCTGCATGCTTGGGGTTGCCGGTGTTGACCACGCCAAACCGCTCCGCATCGAACAGCGGCGTGAGCGAGGCCAGCACCTCGATATCGCATCCGTTGCAGCTCGAGCCGTCGTAATGAATAACCCACGGCGAGCGCGACATTTTATGATCCATGGATGCCGCCTCCTAAATAAACACGTCGACGAGGATGGGCATAAGGTTGAGCAGGCCAAACACCAGCGCCACGCCCCATCCGAGCTTAAAGCAGCTGCGCCAGGTGCTGCGGGCAAAGGTGTTGTCGATCAGCACCTCGACAAAGTACGTCGCGGCCATCACGACCAGGGCCACGATCCAGCTCACCGGGTTGTCCCAAACAAAGAACATGCCCACCCACATCAAAAACAGCACGGTCTCGCACCAGTGCATAAGGGTCATCTTGGCCAGCGTGCCGCCGCTCATCTCGGTGGCGACGCCCTGGACGATCTCCTGATGCGCGTGATGCGAGTACGAAAGGTCAAACGGCGACTTGCGCAGCTTGATGGTAAGCACCGCGAGCAGCGCGAGAAAAATGGGCGCGCTGTACACGATGATGGGGGCCGACTGCCCCGTCACGGCGATGGAATCAAAGCTGTCGGTGGCAAGGTACAGGCCCACGCTCATCAGCAGAACGGCGGGCTCGTAACTCATAACCTGCAGCAACTCACGATCGGCGCCGACCTGGGCAAACGGGCTTTGTGTCGAGGCGGACGCCAACACCACAAAGATCGCGGCGAGCGTCACCATAAAGGCGCACAACAGCGTGTTGGAACCCGACACAAAGATGCCGCCGCCCACCACGGTAAAGATGAGCGCGCACGCCATATAGGTATCGTCCATGGTGTTTACGCTGGCGGGGGCCTTGCGCAGCAGCTTGGCAACGTCGTAGAAGGGCTGCAGCAAGCGCGGGCCCACGCGGCCCTGCATACGGGCGGACAGCTTGCGGTCAACGCCGTCGATCAGGCCGCCCACAAGCGGCGCCAGCAAGGCAAACGCCACGGTGCCAATAAAAATGCCCACGACGCCCGAGCCTTCGAAATACTTGCCGCGCAACACCGAGGGCGCACTCATGGCAAGCCGCTCGGGCCCAATCCACGCGCAGCACAGCAGCGCAAACAAAATAATGCTGCAGCACACGACGCTACCCGCGGGGCCAATACGCTTCTCGCCAAGGGCGTCCTCCGAGTACCAATTGCGCTTTTCGGCCTTCACCTCGCGTCCCATCGAGCCGCGGAAATGACGGTAATTGTCGGTTCCCACACCCGAAAGATATACGTTTACGTGCGGTTTGTTGCTCACGCGGAACGACGTCAGCAGCACCACGGCAATAAACGCCACGATGACCACCATCAGATACATGGCGTCCTTGCCAATAACGTACGGCACGCGGCCAAACACCATGGCCAAGTAAGGCGACACCAGACCGCTCGAGATAACCGGAAACGCCACGCAGCACAGAATCAGCAGCGCGGCGATGGTGTTGAGCGCCATCCATTCGGTCTTATGGACATTGACCTCAACGTTTTGAGCCGTGGGGTCGACGCCCGAAAGCTTGGCAAGCCACTTGCCCCAGAAGTAAAACGTCGCGGCCGAGCCAAAGGCAAGCACCATGATCATGAGCACGTTGCCGGTCTGCGCAAACGCCACTAGGGCGCCCCACTTGGACACGAGCATGCCAAACGGCGCCACAAACATGCCCATGATGCCCAGCATCATCAGGCGCGTCAGGTGCGGCATGCGGCTGAACATACCGTCCATGTCCTCGATATTGCGGCTGCCGATATGATGCTCGGCCGTGCCCACGCACAGGAACAGCAGCGACTTTGCCACCGTGTGGAACAGGATCAGGAAGATAGCGGCCCACACGGCCTCGGGCGCGCCGACACCCAGGCAGGCACTGATGAGGCCCAAGTTGGAAATGGTGGAGTACGCGAGCACGCGCTTGGCGTTGCTCTGCGAGATGGCCATGAGGGCAGCGAGCAAAAACGTGATGGCACCCACACTCGTGACCATAAAGCCAGTCACGGGATAGATGGCATAGAGCGGGCTGAGCTTGACCATCAGGAACACGCCGGCTTTGACCATGGTTGACGAGTGCAGCAGGGCGCTCGTGGGGGTGGGGGCAACCATGGCACCGAGCAGCCAGGTATGGAACGGCATCTGCGCGGCCTTGGTGAGTGCGGCGAGCGACAGCAGGATGACCGGCATCACCAGCAGCGCGGATTGCGCGGTTCCGGCGCCGGAAAGATCGATCATGCCCGAGATGGTCAGCGGCATGCCGTTAACGTGCAGGTACATGAGTCCGGCCAAAAACGCGATGCCGCCCAGCATGTTGAGGATGATCTGGGTAAAGGCGTTCTTGATGGCCTCGGGCGTGCGCGTGTAGCCAATCATGAGGAACGAGCACACGGTGGTGATTTCCCAGCCGCAGAACAGCCACTCAAGGTTGTCGCTCGTCACGATGACGAACATGGCCGAGAGGAACAGGAACATAAGCGCCAGGAACTGCGGGCGTCGGTCGGGCGCGGTCTGCCCGCGCAGCGCGGCCTCGTGCTCGTCATGGGCCTGGAAGTCCTTCATGTAGCCCAGGGCATACACGCAGATAAGGCTACCGACGATGCCGACGGCGAGCACCATGATCATGCTCATGTAGTCCAGGTAGAGCGGGGTGGCGGTGACGGCTTCGGTCGCGGGCAGCGTCATGGCTGCAAAAGCAACGGAGCCCACTAGCTGTACTACGCCGAGCACACCGGTAAGCGCGTTCCTATATTTGTACGCGTTGTACAGGATAACGGCGCACAGAATTACGTCGATGACGGAGCTGATGATCGAGAGCACATGCGAGGTGCCGGGGGCAACCTCAAAGCTCTGCGGACCCGTGACAAAAAACATGACGGCGACTACAACTGTCACCGCCATAATAATGCCGGAACCTATGAGCCCCACCGCATCGCGGGCGCGGTCACCGCGCGCAAGCAGCATGCCCAGCGCCGGTACCAGCGGAAACAGGGTAAGGAAATACAGTAGCGTCATACCATCACTCCCCCATGCAAAAACGCTGCAATTGTTTAACGTTATAGCTCAATTGAGGAGCAACGGCGGCAGGTTTTCGGTCAACTGGGGAGTTTTAGGCGTACGGGGCAAGGGCACGTCCGCTTTGGAGCAGTGGGGCGGCAAGAAAAATGCGCCCCTGTGGGCGCACCCTCTTGCTACTCTGCCTGTTTAACGCGCGGCTTGCGACCGCGCGGCTTATCGATAAGCGCGTCGGCGCCGCCATCGCGATACTGGCGACACCAGGCCTTGACCGAAGACTCGCTGGGAATCTTGTGCTTAATCATGGCTTCGCGAACCGTCAGGCCGTTTTCCAGGCGATCCTTTACCACGGCGAGCTTGACGTCGTACGAATAGGCGTGATGGCGAGCGCCCGCTTTGAGCACGGCGTCGGCGCCGCCCACGGCATATGCGCGGGCCCACTGACGAGCCGTGGCCTGGGGAATGCCAAGCTTTGCGGCGAGGGCGCGGTGACCGACCCCCTCTTGGAGGATCTCGACGGCGCGCTGCCTAACCTCGGGCGCATGCGTGCGAGTCCTAGTTGCTTCCGACATACCTGCCACTTCTTAGCCTTAACCGTTAATCTGCTTTCTTACGTGCACGCTAGATAGTAGCATTTTGCTGTTTGCTCAAAGTAGTTAATTAAAATAGACGCGGCGTTATCTGGGCATTTGACACCTATTTACGACATTTCTTTATCGATTATTTACGCTGGTAGCTAGCTCGCAGCTAATCGTCATTCGTTTGCCAACAAAATTGACATCTCTTTATGTCCTTTGGTCTAGAGGGAATAATTATTAACCCCTCCCCCAATAATTTTGAGCGGCCTGCAGGGCAGTGACGCCTCACTCCTCATGATTACCGCGCATTGCCATCCACCCGAGCAAAACAAAAAGGACGGGACCTGCTGCGCTTGCAGACCCCGCCCCGGTTGACACCCGATGGGACGCAGTCGGGCGAGGCAGGTCCGTGCTGCCGCCCCGCCTGGCCGCGATGTTCAACTACAGCTCGTTGGCCGCGTGATACGCCGTGCGAATGGCGCTCGCAATGTCGGCAGTGCGCTCGCCCGAGCAGTCGCCCACGCAGGTCACGGGCACCGTCACGCCGTCCAGGTCAAACGCGTTGGCCTTGGAGCCCACGGCCATCACCACGTAATCGCAGGCGATCTTCACCGGCTCCTCGGCGCCGTCCTCGGTGGTGCGAATGGCCTCCACGCCCTCGTCGGTAATGGCGGTCAGGCGGGTCTTCACGTGCTGCTCCACGTTGTGCTCTGCAAAGTCGCTCATAATCAGCGGCAGAATGGTCTCGGACTCGCCCGCGGCAATCTTGTCGAGCATCTCCACGATCGCCACCTCGCAGCCGTGCTGCAGCAGGTACTCGGCAGTCTCGGTGCCCACCAGGCCGCCGCCAATGACAGCGACGCGGCCCGTAAGCTCCGCCTTGCCGGCCAGCACGTCCCAGCTCGAGACGACCTTCTCCGAGTCGGCACCCGGAACGGGGATAACCACGTCGTGCGCGCCCACGGCCACAATCGCGGCGTCGGCGGCGTTGAGGTCCTCAGCAGTAGCGGCATGGTTGAGCTCAACCTTCACGCCCAGGCCGGGCAGAATCTTCTCGTAATACTCGACCGAGCGCATGATCTCGTCCTTGCGCGGAGGCGCGGCCGCCAGCACAATCTGGCCGCCCAGATGATCGCTCGCCTCGTAGACGGTCACATCGTAGCCGCGCTTGGCCGCCACGCGTGCGGCCTCCAGGCCGGCAATACCGCCGCCCACCACGGCGATCTTCTTGTCGCCCTCGCCCGGCTTGATGGCGACGGTCGCCTCGTCGCCGTTCTCGGCGTTGAGCACGCACGAGATGTACTTGCGGTTTTGAATCGCATCGACGCAGCCCTTGTTGCAGTTGAGGCACTCGCGGATGGGCTCACCCGTGGCAGCCTTCAGCGCAATGTCGGGGTCGCACATGAGCGAGCGGCCATAGGCGATGATGTCGGCCGCGCCGTCTTCCAGAATCTTCTCGCCGGCCTCGACCGAGATGACACGGCCCACGGTTGCCACCGGCACGGAGACCAGGGCCTTGACGCGCTCGGCCACGGGCAGCGTCCAGTTGTAGGGCATGGCGCCCATGGGCGGAATGGTGTCGCCCATGTTGCCGGTGTGGTTGGCCTGTGCAACCTGGATCATGTCGATGCCCGCGCCCTCGAGCAGCTTGGCGAACTCGCAGGCCTCGTCAGGCTGCAGGCCGCCCTTGCCGCGCGGCGTGCCGGCGGGGTTCTCCATGATCACGGGGAGCTTGTACTCCACCATCAGCTGCGGCGCGGCTTCCTTAATGGCAGCGACGACCTCGAGCGCGTAGCGAACGCGGTTCTCGAACGAGCCACCGTACTCGTCGGTGCGCTGGTTGAGGATGGCCGAGCACAGCGAACCCACCAGGCGATCGCCGTGGACCTCGATGGCGTCGATGCCGGCCTGCTGCGCACGGGCGGCCGAGGCAGCGATGGCTTCCTTGATCTGGGTGAGCTGTTCTACGCTTGCCTCGTTCACAAAGTGCTGCATGTCGTGGTGCAGCTTGGCGTAGGCCTGATTGCGGATCTCGTTGGACTCGGCCATCTTGGCGGCAAAGGTCTCCTCGTCGCCGGCGGCCTTGGCCTCCTGCGCGGCCTTGGCAGCGGCCATGGATCCCATGACCATGCGGCCGACACCGGGCACGTCATACTCGGGGTGGAACAGCTGCAGCGCGACCTTGGCGCTGTGCTTGTGGACGGCGTCGGCCAGTGCCTTAAACGTGGGGATCTGGGCGTCGGTCGCCAGCTTGGGCGTGGGGCTTGCGGTCATAACGGGAGCGACGTCGCCGATGACGATGTAGCTCACGCCGCCACGGGCCAGACGCTCATAAAAGGCCAGGCTGCGCTCGCCGATGGAACCGTCGCGCTCCTCGTAGCCGGTGGTCAGCGGCGGGAACATAATGCGGTTCTTGAGCTCAAGGGGGCCAACCGTAATGGGCTGGAGCAGCTTGGATGCAGGTGCGGTCATGGACATTCCTCTCTTGTAGGCGCGGCGGCGATGGTGCCGCGTAGTTGTCTAGAGGATATGGCATGGGGGCACAGCGGCGCAACGGAAATCGGCGAATATCAGGTGGCAGCAGGTGGATGGGGGTGGGACGGCCCGTCGGTTTATCTCAATCTGTAACAGTTACGCGGCAAACCCGGGTCTTACTGTTACAGACCGAGACATTCCTCTCAACCCATCCTCAACAGTCTAGATCTGTAACAGCTAGGCCCACTTTTGACCCCTCCCTGTTACAGATCGAGACAAACCAAACCCGCCTGCCAGAAAATCTCAATCTGTAACAATAACTCGGCAAAATCCGTCCCTCGTGTTACAGATTTAGACAAACGGGACCCAACCCACCGGTATATCTCGATCTGTAACACCTAGCCGCCCAAATCGGGTCTAGATGTTACAGATCGAGATTTTGTTTGAGAGGCCGAGAATTGAACCGAAGAAACGATCCCGGAATAATCAGAACCACCCTTAAAAAGGGTGGTTTGCTCTTAGGGTATAACCCACGGGCC
>CABUKS010000004.1 GCA_902492235.1 uncultured Collinsella sp. | reverse complement strand
AGTCCCTTGCGGCGTAGTTCTTATTTAAGCCGTCCAAGTTTTGGGGTGCAGTTCAGCAATGGGAGCTTTTTTGTTATGGGCCTCTTGTTGATGTCACGTTGCTGCTTCGTGCGGGTATCCTAATGCCAACGTGTGCCTATCAGAGGAGAGACCATGCTGTTGTCCGGTATCATCGCCGCCCTTACCAGCCTTTTGATTCCCATCATTATCCTGTTGCTGCTGCTTCCCAGCGCCTGCTATGTCGTTGAGCAGCAGCATGCCGTGATCATCGAGCGTCTGGGCAAGTTTAACCGCATCGTCAACGCGGGCTTCCACATGAAGGTACCCGTGATTGACCGCAAAGCCGCCACGGTGAGTCTGCGCACCATGAAAAACGGTTTTGGCATCGACGTTAAGACCCAGGACAACGTGACCATCGGCCTCGAGGTCTCGGCTCAATATCACGTGAGCTATGACATGGGTGCTGGCCCGGCGGATTCGGGCATCTACAAGGGCTACTACATGCTGCAGGAGCCCGTCGACCAGATGCGCGACTTCATCACCGACGCCCTACGCTCTTCGATTCCCGTCTACACACTCGATGAGGTCTTTGCCAAGAAGGATGACATCGCCAAGGATGTCAACGCTACCGTTTCCGAGCAGATGGCCGCCTACGGCTTCACCCTCGTGTCGACGCTCATCACCAAAATCGCACTGCCGACCGAGGTCGAGAACTCCATGAACGACATCAACGCCGCCCAGCGCAAGCGCGCTGCGGCACAGGAGCTCGCCGAGGCCGACCGCATCAAGCGCGTCACCGAGGCGACCGCCGAGGCCGAGGCTATGGAAAAGGCGGGCGAGGGCATCGCCAACCAGCGCAAGGCCATTGCACTGGGTATCAAAGATTCGCTCGAGATCATCCAGGAGACGGGTGTCGGCAATGACGAGGCCAACCAACTGTTCATGTTTACGCAGTGGTCCGAGATGATGACGGAGTTCGCTCGCACGGGTAAAACCTCGACGGTCGTGCTGCCGAGCGACTTTTCGCAGTCGGCCTCGATGTTCGAGCAGATGCTGACCGCCAGCAAAGTTCAAAACGATTCGAAGGAGTAGACGCGCGTGAAATACACCGTCGTTTGCGTCGGTAAGCTCAAGGAGCGCTTTTGGAAGGACGCGTGCGCTGAGTACACCAAGCGCCTAGGTGCCTATGCCAAGGTTGATATCCGCGAGGTGGCCGATATCGACCCGGCTAAGGCGGGCGGCGTGGATGCCGCGCGCGACAAGGAGGGGGCGGCGATTCTTGCTGCCCTGCCGTCTCGAGCGCATGTGATCCTGCTGGCCATTGAGGGCAAAGAGCGCTCGAGCGAGGAGTTTTCGGCGAGGCTCGACGATCTTATGCTGCGAGGCAGCAGCGACATCGCCTTTGTGATTGGCGGATCGGACGGCGTGAGCGATGACGTGCGCGCACGAGCCGACGAGATGCTCAGCTTTGGACGCATTACCTTGCCGCATAACCTGGCGCGTGTGGTGCTGCTAGAGCAGATTTACCGTGCCTGCAAGATCAGCCGTGGCGAGCCGTATCACAAATAGGTCGGCAATACGAAACAATGGCGTGGGACAATACCTTTCGTTTTGAGGAATGTGTCTGAAAGGACTATGAGATATGAAGATTGGATTTGTCGGTTTTGGCAATATGGCGAGCGCTATGGCCGATGGCTGGATCGCTGCCGGTGTAGCTGCGAGCGACATGTGCGCCTGTGCGGGTCGCTACGACGCACTGGTTGAGCGCTGCGAGGCGCGCGGCATGGCCGCCTGCCACGATGCCGCCGAGGTTGTCGCCGCATCCGATATCGTGGTCGCTGCGGTCAAACCGTACATGATCGAGAAGGTATTCGCCCCGCTCAAGGATGCTCTTGCCAAAAAGGTCGTTCTGTCGGTTGCCTGGACCTGGGACAGTGCCAAGTGGGAGCAGGTCCTGCCGGGCGTCGCGCATATCTCGACGGTGCCCAACACACCGGTTTCGGTGGGCGAGGGCGTCATCGCTTGCGAGAAGGCTTCCACGCTTAGTGATGAGCAGAGCGCAGTGGTGCTTGATCTGCTTGGCAAACTCGGTGCGGTGGTCGAGCTCGATACGAGTCTGCTGTTTGTGGGCGGCACGGTGGGTGGTTGCGCTCCGGCATTTGTCGCCATGGCAATCGAGGCCCTGGGCGATGCGGCGGTCAAGCACGGTATCCCGCGTGCCGATGCCTATCGCATTGTGAGCCAGATGGTGTTGGGTACGGCAAAGCTGCAGCTTGCAACTGGCCAGCATCCTGCGGCGATGAAGGATGCCGTATGCTCGCCCGGTGGTGCCACCATCAAGGGCGTCGTTGCGCTCGAGGACGCCGGCATGCGCAGCGCCCTGGTCAAGGCAATCGACGCAACTCTCCAGTAAAACCGACCAAAAAAAGGACGGGTTTATTTTTGGCAGGTATTTTCTGCGGTTTTGTCCTTTTAGCGAAAAGCGCCCCGCAACTGGCTCAATTCCAGTTGCGGGGCGCTTGCGTTTGCTCAGATAAAACAGACCAAAATAAACCTGTCCCTTTTTGGCAGGTTAGTCCCAGAAGCTGTCTTCCTCATCCTCGGACTTGGGTCCGCGGTCGACGTACATCTTATGGGTACGCTTCTCCATTACAAAGGCAAGAATCGCAAATAACAGGATGCCGCCGGCGAAAAGGATGGCAAAACCGGTGCGGGTGCCAAACAAAAAGGAAAAAACTGCGTCCATTGGGTGCCTTCTTGCGTAGTTGAGTTGGGTCGTAAACGCTCATAAGTATATACTTGCCCATACATGTACAAGGTTGCAACCTAAATGGAATGTATATCGCCGGAGGATCTAATGCTTGATATCAAGTTTGTTCGCGAGAATCCCGATGCCATCGATGTCGCCATGGCTAACCGCCAGACGTCTTGGGATCGCGAGAAGTTCTTTGAGCTCGACGACGAGCGCCGTGCCGTCATCACCGAGGTCGAGGAACTCCAGGCTACGCGCAATGCCGAGTCCAAGAAGATCGGCGCCCTGATGAAGGAGGGCAAGAAGGAGGAGGCCGAGGCCGCCAAGGAGGCCGTGCGCGCCGTCAACGAGAAGATTGACGGTCTGGCCGAGCGTCGTACTGCCCTCGAGCAGGAGCAGTACGACTTCATGGCTCACCTGCCCAACATTCCTTGCGAGGCCACGCCGTACGGCAAGGACGAGGACGAGAACATCGAGCGTCGCCGCTGGGGCACCCCGCGCGAGTTCGACTTCGACTTTAAGCCGCACTGGGATCTGGGCACCGATCTGGACATCCTCGACTTCGAGCGTGGCAACAAGCTCTCCGGCAGCCGCTTTACCGTTCTCGGTGGCGCCGGCGCCCGCCTGGAGCGCGCCCTCATCAACTTCTTCCTCGATACGCACACCAGCCGTGGTTTTAAGGAGTGGTGGCCGCCCATCGTCGTCAAGCGTCAGACCATGTTTGGCACGGGTCAGCTGCCCAAGTTCGAGGACGACGCCTATCACGTCTCGGGTGACAACTTCCTGATCCCCACCGCCGAGGTCGTGCTCACCAACCTGCACGCCGGCGAGGTCCTCGATGCCGACACCCTGCCGCGCCGCTACACCGCCTTCACCCCCTGCTTCCGTGAGGAGGCCGGTTCCGCCGGTCGTGACACCCGCGGCATCATTCGTCAGCACGAGTTCGACAAGGTCGAGATGGTCAAGTTCGCTAAGCCGGAGGAGTCCGACGAGGAGCTCGAGAGCATGACCGCCGAGGCCGAGTACCTGCTGCAGCAGCTGGGCCTTCCGTATCGCGTGATTAGCCTGTGCACCGGCGACTTGGGCTTCTCTGCCCGTCAGACCTACGACGTCGAGGTCTGGCTGCCGAGCTACAACGCCTACAAGGAGATCAGCTCCTGCTCCAACTGCGGTGACTTCCAGGCTCGCCGCGCCAACATCAAGTATCGCGACCCCGAGAACTTCAAGGGTTCGCGCTACTTGCACACTCTCAACGGTTCCGGCCTGCCGGCCGGCCGCACCATGGCCGCCATTCTGGAGAATTACCAGAACGCCGACGGCACCATCACGATCCCCGAGGTTCTGCGTCCTTACATGGGCGGTCTCGAGAAGATCGAGCCGGTCGCGTAACTTGGCTGCATAGGGGATATGCAAGGGCGCTCCTTCGGGGGCGCCCTATTTCGTGCGCAGGTCCATATCATGCCGTGCGGACAGCTCAATAGAAAACACACGAACAACTGTTCTGTATACAGCTATCTACCTGTTATGCTTTTGCTAAATAAGAGCGAGAGAAAGGGGACGCGATGGAGCTGTTTGATGATCGGGTGGTTTTGTTTGAGAGCGACGAGGGCGGGGAGTACCTGCTTGTAACGTGTGAGCCGTCTGGCATGGGCGGCCTGGTGGTTCGGCAGACGAGTGAGGGTCCGTTGACACAATGGTGCTTTGAGGAGTCGCCGCATGTGGTCGAGACGTTTGTGGCGCACGAGGGGCTTGTGGCGCTGGAGCACTTCTATGGAGTTGGGACTTCCAACCAGGTCGCGCGCATGCTGAGTATCTCGTTTGCCGATTATGATTGTGCCCAGCGGGTGAGATCGCTCCTGAGGGAACTTGATGCCAAGTTTGACGTGATCGAAAAGCCAATCGATCGTACGGGGAACGGCGGTATATGCGGAGCAGCATGACAAAACTGCGTTCCACAAAAAAGTTTGAGATTGTGCTTGACTCCAATAAGCTAAAGTGGTTTTATATGTCTTGCGCTGCGGCGTTACCTCAGCTGGATAGAGGGTCTGACTACGAATCAGAACGTCATAGGTTCGAATCCTATACGCCGCACCAATTGAAATTGAAAGCCTCCGGCAACGGGGGCTTTTCTTTTACGTTGGCACTGCATGGATTCGAACCTCGGTCGAGGCGCGGGCGTAAAGAAAACGCGGAGCGTTTTTAGCCCGCGGGCGAGCGCGCCGGCAGGCGGGCGAAGCCGGTGCGGATCCGCGAAGCGGATGCGCGGAATCCTATACGCCGCACCAATCGAACTTAAAGCCTCCGGCAACGGGGGCTTTTCTTTTATGGCAACACCGCATGGATTCGAACCTCGGTCGAGGCGCGAGCATCTTAATCATTACTTCGTAAAATTTTTCCAAATTGTCGCTTGACCCATCGAGGGGTCACGTGCATAATAATCCGTGCGTTGCGGCGTTACCTCAGCTGGATAGAGGGTCTGACTACGAATCAGAACGTCATAGGTTCGAATCCTATACGCCGCACCAATTGAATTTTAAAGCCTCCGGCAACGGGGGCTTTTTTATATCGCGATGCGTCGAAGATCGCATCAAGTGATTAAAATGAGTAAAAATCAAATTCAATAACTTTTTTTGAAAAACGCTTGACGATTATTCAGTCCATGTGCATAATAATCAACAAGTCGCGGCGTTACCTCAGCTGGATAGAGGGTCTGACTACGAATCAGAACGTCATAGGTTCGAATCCTATACGCCGCACCAATTGAACTTGAAGCCTCCGGCAACGGGGGCTTTTCTTTTATGCCGCCGCTGCATGGATTCGAACTTCGGTCGAGGCGCGAGCGCCAAGAAAACGCGGAGCGTTTTTAGCGAGCGGGCGAGCACGCCGGCAGGCGGGCGAAGCCGGTGCGGATCCGCGCAGCGGATGCGCGGAATCCTATACGCCGCACCATTTGAGATTGAAGCTCCCGGCAACGGGGGCTTTTCTTTTAGGCGGACGCCACATGGGTTCGAGCCTCGGTCAAAGGGGACTATTTCTCATCGACTCGTGTAAGATTTCGAGTATGCGCCTCGGTGAGCCCGTGGCGCGCTCTTTCTTTAGACGACCGATCAGGGTGATATTTCGTGGCAGAGCGTCCGACATACAAGCTCAGGTTTCTTGATCCCAAAAAGCGCTTTCCGGCCATGCCCGAGCAGCCTGCGGGACGCTCGTATGGCGTGGTTTGGAAGCTCTTTGGCGAGGACCCGCATGAATCATGCTATGTCGTCGAATTCGTCGGCAAAAGTCATGTGTCGCTTTTGGGCTACGTGAGCGTTTCGGGTGAGGTCTATAAGGTGGACCGTCCCGTTAACGAAGTATCGCTGCCCGACGATCCCGACATGCAGCTGATTCTTGACGAGTCCGATTCCAACATCGGTGAGATTGCAGTCAGGGGTACCGATGGGACGATGCGCTCCCGGGCGCGAGTCATCGGCTCTCCCGAAGGCCCCATGCGCGAGCAGTCCGACCACGAGACATGGAATTCGACCCGCGCCCTTCCTTACGGCGAGTTCATGGCCTCGATGTTCTTGCGCTACGTGATATTTGCCAACTCCGAAAGCGCTATTGCGAACACGGCGGGCGTCGACGGTCTCGATGCGGACATGCAAAACGTTGTCGACAAAATAAAGCTCGTAAAGTTGCCCGAGCCGGTCGAGGTGTTTTTGGGCTTTAACACGGCACCGCTACCTGACGCTATCGAGACGCTGCTCTACCGTGTCGACCATGCCGAGAATCCGAGCGGTATCGAGCGTTATGCGGCCGCCCTTATGAGCGAGGTCGACTTGCCCCGACTGCGCACCATCGCCGCCAAGTCCGAGATGAGCCTGGCTCGCATCGATCGCTCAAAGCTTTTCTATCTCAATTTTGATCGTAGCCTGCTGGACCAGGACGAGATTGACATGCTGCTTGCCATCGAGTGCCGTCTCAACCGCCTCTCTGGCATCCTCGAGCGCATCGGGGCCGGATTGGCCCCTGCGGCATCCTCGCCGAGCCTTGAGGGCTGCGCGCTCTTTGATGCGTGGCATATCGCCAAGACGACCAACGATGTTCCCCGACTGCTCGATACGGCCTCGAGCGATAACCCGTGGGGCAAACCGGGTACGGTGGCTTGCCAGCCGGGCGGTGAGTGGGATGTGCGTACCCGCTTCGCGCGTATTGTCGAGGCGCTTAACGTGGTCACACGGCTCGACTATACCTATCGGGCAAACGTTGCCGAGGGGATTATGCTCGTTCGGTTTGGGCGGTCTGTCGTTGATGCCATGCCGCAACGTGAATACGACGCTCAGGATGACGCCTGGCGCGAGCTGGACGAGGACATGCGCGCGATCTGGGCCGCGGAGCACGATGCGCGCGTGGCACTTACGCTTGCGGCAGCGTGTTTTGCCGCGGGCACCTGCATCACGCGCTGCTATGTGCAGATTGCTGCTCCCGACAGTGAGCAGGGCGAGCGCGTTGTCGCAACGTATTTCTTTGGGCGCGCGGCCTATCTGGCCGATTGCGTGCCTGTCGCCAAGGATCTTGAGAGCATGGACATGGACGATATGCCGTGCAAGCGTGTGCTTGAGGCGTATGAGTCAACCGCTCCGGAGACGATTGAGCCTGCGGAGGTTCATGCTCGTCCGCGTGATGACCATCGCACACTGCCGCCGGCGCTGCGCGATCTGCTGCTTGCCGATACGGCTGACGAGTTGGAGGTCATGGAAGAGGACGACGACCCATACGTGGCCCGTGTTGTTGAATTGCGCGAGCAGGCAAAAGTCGACCGTACAGGTGCTTTTGAAGGCTTTTCTCGTCTTGTCGAGGAGTTGGAGGCTAAGTGCGCCGTCGCCGAGCTTTTGGCGACAGGTCCGGTTCAAACGCAGTTTTGCGATAACCAGCTGGTGCGCATGGTGCTACCGGTGTTGGAAGAAGACCGCTCTGTGCGAATCCTTCGTGCGCCCGATGCACTGTACTTTGCCCAGCACGAGATCTGCAGCTTTTACGCCGAGCAAGAGGACTTTGAACGAGCACTGCCCGAGGTGCGCCATCTTTACGATCTGGCACGCTCGTCCATGCAATCGCACTTTGCGCTCATCAACGTGCTTGCGCGTCTGGAGCGCTTTGACGAGATTATCGAGGTGGCGCGCCACGGCCTACGTATTGCCAGCGATCGTTCTGCAATCGGCTACCTGTTCTATCGCTTGGCGTTTGCCTATTGGAATTGCGATCAGCTCGACCTAGCGCTGGCTTGTTACCGTCTGGTGCCGCGCGGCGAGGAATCGGGCAGTAGTGCGCTGGAAGAAATGCAGGGCCTTATGAATGAGATGGGCGTCAGCGAGCCTCCGACGTTCGAGGAGGCGGTCGAGACCATCCGCAAGGCTGGACTCGAGCTGCCGCCAGTGTCCGCCGTGACGAATCAGCTGGCAGATGCCGCTGTGCAACTGGTCGACAACGGCTTCTTTTTCCTGGCACGCGGTTGCATCTTCCAAATGTGGCGCACCATGGGCAACGACGAGCTCGGCTCCCTCAACCGCTCGCTGGGGTAGGCGAAGCCTCCAAGGAGGAAAGGATGCTAGGCAATTAGAAAATTTCCTCTTGCCCATCCTTGGCTGTTTGGTTACTATAGAACGGCTGTTACGGAGAGCTGACCGAGAGGCCGAAGGTGCTCGCCTGCTAAGCGAGTATGCCCCAAAAGGGCATCTGGGGTTCGAATCCCCAGCTCTCCGCCAGTTTAACTTTAAAGAAGGGTCCCATCGGGGGCCCTTTTTTATTATCGAGAAAGGGCGCTGGGGATTCGAACCCTCAAAAAAAGGAGGCATCCTTTCGGACACCTCCTTTCAGCGAGTGTATTGTTCTTCGATCTTACATCTCGGGCGCCTTGGCTACGGTCTCGCTCTCGGCTGTGAGCGGGCGGTTGTCGATGCGGCGGCCCAGGCGGTCGAGCTTCACAAGGAGCCATTCAATGGGATTCGGCCCTGCACCTTCCTCGTCGGCAACCAAATCCACGACGGCAATCTTGGTGCCGTCCTGCTTGAGCGTAACGCTGCCCACCTTGTCGCCCACATGCACCGTGCCCGAAAGATCGTCGTAGCTAACCTTTTCGGTCACCTCGCCGGCAAGGGAAAACACGGTCGCTTGCACCGTGGGGTCGGCGAGCGTGGCGTCGATCGTCTTATCCGTCCAGTCGGTTTGACCGATGCGCGCCATAAGCGGGTTGCCGTTGGCGGTCTTTTCCTGCGTGTTGGCGATCGCGACCGTCACCTTATGACCGTAGTACCAATTGGCAAGGGTTGCGGTATCGGTAAAGCGCTGATCGGTGGTGGTGGAGTTCAAAATAACGGTGTAGATCTCGTCGCCGTCGCGGTTGTAGGCGCTCGTAAAGCAATAGCCCGCGTCGTCGGTGGTGCCGGTCTTGCCGCCGATGTTGCCATCTTGGCCCAGCAAATAGTTATGCGTGTCCATGGAATGCGAATGGTCGGCGCCGTCGGCGCCCGTGACCTCGATCCAGGAATCCTCGCTCGCTACGACCTCGCGGATCGTGTCGTTTTTCATGGCCTCCTGCATCATCAGCGCTACGTCGTGTGCGGTTGAGTGCATATCGCCAGCCCACTCATCAAAGTCCAGACCGTGTGGGTTCTCAAAGACCGTGCCGGTGCAGCCGAGCTTCTTAGCGCGCTCGTTCATGGCCTTCACAAATGTGGCCTCGGCGTCTTTGGTCTTAGGGTCGATCTTCTTGCCCACATATTCGGCGAGCACGATGGCGGCGTCGTTGCCCGAGGGAATCATCAGGCCGCGCAGCGCCTGCTCCACGGTAAGCTCGTCGCCTTCGAGCAAGCCGGCGGTCGAATTGCCCACGGTGGCTGCGGCGTTGCTCACCGTGACCTTCTCGTCCATCTTGCAATTCTCGACGGTTAGGATTGCGGTCATGACCTTGGTGATCGAGGCAATCTTGACCTGCTCATCGGCGTCGCGGGCATAGTAGACGGTGCCGTCTTTGCCCATGACGAGGGCATTGGTCGCATCGATATCGGGCAGGTTTTCGGCCGTGATGCCGCGCGCATCGGCGGTTTTGCCGCAAACATTGTCGGTCGTGAGCACTTGGGCGCCGGCGACGGTGGGCACGCCGGCGGCAAGGGCGATAGCGCAGACAAAGCCGGCGGCAAGCTGGGCTGAGCGCTTTGCAAAAGAGGTGAGGGACTTCACGGATTTCGCTTTCGACGGGATGGTCACTTCTGGAACTAGAGTATATCGTTTGCCGGCATCGGCGATCATCGCGTGCGTGCGTGCGTGGCCCACATCCGCGCCCGAACGGGCACAAGGGTGCTTAAGGCCGACTTAATCACCCACGCTTGTTGTGTGTGACGGGCGCCCCCTCGGGCATAATGGAGCGCGAGAGGAGCACGCATGAACGAGCGCATTTTGGTAGTTGATGACGAAAAGGCCATCGCCGACTTGGTTGGTATCTACCTTACAAAAGAGGGCTTTGATGTCCAGATTGCCTATAGCGGGGCCGATGCTGCCAAGGCAATCTTGGAGCAGGAGTTCGATCTGGCGCTGCTGGATGTCATGCTGCCCGATATCGATGGCTTTGAGCTGCTGCGTACGATCCGTTCCAGCCATACCTATCCCGTGATCATGCTGACGGCGCGCGATGCCCAGCAAGACAAGATCGAGGGCCTTTCGCTTGGCGCGGACGATTACGTGGTTAAGCCGTTTCGTCCTCTGGAGCTCATCGCGCGCGTGCATGCTCAGCTTCGCCGCTACACCAGCTACGGTAGCCGCGCACAGGCGGCCGAGTCGCCGACCCTCCAGCTCGACGGCTTGGAGATCAACCGCGATGCTCGTTCCGTAACGGTGGACGGTGCACCGGTACGCCTCACACCCACCGAGTATTCAATCTTGCTGTATCTGGTCGAGCATCGCGGCAGCGTGGTGGGCGTGGAGGACCTGTTCCGCGCGGTATGGAACGAGGACTTTATGCCCGGCTCCAACAATACGGTGATGGTGCACATTCGCCACTTGCGCGAAAAGATCGGCGACGACGCACAAAAGCCGCGCTTTATCAAAAACGTCTGGGGCGTCGGCTACATCATCGAATAACGCTTTTCGCTTGTGAGGATCTTGATATGACAAAAGACGATAGGCAGGCATTCGAGGTACCCGATCGGCTCTTTGATTACGTGAGGTCGGTCGTCGACAACCGTGCGCTTGCAACGGTGCTGCTCTTTTTGCTGAGCCTGCTGCTGATTGGCATCGACAACATCGTCGGAATCTTGGCGGTGCTGCTTGTTGGCTTTTTGCTGATCGATCGATTTGAGATCGTGCGCCGCTGCGTGGTGATTGGCGGCGCCGCGTGGGCCATGACGTTGGCGATTGGCGCCATGGCGCTCGGCGGCATTGAAGGGCCGGTGCTGTTCGATGCCGGCTTTGTATTCAACATGCTTGGCTTTGTGCTGGCGCTTGCCGCGTGCGTGCTGTTCTTGTGCGGCCGTGCCCTGTACTACCAGGGCTACGAACAGGGCGAGCAGCATGCCGATTGTGTGCTGGCCGCTCGTATTCAAGATCGCCTGATCGATCACCCCGACACCTGGGACAACATCGACGGCGACTTCTTGGAGGTCGAGGGCGCCCTTAACCGCGTGCGTGACCGTGATCGCAAGGTGCAGCAAGCTCTGCGTGACGAGTCGCATCGCAAGGACGATCTGGTTACGTACTTGGCACATGACCTACGCACCCCGCTTGCGAGCGTAGTGGGCTATCTTTCGCTGCTGCAAGAGGCTCCTGAGCTGCCGGTTGAGCAACGTGCGTACTTTACGGGCGTGGCGCTCGACAAGGCGCACCGGCTCGATGCGCTCATCGAAGAGTTCTTCGATATCACGCGCTTTGACTTCCACGATATCGTGCTCACGCGCGGCTATGTTGATCTGGGGTTGCTGCTGGCTCAGGTGGCTGACGAGTTCTATCCCATCCTCAACGAGCAGCATAAGGAAGCCCAAGTTGATATTCGCGAGGACCTGACGGTGCTCGTGGATGGCGACAAAATGGCTCGCGTGTTCAACAACATCATGAAAAACGCTATTGCCTATAGCTATGAGGGCTCGACCATCACGATCGAGGCCAGACGCCAAGACGATGGCGGCGTGCGCGTGCGCTTTATCAATCAGGGCGATCCCATCCCTGAAGCAAAGCTCAAGGTGATCTTTGAGAAGTTCTATCGCCTGGATGCGGCGCGTGCGACCAATCGCGGCGGCGCTGGACTGGGGCTTGCCATCGCCAAGGAGATCATCGCGGCACACGGCGGTACCGTTGCATGTGAATCGACGCCCGAACACACGATATTCACCATCGAGCTGCCCGCCGCATAGCCAGCGTGCCCTTACAAACACTTGACAATGCGCTCACGTGCATATGAGCCGCGATTTCTACTATCGATACTGCTGAATTGATATTGATGTGGAGGTATGCGGTATGACGGCTGCTGCGGCTGTGGAGCCCACGGAGCTTGAAGAACTCATGAAAGCGCAGGCCGAGGCCGCGCACGAGCGCGAGGTTGGGGATGCGACTCGTCCCACGGCAGAGGATCTTGCCGCCTCGCCGACGCGCATCGACGTCGAGGGCCTCGACCTGTTCTATGGCGACCATCATGCGCTCAAGGACGTGAATATCAAGATCCGCGACAAGCAGATCACCTCGTTTATCGGGCCTTCGGGCTGCGGAAAGTCCACGTTGCTGCGCTGCTTTAACCGCATGAACGACGGCATCAAGGATTGCCGCATCGAGGGCAAGATTGCGCTCGATGGTCAAGATATCCTGGGCGATTACGACATCTGCCGTTTGCGCCAGCGCGTGGGCATGGTGTTTCAGCGCCCCAACCCGTTTCCCATGAGCATCTACGACAACGTCGCGTATGGTCCGCGCGGCATGGGCGTGCGCGATCGCGCTGTGCTGGATGAGCTGGTCGAGGACTCCCTGCGTCGCGCTGCCCTGTGGGACGAGGTCAAGGACAAGCTCAAGGAGTCGGGCCTGGGTCTTTCGGGTGGACAGCAGCAGCGCCTGTGCATCGCCCGCGCGCTGGCCGTGCAGCCTGACATTCTGCTGATGGACGAGCCGACCTCGGCGCTCGACCCCGTGTCGACGCTCGTGGTGGAGCAGCTGGCCTGCGAGCTCAAAGAGACCTGTACGCTCGTGGTCGTTACGCACAATATGCAGCAGGCGGCGCGTATCTCCGACTCGGTCGCGTTTTTCTTGCTGGGCGAGTTGGTGGAGCACGCGCCCACCGCGCAACTCTTCAAGAATCCGACCGATCCGCGCACGGCGGATTATTTGACGGGACGTTTTGGCTGATACCATCTAGTAAAGGTACCTTTAGGGTTAAGATGCGGTCATGCCGGCCGCAAAGGGGTTCAACATGATCTATTACGTCGAGGACGATGACAACATCAGGGATTTGACGGTCTATGCGCTGCGCAAGCAGGGGATCGAGGCCGAAGGCTTTTCGTGCGACGGTGAGTTTAAGGCTGCCGTGGCGCGACGGGTGCCCGATGCTGTGCTGCTCGATATCATGCTGCCCGATACCGATGGTTTGGCGATTATGCGCCGCCTCCGCGCCGACCGCCTGACGGCGACGGTGCCCATCATGATGCTTACCGCCAAGGATACCGAGCTCGACAAGGTGATGGCGCTCGATGGCGGTGCCGACGATTACCTGACTAAACCCTTCTCGCTCATGGAGCTTGCGAGCCGCTGCCGCGCACTGCTGCGTCGCGGCGGCATGGTCAAGCAGGCGAGCGATGTGCTCAGCGTGGGCGACATCGTGCTCTCGCCCAGCCATCGCGAGGTGACCGTTGCCGGCGAGCCGCTTAAGCTCACCCTGCGCGAGTTCGACCTGCTCGAGTACCTCATGCGCAAGCCCGGCGTGGTCTTTACCCGCGAGTCGTTGCTGCAGAGCGTGTGGGGCTGGGACTTCGACGGCGGTTCGCGCACTGTTGACGTGCACGTGCAGACGCTTCGCCAAAAACTGGGCGAGCATGCCAACGCCATCGAGACCGTGCGCGGCGTGGGCTACCGCTTGGCCGAGCCTTCTGCCGGTGATGGTGCCGAAGGTGACGTCACCGCGGCCACCGCATCGGAGGAGTAACCCGTGGTCTTCGCCCCCCAGGGAAAACATACGCTGTCGCACCGCGTTTTTGTGACGATCTTTGTCTGCGCCATGGCGGTTATCGTGGCGTTTACGGTGCTGTGTGCGTTCTTTGTGCAAAACACCTTGGCGGATGCCACGAGTGCCAATCTGGCGCAGGAAACCGAGCTCATTGCTGCCGCCCTCGACGAGCAGCAGGAGCCCATCCCGTTCTTGCGTAGCCTCGATCGCGAGGACTTGCGCATCACGCTGATTAACAAGGATGGATCGGTTGCCTACGACAACGAGGCGTCGCCTTCCACACTGCCCAACCATGGCGATCGCCCCGAGGTCATCGAGGCCTTTGAGAATGGTTCGGGTTCCGCGGAGCGCGCAAGCTCTACGCTCGACGAGATTATGCTGTATCGCGTCGTCGCCCTTGATAACGGCCAGGTTGTCCGCTTGGCGCAGGCCCAGCCTGGCGTTGCGGCGATTTTGCTGTCGATGGTGGCGCCGCTGCTGCTTATCGCAGCAGCGGGCGCGGTACTCTCGTTTTTTATGGCGCGCCGCGAGTCCCGTGCCATCATCGCGCCGTTGCAAGAGGTGGATTTGGACCACCCACGCCGTAGCTATGAGCACGCCTATGCCGAGATGGTCCCCATGCTTGAGCGTATCGAGTCGCAGCGCCAGGAACTCAAGCGCCAAATGGCGGTGCTGGCGGACAACGATCGTATGCGCCGCGAGTTCACGGCGAATATCACCCATGAGCTCAAGACGCCGCTTACGGCGATTTCGGGCTATGCCGAGCTCATCGCAAACGGCATGGTCGAGGGCGAGGACGACCTGCGCAACTTTGGCGGTCGCATCTATCGTGAGGCGGGCCGCTTGGCAGCGCTTGTCAACGACATCCTTACGCTGTCTAACTTGGACGAGGCCGAGCGTGCAACTGAGGGCGAGGCGGTGCCCATTGGGTCCACGGAGCCTATTGAGCTCTCGCGTGCCATCTACGCGGTTGAGCAGCGTCTTGAACAGGTCGCCCGTCAGGCGAATGTGACGATAAGTCATGAGACCAAGCCCGTGGTCATCGAGGGCGTGTCGCGCTTGATTGACGAGCTCATCTATAATCTGGCAAGCAACGCCATCCGCTACAATCGACCCGGCGGTACGGTTACGCTGCAGTGCGGCACCAACGACGAAGGCCATCCGTTCCTCGCGGTCGCCGACACGGGAATCGGTATCGCGCCTGAAGAACAGGGCAAGGTATTTGAGCGGTTCTATCGCGTGGACAAGAGTAGGTCCAAGGCACGCGGCGGAACCGGTCTGGGGCTTGCCATTGTCAAGCATGCGGCCCTGTATCATCACGCCACGCTCGATCTGTCGAGCGAGTTGGGCGTGGGAACCACCATTACGGTGACGTTTCCCATACAGCAGGACGAGCCATTCGCATAGCGATACAACATAGATATTGATGTAGACGCCGCATTTGACTTTCGGGTGCGGCGTTGTTGTGCAATTTTACGATTGCTTCCGACATTTTTACAGGAGAGCCTGTTTCTTATGTATAGAGTTTGGTCTCGGTAAAAAGATGCGATAACATACGGACAGTTTTGTCAATCCGAACTGGGGAAATGAAAGGCAAGCTGCATGACCCTTCTCGAACTGTTCCAGCTGCTGAAGAAGCACCTCAAGCTGGTCATCACCCTTCCGGTGGTCTGCGCGATCGCCATGGGCATCGTGTCCTTCGTTGCGATGGACAACACCTACACCGCGACGACGAGCATGTACATTCTCGCCAAAACCGACGATAGCGGTCAGATGAGCTACAACGATCTCTCGGCGAGCCAGATGCTTTCCAACGATATCGCCACGCTGCTGGATAGCGATAGCGTTAAGAGCGGTGCTGCCAATGAGCTGGGCCTTGCTGACCTGGATGACTACAAGGTGTCTGTTTCCTCCGAGACCACCACGCGTGTCATTACGCTTTCGGTTACCGGCACCGATGCCAAGGAGACGGCTAAGGTCGCAAAGGCCATGGCCAGCTCGGTGAGTACGGTCGCTCAGAACGTCGGCGCTGCCCAGAGCATCAACGTTATCGACGAGGCTAAGACTCCCGAAGTCCCCAGCGGCCCCAAGCGCACGCTGTACGTTGCTGTCGCGTTCCTCGCCGGTATCTTTATCGCAGTTGCCTATGTCGTTTTGGCAGACATGCTCAATACCCGCATCCGCGGTGCCGAAGAGGCAGAAGAGCTCCTGGGCATTCCCGTTGTTGGCCGAATTCCGGCTATGAAAGGTGGTAAATAGGCATGGCTAAGGCAAAGAACACCGATAAGCTCGTTGTACAGAATGCCGCCAAGACCCTTCTGGCCAACATCCGCTTTGCGAGCGTGGACGACCCCATTCGCACCATCACCGTTACCTCCTCGATTCCCAACGAGGGCAAGTCTACGGTTTCCATTAACCTTGCTCAGGCAATCGCCACGAGCGGCAAGTCCGTGCTCCTGGTCGAGGCCGATATGCGCCGCAGGTCTCTTTCCGATATGCTCGGCGTTCGTTCGCGCGGCGGACTCTATGCGGTTCTTTCCGAGCAGATCTCCATTGACCAGGCGATTGTCGAGACGGGTCAGAAGAACTTCTACTTCCTCGATGCCGAGCCGCATATTCCCAATCCTGCCGACATCATCGTCTCTCACCGCTTTGCCAAGCTGGTAAAGGCACTGTCTGCCAAGTTCCAGTACGTCATCTTTGATGCTCCCCCGGTCGGCACCTTCATCGATGCTGCCGAGATCGCAAGTCTGACCGACGGCACGCTGTTCGTGGTGCGCGAGGACTTCACCAAGCGCGAGGAGGCGCTCAACGCCATCGGTCAGCTTAAGAAGTCCGAAAAGGTCAAGCTCATCGGTACCGTCATGAATTACTGTGAGACCGAGACCAGCGAGTACTACTATTCTTACTATACCAAGGACGGTAAGAAGGTTAAGAAGGGCTCCGACGATCAGGGCGCTTCCAAAAAGGGCATCTTCACCAACCGAGCAAACGTTTAGTTGATTAAGGCTGACCTATGCGTGACATTCATTGCCATATCTTGCCGGGTGTAGACGACGGCGCCGCCGATCTTGATGAGAGCTTGGCGATGCTCGAGGCTGCCAAGCGGGCCGGTGTAACCAGGATCGTTTGCACTCCTCACTGCCGTGATCCCTATTTTGATTACGACAAGATGTGGGATGCCTTTGAGCTGCTGCGTGATAACGCTGACGGTTTTCCGCTCCAGATGGGCTTCGAGGTCAACCATCGAAAGCTCGTTGAGCTTGGTATCGATGCCGCGGAGCACTTGCATTTTGATGGAACCAACGAGTTTCTGCTCGAGCTTTCGACGCATGCCGATGCGTATGCGTTTAGAGAGTACGAGAACACGATTTACGATTTGCAGTGCCGTGGCTACCAGGTGATCATCGCTCATCCTGAGCGCTATCGTGCGGTTCAAAAGGATGTAAGCGTGGCGGAGCGCCTGGTCGATATGGGCTGCAAGCTGCAGGCTTCGGCGGACTTTATTGCCGGCGGTCGCTTTGGTCGCGAGAAAAAGCCGGCACAGCGCCTGTTCGATCAGAACCTGTACAGCTTCATCGCGAGCGATGCCCATAACGTGGGTCATTACGATTGCCTGGCGAAGGCTCGCGCGAAGTTTAGCGTGCGCGGAGCTCATTTTCGCTAAAATCTGTCCCTAACGTTCGCGTTGAATGAAAGGGCAGCCATGGATATCCAACTTAAGACGGGATGCTTTGATGACGCGGCGTTGGTGCGCCGAGTCGTTTTTATGGACGAGCAGGGCTACGAGAATGAGTTCGACGCTATCGACGAGGATCCGAACTGCATTCATGTGACGCTCTATGTAGACGGCGAGCTTGCCGGTTGCTCTCGCGTGTTTCCCGAAGAGCTTGAGCGCGTGGCTGACGCAGAGGCCCCGGTGTTGCCGGCATGCGACATGGACGAAGGCGTTGCGGCGGGGGAGACCTACATTATTGGGCGCGTCGCCGTGCTGCCGGCTATGCGTCGTCGCGGACTGGCGGGTGCGATCGTCGAGGCCAGTGCTTCGTGTGCACGCGATGCCGGCGCCAAGCTCATAAAGTTGCATGCACAGGAGTACGTGCTGCCGCTCTACGTCAAGGCGGGCTACACGCAGATCGCGCCGGTGGACTACGAAGACGAAGGCCAGCCTCATGCCTGGATGGCCAAGCGCATGGGCGACAGATAGGGACGTTCCTTTTCTGCTGGCAGTTGGGGATACTCCTTGGCAATCGACGCATGGGTGTTCCAACATACAGTTTTTCGATTCCGTATGTATATATGCGCGCTAATGGGTTATAAAATCTAAGTCTGAACATAGCAGGTCTGCAATGCGGCTCGGGCAACCGGGCCGTTTTTGCGGGCAGGGGTAGCGCGAAAGGACTGCACATGCGTCAATTTAAGACCGAGAGCAAAAAACTGCTCGACCTTATGATCAACTCCATCTACACCAATAAGGAAATCTTCCTGCGCGAGCTTATCTCTAACGCGAGCGACGCCGTCGACAAGCTCAACTTTAAGAGCCTGCAGGATCCGAGCGTCAAGATCGACCAGGGCGACCTGGCCATTCGCGTCTCCTTTGATAAAGACGCCCGCACCATTACCATCTCGGATAACGGCATTGGCATGACCGCCGAGGAGCTCGAGCGCAATCTGGGCACCATCGCCCATTCCGGCTCCGAGGAGTTTAAGACCGAGAACGCCGAGCAGCAGGGTTCGGATGTCGACATCATCGGCCAGTTTGGCGTGGGCTTCTACTCGGCTTTTATGGTCGCCAGCCACGTGAAGGTCGTCAGCCGCGCCTATGGCGAGGACGCCGCTCACGTGTGGGAGTCTGATGGTCTTGAGGGTTACACCATCGAAGATGGCGAGCGCGCCGAGCACGGCACCGATGTCATCCTGACGCTGCGTGAGAACGAGAAGCTCGACGCCGAGGGCGAGGCCGAGACCTACGATCGCTTCCTGACCGAGTGGGGCCTCAAGAGCCTGATTCAGCAGTACAGCAACTATGTGCGTTACCCGATTCAGATGATGGTGTCCAAGAGCCGCCAGAAACCCAAGCCCGAGGACGCCGGCGACGATTACAAGCCCGAGTACGAGGACTACCAGGAGCTCGAGACCGTCAATTCCATGACACCGATCTGGAAGAAGCGCAGCTCCGATGTCGAGCAGAAGGACTACGACGAGTTCTACAAGTCCACGTTCCACGACTTTGACGATCCTGCGCGCACCATCAGCTTCCACGCCGAGGGCACGCTCGAGTATGACGCCCTGCTGTTTGTGCCGGGACGCGCGCCGTTCGATCTGTACAGCAAGGACTACGAGAAGGGTCTGGCGCTCTACAGCTCCAACGTCCTGATCATGGAGAAGTGCGACGACCTGCTGCCCGACTACTACAACTTTGTCCGCGGCGTCGTGGATTCCGCCGACGTGTCGCTCAACATCTCGCGCGAGACGCTGCAGCAGAACCGTCAGCTCAAGGCCATCGCCAAGCGTGTGGAAAAGAAGATTACCGCCGACCTTGAGGATATGCGTGACAACGACCGCGAGGCCTACGAGAAGTTCTTTGAGAACTTTGGCCGCGGTCTTAAGTACGGCATCTACTCGAGCTATGGCATGAAGGCCGATGAGCTCGCCGACCTGTTGCTGTTCTGGTCTGCCAAGGAACAGAAGATGATTACCCTGGCCGAGTATGCCAAGGGCATGCCCGAGGATCAGAAGGCCATCTACTACGCCGCCGGCGACTCGCGCGAGCGCTTGGCCAAGATGCCCGTGGTAAAGGGCGTGCTCGACCGCGGCTATGACGTGCTGCTGCTGACGCAGGATGTGGATGAGTTCACGTTCCAGGCTATGCGTGAGTACGTTGCCGCCGATATGCCCAAGATCTACGAGGACGATGCTGCCCGCGAGGCTGCCGAGAAGGCTGTGGCCGACGGTGCCGAGCCCGAGGTCGAGGATCGTCATCTGGAGCTCAAGAACGTCGCGACCGGTGATCTTGACCTGGCGACCGAGGACGAGAAAAAGGAGGCCGAGGACGCCACCAAGGAAAACGAGGACCTCTTCAGCGCTATGAAGGAGGCGCTCGGTGACAAGGTCGAGAAAGTTGCCGTCTCCGCGCGCCTGACCGATGCCCCCGCTTGCATCACCACCGAGGGCCCACTTTCGCTCGAGATGGAGAAGGTGCTCCAGAAGGGACCCGAGGGCGCGCCCGACGGCATGCCCAAGAGTCAGCGCGTGCTCGAGCTCAACGCCAAGCACCCGGTCTTTGCCAAGCTCGTCGCTGCTCAGAAGGCAGGCGACGCCGACAAGATCAAGCAGTACTCCGGCCTGCTCTATGACCAGGCCCTGCTGGTCGAGGGCATCCTCCCCGAGGACCCCGTAGCCTTCGCGGCGGCTGTTTGTGAGCTTATGTAATTAGGTAGTTACGCGGTTTTACCAAACCGCGTAACAGCTCGACGCTGCCCTCAGTTCCGCCGTTCTAACGAACGGCGGACCAGTCGACGCTGCGCGGGCGCCAGAGCGACAACTTGTCATTCAAAGAGGACGGCATGACCAGAAGGTCTATGCCGTCCTCTTTTCATGCCAATTTGTTCGCTCTGGCGCCCGCTCGCTGGCATTGCTAAAACATCGACGTTACCGTGGTCCAAACTAGTCATTGGGGGCGTTCTTGTTTGACTGGTCGTTTAAGGACGTCCCCAATGACTGCTCGGATTGCTAATTTGTGCGGGTTGTGGTTTTGTGACCTGCTGAAATTTAGGATACTGTACAACTGTACGTTAATTTGTCTTCGTAGTATATTGCTACCCGCAAAACTCAATACCATTGTGCTCTGAGACGCTAAAGCGCCTACGTACAATGGTTGTCGATAGTACGATTCGATTTAACGACAGGATGGATGGTCCAAGCGTGAGTCTCGGCAGCAAACTATCCAATGCAAAGGTGTCCTTTGCGATATTTAAGCGCGACATTAAGCGACTGCTTGTGAACCCCGTCGCCTTGGTGGTTACCCTTGGCGTGTGCGTTATTCCCTCGCTGTATGCCTGGTACAACATCGTGGCCAACTGGGATCCGTACGGAAACACCCAGGGTATCAAGATTGCCATCGCCAACAACGATCGGGGCATCCAAAACGACTTGGTGGGCGAGCTCAACGCGGGCGACCAGGTTGTCGATCAGCTCAAGGAGAACGATCAGCTGGGCTGGACCTTCGTCGATTCGGCGTCCGATGCCAAGGAGGGCGTCGAGAGCGGTGAGTACTATGCGGCCATCGTAATCCCCAAGAACTTCTCGAATAACCTGGTTTCGATGCTCGACGGTAACTACCATCAGCCCAAGCTTACGTACTACGTCAATGAGAAGAAGAGCGCTATTGCGCCCAAGGTTACCGACACCGGTGCAAGCACCATCGAGGAGCAGATCAACTCGGAATTTGTCTCCACGGTGGGCGAGACCGTTGCCAGCATTGCCAAGGATGCCGGAGTCGATTTAAAGGACAAGGCAACCCAGACTCAGGATTCGTTGGCAAGTTCTGTCTCCGAGGCATCCGATACCTTGGGCGAGGTGCGCGATTCGATTGGCGACATGAATGCCGCCATCGATAAGACGAGTGGCGCTATCGCCTCGGCTGATGCGGCACTTGCCGGCATGCAGGGTCAGGCGCCGTCACTGACGCAAGCGATCTCTCAGGGCAACGACCTGCTGGGTGAAGCTCGCACCACGGCGGGCAACTCTATCGCCTCGCTCTCCAAGGCGCTCTCGGAAGGCAGCCTTGCGCTCACCAAGACGTCGGCCTCCGCGAACGCTGCCATCGGCAAGCTGACGGGCACGGTCACATCTACGACCACCCGTATCGACAACTCGCTCGAGTCTCTCCAAGCGACGATCGACCACAATAAGGCCGTTATCGGGCACTTGGAGATTCTCGCCAATGACACGTCGACAGGTTCCGAGGAAATTGACGCGCGCATTGTATCGACCATCAATACGCTCCGTGAGCAGAACGAGAAGTTGCAGAGCATCAAGGACGGTTTGTCCGCGCAGTCGAGCGCCATGGCGAATGACGCCGCGGCTGTCTCGGGTGCCAGCGACGCTATCAATAACGCAATTCAGACCGGTGCGACCAACCTTGGCCAGGCCCAGACGGACCTGGGTCAAAACGCGCTGCCGAAGGCCTCGAGCGCGCTTGATTCCTTTGCCGCCGTCTCGGGTGATTTGACGGGTATCGTATCTGGCCTCACGCCCACGATTGCAAGCGCGCGCGGTACGCTTTCGCAGCTTAACGCTACGCTCGGCCAGGCCAAGACCACGCTGTCCCAGACCGATTCCTCGCTTGCCAAGGTCCAGGACAAGCTCGCAACCGCCGCCAACGACATCGCGGCGCTACAGACCTCCGAGTCCATGGGCGAGCTGGCCGACCTGATGGGCGTCGACGTCAATGACGTCGCAGACTTCATGGCATCTCCGGTTGAGCTCGCGTCCAAGTCGATCTATCCGGTTAAGAGCTTCGGCTCGGGCATTGCCCCGTTCTATACCAATCTGGCGCTTTGGGTGGGCGGCTATGTGCTCATCGCCATCTACAAGCTCGAGGTCGACCGTGAAGGTGTTGGCAGCTTTACGGCGCGCCAAGGCTACTTTGGCCGCTGGTTGCTCATGGTGATCCTGGGCGCGTTGCAGGCCATCATCGTTACGGTGGGTGATCTGGTCATTGGCGTACAGTGCGTCAACCCGCTGCTGTTCGTGCTGGGCGGCATCGCCATCTCGTTTACGTACGTCAACATCATTTACGCGCTGTCCACTACGTTTAAGCACATCGGCAAGGCAATCGGCGTCATTCTGGTTATCGTGCAGATTCCGGGTTCATCGGGCATGTACCCCATCGAGATGATGCCTGGCTTCTTCCAGTGGCTGCACCCACTGCTGCCCTTTACCTACGGCATCAATCTGCTGCGCGAGACGGTCGGCGGCATGTACTCGTTTAACTACCTGTTTAACCTGTGCATTCTGGGCGTGTTCTTGATCGTGGCGCTCTTTATCGGCCTGCAGCTGCGTCCGCTGCTGCTCAACCTTAACCTGCTCTTTGATAAACAGCTCTCCACGACCGGTATGATGATTTGCGAGTCCAACGACCTGCCGCGCCAGCGCTACTCGCTGCGCACGGCCATGCGCGTCATGCTCGATTCCGATTCGTACCGTCGCGAACTGCTCGATCATGCGGTCGCCTTTGAACATCGCTACCCGTACTACATCAAGGGCGGTTTTGCCGCCGTGGTGGGCGTTCAGGTCCTGCTCTTTGTCCTGTCGACGGTTCTCGATATCGACAATAACGGCAAGATCATCCTGCTTGTCATTTGGATCATCTCGGTTATTGCCATCTGCGGCTGGCTGATCAATATCGAATATATCCGAGCGAGCCTCAATACCCAGATGCGCATCTCGGCGCTTTCGGATGAGGACCTGCGTCGCGAGATGCGCGAACACACGGCCGCCATTCCTGCCGCCCGCCACATGTTTGGCCTCAACGCCAGCGAGCGTGGTGCCAAGGGCGGCGATCAGTCCACGGGCCGCTTGCCGCATATCGGCTCGCACCATAAATCTCAGGGCAGCGACAGCACAGCCACAAATGATGGAGATACCACCGCGCTTGGCAAGCACTCCAAAGGAGGTGAGGCATAAATGAAGAACATCCTGCATCTGTTTAAGCGCGATGTCCAAAACGTGTCTCGCTCCGTGATCGGCTTGGTTGTCGTGATGGGCCTCATTATCGTACCGTGTCTGTACGCGTGGTTTAACATCGCCGGCAGCTGGGATCCGTACGGCAACACCGGCAATCTTAAGATCGCCGTGGTCAACACCGATGAGGGTTACGAGAGCGATTTGATCCCCGTCGAGGTTAACGTGGGCGAAAACGTGACCGCCACCCTACGCGGCAACGAGAGCTTCGATTGGGTTGTGCTCAACAATCGCGAAAAGGCTATCGAGGGCGTTAAGTCGGGCGCGTACTATGCTGCCGTCGTTATCCCCAAAACGTTTAGCGCTGACATGATGACGCTTTTCTCGACCGACGTGAAACACGCCGATATCGAGTTTTACGAGAACCAGAAGGCCAACGCCATTGCGCAGATCGTGACCGAGAAGGGTTCGAGTGCCGTTCAGAGCCAGGTTAACGAAACTTTTACCGAGACCATTACGAGCATCGGTCTTAAGACGGTGTCCAGCCTGCTCGATTACATGAGCACCGACCAGGTCAGCAACTTTATCGCCAACCTGTCCTCGACGCTTGGCGATTCGATTGAGGACCTGCGAGACGTTCAGGCAAATGCTTCGTCGCTGGCGGGCATTTTGAGCTCCACGTCCGATTCGCTGACGTCGGCGAGCGGCATGCTCAAGCAGACCGGTGCCGTCGATGAGTCGACAAAGCAGCTCATGGAACATGCCAAAAGCGGCATCGATGATTCCAAAGAAGCGCTTAAGGCGGCAAACGATGCCATCGATGCCGCAATCGATGGAAGTGCGGGTTCGTTCGACAATGTGTCTGCCGAGCTCGCGAAGGCGTTCGACACCGCAAACCAGCATGTCGACCTTACGGTGTCCCAACTCAACGATGCCGCTGCGGCCCTCAATGAGCGCGCCAAGGATATCGATGCGATGGCCGATCAGCTCCGCAGCCTTGCCGACCAGGTGAGCGATGAGAATTTGAAGGACGGCCTCAAGTCCGCCGCGACGTCGCTGGGCAGAATCGCCGTTGAGTACCGCAACAATGCCAAGGATCTGGCGTCTACCGCGAAGTCTCTCTCCGATAGCATGGCCGAGGTCAACAACTCGCGTGCCGAGGTCGATCAGGCCATCGCTGATGCCAAGGCCGGCATCGCGGGTGCCAAATCCGATTACGATTCCACGTTCTCGGTTAAGGCCAAGGAGCTCAAGAAGACGGTTTCGGGCATTCTGGACTCGCTTGATGGCATCTCGGGCGACCTGGATAGCGCCGTAGGCGGCCTCACCGATGCATCCGGCTCGTTGGCGAAGGGCCTCTCCAAGGCCGCCAAGCTGGTCAACAAGGCTTCCGATCAGCTAGGCGAGGCGTCGGACAAGATCAGCGCGTTTAAGGACGAGCTCGACGGCGCCTTGATGTCGGATGACCTCGCTACGATCAAGACGATGATCGGCAATGATCCCGAGGGTCTGGCCGTGTCGCTTTCCGGCCCCGTCGCGCTCGATCGCAAGCCGGTCTATCCGATCCGCAACTACGGTTCGGCCATGGCACCGTTCTACACGATTCTGTCGCTCTGGGTCGGCTCGATCGTGCTGGCGGCCATGATGAAGGTCTCGGTTGACGATGAGCTTATCAACGAGCTCATCCCCGTGCGCCTGCACGAGATCTACCTGGGCCGCTACCTGTTCTTTGGCGGTCTGGCCCTGCTGCAGGCAACGCTCGTGTGTGCGGGCGACATCCTGTTCTTTGGCATCCAGTGCGACGACCCGCTGCAGTTTGTGCTGGCGGGCTGGGTCGCGAGTCTCGTGTTCTCCAATATCGTCTACACGCTTACGGTTTCGTTTGGCGATATCGGCAAGGCGCTCGCCGTCGTGCTGCTGGTCATGCAGGTCGGCGGTTCGGGCGGCACGTTCCCCATCGAGATGACCGGCCCCGTGTTCCAGGCGATCTATCCGTTCCTGCCGTTCACCCACGGCATCAACGCCATGCATGCCGCCATGGCCGGTGCGTACCACATGGAGTACTGGATTGAGCTAGGCATTCTGGCGAGCTATCTGATTCCGTCGCTGGCACTGGGCGTCGTCTTCCGCCGCCCGGTCATCAAAGCCAACGACTGGATCATCGAAAAACTGGAGTCAACCAAATTGATTTAGTTCAGCAACGTAAACGCCGTCGGAACATCGAGGTTATCCAAGTCGGTACTTTAGTGGGCTGGATTGCGATGCAACGCTGGTTGTTGCTACAGTAGCGGGGCGTGCCGGGGGTCCGGTGCGCCCCGTTTTTATTTGACCATGAGGCGGCACGCAGCCATACGCGTGCGGACACCACGCCCAGATTGAGTGTGAGGATGTTCCATGGCCCAATACGCTGCCAACGAAATCGAAAACATGCCTGATGGCCCTGTGGCCCGTGAGGATTTGGGCGCGGGCGGTATTCCCCGGGGCGCCGGCGCTCGCTCGCCGCTGTTCTGGAAAGTTCTGCTGCTTTCGGTGGCGATTATCTGGGGCTACTCCTTTACCACTATGAAGGACGCGCTCGGCACCATTCCAGTGTTTGAACTGCTCTACGTGCGCTTTCTGCCTGCGGCGTTGGTCATGTTTGTCATCTTCCACAAGCGCATCATCGCGCACCTCAACGCCCGCAACCTGATCGTCGGGCTTGGCATGGGCACACTTATGTGGGCCGCCTACGCCCTGCAGACGGTCGGTCTGGCTCAGACCACGGCGGGCAAGAACGCGTTTTTGACGGGTACGTACTGCATCCTTGTGCCCTTTGCGAGCTATTTCCTGAGCGGCGAAAAGCTCACGCGTTACAACTTGGGTGCCGCATTGCTCTGTCTGGCGGGCATTGGCCTGGTGGCGCTCGATAGCGTCGAGTTCAACATCGGTGATGCCATTACGCTGGGCGGCGCGGTCTTCTTTGCCATCCAGATGTCGGTGACCGCCAAGTACGGCCGCAAGATGGACATCAACGTCATCACGTTTTGGATGTTTGTGGGCAATGGCGTTTTGAGTTTAATCACGTCGCTGCTATTCGAGACTCAGGCGCCCCTCTCTGCATGGACGCCGGAATTTATCGGTGTGGCTGTTTTCCTCTCGGTGGGCTGCACGTGCGTGGCGCTGCTCATCCAAAACGTTGGATTGGCGCACGTTCCAGCCTCGACGGGCTCGCTGCTCCTTTCGATGGAGTCGCCTTCGGGTGTCCTGTTCTCGGTATTGCTGATGGGGGAGGCGCTCACCTCGCGCCTGCTCGCCGGCTTCGCGCTCATCTTTCTTTCGATTATCTTGAGCGAGACGCATTTCGATTTTTTGCGTCGAAAGCCGCGTCCGCAATTGTAAACAATTTGTTGCGCCGCCTCCCGGGGCGGCATTTTTTATGCGTCGCCCTTAAAGTAGTACCTTGCACTTTACGCTATCAAAGTGCTTGCTGCAAAAACGTTACTGGAGGGCATCTATGGCACCAGCACTGTCCGATCTTCAACCGCAATCAGCGCCCAAGGCCACCGCGGCGGCGCAAGCCGCCATTGGCGACAGTCTGGTCAAAGAGGCTCAAACTTTTGCCGATGAGCTTGCCGCATGGCGTCACGATCTGCATCGGACGCCCGAACTTGGTAACGACCTCCCGCAGACCTCTGCGTATATCCAAGCGCGCCTGGCCGAGATGGACATCCCGTTTGCCACGCTCGTCGACGGTTCCTGCGTCGTTGGCCTGATCGGTGCCGGTGCGGCCGCGGCCGCTCAGGGCAATGGCACGTGCAAGGACGAGCGGGCCGGAACGGTCGTCATGCTCCGAGGCGATATGGATGCCCTGCCCGTTGTCGAGGAATCCGGCGAGCCCTTTGCATCCACCAATGGCTGCATGCATGCTTGCGGTCACGATATGCACGCGACGGCCCTGCTTGGTGCGGCGCGCCTGCTCAAGGCCCGCGAGGCCGAGCTCATCGACGCCAATGCCACCGTCAAACTGCTGTTCCAGCCGGGCGAGGAGACCTTCGAGGGCGCCCGCGCCGCCATCGCCGACGGCTTGCTCGAGAACCCGCGCCCTCAGGCGGCCTTTGCCATGCATGTCAACAGCCAGTCGCCGCTTGGCCTGGTGCTCTACGGCAGCCCGGCGCTCTCGGGTGTGTACGGTTTCCGCATCACGCTCCAGGGCAAGGGCGGCCACGGTTCCAGCCCCGAGATCTGCATCGACCCCATCACGGCCGGCGTCCACGTGCACCTGGCGCTCCAGGAGCTTATCTCCCGCGAGGTGCCGGCGGCCAAGGAAGTCGCACTTACCGTTGGTAAGTTCGCCGGCGGCTTGGCGGCCAACGTCATCCCCGACACCTGCGTGCTCGAGGGAACGCTGCGCGGCTTTGATGTTGAGCTCATGGCTCACCTAAAGACCCGCATCGCGGAGGTCGTTAACGGCGTTGCTACGACCTATCGTACGCCGGCGACCATCGAGACGCTTTCGGATGTTCCGCCGCTTGTACTCGACAGCGATATGACTCAGGCGTCGCTTGGCTACGTGGGCGCAGTGCTGCCCAAGACGGCTTTCTTGCCGCTTTTCCATGCCATGGCGAGTGAGGACTTCGCGCTTATCTCGAGCAAGATCCCAAGTGCGTACTTTACCGTGGGCGCGGCCGTAACCGACACGGACGAACACTTTGCCCAGCACCATCCCAAGGCACGTTTTAACGATGCCGAGCTGCCGCTCGGTGCCGCGGCCTATACCGCCGTCGCTTTGGGCTATATCGCCGACCACCGGTAGCACCCAACCTTGCCTTTCAAGCCTGCGGGCATGGCCGTAAGGCCTATGCCCTTGTCTTTCAAGGCAATCTTGGGCACTACCGGCGCCCGGCGCAGGCTATTCGTTTGTCTAAAAGGAGCAGTATGCCCCAGCAGCGTAAGTTCTTCCCCGGCTGGCTCGTGGTGGCCTCCGGCTTCGTGATCATGGCCACGTGTTACACGATTTTCGTCAACTGCATGAGCCTGTTCCAGCCGCTGATCGTCAGCAACCTGGGTATTTCCCTTGCGCAGTACAACGTCTCCAATGCCATCTCCACCGTGGTGAGTGTCGTGGGTTCGCTCGTTATCGGTCATGTTGCCGATAAGGTGAGTGGCCGCGTATTGGGCTCGCTTACCGTTATCGCTACCTCGGCGGTGCTTGCCGGCATGAGCTTTGTCGGTGAGCTGTGGCAGGTCTACGTGCTCTTTGCCGTTTCGGGCTGCTTCGCTGTGGCCTCGACCCGTCTGCTCATTAGCCTTGTGACCGCCAACTGGTTTACCGCTAAACGCGGCCTTGCCATTTCCATCGCACTTTCGGGCTCGGGCTTTGGCGGAGCCATTCTCTCGCCGATCGTGAGCTCTCTTATCGTGAGTGTGGGCTGGCGCTCTGCGTTCCTGGTACTCGCTGCCGTCTGCATGGTGGCGGCACTGCCCATCACGGCTTACTCCTTCCGCACCAAGCCTTCCGAGATCGGCCTTAAGCCGCTCGGCGAGAACCCGGGCGATCCGTCCGTCTCGACGGCTGGCGATAAGGACGAGCACACGGCGCCCGAGGTTAGCGTCGGCTGGTCTCGTATCAAGAAGAGCCCGGCGTTTTGGCTGCTCGTCGTCGCCTTCCTCTTTATGGGTCTCGTTAACGGCGCCATCTTGCCCAACCAGGTCACCAACATGACGAGTGTTACCGTCAACGGCGCCAAGATCGTCACGGGCGGCCACGATCCCATGTGGGCAGGTACCGTGCTTTCGGCCTACATGGTCACCGTCGTTATCGCCAAGATTTCGCTCGGTGCGATCTATGACCGCTTTGGTCTGCGCTTTGGCAATATCCTTGGCTCCATTGCGTGCATTATCGCCTGCGTCGCCCTGTGCTTCCCCGCGACCGATCTTGGTCCCATCGTGGCTGCCGTGAGCTTTGGTATCGGAACGTGCATGGGCACCATCACGCCTACCATCGCCGCGTCCGAGCAGTTTGGCATGGCCGACCTCGGTAAGGTCACGGGCACCATTACCTCGCTCGAGATGGTCGGCGGCACCGTGGGCGCCATTGTCTCGGGCGTGCTGTTCGATGCCACGGGCTCCTTTGCGAGCACCTGGATCGTGTGCCTGGCGTGCTCCGTGGTCATGCTCGTGTTCCTGCTGGCATCCGAGCCCATCGCCGCCAAGCTGCGCGCGAGCGTGGCGGGGGAGTAGGTAGGCCAAAGCGCATCGCCGCTTGTCCGCTTCGTCCGCGGCGGCGCGTCTGGCCGAACGAGTCCCCATACCCTCGTTCGGTCAGGCGCGCCGCCGCGTTGCTGCTTTGTGCCGTATAATGTCCACTACCTATGACGCGATACAAAAGAAAGGTGTTTGCCCATGCAGGCACAGAAGGCGGAGGGAACCCGCGACCTTATCGGCGCCGAGATGCGCGCCTGGCAAAAGATGCAGCAGATTGCGGCCGGCGTGTTCGAGCCGTTTGGTTTTAAACCCATCGAGACGCCCGCGATCGAGCAGGTTGACGTGTTTGTCCACGGTATCGGCCAGTCGACCGACGTCGTGCGCAAGGAAATGTTCCGCGTGTTCAGCGGTGCCAACCTGGAGCGCGTCTTTACCGAGGGCACCGACACCAAACTCAAGCCCAAGCAGCGCCTGGCACTTCGCCCCGAGGGCACGGCCGGCGTGGTGCGCGCCGTCGTCGAGAACAATCTGGTGCCCCAGGGCTCCACGCCGTTTAAGGCGTACTACGCCGAGGCCATGTTCCGCGGCGAGCGTCCCCAGAAGGGCCGCCTGCGCCAGTTCCACCAGGTGGGCATCGAGTGGCTCGGCGCTCCCGATCCGGCGGCAGACGCCGAGTGCATCATCATGCTCATGGAGTTCTACAAGCGCCTGGGCTTCGATCTTTCCAAGCTTCGTCTGCTCATCAACTCGATGGGTGACGCCCAGTGCCGTCCGGCTTATCGCGAGCAGGTTAAGCAGTTCATCCTCGATCACGCCGACGAGATGTGCGATGAGTGCCGCGAGCGCGCCGAGCTCAACCCGCTGCGTGCCTTCGACTGCAAGAACGACCACTGCCGCGAGATCATGGCCGAGGCTCCGCTGATGGGTGACAACCTGTGCGATGAGTGCCGCGAGCACTACGAGCAGGTCAAGCGCTATCTGGATGCCGCCGGTATCGAGTATGTCGAGGATCCCACCTTGGTGCGCGGCCTGGACTACTACACCCGTACTGTCTTTGAGGTCGAGGCCCCTGGCGCCGGCGTCGGCTCCATCGGCGGCGGCGGCCGCTACGATGGCCTGGTCGAGCTCGAGGGTGGCAAGCCCACGGCGGGCGTCGGCTTTGCTGTCGGTTTTGAGCGCGCCCTGCTGGCCCTGCAGGCCTTTGGCAGCGATTTGGGTGCCGATGAGGCCCCGTGCGTCTATGTCGCCAACGCCGGCAAGGAGCTGCGTCAGAACGTCTTTGCCATTACGCAGGAGCTTCGCGCCGCAGGTATCGTGACCGAGGCCGACTATCAGGGTCGTTCGCTCAAGGCCCAGTTTAAGCAAGCCGATAAGGTAGGCGCCAAGCTCATCTTGGTCCTGGGTGGCGACGAGCTTGCCGCCGGCAAGGTCAAAGTGCGCGACATGCAGAGCCATGACGAGGTGCTCGCCGATCTGGACAACGTCGTCGAGGCGGTTCGCGAGCGCCTGTAGCGCATCTTTTTGAGCTTCGGGCCTGCTAACGTGCCCTGCTCATGGAGAGCGATTGTTACGGGGGTGTTTCGCTTTTATGCGGAATGCCCCCGTTTACGTATGCCGCCCACCGAGAAATACGACCATTTAGGGCAAAAACCTTTGCAATGCAGAAAATACTTTTGTGTGGTAAAGCGCAATCAGTGTCGAAAGTATTTCTCAAGCGCCTATAATGAATACCGCATGTTACGTGCATAGAAGGAGGAATGGGAGGAAACGTGGCTGAGAACCTAAGCAACCAGTCTGTACCCGAAGCCGCGGCGCGCGTCGCTGCCGTGGTCAACCGCCTCGTTAACCGAATCGGCTCGAATGCCGAGTCCAGGGAGCGTCTCGCCGAGATCGAGATCCCCGAGGAGCTGCGCGACAATCTGGCGCTGTTCTTGCGCCTGGAGCGCCGTGTGCTTAGCGAGTATGATCCCGAGATCGCGGACCTGTTCGACAAGATTTTGACAGCCGAGATTGTGGTCAATGCCGGCAACCCCGGCACCTGCGCTGCCGACGAAGCCGTCGACGAGCAGGGCGTGCCCACCGCCGACGAGCCCACTGCCGTGGCATTTCGTGAGGTCGTCGATTTGATCGACAGCCTGCCGCTCGATAAGCAGCAGGTCATCGTTCGCGCCTTTACGAGCTTTTTCCATCTGGCAAACCTGTCGGAGGAGAACTACCGTGTGGCGCAGCTGCGCGAGCGCGAGGCCGGTGCGTCGACCGATACCGAGGTCGATCCTGCCAACGAGCTTACCGTTGCCTATCACCAGCTGGTGAATGAGCTGGGTGTCGAGGGTGCCAACGAGCTGCTCGACAAGCTCGAGTTCCACCCTGTCTTTACCGCACATCCCACCGAGGCCCGTCGTAAGGCCGTCGAGGGCAAGATCCGCCGTATCTCCAACCTGCTGGAGGAGCGTCCGCGTCTGGGCGGCTCCGACCTGGTGGAGAACGAGCGCCATATGCTGCAGGAGATCGACGCCCTGGTGCGTACGAGTCCCATCGCGCTCAAGAAGCCCACGCCGGTCGAGGAAGCCGATACCATCATCGACATCTTCGATAACACGCTGTTCGACGTTATCCCCGTTATCTATCGTCGTTTTGACGATTGGGTGCTGGGCGACAAGGCCGGTACTGTGCCGCCGCTGTGCCCGGCGTTCTTCCATCCCGGCAGCTGGATCGGTTCCGACCGCGACGGTAACCCCAACGTCACCGCCAAGGTGAGCCGTGAGGTCGCCGCCAAGTACTTTACGCACATGGTGCTCAAGCTCGAGGACAAGTGCCGCCACATCGGCCGCAACCTCACGCTCGAGGCTACCTACAGCAAGCCGTCGGCCGAGCTCATTAACCTGTGGAACCATCAGGTCGAGATGAGCCCTCGTTACACGGCCCGCGCCGAGCTGATCTCCGAGCACGAGCCGCATCGCGCCGTCATGCTCGTCATGGCCGACCGCCTGAACGCCACCGTCCGTCGTATCACCGACACCATGTACCACAGCGCCGACGAGTTCCTGGATGACCTGCGCGTCGTCCAGCGTTCGCTGGCCGCCTGCGGTGCCGTCCGTGCTGCCTACGGCCCGGTCCAAACCATCATCTGGCAGGTCGAGTCCTTCGGCTTCCATATGGTCGAGATGGAGTTCCGTCAGCACTCCGTGGTGCATGCCCGCGCCCTTAAGGATATCCACGAGAACGGTATCCATGGCGACCTGCAGCCCATGACGCGCGAGGTCATCGATACCTTCCGCGCTATCGGCTCCATCCAAAAGCGCTACGGCAAGAAGATGGCGCACCGCTACATCATCTCGTTTACCAAGAGCGCTCAGCATGTGGCCGACGTCTTTGAGCTGGCGCACCTGTCCTTTGCACACGAGGAGGATGTCCCCGAGCTCGACGTGATCCCGTTGTTCGAGCAGCTCGAGGACCTCGAGGGCTGCGTCGACGTGCTCGATCAGATGCTTACGCTGCCCGTGGTGCAAAAGCGCCTTGCCCAGACCAACCGCCGCATGGAGGTCATGCTGGGCTATTCCGACTCTTCCAAGGATGCCGGTCCTACCACGGCCATGCTCGCGCTGCACTCCGCGCAGGAGCGCATCGCCAAGTGGGCAGAGAAGAACGATATCGACCTGGTGCTCATGCACGGTCGCGGCGGTGCCGTGGGCCGTGGCGGCGGCCCGGCCAACAAGGCCGTGCTGGCGCAGCCCAAGGGTTCGGTCAACTGCTTCTTTAAGCTCACCGAGCAGGGCGAAGTCATCTTTGCCCGTTACGGCAACCGCACGCTGGCTCAGCGCCATGTTGAGTCCGTTGCCGCCGCAACGCTTTTGCAGTCGGCCCCGAGTGTCGAGAAGACCAACACCGAGACCACGCAGAAGTTCTGGGATATGGCCGAGAAGCTCAACACTGCAAGCCACGAACGCTATCTGGACCTGCTGAACACCGAGGACTTTACACCGTGGTTCTCGACCGTGACGCCGCTGACCGAGGTCGGTCTGCTGCCGATCGGCTCGCGTCCCGCCAAGCGCGGTCTGGGCGCCAAGTCGCTCGATGACCTGCGTACCATTCCGTGGATCTTCAGCTGGAGCCAGGCGCGCATTAACCTGGCCGCTTGGTACGGCCTGGGCACCGCCTGCGAGCAGCTGGGCGATCTTGACCAGCTCAAGGCTGCCTACCAGGAGTGGCCATTCTTCCGCACCTTTATCGACAACATCGAGATGTCGATTGCTAAGACCGATCAGCGCATCGCCAAGATGTATCTGCATCTGGGCGACCGCGATGATCTGTCCAAGAAGGTCTTTACCGAGATGCAGCTCACCCGTAAGTGGGTCCTTGCCATCGTCGGTGATGAGTGGCCGCTGCAGCGCCGCCGCGTGCTCGGCTGCGCCGTTCGCGTGCGTAACCCCTACGTCGACGCCCTGTCCATCGCCCAGGTCCGCGCCCTTCGCGAGGTGCGTATGAACCAGGACGAGATGGCCGAGGAGAAGAAGGCCGAGTACATGAGCCTGATTCTTTCGACTGTGACCGGCGTCTCGGCAGGATTGCAGAACACGGGGTAATCGATAGCCCTGTGGCTCTCACCGGGACCCGATGGGTTTCCCTCTGAATGCGTCCTCGCACTTGAAGCCCCCTTATCCTGCTCCTTCGGAGCTGTGGATAGGGGGGCTTCGTGCTGCGGAATGCATTCAGAGGGAAACCCATCGGGTCCCTTCGTCCTCGGTCTTCGGGGATTAAAGCTGAGGAGAAGAATTGTGCGCTTCTCGCCTTACGACTGTAGCGGCCGCGGTCCCGTTTGGGGTCGCGGCCGTTTTGTTGTGGGTCAAATATGAACGTTGTGTTAATGAGTCGGTGGACGGTGGTGTTTTTCGGTGAGCGGCGTATTCTTCCAACGGTTTATCTAGTGTGTCAGTTGAAAAGGAAGAGGGCGCTCGTCATTGTTTGAATGTGAACTACCGTTTGACCACAAGACGTTGCATCTGGAGCTCGAGGATAAGAATTTCGCGGGTGTGATGGAAGGTCATCAAAACGAGTTTAAGACCACGAAATCGCAGGAAGAGCTGGTAGAGGAGTCGCTTGCCAACCCTTATGGTTCGCCTTCGCTCGAGGAGCTTTGTGCTGGCAAGAAGGATATCGTCATTATTAGCTCCGATCATACGCGCCCCGTTCCCTCGCGTGTGACGATGCCTATTCTGCTGCATCACATCCATTCCGCTGCGCCCGAGGCTCGAGTGCGTATTTTGGTTGCTACGGGTATGCACCGTCCGTCGACGCACGAGGAACTCGTCAACAAGTATGGCGAGGAGATTGTTGCCAACGAGGAAATCGTTATGCACGTCGCGACTGACGACAGCATGATGAAAAAGATTGGCACCCTGCCTTCTGGTGGCGAGTGCATCATCAACAAGATTGCCGCCGATTGTGATCTGCTGCTTGCCGAGGGCTTTATTGAGCCGCACTTCTTTGCCGGTTTCTCTGGTAGCCGCAAGTCCGTCCTGCCTGGCATCGCCAGCTACAAGACCATCATGTACAACCACAACGGTCAGTTTGTGAATGATTCCCACTCGCGTGCCGGCAACCTGTGCCACAACCACGTGAGCGAGGACATGTTTGCCGCTGCCGAGATGGCTCACCTTGCCTTTGTGCTTAACGTGGTGCTCAACGGCAAGCACGAGGTCATCGGCTCCTTTGCCGGCGACATTCACAAGGCGCACGAGGCCGGCTGTGAGTTCGTGAAGAGCCTTGCCGGCGTTGAGCCCGTTGAGTGCGAGATTGCCATCACCACTAACGGCGGCTACCCGCTCGACCAGAACATCTACCAGGCCGTGAAGGGCATGTGCTCTGCCGAGGCTACGCTTCCCGAGGGCGGTGTGATCATCGACGTCGCCGGCTGTGCCGACGGTCACGGTGGCGAGGGCTTCTATCACAACATCGCCGACAACGATCCGGCGGAGTTTGAGCGTGCCTGCATCGACCGTCCTAAGGACGAGACCCTGCCCGACCAGTGGACGAGCCAGATCTTTGCCCGCATCCTGGCGCATCACCCTGTGATCATGGTCACCGACCTGTGCGATCACCAGATGATCAAGGATATGCACATGACGCCGGTCAACACCCTCGATGAGGCGCTCAAGCTCGCCTTTGAGATGAAGGGTGCCGATGCCAAGGTGGCCGTCATTCCCGATGGCCTGGGCGTTGTCGTCGCACAGCACTAGTACGCGGCCTAAACGAACCGTTTATAACCGACAAGAAAGATAAGGTTTTATGCTTACCAAACTCCTCTGCGAATTCGGCGCAACGGCCCTCATGATCATCTTTGGCGTGGGCGTGCACTGCGATACCGTGCTTAAGGGCACCAAGTATCAGGGCTCCGGCCACATGTTTGCCATCACCACCTGGTCTTTTGGCATCTCGGTCGCCTTGTTTATCTTTGGCGGCGCCGTGTGCATGAACCCCGCCATGGTGCTTGCCCAGTGCATCGTGGGCCTGGTGCCGTGGAGCAGCTGCATCCCCTTCATGATTGCCGATATGCTCGGCGGCTTTGTGGGCGCCGTGATCGCGTGGTTGATGTATGCCGATGAGTTCAAGGCTTCCGACGGCGTCGTCGACCCTATTGCCCAGCGCAACATCTTCTCGACCAACCCCACCACCGAGGGCACCAACTATGCCCGCAACTTCTTCTGCGAGGCTATCTGCACCTTTGTGTTCATCAGCGCCATCCTGGCTACCGCTAGCCGTGCCGGCGAGAACGTTTTGATGCTCGCTATCTGCGTCGGTCTGATCGTTTGGGCTGTTGGCATGGGCATGGGCGGCATTACTGGCTTCGCCATGAACCAGGCTCGTGACCTTGGTCCTCGCATGGCCTATCAGGTGCTGCCGATCAAGAACAAGGCCGACAACAACTGGAAGTATGGCCTGCTTGTTCCTGGCATCGCTCCGTTTGTCGGTGCCGCTCTGGCCGCGCTGTTTGTGCATGGTTTCTTGGGCATGTTCTAGTCTGAGGCTACATAGTTGTCCGCTGGCCGCATGGGGTAACTTCCCAGCGCGTCCTCGGACATGCAAAAAGGCTCGCTGCGCACTTCGTGCGGCGAGCCTTTTTGCGTCCTGCGGAATGCGCTGGGAAGTTACCCCATGCGGACAGCTGCGGGATCTTTGTTGCGTTCGTACAAGCAACCCAATATATATCTGAATTTGGATGGGAGGGGCTTGTTGCTGGTAGGGGCGTTGGGCTTCTGTCGACACTTTGGGATGGATTGTGCTTTGGGTTGGGGCGGCGCTTTGAGATGAGGTCGGAACTTTGGGATGAGGGGTTTACTCAGTTGAAGAGAGGCTTAATGGCTGATAGGTAGTCTTTGGCTACGTCGGCTTTGGCTGCTTGGAAGTTGTGCCAGGCCCACCATTGGACCATTCCTACGAAGCTTGAGGCTATGTGGTGTAGTAAGAAGCTGCGGTCCATGGTGGCGGCGGGGCCTGCGGGGTCGACGGGGACGGTTTCGGCTGCGCGCGACATGATGGTCTTGCGGAGGCAGTCGGCGAAGACGCGTGAGCCGGCGCCGGCTACGAGGGCTCGAACGCCCTGACGGCGTTCCCAGAGGTTGTTGAGGATATGCTCGACTTGCACGAGTGGGTCGTCGAGCGGCGTACCATCGTCGTCGAGGGCGTGGGTGCAGATGTCGCTCACGAGCTCGGACAGTAGGTCGTCTTTGCTCTTAAAGAGGCCGTAGAATGTCGCGCGGCCTACGTGGGCGCGCGCGATGATGTCGCCGACGGTGATCTTGCCGTAGTCCTCTTCGCGCAGCAGCTCGGAGAACGCCGAAACGATGGCAGCGCGGCTTTTTGCCTTGCGGGCATCCATGGCTATGCGTCCGCGTGAACGAGCAGGCAGCGGAGCGTACCGGAGCAACCCTCGTAGGGGCGCTTGCCAGCGCCGTAGCCGACGGCTTCGATGCGGTAGCGTGAGGGCAGTTGGTCGGACGTACACAGCGCGGTGACGATGGCGGCGCCCGTGGGCGTCACGAGCTCGCCGGCGACCGGTGCAGGCGTGAGGGCGATATTGCCCGCCTGGCACAGGTTGACGACAGCGGGGACGGGAATGGGCATGAGGCCGTGGGCACAGTGGATGGTGCCGTGGCCCTCGGAGAGCGACTCGACGACAATATCCTCGATGCCCAGGTCATCGAGGCAGATGGCGACAGAGCAGACGTCGACGATGGAATCGACGGCGCCTACCTCGTGGAACATGACGGTCTCGGGCGTTTTGCCGTGGGCCTTGGCCTCGGAGGCGGCGAGCGCGGTAAAGATGGCGTGCGCACGACGCTTGGCGCCATCGCTTAACTGCGAGCCGTCGATGATGGCGGTGACGTCCGCCAAAGAACGGTGGTGATGGTGGTGGGCGTGATGGTGACCCTCGTGGCCATGGCCGTGGGTCTCATGATCATGCTCATGGCAGTGCTCATGCTCGTCATGGTCATGATGGTGGTGCTCGTGCTCGTGCGTGTGCTCGGCAGCTGCTTCGTTGCCGTAGAGCCATGCCATGTCGTGGTCGTGGTTCTCGAGCTCTTCTGCCAGCTGAACGTCGAAATCGCAGGCGTCGATGCCATGCTTGTTTACGCGCGTGACGGCGATCGTAAAGCCGTCGACCGGCAGTGTGGCGAGCTGTTCGCGCAGGTGCTCCTCGCTGGCGCCCAGGTCGAGCAGGGCCGCGACGGTCATATCGCCGCTGATGCCCGAGGTGCCGTCGATGATAAGCGTGTGCTGATGGTTAGACATGAAATGCTCCTTAACGGGCGCGAGACGTGCCGGCGTTCAGATGATTAATAAGACTTGCCTGGTAGGCGGCGCCAAAGCCGTTGTCGATATTGACGACCGAAACGCCGCTGGCGCAGGAGTTGAGCATGGCGAGCAGCGCGGCTACGCCACCAAAGCTCGCGCCGTAACCCACGCTGGTGGGAACGGCGATGACCGGACAGCTCACCAGGCCGCCGACAACGCTCGCCAGTGCGCCCTCCATGCCGGCAATGGCGATGGCCACCTGTGCCTGGGCAAGCTCCTCGGCATGCGCGAGTAGACGGTGCAGGCCGGCGACACCCACGTCGTAGAGGCGGTCGACCTCGTTGCCATAGAATTCGGCCGTCAATGCGGCTTCCTCGGCGACGGGCAGGTCGCTCGTGCCGGCGCAGGCGACGACGATGCGTCCGTTGCCGGTAGGGGAGGGCTTACCGCCCACGAGGGCGAGCTGTGCGTCCGGGACATATCCCAGGTCGATGTCGCTGACGAGAAGCTCAGCGGTGCGCGCGGCTTTTTCGGCATCTAAGCGTGTGACCAGGATGCGCTCCTGGCCTGCATCGAGTAATGCTTTGATAATGGCGGCAATTTGCTCGGCGGTTTTACCGGCACCGTAGACAACCTCGCCGGCTCCCTGGCGCACTCCGCGCGAAAGATCGAGCTGCGCAAAACCCAGATCGGCGGTTGGCGCCGTCTGGAGGCGCGTGAGGGCGACTGCCGGGGTGACTACTCCGCCGGCAACATCGCTCAGCAATTGCTCAAGATCTCGCTTATCCATATATGTTCCCTTCGACGGCGCAAAGTCTAGCACTCAAAGGGTATGTTTCCGAACACTAAGACAAAATTGTTCGGAAACTATAGGACAGACTGATTCTCTTGTTAGAAGGATCGACTAGTCGCGCAGGATGATGTCCATGGCGAGCATCAGGTTGCGCTCATCGATGGCAAACGGGGCGGCTTCGCGCGTCTTGGGCTTGGCGCAAAACGCGATGCCCGTGCCCGCGGCCTGAATCATGGGGATGTCGTTGGCGCCGTCACCGATCGCGACGGTGTGGGCCATGTCGACACCGCACTCAACCGCCCAATCCAGCAGCTGGATGAGCTTGGATTCCTTGGTCACGATGTCTGCCGCCAGCTTACCGGTGAGCTTGCCGTCCACGACCTCTAGGCGGTTAGCCAGGCAAAAATCGATGCCCGCGGCGGCCACGATCTTGTCGGCCACCTCATGGAAGCCGCCGCTTACCACGCCGACCTTCCAGCCCTTGCTGTGCGCTGAGCGCACAAGCTCCAGCGCGCCAGGAGTAAACGTCACGCGCTCAAAGGTACGCTCGAACACACTCTCGTCCAAGCCGGCAAGCAGCCCCACGCGCTCCTCGAGCGCCTGCTTAAAGTCCAGTTCGCCGCGCATGGCGCGCTCAGTGATCTTCGCCACTTGCTCGCCTACGCCGGCCTCCTCGCCCAACAGGTCGATGACCTCCTGGTTGATGAGCGTGGAGTCGATATCCATAACAATGAGCCGTGCAGTCATGACGGGCCTTTCCAAGTGCTGTTTTATTGGGGCATATTGTCGCACGTGACGCGTGCAGACGGGTGCCGCGACGCATCAATTGTTTCGTCTCCGTCAAGTCTTTGGGCAGGAGCCACTTTTCCGCGGCACATCGACACAGGTGCGATAAGATAGAACGCCATGTCTGGCTGCGCGGTTTACGCAGGCTGGGCAAATCTGTACGACGCCGCCCGGAACGACACGGGGCGGCACAGATCCATAAAGGAGGATCACTGGTATGAGCCAGACCCGTCCCATCGACGAGCATTCCATGCACACCCGTACCTGCGGCGAGCTTCGCCGCGAGAACGTGGGCGAAGAGGTCACCCTCACCGGTTGGGTGAGCCGTCGCCGTGACCACGGCGGCCTTATTTTCTGCGACCTTCGCGACCGCGAGGGCATCACGCAGCTCACCTTCGACCCCGAGCACTCCGACGGCGACGCCTTTAAGATCGCCGAGACCATGCGTCCCGAGTGGCCCATCAAGATCCACGGCGTCGTGCGCTCCCGTGGCGAGGAGACCACCAACACCAAGCTCGCGACCGGCGAGATTGAGGTCCTGACCGACCACGCCGAGGTGCTCAACACGTCCGTCACCCCGCCGTTCCAGATCGAGGACGGCATCGAGACCAGCGAGGACACCCGCCTGCGCTATCGCTATCTGGACCTCCGTCGTCCCGAAATGATGGCCAACCTCAAGCTGCGCTCCGACTTCACCTTTGCCATTCGCGAGGCGCTGCACAACCGTGAGTTCATGGAGGTCGAGACGCCCTCCCTGTTCAAGTCCACGCCCGAGGGCGCCCGCGACTTCATCGTCCCCAGCCGCATCCAGCCGGGTAACTTCTACGCCCTGCCGCAGTCCCCGCAGCTCCTGAAGCAGCTGCTCATGGTCGGTGGCGTCGAGCGCTACTACCAGGTTGCCAAGTGCTTCCGCGACGAGGACCTGCGTGCCGACCGCCAGCCCGAGTTCACTCAGGTCGATATCGAGATGTCCTTCGTGGACCAGAACGATGTCATGAGCGCGCTCGAAGAGGTTCTTGCCGATGCCTTCGGCCGCATGGGTGTCGAGATGCCCACGCCGCTGCGTCGTATGAACTACTGGGATGCCATGGACACCTATGGCTCCGACAAGCCCGATACCCGCTATGGCATGCACCTGGTCGACCTGACCGACATCTTTGCCAACTCCAAGTTCAAGGTCTTTGCGACTGCCGCAAACGAGGAGGGCTCCGTCGTCAAGGCCATCAACGCCAAGGGCGCCGGTGCCTGGGCACGTGCCAAGATCGATAAGCTCGCCGGCGTGGCCTCCACGTTTGGCGCCAAGGGCCTGGCATGGATCGCCTTCCGCGAGGACGGCTCCATCAACAGCCCCATCGTCAAGTTCTTCTCGGACGAGGAGATGGCCGCTCTGCGCGAGCGCATGGACGTCGAGCCCGGCGACCTTGTGATGTTCGCCGCCGGCCCGCGCCTGCTCTCCGACGAGATCCTGGGCGGCATGCGTTCGCACATGGCCAACGCACTCGAGATCAAGCGCGAGGGCCACGACTTCCTGTGGGTCGTCAATTTCCCGCTGTTCCATTGGGACGAGGACCGCAAGGCCTATGCTGCCGAGCATCAGCCCTTTACCCTGCCGACCGAGACCGACATCGCCAAGATCGAGGCCGATCCGCTGGCGGCCGGTTCGTGCACCTACGACTTTGTCATGGACGGCTTTGAGGCCGGCGGTGGCGGTATGCGTATCCACAACGCCGAGATGCAGATGTCCATGCTCAAGCTCCTGGGCTTTACCGAGGAGCGCGCCGAGTCTCAGTTTGGCTTCCTCATGGAGGCCCTCAAGTTTGGTGCGCCCCCGATGGGCGGTTTCGCTCTGGGCCTGGACCGCGTGTGCATGCTGCTCGCCGGTTCCGACTCCATCCGCGACGTCATGGCGTTTCCCAAGACGGCCAGCGGCTCCGACCTTATGTCGGGCGCCCCGAGTGCCGTTAGCGGCGCCCAGCTCAAGGACGTCAGCCTGCGCCTGATGTAGGCGAGCGGCTACATCTTGCTTGCAACGAGGGAAGGACGTGTGTCTTCCCTCGTTTTTTATACGCCGAGGTTGCGAGGGTATAGGTCGACTGGGCGTCGCGGAAACTACGACCCGGAATTTGCGTCCAGAAGGGGTCGCGCTTTCCCAAAGGGGGTCCTCTGGGAAAGCGCGACCCAGTATTCGGCAAAATAATGGGGCACAGTTTCCGGTTGAGCTGTCTAACGGAAACTGTGCCCCAGAATGAGCGCTCAAACGGGACAGGCTTTCCGCAACAACTGTTTGGCGGAAAGCCTGCCCCAGTTTCTTATAGCGAGTCTCTCTGAACGAGCTGCATGTGCATGACGGTGGTGGTGGGCTCGGCACCCTTGATCATGTCGAGCGCAATGTTGGCGGCCATGTGTCCTTCTTCGCGCAGGGGCTGGCGGACGGTCGTGAGCGCGGGGACGCAGCGCGCCGCAATCTCGTGATCGTCGAAGCCGACGACAGAAACGTCCGCAGGAACGGATAGGCCTGCCTCGTTGAGTGCGGTGATGACGCCAGCCGCGATACGGTCCGATCCGCAGAGCACGCCATCGAAAGCAATCTCGCGCGCGAGGATCTGGTGCATGGCCTGATAGCCGTCTCCGCTGTTCCAGCCGGTATAGATAACGTTTGCGTCTGGGAGGTCTTCGCCCAAGACGGCGCGGTAGCCGCGCAGGCGGTCGACAACAGCGGGGTTGTCTTGCGGTCCCAACACGGCGACGATATCTTTGCGCCCGCGATCCTTCATGGCGAGTGCCGCAAAATGTCCGCCCTCTTCGTCGTCAGAGTAGACCGTCGAGAACACATCGCGATAGGGGTGGCCCTCGAGCTGGCCGCACAACACGGTGGGTACGCCCAGCTCGCGCAGCACCTCGAGCAGCTCGCTGCCTTTGTAGGGAGAGACGTCGATCACGGCGTCGAACGAGCGGCGCTCAAAGTGCTCGCGTGCGCGGTTGCGCTCATGCGTAGAAGACGCCTGCAAGATAACGGGCAGATAGGACGACTCCGACAGTTCCTCGGTAATGCCGCTCAAAAACTCGCTATAGGTGGGGTCGCTGAAGAGTTCACTCAGAGGCTCGGTCACGAGCACGGCGATGATTTCCGTGCGCCCGACAGCGAGCGCTCGGCCACGAGCGTTGGGGACAAAATTGACTTCCTTGGCCGCCGCGCGGACGCGCTTTTTGGTTTCCTCGCTAATGCGGGGCGAATCGTTGAGGGCGCGCGATGCCGTGGAGCGCGACACGCCGGCAGCTGCGGCAACCTCGGCAAGCGTAGGTGCGGTGCGAACTGGTTGTGTCATGGCGTCTCCTGGAAAATGCGGTCGATGTTGTCACTGATACGGGCTAGTGCGGATACAGCTTACTATAGTGCGCCTGAACAGCGTTCATGATATCCGGTGACCGGTGTCGTTTTGCAACCAAGCCGAAATCGAATACGTCTCGTGTGGGTGAGATATCAGCGGGCGTGGAGGTTGCCTACGAGCTTAAGAACGATGTCTTGTGCTGAGTTTCGATACTCAGGGTGACATAAGTGTTGCGATTGTACAACCGGTTGCACCGTTAACCCGGCCAAATCGACCGTTCAGCGGACAACCGGTTGCACAGTTTTTTGCATCGCCCGTAAGATAAGGACAACCGGTTGCACAAGAATCACTACGATGATGAAGGAGCATCACCATGGACGCCATTAACGATTGGGAAAACCAAGCGCTCACCCACAGGAACCGCCTGGCACCCCATGCGTACTTTATGGGTTACGAGACCGCCGATCTTGCTGCAACGTACAGCCGCGAGCTGTCGCGCGGGTTTGTCCAGCTGTCCGGCTCGTGGCAGTTCCGCCTCTTTGAGGGCCCCGCTGCCGTCTCCAACGAGGAACTCTCCACGTACAAGCCCGAGTGGGATCACGTGGAGGTTCCGCACCTGTGGCAGGTGGACGGCTATGGCAACCTTGCCTACACCGACGAGGGTTTCCCGTTCCCGGTTGATCAGCCGTTCGTTCCCTCCGACGACCCCACGGGCGTCTACCAGCGCATCGTCAACCTTCCCGCCGTTCCTGCTGGCGCTCGCGAGATCATTCGCTTCGACGGCATCGAGAGCTATGGCGAGCTGTACGTCAACGGTCAGTATATCGGCATGACCAAGGGTTCGCGCCTGTCTGCCGAGTTCGACGTGACCGACGCGCTCGTCGAGGGCGACAACCTGTTTGCGGTCAAGGTCCTGCAGTACAGCGATGGCAGCTACATCGAGGATCAGGACATGTGGTGGGCCTCGGGCATCTTCCGCGATGTGTACCTTATGCAGCGTCCCGCCGCGCACCTGGTCGACTTTAGGTTCCGCACGCACCGCGAGGGCGATGCCGCTCTGATCACGCTCGATACGGTTGCCGAGGGCGCTTCCCGCGTTGTGTTTACGCTCAGCGATGGCGAGAACGTGGTGGCTACGGGTGAGTGCGTCGACAGCCATGCCGAGTGCAGCGTGACCGATGCCCACTTCTGGAATCCCGAGGACCCCTTCCTCTACGATCTTACGTTTGAGGTCTACGACGGCGACAAGGTGAGCGAGTACGTCCCGCATCGCCAGGGTCTTGCCGAGGTGACGGTCGAGGGCAATCATATCTACCTCAACGGCACTTACTTTAAAATGCATGGCGTCAACCGCCACGATCACGACGATCACAAGGGCCGCGCCGTGGGCCTCGATCGCATGCGCCGCGACCTGGAGCTCATGAAGCAGCACAACATCAACGCAGTGCGCACCTCTCACTATGCCAATGACCCGCGCTTCTACGAGCTGTGTGATGAGTATGGCATCATGCTGGTCGCCGAGACCGATATGGAGAGCCACGGCTTCGAGAATATCGGCAACATCGCCCTGGTTACCGACGACCCGGCATGGGAGCCGGCCTACGTCGACCGTATTGAGCGCCTGGTGATGCAGGAGCGCAACCACGCGTGCATCATCATGTGGTCGCTGGGCAACGAGAGCGGCTATGGCTGCAACATCCGCGCGATGTACGCCAAGGCTCACGAGCTCGATGGTCGTCCGGTCCACTACGAGGAGGACCGCAACGCCGATACCGTCGACGTCATTTCCACGATGTACTCCCGTGTGTCGCAGATGAACGACTTTGGTGAGCATCCGTTCCCCAAGCCGCGCATCAACTGCGAGTATGGCCACTCCATGGGTAATGGCCCCGGAGGTCTGTCCGAGTACCAGGAGGTCTTCGATCGCTGGGATTGCATCCAAGGCCAGTTTATCTGGGAATGGTGCGACCACGGTTTGGCTGCTGTGACCGAGGACGGCGTTGCCTACGATATGTATGGTGGCGACAACGGCGATTACCCCAATAACAGCAACTTCTGCATCGACGGCATGGTGTTCCCTTGGCAGCAGCCGAGCCCGGGCCTCACTGAGTATGGTCAGGTCATCTGCCCGGTTCGCATGGCCTACGATGCCGAGGCGGGCGAGCTGACCGTCACCAACAAGCGTTGGTTTACCACCCTCGAGGATGTTTGCCTGTCGGCGGAGACCCTGGTGGACGGCGACGTGGTTTGCCGCAAGACGCTCATGCCCGGTGCGGTTGCCCCCGGCGAGTCCGTCCAGCTTCCGCTGGCGATTCGCGAGGCCGCGGTAGGCGAGACCCTGCTGACCGTGCGCGCCTACACCATGGCCGCTCACGTCTGGTGCGAGCCGATGTTCCAACTGGGCGCAAACCAGTTTGCCATCGCAAACCATCCGGCGCCGGCCATTGCGGCCCCCACTCGTCCTGAGCTTACGGTCGAGGAGACCGAGCAGGAGATTCGCATTCACTCCCTCAACGGCGAGCTGACCTTCAGCAAGGTAAACGGCACCGTGAGCGAGTGGAAGGCATCCGGCCGCGACGTCATGGCCTCTGGCCCCCAGGTTGGTTTTTGGCATCCGCTCGTCGACAACCACGCCCAGGAGTACGACTCCCTGTGGAAGGACAACTTCATCGATGTAATGCAGACGTCCACCCGCAAGGTTTCTTGGAAGCAGGACGGCAATGCGGTCGCCGTTACCGTGAGCCAACGCATTGCTCCTCCCGTCCGTGCGTTCGGCATGCGCGTCGAGCTTGTCTACACCGTGCTTCCGAGCGGTCGCGTCGACCTCAAGGTTTCCGGCGAGCCCTACGGCGACTATTCGGACATTATCCCGCGCATCGGCATCTCCTTTGAGGTTCCCGGTTGCGATCGTGCCGTCGAGTGGTATGGCCACGGCCCGGGCGAGAACTATCCGGACTCGCTGCGTGCCAACCCGGTCGGTCATTACCGCACTACGGTCGACGACATGTTCACGCCCTACGTTATGCCTCAGGACTGTGCCAACCGCGAGGGTACCCGCTGGGTTGCCCTGCGCTCTAGCCACGGTGATGGCGTGCTGGTGACTCGTCCGGCCGACGCCGCTTCCAACCCGTTCTCGTTCTCGGCATGGCCCTATAGCTGCGAGGCTATTGATAATGCCAAGCACGTCTACGACCTTGTTCCGGGCGACACGGTCACGGTTAACATCAACGACCAGCTGCTCGGCCTTGGCTCGAACTCTTGGGGTTCCGAGGTGCTCGATTCCTATCGCACCCGTTTTGAGAGCTTCAGCTTTGAGGTGTCCCTGCGACCGCTGACGTCTGCCGATTTGGCTCAGGCGCTGGCACCCATTAAGGAGGCATAAGCCATGCATGTCTTTAACTCGCGCGCCGATTTCGACGCTCAGATGAAGTCCGTCAAGAAGTGGATGCGTACCGGCCAGGCGCTCGACGGCGTTTCTGAACTGCAGCACGATGTGGCGTACTCCATCGGCGACTCGCTGGTGTACTGGTGGGTCTATGCCCGCGAGGCCGCAACCGCCGACCTGGTCGGTCACCGTCGCTACCATGCCGTGCTCGCTCCGCTCGACGGCGACCTGACCGTCGAGGTTGCCCCCAAGGCAGGCCTCACCTGCACCCGCGCTTACAGCGATATCGATGATCGCGAGCGCTTTGAGGGGGCGGGGGAGACCGTGACGATTCCCGCCGGCGGCGTTGCCGTCGTCGAAATTGACGAGGCCTACCGTGTCGTGGCCGATGCCGCGGATCCCCGCGTCGTGGTACTGCACGTGACGGTCGAAGGTTATTCCTTCCCCAACAAGTAGTATTCGTCCGCCTGGACGTTTGCTTCGCGCCGTTAAGGGGGATGGCTTTGTTGACTCCCTTTTCCCCATTCCCCTTAGCAGGTGCGCCGTCCGTGTTTGCACTTGCAGCTCGGACGGGTTTAGATGACATTTAATAGATGATTGGGAGGGCTTATGAGCTCTGAAAAACGAGGAACGATTGGTTCGTTCGCTCTGCTGGGCATGACGGTCGCCGCCGTGTTCGGTATCAAGAACATCATCAACAACAACGCGGCCATCGGCTTGGCAGCTGCGCCGTCGTTCTTCTTCGCCACGCTTTTGTACTTTGTCCCCTATACCCTGGTTACCGCCGAGTTCGTCGGCCTCAACAAGGACTCCGAGTCTGGCGTGTACGCATGGGTTAAGACCTCGATGGGTGGTCGCTGGGCGTTCCTGACGGCATTTAGCTACTGGTTTGTTAACCTGTTCTTCTTTGCGTCCGTCCTGCCCAACGTCATCATCTACGCGAGCTACGTGTTCTTTGGTGCCAACGCCGAGCTTTCGCAGCTGTGGATCACCATTATCGAGATCGTCGTCTTTGCTATCGCCACGTGGGTTTCGACCAAGGGCGCTAAGTGGATCGGCTCCATTTCCTCCTTCGGTTCGACCGCGGCTCTCGGCCTGACCGCCGTGTTCATCCTGCTGTCCCTGGCTGCTGCCTTTGGCGGCGTTGAGTTCGCTACGGCTCCTACTCCCGCTAACATGGCTCCCGACATGAGCAACTTCGCAACTGCGTGGGGCTTCTTCGGTACGCTTGCCTGGATCATCCAGGGCGTTGGCGGCGCTGAGTCTGTCGGCGTGTTCCTTAACGACCTTAAGGGTGGCGTCAAGGCCTTCGTGCGCACCGTCGTTATCGCCGGCCTGACCATCGGCCTTCTGTATGCAGGCGCTTCGCTGCTGGTTAACCTGTTCATCCCCGAGGGCGGCGTTGCCATCTCCACCGGTATCTTCGACGTATTCGGCGCTGTCTTTGCCCACTTTGGCATTCCCATGGAAGTGTCTACGCGCGCCATCGGCTTGATCCTTCTCGCCGCCACGCTGGGCTCCCTCATGATGTGGACCTCCGCTCCCATCAAGGTGTTCTTCACCGAGATTCCCAAGGGCGTCTTTGGTAGCAAGATCGTCGAGCTCAATGAGCACGGCATTCCTGCCCGCGCTGCTTGGCTGCAGTTCGCCATCGTCGTCCCCATCCTGATCATCCCGGCCCTGGGCTCCGGCAACCTCGACGACCTGCTCATGATCGTCACCAACATGACGGCTGCCACCGCTCTGCTCCCGCCGCTGCTGATTCTGCTTGCCTACTTTATGCTGCGCAAGAACTTCGACGCCGCTCCCCGTGACTTCCGCATGGGCTCGCGCAGCTTTGGCCTGGTCGTTGCCGCATTCCTGCTTGTGGTCTTCTGCTTCGTGCTTATCTGCGGCACCATTCCGCTCGATCAGCCGCTGTGGCTGACGCTGGTCTACAACGTTGGCGGTGTGGTTGTCTTCCTGGGCCTTGCCGTGATGTGGTACAACCGCTATATCAACCGTCTGCGCGAGACCGATCCCGAGGCTGCCGAGAGCGAGCTGCGTCCGTCTGTTCTCGACATGATGGAGTAGAAGCTGGGATTTATTCACAGCTGAGGAACAACTTGATTCCCTTTCCTAAGGAGGGGCCCTTCGGGCCCCTCCTTTTGTGTTTTGAGACATGTTTTGGACCCTGTGGTCAAAAAATGCCAAATATGAGTACTGTTGCAAAAGAGGTGTCATATTTTTCGGCCTGCTCTGAGCGAAAATGGGCTCATAATCAATTTATCTAGCCCCCTTTAAAGGGCGTTTGACGGCTTTCAACCTCTTCAAATCGCTCAAAGTTGGCAATTTGCTTTCGATTTTGCTGCTACTAAATTGGTGACAGTACTCATATTTGCCACTTTTTGACCACGAGGTGTTCAGAGGAGCTCTCGAGAAGCATCTAACGCTACAATAACTACCACGTGGCTGGGTTTTGCCGGCCGATGTGCGATGTCGCGGGAGGGGACATGGTCGAGTTTACAAAGACGATTAAAGATCCGTTGGGACTACATGCCCGCCCGGTTGCATTGCTCTATGACATCATTGCCAAGCATCGTAGCAACGTGTCAGTCAGCATCGGCGATCGCCACACGGATGGCCGCGATGTCATGGGACTCATGGCTCTCTACGGCGAGTGCGGCGAGGACATCATCTTCCGCGTTTCGGGCGTAGATGAGGCCTCCTGCGTTACGTCGATCAGAAACCTCTCGCTCTAACCTCAACAATGTGACAAAGGGGCAGTCCCCTCTGTTGCATCAATTGGTATGGCAAGGCGCCGCAAAGAGACAGTCTTTGCGGCGCCTTTGTTTCGTATAGGAAACTTTTTCGAAATCTGAATGGGGACCCTTTCCAAAAAGTTAACCACGTGTTAGTTTACTAAAGCGAACATAGGCGTGGTTAACTTTTACCGCGTCGATGTTGAGGACGAACTGACGTTAGGAGCCACTCATGTCTTGCGGACCGCAGATGCCGGCAATGCCGCTTTCGATGGTAAAAGCGGGCGAAACCGTGCGCGTGTCTCGTGTAAAGGGCAATGAGGATATGAAGCACCACCTCAAGGACCTCGGCTTTGTCGAGGGCAGCGAAATCCACGTGGTGAGCTCGAGTGGCGCCAATATCATCGTCACTGTGCTGGGCGCACGCTTTGGCATCGATTCCAAGGTCGCCATGCACATCATGACCGTCGGTTAGTTCGCAGCATTTGATAAAAACCGAAAGGGGGACAAGAGGATGAAGACGTTGGGTGACGTTAAGGTGGGCGAGAGCTCCACCATCGTCAAGCTTCACGGTGAGGGTGCGCTTCGCCGCCACCTTATGGACCTGGGGCTCATCAAGGGCACTTCGTTCAAGGTCGTGAAGGTTGCACCGCTCGGTGATCCGGTCGAGATTAACGTGCGCGGCTACGAGCTTTCCATCCGCAAGGAGGAGGCCGCCGTCGTCGAGGTCCAGTAAGGGCTCACGACGTATATTTCTGCAGATAAAGTTAGGTTTTTCTAACTTAATGCAGCAACTTTGAAGCACATTATCCAGCCTGCGCGGAGAAAGCAGCGCAGGCACACAAGGAAGAAGGATTGAATGGCGGATTCTCAGATCCATGTCGCGCTGGCGGGTAACCCCAACTGCGGCAAGACCACGCTTTTCAACCTGATCACCGGCGCCAACGGCTACGTTGGCAACTGGCCCGGCGTCACGGTTGAGAAAAAGGAGGCCAAGCTCCTAAGCGACAAGAACGTTACCATCACGGACCTCCCTGGCATCTACTCGCTTTCCCCCTACAGCCCCGAGGAGCAATGCTCGCGCGATTACCTCATGAGCGGCGAGCCCGATGTTGTCGTCCAAGTCGTCGATGCCACCAACCTCGAGCGTAACCTGTACCTAGCGCTTCAGGTTATCGAGACCGGCCTGCCCGTGGTCGTTGCCCTCAACATGGCCGACCTGGTCGAGAAGAACGGCGATAAGATCGACACGGACAAGCTCTCCAAGAAGCTCGGTTGCCCGGTCATGATGATCTCGGCTCTTAAGAACAAGGGCATCACGGAGCTGTTCGAGCAGGTCAAGAAGTCCGCTGCTTCCAAGGGCCAGGTGCCGGAGCACAAGTTCGATTCCTCCATCGAGGACGTTCTGGACCACATCGAGAACAATCTGCCGGCGAGCGTTCCCGCCAACAAGCGCCGCTACTACGCGGTCAAGCTGTTCGAGCGCGACGCGGACGCCTGCAAGCTCATCAACCTCACCAAGGAGAAGGCTGCTCGCGTGGAGAAGCTTGTCGCCCAGTGCGAACAGGACTGCGACGACGACGCCGAGTCCATCATCACCGGTGAGCGCTATGGCGTTATCGCGCACATCATCGATGAGTGCCTCACCAAGGCTCCGACCAAGATGAGCACCTCCGAGAAGATCGACCGCGTAGTTACCAACCGTATCCTGGGCTTGCCGATCTTTGTGGTCATCATGTTCTGCGTGTACTACATCGCCGTTTCTACCTTGGGCGGCACGGTGACCGACTTCACCAACGACCAGCTCTTCGGCACCGACGGCTGGTATGTGCTCGGTCAGGGCCGCGACGCCTACGACGCGGCCGTCGAGGCTGCGGGCGACAATGCCGACTCGGTCGACCCGGCACAGTACGGCCCCTATGTCCCCGGCATCACCACCGTGGTGCACGACGCCCTTGTGACGGGCGGCACCGAGGACGGCGGCCTGGTCGATTCTCTGGTCTGCGACGGTATCGTCGGCGGCCTGGGTGCCATCTTTGGCTTTGTGCCGCAGATGTTCCTGCTGTTCGTCATGCTGTCCTTCCTGGAGGACTGCGGCTATATGGCCCGCGTCGCCTTCATCATGGACCGCGTGTTCCGCCGCTTTGGCCTGTCCGGTAAGTCATTCATCCCCATGCTCGTGTCCTCGGGCTGCGGCGTTCCCGGCGTCATGGCCACCAAGACCATCGAGAACGAGAAGGACCGCCGCATGACGGTCATGACCACCACGTTTATTCCCTGTGGCGCCAAGCTGCCGATCATCGCCCTGCTCATGGGTTCCATCATCGGCGATTCTTCCACCACCGCCGCGTGGATCAGTCCGCTCTTCTACTTCCTGGGCGTCTTTGCCGTCATCGCCTCGGGCCTCATGCTCAAAAAGACCAAGCTCTTCGCCGGTCGCCCGACGCCGTTTGTTATGGAGCTTCCTGCCTACCACTTCCCGGCGATCCGTTCTTGGGCGCTGCACGTGTGGGAGCGCTGCTGGGCCTTTATCAAGAAGGCCGGCACGGTCATCTTCGCGTCTACTGTCGTGGTTTGGTTCCTGTCCAACTTTGGTAGCTACAACGGTTCCTTTGGCTACCTGCCCGCGATGGACGGCATCTCCGAGGAGTTCATGGACTACTCCGTGCTTGCCATGCTCGGCAACCTGGTCTCCTGGATCTTCGCCCCGCTTGGCTTTAGCACCTGGCAGGCAACAGCGCTGTCCGTCTCGGGCCTTGTCGCCAAGGAGAACGTCGTCGCCACCGCCGGCTCGCTGCTGTCCGTTGCCGACGCGGGCGAGACCGACCCGAGCCTGTGGACCGCGTTTGCCGGCATGTTCCCCACCATGGGCGCTTGCGTGGCCTTCGGTGCGTTCAACCTGCTGTGCGCTCCGTGCTTTGCTGCCATGGGTGCCATCCGCAACCAGATGGATTCCGGCAAGTGGTTCGCGATTGCCATCGGTTACGAGTGCGCCTTTGCTTGGGTGATTGGCCTGTTCATCAACCAGTTCTACAACCTGCTTGTTCTGGGTCAGTTTGGCTTCTGGACGGTTGTGGCTATCGTGCTGCTGGTTGCGATGCTCTTCCAGATCTTCCGTCCCATGCCCAAGCATGCATGGACCGACGAGGACGAGACCAACGCTGCTTCCGCCGCAGTTTCCGCTTAAGTCCGAATAAGGATTAACCCCTTTCCACGAGCCCGGGTGTCCCAGCGACACTCGGGCTTTTGTTTTAACCGCTAGGCAATTTCGTTATAATCGACGTCCGCAAATCGATTCATTATGTTGGAGAATCCATTTGATCATGGCAGATATCGACAATAGGATAGCTTTGGTGATTCCCGCGTATGAGCCGAGTGGTCGGCTGGCCGCACTACTTGAGGAGCTCGTGCTCGGATGGCCGGGACCGATCGTTGTGGTGGATGACGGGAGCAGCGCGTCCTGTTCTGTGGTGTTTGACCGCGCCCGCGCGCTTGGTGCTACGGTTCTTGTCCACGGGCTTAACCGCGGCAAAGGTGCGGCTCTCAAGACTGCCTTTTCTTATCTCTTGGAACAGGTCCCGACTGTTGCGGGGGCCGTCACGGCAGATGCCGATGGTCAGCATTTGCCTGCCGATATCCGCGCCGTTGCGCGCGAACTCGGTCTGCACCAGGACTCGTTGGTGCTTGGCTGTCGCCGATTTGACGGTAATGGCGTTCCTGCGCGCAGTAAGCTCGGTAACAATTTTATGCTTGGGGCCATGCGCGTGCTCTGCGGTGTCGATGTGAGTGATACGCAGACGGGCTTACGTGGCCTTCCGGCGTCGCTTATGCGCCGTATGCTCGCTGTGGTGCGAGACGGATATGAGTTCGAGACAGAGATGCTTGTGCTGGCGCGGCGTGCGGGTGGCATCTTCGAGGTTCCCATTACCACGGTCTACGAGGGTGACAACGAGGCATCACATTTCCGTCCCGTTGTTGATTCGCTTCGCGTGCTCGGTGTCTTATTCTCTGCGTTTGCGCGCTACACGCTCTCTTCGCTCTGCACATCGTTGTTGGATTGGGCACTGTTCTCTGCGCTCGTACTCCTATGGTCGCATGGTGTCGCGACCAGCGCAGCCATCGTGTGGGCAACCGTCGTTGCGCGGGTCGTCTCGGCATTTGTCAACTATATGCTGAATCGAAATATCGTCTTCAAAGCGGATAATTCCAGCTGTTCTCGGAGCCTTTGCCGCTATATCGCCCTGTGCGCAGCTTGTATGTTGGCGAGCGCAGCTCTCGTCCTCTTGATTTCCGTTGCACTGCCCATACCGGTCTTCATCATCAAACCGTTTGTTGATACGGCATTGTTCTTTGCTAACTACCGTATCCAGCAGTCATGGGTCTTTGAATAGGGGGATGATTCCGTGAACGTTCATGAGCTTAAGAAAGCCAAGAAAAGCGTGGTGGAAAAACAGGGGGCATGGAAGCGCGATGTGACGACCTTTATCGTCACTGCAGTCCTTATGGTCATCTATCTGCTATGGCGTCTGCTGTTCACCCTGCCGTTTGATCAGGGGATTCCCCAGATGGTTTTTGCGGTCTTGCTGCTCATCGCTGAGACAGTAACCGCGTTTACGACCTTCGAACTTTACTACCGCAAGGTTAAGGCCGACAGCGGACATCTCGTTATGCCGAAAATCTTGCCCGAAGACTATCCCGACGTTGACGTGGTAATCGCTACGCACAACGAGCCGACTGACGTGTTGTTCAAGACGGCGAACGCCTGTACCTACATGGACTATCCCGATCGTTCTCGGGTGCACGTCTATTTTGCTGACGATGGCTGCCGCAAAGAGGTCGCTTCCCTTGCGGCTGAACTTGGGATTGGTTATATCCCCTGCGAGGATAACAAGTATGCCAAATCGGGCAACCTCAACAACGCGTTAAGGCACACGACTTCACCGCTGATCGCGACGTTCGATGCCGACATGATTCCGCGTAGCAGCTTTCTCGTAGATACCGTGCCCTATTTCTTGCTGCCTCGCTATATTCAGGATGGCGCGACCGGCGCATGGCGTTATCGTTCCGAGGACGAACTCAATGAGGACCTTAAAGTCGGTCTGATTCAGACGCCGCAAAGCTTCTATAATCTCGATCTTTTTCAGTTCAATCTGTACGCCGAGGACAAGATTCCTAATGAGCAAGATTTCTTCTCACGCGAGGTAAACCAGATGCGCAACTCGTCCAACGCCTGCGCATACACCGGTAGCAATGCCGTGATTTCGCGCGCCGGTATGGAGGAGATTGGCGGGTTTCCGTATCATACGATCACCGAAGATTTTGAGACGAGCTGTCGTCTGCAGATGGCGGGTTATATTACCTATGCCACTGATAAGGTCGAAGCTCACGGCCTCTCGACGACGGATGTGCGCTCGATGGTGCACCAACGCATCCGCTGGGCGCGCGGTGTGATTCAGAGCATCCAAAACACGGGTGTCATCTTTTCCCGCAAGATTTCTTTTTCCGCGCGCATTACCTATCTGTGCAGTTTTCTGTACTGGTGGTCATTCTTCAACCGCATCATCTTCATTCTTGCGCCCATTATGTTTGCCTTGTTTGACTTCCAAGTGGTTAACTGCACACTCTGGCAGTTACTAATTTTTTGGCTGCCGAGCTATTTCTTTTATAGCAGGTCTATGAAATTGCTTTCGAGCAATGTTCGCAGTCAGAAATGGAGTCAAATCATCGACACCACGCTGGCGCCATCACTTATTATTCCCGTATTTCTTGAGACGCTCGGTATCCGCGAGACCAAGTTCAAAGTTACGCGTAAAGACAAGACGACCAATCGCAGCGGTAGCCTGTGGAACATGCTCCCACACCTGTTGCTCGTGGTGCTCTCGGTTGCAGCTATTATCAGATTTACATGGGGAAAGTATGGCATGGCGCTCGTGTACAGTTCCGTGATCATCTATTGGTTGTGCTACAACTTGATTGCCCTTTTGTATGCTATTGCCTTTTCGGGTGGTCGGTCCATGCCGCGCAAGAGTACTCGCATCTCCGTAGACGAACCTGCGGTGCTGACGGCGCTGCCGGTTGAGGATGAGTGGTCGAAGCTAACCGAGGGCACCGGCGAAGCCGTGGCCGAAGGTGGCGTTTTCCCCGATTGCAGTTCGGACGAGACGGATGACGAAGGCCCTGTGGGTGTTTTCGCGGGGCGTGCCATCAACATGTCAGACGGTGGTGTACTCGTGCGCATCGATGATTCCTTTCCCGAGGAGCTGCGCAGCTTTGCGGTGCGCTTGGGAGATGGTCGCTATTGCACATGCGTTTCTGGTAGGCTTGTGCGCCTCTTTCAATCCAAATGTGGCGATGATGAGTCGTGGTACGCGGCGCTTCGAATCGAGCACCGCTCGCTCGAGGAGTGTCGCATCTATGATCAGCTGCTGTACGATCGCGAAACGGGCATCGCCGAGGAGCTTGATAGCTGGAACACCACCTATGACGATATCGTGCGTATTGTCCGCATGAGGATAAGGGCGCTTCTTTCGCGTTACCGCGTATGGAGATCCCGCCGCCGCTCCAGGCGTGATAGCGATCGATGCGGCGATTCACGGGATGCGGAGCGGACCAGTCACGATTCTGCTCATGTCGAAGGAGATGCTGCATGCTGATTATTGCTGCCTTCGGCCGTGCGGCGCTGTTCCTGCTAGCGCTCTTCGGTCTGTGCTATTGGATCCATCGTTTGACCGAGACGGATGTGCATTTCGCTCCCGTGTGTGCCTTGTGTGTCATGGGGGTCGTCACGTATGCCGGTGGAATCGTGGGCGCGCTTGCCCCTGCCACCTGGGGGGTGGTTGTGGTGGGCGCCATCGCCGGTGCAGCGGCAATGCCCTGTCTCCATGGTCGTGGTCTTGCTAGATTGCCCTTTGGTCTCCCTGACGCGTGTTTTCTCCTAGGTATGTTGATCTTTCTGTGGCCCCTGCTGTCGGCGCGTCTCGAGCATTACGATAACTTTACGCATTGGGCTATAGCGCTCAAGGTCATGCTGGAGACGGGGGCTTTCCCCACGGCGTCAAGTGGTCTCGTTGAGTTTTTCAACTATCCGCTCGGCACAACTTCACTGCTGTACTGCGCATGCACGTTTTTAGGCCATGCCGAGGGAACAATGCTCGTTGTTCAGGCAGCCTTTATCTTCTCATGTTTTTATGCTGTTCTTGGTATTGTGCGCAATCGCCGTTCGTTTCTGCCATATGCGGTGTTAGGGGCTGGCTGCTCGCTCCTTACGTTTTTCAATGTAACGATTCGCATTAATAACCTTTTGGTTGATTTCGTGCTCCCGGTCCTCACGATGGCGTGCTGGGCAGTCGTGGATCGTTATAACGGTGATGTTCGCCGCGAGCTCAAGTTGCTCGTGCCGTTGATGGCGGAGCTCATAGTGGTGAAGTCGACGGGCGTCGTATTCGTTGCATTTGTGCTCGCTTACCATTTAGCGCGCGGACACGTTGCTCTCAGGAATCGCAGCTGGAACGCTCGCCTGCGCTGGTTTGGTGCAACTGCCGTCGCAGGTGTTTTGGGTTTTTCCACTTATCTGATGTGGAGTTGGCACATGGCCACGGCGCTCGCGGGCGTCAAGAATAAGTTCGATGTGGGCGATGCTGCTCACGCGGCGGTGGTCGGCGGTAAGAATACTGCCCAGATCGCGCAGGTCGTCTCGACGTTTTTTGCGACCTCCATCGATTTAACTACCAGGCCTGCGCTCGGTTTCCTGCTCGGCAACTTGGCTGTTGTCGCATTGCTAGCGGCTGCTCGGTGGCGCTTTGGGCATCAGTTGACACATGTGCGCCGCGCACTGGTTGCGCTTGATTTCATGACAATTGTTTACTATGTGGGTATTCTCGCCATGTACATTTTCTCGATGCCAATGGACGAGGCCTTGAGGCTTGCTGGATTCGATCGTTATGCTTGCAGCATCATTGCATTGTTTGTCGGTGGCCTGGCGATGGCAGTTACCGTTGAGCTTGAGGGGCAGATGAAATTCCGGTCCGATGGTTCCCCCTGCCACGCAACGCCGTTACATAAGCGGCGATACCAACAGGTTGTAATGGGCTGCATCGCCTTGTCGCTTGGCCTTTTGACGAGTGAATACAACGGCATGCTATTCAATGCAAAGACATACGACACTTCGCTTCCGGCGACGGTCCGAGATGTCGTCGGTGATCGCTGGCCGGCATCGGGTAAAGAAGACGGTACTCGTTATTTGCTGTTCGGTTCCGATCGCGATGGGCTTATGACTTCGTACTACTTCACGTATGTGGCTCGATATTATTTGTTTGCCCCGCATTCCGATGCCATATGCGCGTTCTATGAGCCCAATATGGATAACCTTCTGTCGGGTTATGACAAGCTCATCGTAATCGAGTCCAATTCTGCGGAGATGGGTCTACTTAAAAAGCATTATGGCGTTACAGGCAAGGTCGGCGTCTATCGTATCGAGAAAAATAGCACCAGGGTAAACCTTATTGCTGAGTGAGGCAGCGGGATGAGCTCTATGATCATGATTTCGCCCATTCCGGATAGGTTGCCTTGTACCAATGTGGTGGGGAGATGTGGCGTTTCCGCAGATAAAACCGACCAAAATAAACCTGTCCCTATTTGGTAGGTGGAGAATGGGGTAAAGTAAGTGATGGTTAACTAGAGGAGGCTTGCTATGGCACCTATCGATGTTGTTGTACTGGCTGTTATCGGTATTGCGTTTGTCGCCGTGTGCGTGCGCATCTACCGCAAGGGCACCTGCGCCGACTGCGCTCAGGGTGGCGTTTGCACCGGGCATTGCTCCAACAAAAAGACGTGCGCCGCACTTAAGGGCGTGGACAAAATCGCCGAAGACTTGGGCCGCGGTATCAAATAAGGTCCGGACATCCAAGCGCTCCGCGGGCATCCGTTCGCGGGGCGCTTTGTGCATTTGAGGGAGAGCACGGCGAGTCGAAGAGTATTTTTGGGGTATCGTTAACTGGACTATTAATTGGCAACTTATCTATAACGGAGTAACCGCATGAGCGCTCGCGTAACCATGAAGGACATAGCCGCCGAGCTTGGCGTTTCCATCAATACCGTGCACAAGGCCCTGACGGGAAAGGCCGGCGTGAGCGAATCCGTGCGCGCCAAGGTGAACGCTAAGGCCGAGGCCATGGGCTATCACCGCAACACAAGTGCCTCAAGCCTGCGCCGCAAGGATATCAATCTGGTGTTTTGCCTGCCCCGCGCATCGCGCGAGGGAGCGTACTTTTTCCGTTACCTGTGGGAAGGCTGCAATCGCTTTGAACAGGAGGTCATCGACCGGGGCATTACGGTTGAGCGCGTTGAATTTGGCGTGGGCGGCTACGCTGATGCACTCGAGCAAATCGACGAGCGTCTGCAGGTGGGCGAGAAGATTGATGGCTTGCTCGCCTATGCGCCGGGCGACGATCGTGCGACTGAGCTTTTGGGGCAGATCGCCGAGGCGGGCGTGACGATTGAGCTTGTCGACGGCGACCGTCCGCATTTGAATCGTTTGGGTGCGAGCTTGGCCGATTATTCGACGGCAGGCAGCCTTATGGCCGAGCAGGCGGCAAACCTGGTCCATGCTTCTGGGACCGACGCCCGCGTGCTCCTTTTGACAGGCGACCCATATACCGATTCGCACTATCTAACCGCCCGCGCCTTCCACAATTACCTGCGCGAACGTGATATTCCATGGCAGGTTGAGGATCTTGCAGGTGCCCATGCGCAAGTCAAACAACTCGAGCATGAGCTCGAAAAGCGCTTGAGTGCGCCGGACGCCCCCGAACTTATCTGTAGCGTTTTTGCCGTTGGTTCCGAAGTGGTTGCCGACGCGCTCGTCTCGACCGGCAAGGCCGGTCAGGTCATGGTGATCGGCAACGACCTGTTTCCCGAAAGTGCTCTGGCCTTGCGCCGCGGTATCTTTACCAATATTGTCTATAAGGACCCGACGAGCCTGGCATATCGCGGCGCTAAGACGCTGGGCGATTATCTGCTGTGGGGAAGGACCCCGACGGTGCCCGTCCAGAAGGGTGCCGTCGAGATGGTATTTGCCAGCAATGTCGACCGCTACTGCGAACTTGCGGGTATTTAGCCGATTGAGCAGGTACCCCCTCTTGCGACGTGCATTTTTGGGAGTATTCAGCATTGGCATGCCCTGAATGAGGTACAGAACGACTGTTTTAAGTGCCCCCGATGGCGTAATTTGCCATCGGGGGCACTTTTTATGCCGATCGGGCGCTATCTGCGTTCCAAATAGGACGCTGAGGATGGCGCACGGCGCGCTCCAATGCTGAATACTCCCAAAAATGTACGTCGGGACATGACCCACCTGAGCAAAAGCGCTCAAGTTCGGTGTTCGGGGACGCCAACCGGTCCGCAATGCATGCAAGTCACAGCTCCGGCAACCGTTGAACGGGCAAAACCTACCGTTCACCCCATGGTTGTTAGGTGAACGTTCACCTTTTGAGTCGTAATGGATTAGTATGGTGAACGTTCACCTAGAGGATGACGAGCGTATTGTGCGCCCGCTCCGCAAACAAAGGGGTTGTTTGATGAAAAACTTCATGGACGATCAGGATTTCCTGCTGAGCACCAAGACCGGCGAGGAGCTGTTCCACAACTTTGCCGAGGGCATGCCCATCGTCGACTATCACTGCCACATTTCTCCTAAGGAGATTTGGGAGGACAAGCGTTTCGAGAACATCACCGAGGTTTGGCTGGGCGGCGACCACTACAAGTGGCGCCTGATGCGTGCCAACGGTGTCGACGAGCGTTTTATCACTGGCGACGCCCCTGCTCGCGAGAAGTTCCAAAAGTGGGCCGAGACCCTGGGTCGCTGCGTTGGCAACCCCGTCTTTGAGTGGAGCCACCTGGAGCTTAAGCGCTACTTTGGCTACGAGGGCGTCCTCAACGGCAAGACTGCCCAGGAGGTCTGGGACCTTGCCAACGCCAAGCTCGCCGAGGCCAGTTTCACCTGCCGCAACCTGATCAAGCAGTCCAACGTCCGCATGATCTGCACTACCGACGACCCCGCCGACAGCTTTGAGTGGCACAAGAAGATTGCCGCCGACGACAGCTTTGACGTTCAGGTCGTTCCCGCCATGCGCCCCGATGCCGCTTTGCGCATCGAGCGCGGCCAGGAGTTTGCCGACTACTGCAAGCACCTTTCCGAGGTTGCCGGCGTTGAGGTCAGCGACTTTGAGGGCATGAAGGCTGCCATTTCCAAGCGCTACGACGTTGCTCACGAGCTGGGCTGCCGCGCCTCCGACCACGCACTCGACTACGTTATGTACGTCCCGGCTACCGCCGACGAGATCGAGGCTATCTTTGCCAAGGGTCTGGCTGCCGAGCCGCTTACCGAGGAAGAGGTCCTCAAGTACAAGACTGCCTTTATGCAGTTCGTTGCCGGCGAGTATGTCCGTCTGGGCTGGGCCATGCAGCTGCACTTTGGCTGCAAGCGCGACAACAACCGCGCCATGTTTGCCAAGCTCGGTCCCGATACCGGCTACGATTGCATCTCCAACTACACGCCGTCCGACCAGCTTGCCGATTTCCTCAACTCCATTCAGGAGACCTGCGGCCTGCCCAAGACCATTCTGTACAGCCTGAACCCCATCGATAACACCATGATCGATACCGTCATGGGCTGCTTCCAGGAGGCTCCGACCGCCGGTAAGATCCAGAACGGCTCCGCCTGGTGGTTCAACGACAACGAGGTCGGCATGCGCGAGCAACTCACGGCTCTGGCTAACGAGGGCGTGCTGGGCAACTTTGTGGGCATGCTTACCGACTCCCGCTCTTTCCTGTCCTATCCGCGCCACGAGTACTTCCGTCGCGTGCTGTGCAGCGTGATCGGCGAGTGGGTCGAGCAGGGCAAGTACCCGGCCGACATGGAGCTGCTGGGCAGTATCGTGCGCGACATCAGCTACAACAATGCGGTCCGCTACTTTGGCTTTGACCTGGACACCGTCGAGGCCTAAGCCCGCATCGAATCACATCGAACTCGGGAGCGCCGTTGCCACACACGGCGCCCCGTTTTGCTTGCACGCTAACAGTTATCTAAGGAGAGACATAGATGGAGAACATCAGCTACGATGCGCTCGAGAAGATCGGCTACAAGGGCTACCTGCTGCCCAAGGACGCTCCCGAGAAGGTTCTGCAGTTTGGCGAGGGTAATTTCCTGCGTGCCTTCGTCGATCGCTTCTTTGACATGGGCAACGAGGCCACCGGATGGAACGGCAAGGTTGTCATGGTGCAGCCCATCAGTGGCGCCTTTGGCTTCGCCGACGGTATCAATGCCCAGGACGACCTGTACACCGTGCTGGTGCGTGGCAAGGAGAACGGCAACACGGTTGACGAGTCTCGTGTAATCAGCGCCTGCAGCCGCTGCCTTAACCCGTATCGCGAGGACGACTATCGCGCCATGATGGAGGTCGCTGTCTCCGACGACCTGGAGATCATCGTCTCCAACACCACCGAGGCCGGTATCGCCTACGACCCGTCCTGCAAGGCCGACGACATGCCGCCCGCGAGCTTCCCTGCCAAGCTTGTCCAGGTCCTTCACGCCCGCTGGGCCGCCGGTAAGTCGGGCGTTATCGTGCTCGCCTGCGAGCTCATCGATCACAACGGCGAGGAGCTGCTGCGCATCATGAACCAGTACGTGAGCGACTGGGGTTGGGAGGACGAGTTTGCGCAGTGGATGGCCAACGACTGCACCGTCTGCACCACGCTCGTCGACACCATCGTCCCCGGCCGCATCCGCGATCCTAAGGAGGCCGCCGCGGTTGCCGAGCGTCTGGGCTACGAGGACCCCTTCCTGGCCGTGCGCGAGCCCTTCCAGATGTGGGGTATCCAGGGCGACGAGTCGCTCAAGGAGCGCCTGCCGTTTGTGAAGGCCGGTCTCCCCGGCGTCTTCGTGACTCCCGACGTCACCCCGTACAAAAAGCGCAAGGTCCGCATCCTCAACGGTGCCCACACCGCCTTCGTTCCGGGTTCCTGGGTTGCCGGCTTTGATATCGTGCGCGACTGCATGCATGACGAGACCATTCGCGGCTTCATGAACACCATGCTCTACGACGAGGTCATTCCGACGCTTGCCGCCGACTTGGATGTCGAGGACTGCAAGGCCTTTGCCGCCGCCGTCGAAAACCGCTTCGACAACCCGTTTATCGATCATGCGCTGCTCTCCATCTGCCTCAACTCCACGGCTAAGTGGCGCGCTCGCGACCTGCCCACGCTCAAGGACTACGTTGCCGAGACCGGCAACCTGCCCAAGTGCCTGGCGACGAGCCTCGCTACGCTCATCTCCTTCTACACGCAGGAGCTCGTGTCCCGCGAGGGCGACGGCCTGCACCTGCGTCGCTCCGACGGCACCGAGTACACCGCTCAGGATGACGCCTTCGTGCTCGACTTCTACGCCGCCCATGCCGGCGCCGACGATGCCCAGCTGGTGCACGACGTGCTCACCAACGAGCAGATGTGGGGCGAGGACCTTACGCAGATCGCCGGTCTTGAGGAGTTTGTCGTCAGTGCGCTCGCCGTCGTGCGCACCGAGGGTGCCAAGCAGGCCTTCGCCAACGCTCAGGCGTAAATTTCCGGCGCAGACGCGGGCGCGGGACGGCGTGCCCGCGTCTCGACTTCTGCTCAACCTGTAGGGTTAGGACCATTTGCAATGAACACTATCCAGATCAATCCGGCCGACAACGTGATCGTCGCGCTGTCGCCGCTTGCCAAGGGCACCGCCGTCGCGGTTCCCGGGGTGGGCGAGGTCGTGGCCGCGGAGGATATTCCGCAGGGTCATAAGATGGCCGTGCGCTCGATTGCCGCGGGGGAGGACGTCATCAAGTACGGCCTTCCTATCGGCCATGTGACGGGCGATGTCCAGCCCGGTCAGTGGCTTCATACACATAATGTCAAGACCAACCTTTCGGGCGAGGTCGAGTACACCTACAACCCCACGCATCCGGTCGTTGAGTCGGTTGAGCCCGAGACCTTTATGGGGTTCCGCCGCGCCGACGGTCGTGCCGCGACGCGCAACGAGCTGTGGATCATCCCCACGGTCGGCTGTGTCAACGAAGTCGCCCGTGCCATGTGTGAACAGGCCCAGGATCTGGTCGATGGCTCGCTGGAGGGCGTCTACTACTTCCCGCATCCGTTCGGTTGCTCGCAGACCGGCGCCGACCATGTCCAGACGCGTCGTCTGCTGGTGGCGCTCTCGCGTCACCCTAATGCGGCCGGCGTGCTGTTCCTGTCGCTCGGTTGCGAGAACTGCACACACCAGCAGGTGCTCGACGAGCTCGGTGACTTCGATCACGAGCGCGTTCGCTTTCTCACCTGCCAGGATGTAGCCGACGAGCAAATCGAGGGCCACAAGATTCTGGCCGAGCTGGCAGACCTGGCCAAGCAAGCCAAGCGTGAGCCCATTTTGGCCTCCGAGCTGGTTATTGGTCTTAAGTGCGGCGGCTCCGACGGTCTTTCGGGCATTACCGCCAACCCCACGATCGGTCGCGTGAGTGATATGGTTGTCGCCCGCGGCGGCACGTCGGTGCTTACCGAGGTGCCCGAGATGTTTGGCGCCGAGAGTATCCTGCTCGATCGCTGTGAGAACGAGCGGGTCTTTAACGCCGCTTCCGACATGCTCAATGGCTTTAAGGACTACTTTATTAGCCACGGCGAGGTCGTCTACGAGAACCCGAGCCCCGGCAACAAGGACGGCGGTATTACCACGCTCGAGGACAAGAGCTGCGGCTGCGTGCAAAAAGGCGGGTCTGCCCCCATCGTCGACGTGCTGCCGTATGCCGGCCGGGCAACTAAACACGGCCTGAACATGCTGTGCGGTCCGGGCAACGACATGGTATCCACCACGGCGTTGACGGCTGCCGGCTGCCACGTGATTCTGTTCTCGACCGGCCGCGGCACACCGTTTGGCGCGCCGGCGCCTACGCTCAAGGTGTTCACCAATCAGCGTCTGTGCGACCACAAGGCCAACTGGATGGACTTTAACGCCGGCGTGATTGCCACGGGTGAGCGCACGCTCGACGAGGCTGCTCACGATCTATACCAGCTGGTGCTGGAGACGGCGAGCGGTAAACTCACGAGTGCCGAGCGCCGTGGCTGTCACGAGATCAGTATCTGGAAGGACGGCGTCTGCCTGTAGTGGCAAATGCACCCAAGCGTAGCGCTATGTCGTCGGCCCCGTCGGGAGTGTTCCCGGCGGGGTTTTCGTTTTGTGGTTAAGTGAAAAAATTGGAAAATACGATAAACGTTCACCTATCTCATGGGTGTCCAGCATGGCACCTTTACCAGCAGACAATAGGTCTTAGAGCCTCAATTGTGTCCGTTCAGCGGTAAAAATCGACCGTTCAAGGATATTATTCAAGTGAACGTTCACCTATCATAAGCAATCGTGCATAATCTAACTAAACGTTCACCCTGAATGCTGGGCAGACAGATGTCAGTGTGGATTCAAATGTCTTGTTACAAGACAATCGAGAAAAGAGAGGGAGCTCGATGACTAATAAGATTGGAAAAAAGCGTAAGATCACATTCTGGACGCGCTTGGGCTTTGGTATGGGCGGTATGCTCAATTCCGGTGCCCTGACCTTTACGCACAGCTACATGGTGCTGTTCCTGTCCACGGAGTGTGGCCTGTCCGCAGGCGAGGCTGCGCTGATCAGCTCGTTTGCCATCTATGTCAACGCTATTCTTTGCCCGCTGATGGGCTTTGTGGCCGATAACTTCTATGCCACCAAGATTGGCCGCATCTTTGGTCGTCGTCGTTTCTGGATCTTGCTGGCCATCCCGATGATGATCGCCGAGCCGCTCATCTTCGTGGCTACGCCGTTTGGCTTCCCGTACTACTTTGTGCTGTACCTGATCTACAACGTCGCGTACACGTTCTGCACCGCCAACCTGTCGCCGCTTACCATCGAGATGACCGACGACTTTAAGGAGCGTACGTACCTCACCGGCTACAAGCATCTCTTTGGTAACGCCGCCGGCTTCCTGATGGCTGCACTTGTGGGCTTCGGCTTTGGCACCTTCGGCGAGACCAACCCGTTCAGCTACTTCATCATCGCTACGATCAACGCTTCGGTCATGGCAATCTCGCTGCTTTGTGTGTACCTGTCCACGTGGGAGCACACCCCCGAGGAGGTCGCTCAGGAGAAGATCGAGAGCGTCGGCGAGGGTATCAAGAAGTTCTTCATCGACGTAATCTCCACCTTCCGCAACAAGTCCTTCCGCAAGGTCCTGTACGCACAGGTCTCCACGAAGCTCGCTGCTGCCTGCTGGTCTGCCTGCCTGTCCTTCTTCATCGTCTACTGCCTGCAGATTCCTAAGTCCTACGAGTCCGTGATGGAGATGCCTGGCAAGGTCGTCGCTATCGTCTGCACCGCCATCTGGGTCGCTCTCATGGCCAAGAAGGGCTTCCACAAGTCTTGGTACCTGGCCAACGTCGGTTGCGCTGCGTGCATCATCGCCTACAACTACTTCGCCTTTGGTCAGATCAATGGCACCTCCACGGTCGCCATCGCCATGATCGCCTACCCCATCATCTTCGCCATCTGGAAGTTCTTCTACGTCGGCTTCCAGTACCTGCCCGATGTTCTGCTCAACTACATCCCCGATGTCGATGAACTCATCACCCTGCGTCGTCGCGAGGGCATCTACAGCTCCGCGCAGCAGCTCTGCCAGCAGATCGCCCAGGCTATCGCCGTCAACGTGTGGGCTATCGTCCTTGCTGCCTCCGGCTTCATTCAGACCGCCGGCAATAGCGACGCCGTGACCCAGCCCGCTACCGTGCCTCTGTATATCTGCGGCTACATGATCATCGGCTGCGCCGGCTTCTTCCTGCTTGCGGCCGTCCTTGCCCGCGGCATCAAGATCGACAAGGAGCAGTGCGACGTCCTTTGCGACGAGATTCACCGAGTCAAGGAGGGTGGCAAGATGGCCGACGTCAAGCCCGAGGTCAAGGCGCTTTGCGAGGAGCTCTCCGGCTTTAAGTACGAGGACTGCTTTGCCCACAACAACGTTGGCTTCCAGGACGGTAGCGTAACTCCCGCCGAGTAAGGCCGACATATCGTCCAAATCACAGGGCCGTGCCACCGGAATTCCGCCGGCAGGCACGGCCCTTTTTCAACAGCGTACAATTTGCCTTTAGAGCATCTTTTTGAGGGAGAAACCCATGGAGACGAACGTTATCTGGCGCAACGCGCGCGCGGCGGTTATCGAGCTTGACGACGGCGGTTACTTTACCTGCGCCGATACGTGGGAGATCTTTGTCAACGACGAGCCCGCCGGTACCACGAATACGGTCGAGACCTATGTCGACGGCCTGACCCCCGGCAAGCGCAACCTGGTTCGTTTTGTTTGTGGCGAGCGTGAGCTGAGCGTAGGTGTCACCACGCCGGCTGAGCCCTTTACCATCAACGTTCGCGACTGTGGCGCCAAGGGCGATGCCGAGCATGATGACACCACCAACATCCAGGCCGCCATTATGGCCTGTCCCAAGGACGGGCGCGTGCTGATTCCCGCCGGCAGCTATCGTATCAAGTCCCTCTTCCTTAAGAGCAATATCAACATCGAGCTCGCCGAGGGAGCGGTGCTGCTGGCCCGCCACGATCGTGCCGCGCTTGCCTACATTCCGGGAACGGTCACGGGCAACGAGGGTGCCGGGTATGCCGGCACCGATATGCTGCCCCTGGGCCGCTGGGAGGGCGAGAGTTTCTCGACCTACTGTTCTACCTTTACGGGTCTGGGCGTGCACGACGTGTGCATCTATGGTCGCGGCGCGATTGACGGTCAGACCGATTTTGCCGAGGACAACTGGTGGAACAAGGACTTTAAGAACATCTTCCGTCCCGAGGAGGGCCGCGAGGTCGCCCGTCCGCGCATGATCTTCCTGTCCGAGTGCCAAAACGTGAGCCTTGCCGGCTTCACCGTGCGCAACAGCCCGGCGTGGAATATCCATCCCGTCCTGTGCGAGCATGTCGATGCGCTCTGCCTGTCGATCGAGGGTCCCAAGAACTCCCACAACACCGACGGCTTCGATCCCGAGAGCTGCGGTTTTGTCCGCATCCTTGGCTGTCAGTTCTCGGTGGGCGACGACTGCATCGCCATCAAGAGCGGCAAGCTGGGCATTGAGCCCGAGCTTCGTCCCGCCACGCACGACGTGCTGATCTCTCACTGCTACATGCACGATGGTCACGGCGCCGTGGTCCTGGGTTCAGAGGCTGCCGGCGGCATCAAGGACCTTACCGTGAGCAAGTGCCTCTTTGAGCGCACCGACCGCGGCCTGCGCGTCAAGACCCGCCGCGGGCGCGGCAAGGATGCCGTCAACGAGGGCATTACCTTTGAGCACATTCGCATGGATGAGGTGCTCACGCCCTTCGTGGTCAACTCCTTCTACTTCTGCGACAAGGACGGCAAGACCGATTACGTGCAGTCTCGCGAGACGCTGCCTGTCGACGACCGCACGCCCGGCTTTGGTGCCACGACGTTTTGCGATATCGAGGCCACTAACTGCCACGCGGCCGCTGCCTACATCACGGGCCTGCCCGAGAGTAAAGTAACGCGCCTGACGTTCCAGGATGTCCACGTGACCTTCGCGCCGGATGCCGAGCCCTTTGTCCCGGCCATGGCCTGCGGCGTTGAGCCCATGGTGTGTCAGGGCATCATTGCGCAAAACGTCAAGGTGCTCGACCTGCAAAATGTGGTGATCGAGGGACAGGACGGCGAGGAACTGCAGCTCCAGAACGTCGACAAGGTTGTCCGTTCCTAACTCGGGTTGATGACCAGGGCTGCATTGTCGGATAAATCGGCAATGCAGCCCTTGTGCGATACGGCCGTGTGCGCTGCGCTACGCATCATGGTGAAAGGGAATACATGCTCAATAAAACGATTCCTGTCGGGGTCGATGGCTCGTCTGCCACGATTACGTCTTATGTTTTTGCCCCGACCGAAGATGCTTATGCTTTAAAACCGCTGCCTGCAGTTGTGGTCGTGCCAGGAGGCGGCTACGATCACGTTTCGCCGCGCGAAGGCGAGCCGGTAGCGCTCCGTTTGTTGGCGATGGGCTACCAAGCGTTTGTACTGAACTATTCGGTTGCTCCGGCTGTCTATCCGCTGGCATTGCAAGAACTCGCGCGGGCGGTCGATACCGTCCGAAGCCATGCGGCAGAGTACTGTGTCGATCCTGATCGGATTACGGTCATGGGTTTTTCGGCCGGTGGGCATCTAGTTGGCTTGCTCGGGGCGCTTTGGGACCAACCCTGGCTTGCAGAGTCGATTGCGGCATCGCCTGAGTCGATTCGGCCTGACACACTTTGCTTGGGCTATCCGGTCGTAAGCTCGGGGGCCTATGCTCATCGTGGTTCATTTGAACACCTAACGGGTGCCGATGGCGCTTTGGCTCAAAAGTTGTCGATCGAGAATATGGTGGGCGAGGGCTTCCCCCGTACGTTCTTGTGGCATACCGCCGAGGATGCATCGGTACCAGTTCAAAATAGCCTCCTTCTTGCGCAGGCTCTTGCCGACCACGGGATTGGCTTTAGCCTACATGTCTTTCCGCATGGAAAGCATGGGGCATCGCTCGCCACGGCCCTAACGGCATTTAAGGGCTGCGCCGAGCATATTCAGCCACAAGTTCAGGGCTGGCCTGAGCAGTTCGCTTCCTGGGAGCGTGATGGACGATGAGCGAAAGTATCTATACGCTGCGCGTTTCGAGGGCTGCGGCAGGAGTGTATCCAACGATTTCCGATGCCTTGGCGGCAGCCGATCAGCTCTATCCGGATGCCGAGCAACCGGTGATGATTCGCGTCGATCCGGGCGAGTATCGCGAGCGGGTCGAGATTCATCGCTCGCATGTGACGATTGAGGGAGAGACGGCCGATAGCGTGCGTATCGTGGGCGGCTTGGGCGCCAAGATGCCCTCGGGGGACGGATCGGGCATCGACGGAATGCTCGGCACCTTTAGGACCTATACCGTTTTGGTCGATGCCGACGACGTGCGGCTCGAGAACCTAACGATCGTAAATGATGCCGGCGATGGGCGCGAGGTCGGTCAGGCGATTGCCCTGTATGCCGATGGCGACCGTCTGGTTGTCGATGCCTGCTGCATTAAGGGGCACCAGGACACACTGTTTTTGGGTCCGCTGCCGCCGCATGAGGTCAAACCGGGCGGGTTCATAGGACCCAAACAGTATGCGCCGCGCCGGGTGGGGCGCCAATATTTCCGACGTTGCCGGATCGAGGGCGATGTCGACTTTATCTTTGGCGGCGCGCGTGCCTACTTTGAGGGGTGCGAGATTCGCTCGCTCAACCGCGATATGGATGTCAACGGGTATGTAACGGCAGCCTCCACGCCTAAAGGCGAGCCGTACGGATTTGTGTTCCACGGCTGTTCGTTTACAGCTCCGGATGGCGTGGCGCCGGATTCGGTCTACCTGGGTCGTCCTTGGCGCGAATGGGCGCAAACTGTGCTGATCGATTGCTGGCTGGGGCGACATATCAAGCGCGAAGGCTGGTGGGATTGGAATAAGCCGGCGGCGCACAACTGCGTGCAGTATGCTGGCGCGATCCTGCATGGGCCGGCGGGTGATGCTACCGGCTGGGTGCCGTGGGCGAATGAACTCGATGTGATGGCTGCTGCCGGGTACGCCCGCGAACAGGTGCTTGCCGGTGCGGATGGCTGGGATCCCGAGGGAGGCACCGGTGATGCGGTTGAGACGGCTGGGCTATCTGCCAATGGTCGCACCGTGCACATCGAGACGTACTGCGAAGACGAGCCTGCGCTGCGTGCCCGGCTGAAGCGCGAGGGGCGCTCTGCCGCATTTGCGGGCCAGACTCCTGCAGATTTTGAGGCATGGAAGATTGCGACCAGGACTCGCCTGTGCGATGTTTTGGGCCTTTCGCTTATGGACCGCGCCCCGATTGAGATTCGTGAACTCAGCCGCGTGCGGGTTGCCGGCGGCATCGTGCGCACCCATGCGATATTGCAGGTTGAGCACGATGTGTGGATGCCGTTTTACCTGTTGGAGCCGTCTTGTCCTAAGCTTGATGAGCGGGGGCTCAAACGCTGTTATATCTGCCCGCATGGCCATCAGGGAGCGGGTGCTGCAAGCGTAGCCGGTGTTGCGGGCGTGCCGGCTGTCGATGATGCCGTGCGTAAGTTCAATTACGACTACGGTCTGCGTTTGGCACGCATGGGTTACGCAACCGTCTGTCCTGATGCGCGCGGTTGGGGATACCGTCGTGACTGGAAGGGCCAGGGCGATGACGAGAACAGCTACCTGCGCGGTACGTGTCTGAATCAAGCACGTATGGCCGAGCCACTGGGTCTTACGGTTGCGGGCCTCAACGTCTGGGACAACATGCGCTTGATCGATTACCTAGAGGCGCGCGGCGACATTGCCATGGATGACTTGGGTTGCTTTGGTTTTTCGGGTGGCGGCTACATGACGTTGTACCTGGCCGCACTCGACCCGCGTGTGCGCAAGGCGTTTGTCTCGGGCTATCTGTACGGTGTCGACGATTCGCTGCTGCACCTCAATGGCAATTGCAGCTGCAACTACACACCCGGACTTTGGCGCTTACTCGACATGGGCGATATTGCCTCGCTCATCGCGCCGCGCCCGCTGTTGGTGCAGAGCTGCGAAGAGGATCATCTGAACGGTGCGCGCGGGCTGAAAAATGTTGGCGAGCAGCTCAAGATCGTGCGCGATGCCTACAAGTTGCTGGGTCGCAGAGATGGCCTGCGGCACGAGGTGTGTCCGGGTGAACACCATCTGGGCGTGGCACATCTTGCCGAGGATATCGAATGGCTCGATTCACACGTTGCGGAATGCGCCCCCGTGCATAGCCCCTCGGCATGCTGCGAATAAACGGTACGTTCCTGTATGACCGCCGATGGGCGGATGAGGAGAAGATTATGGAAACGAAGAGCTTGAGTGAATCGACCATTTGCTGCTTTGGCGACTCAACGACCTGGGGCGACAACGGCTGCGGTGGGGGAGGCAACGACATCTCGTGGACCTCGCATTTGGGCGCGTTGCTGGGAGGCGCGGTCATCGAGAACTTTGGCATCAAGGGTTCGCGTATCGCCATCAAGGCCGACCGCAGCGATTCGTTTGTCGAGCGCCTGGACGGCATCGGCAATGCGGCTGATATCTACATCGTCTTTGGCGGCGTCAACGACTTTAGCCGCAACGTGCCGCTTGGCGAGTTGGGCAGTACCGATGTGCACGAGTTCTATGGTGCACTCGATTACCTGATCCGCACCATCACGGCGCGTTCGCCCCAGGCAAAGCTTGTGTTTATGACGCCGTGCAAGACGAGCGGTAAGCACGAGAAGGATATCCCGGCAAGCGATGAGCTCAATCACCTGGGGTTGACGCAGGTCGCCTACGTAAAGGCGATGCTCGAGGTCTGTGACCGCTACTCCGTTCCGGTGATTGACCTGTATGCGCAAAGTGGCATCAGCCCGTTTTTGCCAGAGCACCGCGAGCTCTATATGCCGGACGGTCTGCACTACAGCCCGGCTGGCTATGAGCGCCTGGCGCATCGCATCGCCGCGGGTCTCACCGCCGTTTGCCGCTAAAAGTCTGCCGTTTGCGGGGAATATAGGATTAACGTTCACCCTATATTCCCCGTTCGCGTTACACTAGGGGTAACGTTCACCTATCGTTTATGTCAGAGGGGACAGCAATGGGTTGCAATCAAATCCTGGACCGTTATATCGAGCAGTTGATCGAAACCTCTACGCCGCAGGCGCCGGCTTGGAATATCGAAAAGATTCGCGCCGGCAAGGAGAACACCTGGAACTATATCGACGGCTGCATGATCAAGGCGCTCATCGAGCTGTACGAGATCACGGGTGAGCAGCGCTACCTGACCTTTGCCGACGACTATATCGATTTCTTTGTCCAGGACGACGGCACCATCAAGCATTACAACCCGCAGGAGTACAACCTCGATAACGTCAATGCGGGCAAGACCCTCTACAAGCTCTATGACCTGGTGGGCAAGCCCAAGTATCGCGCCGCCATGGATACCATCTATCGTCAGCTCGAAACCCAGCCGCGTACCAAAGAGGGCGTGTTTTGGCACAAGGCCGTCTACCCCAACCAGATCTGGCTCGACGGCATGTATATGGCGCAGCCGTTCTACATGCAGTATGAGCTGAGCTTCCACAACCGTCGTGCCTGCTCGGACAGCTTCCATATGTTCCAGGTTGTGCATGACCTGATGCGCAACCCCCTCAACGGTCTGTACTATCACGCTTACGACGCGAGCCGCAAACAGTTCTGGTGCGACCCGGTCACCGGCCTTTCGGCTAACTTCTGGCTGCGCGCCGAGGGCTGGTTTGCCATGGCGCTCATCGACACCTGGGAGCTTATGCCGCCTTCGATGTCGGCCGAGAAGGACGAGATCCGCAAGATGTTCCACGATCTGATCGACGCCATGCTGCCGTATCAGGACGAGAAGACCGGCATGTGGCACCAGGTCATCAACCTGCCCAATATCGCCCCCAACTACCTGGAGGAGTCAGGCAGCGCCATCTTTGCCAACGCCATCATGAAGGGCGTGCGTCTAGGCGTGCTGGGCGAGCGTTACTACCAGTACGGCCGTCGCGCCTTCGATGGCATCTGCGAGACCTGCCTGTCCGAGTATGACGGGCAGCTGGCGCTCGACAACATCTGCCTGGTTGCGGGCCTGGGCAACACCGCGCACCGCGAGGGCACGTTTGATTACTACATGAGCGAGCCCGTGGTCAAAAATGATGCAAAGGGTGTGGCGCCGCTGGTGCTTGCCTATATCGAGACCATGCATCACGACAAGCTGGCCGGTAAGCGCGATCCGCTCGCCCCCTCGGGCGTGTGCTCCATCGAGGACCCGTTTGGCGGATACACCCCGGGCATCAACGCTCATAAGGGATGTGAATAACGTGGGGGCTATTACTCCGGGCGTACGTTTGCACGACCTTCCGCAGGGGACCGTCGAGGAACGCATTCGCATGGCGGGAGAGCTGAGCTTTTCGTGCATTCAACTGCCGAGCAAGGTGCTCTACGCATCGATGGGGATCGATCGAGGCGGCCTGACCCACGAGCTTGCCGACCATTTGCGTGCGGTGCTCGACGAGGCGGGCGTTTCGGTCACCGTGCTCGGCTGTTATAAGAATCTGGCGACGCCCGATCGCCAACAGCTCATGGATAACTTTGCCGAGTACGAGGCATGCTTGAACTTTGCCCAGATGCTCGGCGGATGCCCGGTTGGCACCGAGACCGGTCGCCCCAATGCACAGAACCGCGTTGCTGACGATCGCATGACCGATGAGGCACTCGATGCGTTTGCAGACGGGCTTGCACGCGTCTGCGATCGGGCCGAGGCCCTGGGTGGGCAAATTTTGATCGAGCCTGGTTGGAACGAAACGGTCAACACGCCGGATCGCTGCCGTGAGGTGCTAGAGCGCGTCTCGAGTCCGTCGCTCGGCGTGATCTATGACCCAGTGTCGCTGCTGCACCCCAGCGTCGTTGACGAAGCGCAGGAAATCACCGCGCGCATGCTCTATTTATGCGGCAGCAAGATTCGCGTGCTGCACGCCAAGGATTTTGAGGTCGTTGATAACGAGGACGAAGCCGGTTGGTGCGACGGTACGGGTTCACGTCTGGTGTGTCATGGCGTGGGCGAGACGGGCCGCTATGACTTTGAGCCCGTAGTGGCCTGGGCGGCTGCCGCCTGCCCTGGGATTCCCTGCGTGGTCGAGAACAGTGTGCCGGCGACGGCGGCTGACTGCCTGGCGACACTTGAGCACATGTCCGCTCGCTGCGGGGCTTCGCATCGCGAGTTATAGCATTGGCTTTTGCTGTGTCGGCAGATTGAGATTACCTGTATGGGGGCGGCGGTGAAGGGTCTTTATCGTCGCCCCATTGGATTGAATCAAAAAGGGGAGTTGCGTGGCTATCCACATTGTCGAAGAGGCGAATCGTTGCCTGGGTTGTAAAAGGGCGTTCTGTCAGCTTAAGGGCTGCCCGGTTCAGACGCCTATTCCGCAGGTCATCGACTTGTTCAAACAGCGCCGTCTAGAAGAGGCGGGCGAGCTGCTGTTCCAGAACAATCCCATGAGCGCGGTCTGCTCTGTGGTGTGCAACCATTCGGGCCAGTGCGAGGGTGCTTGCATCCAGGGCCGCAAGGGTACACCCGTGCATTTCTCGAGCATCGAGAACTATATCTCGACAGCGTATTTGGATCGTAAGGAGTGGACGCCTGCGCCGTCGTGCGGCAAACAGGTTGCTGTGGTCGGTTCCGGTCCCGCCGGTATTACCGTGGCCATTAAGATGGCCCAGCTGGGCTGTGCCGTCACGGTATTTGAACAGCGCCCCGAGATCGGCGGTGTGCTGGAATACGGTATCCCCGAGTTCCGCCTGCCCCGTGCGCTCGTGCAAAAGTACCGTCACGTGATGTGCTCGCTTGGCGTGCGCGTGCGCCCCTCGACCACCATTGGTGGCGCGCTGCATATCGACGACCTGCTGCGCGACGGCTACGATGCGGTCTTTGTCGGTACTGGTACCTGGCGAGCTCGAAAGCTGGGTATTCCCGGCGAGTCGCGCGGCAACGTGCTGTTTGGTATCGATTATCTGGTCGATCCCACGAGCGTGGCAATCGGGCAGAACGTGGCGGTTATCGGCGCCGGCAATGTGGCCATGGATGTTGCCCGCACGGCCCTGCGCTCGGGTGCCCGCAAGGTCACTGTGTATGCCCGATCGCGCCATATCTCTGCCATCGATGACGAGGTGGAGCTGACCGAGCTTGACGGTGCCGAGATTGTGCGCGGCAAGGCGATCTGCGCCATCGATGATAACGGTCCGGTGTTCGAGACGGCTATCTTTGACGAGGACAACAACGTGGTGGGCTACGAGGAAGAGCTCGACCACGTGTCCGCCGACACGGTTGTGATTGCGGCGTCTCAGGTGCCCAAGGACAAGCTCGTGCTTACAACGGGCGGTCTGGAGACCGACCATCGCGGCCTGCTTTCGGTCGACGAGCGCGGCATGACCACCGTGCCTGGCGTCTTTGCCGCCGGCGACGTGGTCAACGGCCCGCTCACCGTGGTCCACGCCGTAGCCGGCGCCAAGCTCGCCGTCGAAGGCATGACCAGCTACCTGGGCCTCTAACACATTCCATCCATTAGTTGCGGTGAAATACGGACTGTTTTGGCTGTCAAAAGCCTTATCTACTCCGTATTCCACCGCAACTTTTTGGGGGTTGAGCAGAGACTGGGGGAGCGCGTGCGGTCGGGTGCTGCACGGTTGCTGGTACGATAGGTACGTCAGCAACTGCCGCCGAGCGGCTCAAATGAAAGGAACCCTGTATGGAGTCCTCTGCCTATCCAATGCTCTTTAGCCCGATCAAGGTCGGTACGACCGAGGTCAAGAACCGCGTCTTTATGCCGCCGGTGTCCACCAACCTGGCCGATCATGGCTATGTGACCGACGACTTGGTCGATCATTACCGTGCCCGCGCCAAGGGCGGCGTGGGCCTCATCATCACCGAGGTCGTGACGGTCGAGCCTACCTATACCTATCTGCCGGGTGACATGTGCTGCTACGACGACACGTTTATCCCTGGCTGGGAAAAGCTCGCCGCGGCCGTCCACGAGTATGGCTGCAAGATCATGCCGCAGCTCTTCCACCCCGCCTACATGGCCTTTAACATTCCGGGTACGCCGCGCCTGATCGCTCCGTCCTTTGTGGGCCCGTCCTATGCCCGCGAGGCGCCGCGCCCCATTACGGTCGATGAGATTCACGAGCTCACGCATCAGTTTGGCGACGCTGCCGTGCGTATGCAGAAGGCCGGTGTCGATGGCGTCGAGGTCCATGCGGCGCACGCCCACGGCATGCTCGGCGGTTTCTTGACCCCGCTCTATAACAAGCGTACCGATGAGTACGGCGGCTCGCTCGACGCCCGCATGCGCTTCTTACTCGAGGTCATCGCCGAGATTCGCGAGCGCTGCGGCAAGGACTTTATCATCGACGTCCGTATCTCGGGCGACGAGTACACCGATGGCGGCCTGACCCTCAACGACATGATCTACGTCTCGCGTCGCCTGGAGAAGGCCGGCGTCGACATGATTCATGTGTCGGGCGGCACCACCATCAAGCGCGGCTCCGCGATTCCCGCCGCCGGTACGCAGCAGGCCTCGCATGCCGCCTGCTCGCGCGAGATCAAGAAGCACGTCAACATTCCCGTCGCCACCGTCGGACGTATCAACGAGGCCTGGATCGCCGAGGAGCTGATCGAGGACGGCGCTGCCGACATCTGCATGATGGGCCGCGCCAATCTGTGCGATGCCGAGTTCTGCAATAAGGCCGCTGCCGGCAACGCCGACGACATCCGCCCCTGCATCGGCTGCCTGCGCTGCCTGAACGGCATTATGTTTGGCAAGCGCATCTCCTGCACTGTCAACCCGGACGTGGAGCGCGACGAGGCTGGCTACGAGCCTGCCGCCGAGGTCAAGAACGTGCTGGTTGTGGGTGCCGGTCCTGCGGGTATGGAGGCGGCCTACATTGCCGCCAAGCGCGGCCACAACGTGGTGCTCGTGGACAAGCAGGACGAACCGGGCGGCGAGATGCGCATCGCGGCCGTTCCGCCGGCAAAGCAGGAGCTCACCCGCGTGATCAAGTATCAGTACCGTCGCCTGGCCGAGGCCGGCGTGAAGTGCGTATTTGGCACCGAGCTTACTGCCGAGGACATTCAGCGTGACTACGCGGGCTACGAGGTTGTCCTGGCCTATGGCGCCGAGCCCATCGCCCCGGCCTTCATGCAGGGATTTAAGCAGGTCATGACGGCTGACGACCTGTTGGGCGGCAAGGCTTTCCCGGGCAAGAAGATTGTCATCGTGGGCGGCGGCACCGTCGGTTGCGAGACGGCCGACTACCTGGCCCCGTTGGTCAACGATCTGTCGCCGGCCAATCGCGACGTCACCGTCATCGAGATGACCAAGACGCTCGCCGCCAACGAGGGCGGCGCCGGTCGCGCGGTGCTCATCACGCGCATGCTCTCCAAGGGCGTTCACGTGCTGACCGAGGCCAAGGTGACCGAGATTACCGAGGATGCCATCAGCTACGAAAAGGACGGCGAGATCCACACCATCGCCGATGCCGATACGCTGGTACTTGCCATGGGCTATCGTCCCAATACCAAGTTGGCCGACGACCTTGCTGCAGCCGGCGTTACCACCCACGTGTTGGGCGATGCCAACAAGTGCGGCAACATCCGCGACGCCATCGGCGATGGCTACAAGGTTGCTTGCGAGCTCTAGTCAACCCCTTGGTGCATGTGAGGCCTATCCCCGCGGCGTCAGTCGGTAGATAGCAAAAAGCGGCGGTCGTTCCGTACATGGGACGACCGCCGCTTGCGTTAGCTGCAATGAGTCGTGCGATTAGAGGCCCAGGATCTCCTTGACCTTGGCGATGATGGCCTCGTCGGTTGCGTTGGCAAAGAAGTACTCCTGGAAGTGTTCGCCGGCAAGTGCGCCCTTCACCAGGTCCTGATCGATCTCGCCCAGAACGTCGACGAGCGGACGCATAGTCACAGCGCGGACGCCGTCGAGGATCTTCTTGTTGCGCTGCTCGGGCTCAACACGCTCGGCAGGATAGCCGTTGCCCGAACCAAAGCCAAAGAGCTTCTCAAAGGTGTACTCGAGGTTGAGCTCCTGGCCCCAGCCGTTCTTGAGGGCGAAGGGCATGGCGACAGCGTTACCGTCGTTGACCTGGGCAAAGGTGTAGGCATCGAGCGGGTCGGCAACATGGCCGCACAGCACGCCGGGGAAGGAGTTGCAGGCGAGCATGGCGCCCTCGCCGGTGCCGCAGCCGGTCACGACGTAGTCGGCAGCGCCGGAGTTGAGCAGCACGGCGGCAAGGATGCCGTTCTGCACGTAGGTGAGGGGCTTGGAGTCGGCATCGGCATACATGCCATAGTTAAAGACAGTGTGGCCCATGGGCTCGACAACCTTCTTAAGGGCAGCCTCGATCATAGGGTTCTTGGAGTTCTGAGAGTTTTCGTTGATCAGAGCGATTTTCATTGCGAATTACCTTCCTATTTCTAACTTGCGGTGGAATACGGACTGTTTTGCCTGATAGAAGCCAAAACCAATCCTTATCTCACCGCAACTCAAATGAAAAACGAGTGGATGAAACCTGATGTGGGCAGTTGCGGTGACGCTTATTGAGGCTGCTTTCCAATGTATGCGAGGATGCCGCCGTCGACGTAGAGGATGTGGCCGTTGACGAAGTTCGACGCGTCGGAAGCCAGGAACACGGCGGGGCCCTTCAGGTCCTCGGGCGTGCCCCAACGGGCGGCCGGCGTCTTGGCAATGATGAACTGGTCAAACGGATGGCGGCTTCCGTCAGGCTGCGTCTCGCGCAGCGGCGCGGTCTGCGGCGTGGCGATGTAGCCGGGCCCAATGCCGTTGCACTGGATGTTGGCCTCGCCAAACTCGGAGCAGATGTTCTTGGTGAGCATCTTGAGTCCGCCCTTGGCGGCAGCATAGCCGGCGATGGTCTCGCGACCCAGCTCGCTCATCATCGAGCAGATGTTGATGATCTTGCCGTGGCCCTTGGCGATCATGCCAGGCAGGCAGGCCTTTGACACGATAAACGGTGCGTTGAGGTCGATATCGACGACGCGGCGGAAGTCCTCGGCGCTCATGTCGAGCATCGGGGTACGCTGGATGACGCCGGCGTTGTTGACCAGGATGTCGGGCGTGGTGCCAAAGTCGGCCTCGATCTTGGCGATGAGCTCGGCGACGACAGTCTCGTCGGTGACGTCGGCAACATAGCCGTGAGCGTCAAAGCCCAGCTCACGGTAGTGCTTCTCGGCTTCGGCGACTTTGTCGGCGTGACGGGCGTTAAAGGCGATCTTGGCGCCGGCCTCTCCGAGCGCCTCGGCAATGGCCATGCCAATGCCGTAGGTGGCGCCGGTCACCAGTGCGACCTTGCCGTCCAGACGGAAGCTGTCCATAAGATCAGACATAGCGATCCTTTCAAAAGAAACGTTCATCTATATAAGTCTTGCTTTTCATACAAGGTCAGTATAGGTGAAGCAGCGTAATAGCCACCCCTTATTCCCTAAAATCAGGTGAACGTTCACTTTTAAAAGGCGAACGGTAGTCTCGCCCTTGCCGTGCGGACGTCTATTTGCTCTGTTCCTGCGCTCCCTCTGCGATCATGTTGCGGTTGTACACCAGATGCAGGTACATCGCGTCGTGCGCTGCGGTGGGATTGCGCGCGGCGATGGCGTCGGCCACGCCACGGTGGGTGCGGATGGTTTCCTCAACCAGCTTTTTGCCGGTCACGTCAATAAACAGGGGGACAGGCGCCTTGAGCACGCCCATTAGGCGGGGAACGACGAGGTTGCCGCAGCTTTCGGCAATTGCGATGTGAAACGCGGTGTCGGCGGCAGAATAGTCTTCGTCCCGCGCGGCCAAGTGCTCGGACTCATCGCAAAGCTCTTTAATGCAGATGATTTGATCGTCGGTCGCGTGCTCTGCGGCCATGCTGGCCATCTGCGGCTCGATCATAAAGCGCACTTCGAGCAGGTCGCGTGCCAGGCGCCTCTTGTCATCGATAAAGGTAAAGCCCAGCGGATCGTCGGCAACGCCGGGGTTTGATGCCACATAGGTGCCCGAGCCCTGTTTAATGCGCACGATGTTGCGCGACTGCAGCAGCTTCATAGCCTCGCGTACGGTGCTCCTGCCAGCACCCAGGCGCTCGACGAGCACAGCCTCCTTGGGCAGGCGGTCGCCTTGCTCAAGATGCTCATCCAGGATCAGTTGAATAATTTTCTCCGAAATCTGCTCGGGGAGTCCCGAATCGGCTCGTGCCACGCTTCACCTCATATCAAAAGAATTCATCAGAGCTATTCTAGCTCATTTAACAGAAGCCGCGGTGGTTCGCTCCGACAATGGAGAACTGTAAGTGGCCGTTTACCGTCAAAAACAGATCGTTCAGCAAATACATCAGATGTATTTCGAAAAAGTTTCCCTTTTAAACATCAGACCTATTGAAAACGCGCTATAGTCTAAGCCGAATTCAAAAGGTCTGATGAATTGGAGGAAAGATGTCAGACCCAACGTTTATGGCCGACCCCACCAGGCTGGTCATCGCCGCCATCGTGGGCATCGCGCTGCTGCTTGCGCTCATCATTAAGTTCAAGCTGCATCCTGTGCTTTCGATGATGGTCTCGGCGCTCGTGATCGGTATCGGAGCCGGCATGCCGCTCGATATGGTGGCAGACACCGTCACCAAGGGCGTGGGCACCACGCTGCAAAACATCGCCTTGCTCATTGGCCTGGGATCGATGTTTGGCCAGATTTTGGAGGAGAGCGGCGGCGCCAAGAAGATCGCCCAGACCTTCATTGACGCCTTTGGCCAGGGCCACTCCAGCTGGGCGCTGGGCATCACCGGTTTGGTCATCGGCACCACGGTGTTCTTTGAGGCGGGCGTAGTCGTTTTGATTCCGCCTGCGTTTAGCGTGGCATCGCAGACCAAGAAGTCGACGCTCTACTACGGCATCGCGCTGCTCGCGGGACTGGCCGCTGGCTATGCGTTTGTGCCGCCTTCGGCCGGTTCGGTTCTGGTCGCCGGCACGCTCGGTGTCGACCTGGGCACCATGATCCTCGTCGGTATCCCCACCGCCTTTATCGCTATGGCGATTGCCGGCGTCGTGTGGGGCCGCAACGTGGGCGGTCGCATTTTTACCGATGTTCCGGAGCACTTTACCTCTGCCGAGGGTGCGAGCGACGAAAAGGAGCTTCCCTCCTTTGGCATGGTGCTTGCCATCGTGCTCACGCCGCTTTGTCTGATTTTGCTGGGCACGTTGTCCTCTTATATCCCCATGCCCGCCGAACTCGCCTCGATTCTTGCCTTCCTGGGCAAGCCGTTCGTCGCTTTGACGCTCGCCACGCTCGTCGCGATGTATCTGCTGGGCGCGCGGCGCGGCTACTCCGGTGCCGAGCTCAAGGCCTTGCTCGACCGCTCTCTTAAGCCCGTCGGCATGATCTTGCTGGTTATCGCTTGCGGCGGCGTCATTCGCTGGATGCTGCAGGACTGCGGCTTGGGCCAGGTTATTGGGCCCATGCTCGAGGCTTCACCGCTGCCTTTGGTGGTCGTTGCCTTTTTGATTGCCGTCATGGTGCGTGCCTCTGTCGGCAGCTCCATCGTCGCTATGACCATGGCATCGGGCATTATGGCCGCCATGCCCGCGGTTGCAGGGGCCTCGGTGCTCATGCGTGCCGCTATCTGTCTTGCTATCTGCGGCGGTGCCACGGCCCTCTCGCACGTCAACGATGCCGGTTTTTGGATGTGCTCCTCGTTCCTGGAGATTGACGAGAAGACCACCCTCAAGTCCTGGACCGTTATGGAGACGCTCATCGGCCTTTCGGGTCTTGCCTGCGCCCTGGTGATTTCGTTCTTCGCCTAGTTCGCGTAGCTAAGCATCTTTTGCCGAGTGCATCGCTCGGTACCCATTTACACCTGATTCATTAACCAACGATTGGTACAACCGTTCAAACCAAAAGAGGAGAGCACCATGGACGAGAAGACCAAGGCACAGATTCAGCAGGAGGCAGCCGACCTGGTTGCCAAGCTGCAGCCGCGTTCCGGCAAGTTTCGCACCATCAGCCCCGAGATGGACCCGCTGCGCCTGGGCTCTGGCTGGTCTATCGAGGATCTGGACAAGCCGCAGGTCATTATCGAGTCGACCTTTGGCGATTCGCACCCGGGTTCTGCCGGCCTGTTCGAGCTGGTCGAGGAGGTCCGTGCCGGCGTTGCCGAGGCTGGCGGTCACGGTGCCCGTTACTTCTGCACCGATATCTGCGACGGCGAGGCCCAGGGACACGACGGCATTAACTACTCGCTGCCCAGCCGCGACATGATCGCCAACATGATCGAGATCCATGCCAAGGCCACCCCGTTCGACGCCGGCGTCTTTGTCGCCAGCTGCGATAAGGGCCTGCCTGCGAACCTCATGGCCATGGGCCGCATCAACATCCCCTCCATCGTCGTTACCGGCGGCGTCATGGATGCCGGTCCCGATCTGCTGACCTTGGAGCAGCTCGGCGCGATTTCTGCCCGCTACGAGCGCGGCGAGATCTCCCGCGAGGAGCTTGAGTTTGCCAAGCACAACGCATGCCCCAGCTGCGGCGCCTGCTCCTTTATGGGTACCGCCTCGACCATGCAGGTCACGGCCGAGGCCCTGGGCCTTATGCTCCCCGGCACGGCTCTGCTGCCCGCCACCAGCTCCGACCTGCGCGAGTTCGCCCGCGAGGCCGGCCGTCAGTCCGTGTGGCTCTCCGAGCACAACCTGTGCCCCCGCGACATCGTGACCAAGGAGTCCTTCGAGAACCTCATCATGGTCCACGGCGCCATTTCGGGCTCCACCAACTCGCTGCTGCATATCCCCGCGATTGCCCGCGAGTTTGGCATCGAGATGTCCGCCGACGACTTCGATCGTCTGCACCGTGGCGCTCACTACCTGCTTAACGTCCGTCCCGCAGGCGAGTGGCCGGCGCAGTTCTTTTACTATGCGGGTGGCGTGCCGCGCATCATGGAGGAGATCAAGTCGATGCTCCACCTCGATGTCATGACCGTCACCGGCAAGACCCTCGGCGAAAACCTCGAGGACCTTAAGAACAACGGTTACTACGAGAAGTGCGGTCGTTACCTTGAGAAGTGGAATCTCAAGCGCGAGGACATCATCCGTCCGTTTGACCAGGCTTTCGGCACCGATGGCTCCATCGCCATCCTTCACGGCAGCCTTGCCCCCGAGGGCGCCGTCGTCAAGCACACCGTCGTTCCGCGTGAGATGTTCCAGGCTACGCTCAAGGCCCGTCCGTTCGACTGCGAGGAGGACGCCATCCGCGCCGTCCTGACGCACGAGGTCAAACCCGGCGATGCTGTCATCATTCGCTATGAGGGCCCCAAGGGTTCCGGAATGCCCGAGATGTTCTACACCACTGAGGCTATCGCCAGCGATCCCGAGCTGGGTGCGAGCATTGCCCTGATCACCGATGGCCGCTTCTCCGGCGCCTCCAAGGGCCCGGCTATCGGACACGTTTCGCCCGAGGCTGCCGTGGGCGGCCCGATTGCCCTGATCGAGGAAGGCGACCTGATCCAGATCAACATCCCCGAGCGCTCGCTGTCCATCGTGGGCATCGCCGGCAAGGAGATGGAGCCGGCCGAGGTCGACGCCGCCCTGGCCGAGCGCCGAGCCGCTTGGAAGCCCAAGGCTAATCGCTATACCTCCGGCACGCTCGAGTTCTTTACCGAGCATGCAGTTTCCGCCATTCAGGGTGGCTACATGGAGTAGCGCCCATGCGCATCAAATATCTCCTCTCATAGATGCGCGGCACAAAGAGCCCCGAGTTCAGCCACGTCACCGGGGCGCGTTGTTCAGCGCCGCCGGGGCGCTCCACTCAAACGACAAGAGACGTCTTACGCAAGCGCCCGCGTCCGTGGATAAAACCACGGGCGTGGGCGCTTCACTTTATTCCCAGCCGCTTTATTCCCAGCCCTTCCACACGTCAGGCTCGTAGCCAACGGTTGCCTGGCGGCCGTTGCGAACGATGGGCTCACGAAGAATCTGCTGGTTATCGAGCACCTTTTCGAACTTCTGGTCGGCAGCAAGATACTGTACGAGCGCAACCGTGTCGGCATCTTTCGCCTTTGGATCGATCACAGCGTCGATCCCGCCGACGGCGCGCGCCACGCTTTCGAGCTCGCCTTTGCTCATCCCTTTTCCTTCAAGTCGATGAACTGGAACTTCACACGACGTTCCTTGAAATAGCGCTGCGCCTTCTTAGTATCGAAGCTTTTCTTCATGCCGAATATCTGGATGTTCATACGTACCGCCTTCGCTCAATTCTCGTCCGTCCATGATACGACAAGGGAGCCGAGCAAAAACAGAGCAGGCGGAGATGGAGGAGGACGGCGACCGACCGTCGGCAAGAGTCGGCCGGATCGGACTGGCGCCCAGCGCGCGCCGGCGACACGCTCGCAGCTGCACACATAGCCGATGTACAAGCTCGCCGCGGCGTTCCCTCGCCCCGCGGTGTGGCGATAGAGAAGCACGCCACCCGTCAACGATGGCGCCTCGGTGAAGAAAATCAACGTCTGGGTTACATCCCTTGAAAGGGGCGAAGACGGCTGCTAGAATACCTCCCCGCTATGAAGGATTTGACCAAAGCATACATCGCAATTCGGCGGCCCCTGGTATACGGGGCCTCTCCTGTTGTTCCCCAAGTGCGCTCTGAGCAGCCGCTTTCTTCCTGTCGTATCTGATGCACGCATAGCACGTGCATGTTATTTCGCCCGTGGGCCGGCGTGCCTTCGGCGAAGAATCGAATAGATACGAAGGAAGCTTATGTCTGATAATTGTACGGTCGCGCCCGCCAATGGGCGCATTACCGGTACCCAGATCCGCATCGTCGCGGTCGTCGTCCTGGGTGCCTTCTTGGCGCTACTGAACCAAACGGTGATGTCGCCTGCGCTGCCGGTCATCATGTCCGATTTCGCCATCGATGCCTCGACTGCCCAGTGGATCATGTCCATATACCCGCTGGTGAGCGGCATCATGGTCCCCGTTTCGGCGTTCCTTATCGACAAGTTCAGCACCCGCGCGCTATTCTTCGGGGCGACGCTGGTGTTCGCGCTGGGCACGCTGCTGTGCGCCGCAGCCCCTGATTTCCTGTTCCTCATCATCGGTCGCGTGTTGCAAGCGGCGGGCTCAGGCGTGCTCATGCCGCTTGTCTCGGTGGTTCCCATGCTGGTGTTCCCCGTCGAGAAACGAGGAACGGCTATGGGCATGGCGGGCATCGTCATGTCGGCGGGTCCCGCGGTCGGCCCCGTCGTAGGCGGCGCGGTGATCGACACGTACGGCTGGCGCACCATGATCGGCGCCATCGTCCCCCTCGCAATTCTCGTGCTGGTGCTGGGCGTGTTCATGCTGAAAAACGTGGGCGAGCTGAAGAACCCCAAGCTCGACCTGCCCTCGGTCGTCCTCTCCACCATCGCCTTCGGCGGACTTCTCTACGGGTTCTCGAGCGCCTCGTCGATGGGTTGGGGCAACCCCGTGGTGCTCGGCTCGATCGTCGCGGGTGTCGTGTGCTTGGTGCTGTTCGTCGTACGCCAGGGCAAAATCGAGGACCCGCTGCTTCAACTGGGCACGCTCAAGACGCGCGAGTTCCGCGTGGCCGCCATCATCGTCACGCTCATCAACGCCGCATGCCTGGTCACCAACACGCTGTTGCCGTTGCTGCTGCAAACCTCGCTTGGCGCTTCGGCCTTCGAAACCGGCATGGCCATGCTTCCCGCCGCGGCGGTGGGCATCATCATCAGCCCTATCTCCGGCGTGGTGTTCGACAAGTTCGGTCCGCGTGCCATCTCGATCGTCGGCCTGGCCCTCATGACCGGTGCCTTGTTCCTGCTCTCGCTTTCGACGGTAAACACGCCCATCTTGGTGGTTGCGCTGTTCTGCATGCTGCAGTCCGCCGGCCAGTCGCTCGCGAACATGCCGGTGAACACATGGGGTGTCAATGCCTTGAAAAATGACATGATCGCCCACGGCAACGCCATCGCGAACACCGGCCGCCAGGTCGCCGGCGGTTTGTGCACGGCGCTCATCATCACGGTCATGACAAGCGTCACCGCGTCGGCCGGCGTCGATGCGAGCATCCAAGTAGCTACCGCCGTGGGCGCGGGCGTCGCTTACAAGGTGTGCGCGGCAATCGGCCTCGTTTCCCTTATCTGCGCCATATTCAGCGTGCGCACCAAGAAAACCGCACCGAAAACGAAGGAGGCATAAGCGATGTCCGAGATTCTGTCCGAGCGCATCCCGCTCGAGCTCGAGGGGACGCCCGTTTCGAGCATCATGATTGAAGAGCCGTTCACCTGCACGCAGGATTGCACGATTTCCGACGTGGTGCGCATGCTCGCCGAAAACGAGGTGAGCAGCATGCCCGTAATCGATGAGCGCAACCAGGTGGTCGGGTTCATCTCCGACGGCGATGTCATGGGAGCCATCGCGCAGCATCGCGCTCACACCATCTTCACGGGCGGCGACGCGTCCATGCTGTACTTCGACGATCAGAGCCTTGAGCAGCGCATCGAAGACCTGAAGGATCGCTGCGTCATGGATTTCGCGACGCGCCAGGTAGTGTGTGCCCGTCCCGAGCAGAGCATCGCCCGCGTCGCCGCGCTGCTGGCGAAGAAGAAGTTCAAGAAGCTTCCTGTGGTTGATGACGAGGGCAAACTCGTGGGGGTCATCCGCCGCTCCGCCATCACCAAATACATCTTCGGCATCCTTTTCCAATAGGGGCAGGTCGCACTTGAGGCGAACATCTCGAGGCATCGAGCCAGCAACTGGACTAGACAACCTTGACACGCACGCGCTTTCCCTCGATGCTTCGGTAAGGGGAGCTGCGAAAATCGCAGCACGGGTGATCGGCGCCGCGCCCCCGAAGGCAAAAGCGAACACGGGAGCGATACGATGGGAAAAGTCCTGGACGAAGATTTGGTTTATGAGATTCTCTCCGTCGTGGCAGAGATTCCGGCGGGATGCGTCGCCTCGTACGGTCAGATAGCGCGCCTCATCGGCAGGGAGAAAAACTCTCGCCTGGTCGGAGCGGTGCTGAGCGAGGCGGATCGCTACGGCGATTATCCCTGCCACCGCGTCGTCAACCACGCGGGACGCCTCGCGCCAAACTTTCCCGACCAGCGAGCACTACTGACGGAGGAAGGAGTCGCCTTCCGAGACAACGGCTGCGTCGACATGAAAAAGCACCAGTGGAACGAGTAGCCAGGCAGCGTAGCGTCGAAAGGAGCGACGCCACGGGGAACGACCTGCGCCCCGCCGCCGGACAACCTATGGCAAAGTGACACGTCCCACAAAGAGCGGCGCACCAGTACGAGACACGACCGCGACGTAAAAAGACCCTATGATACTCGTAAGCATCTATCTGATTGCCCGCCTCGAGGTACCCAAAGAACGAGAGATGCCGAAACCCCTAGACAAAGAAAAAGGTCGGGAGCTTTTATGCTTCCGACCTGAAGTTTCATGGTCGCGGGGGGCGGATTTGAACCACCGACCTTCGGGTTATGAGGTCGCTACGACGTTGTTTCATTCAGACATTTCGACCCAAATTGAAGTCAATATAACTCCAGGTCATTTGATGTTTTCATAGATTTACGAAAGAAAAGTACGCGGAATAATTCGACCCAAATTCGACCCACAACGAGCTTGAAAGCGGTCAGGCGGAGCATTACCCTTGGGGTGTGACCCCACGCAGGGCCCACCACCAAGGGTAATGCCCACCCGCCCCAGCCCTTTGCGCCATTCCGCGCAACCGAGCGCGATTCTCAGGCACTTCAGGCAAGGAACACGATGAACGACCGACCTCTCGTCATAGGCAAAGGAACGAAGCAACGCCGCGACAAATACACGTGGCGCTACCGTCACAGCCTCGGCAAGGATCCGGTCACGGGCAAATACCGCTATTCGCCGTGGCAGACCATGCATACCACCAAAAGCCGAGAGGTCGACGCCGCACTCGAAGCCTACAAGGCAGAACTCAACAGCGGCACCTACGTCCAAAAATCGAGGGACACCGTCGGCTCGTACGCAAAAAAGTTCCACGACAACCGCGAAGGAATCATCACGCCGCTCGCCTACTCGACATCCTACTCAATCGAGAACCGGACGCGCACATCACATGCGTGATGCTCATGCTCGACACCGACATGAGAAGGGCAGAAGCCCTCGGGATGACGTGGTCCGATGTCTCCGTCGAGAACAGAAGCATCCTCATTGAGCAGCAGTTCGCGGTCGATCGAAGCGTTCGCTCGCCCAAAAGCAAGAAAAGCGTGCGGAGGATCTCGATAAGCGAGACGCTGACGTCGTATCTCGAATTCTGGAAAAAGGAGCAGGCCCGCGAAATGGAAGCCTGCGGCCTGGAACAAGTCAAAGGCACTTCGCTCGTCCACTCATTCGAACGAACGAAAGACAGGCATCCCCAAGTCAACTTCATGGACCTGAATGGGTTTTCGCGCTGGTTCAGAAACTTCAGCGTCGAGAACGGGTTCGGCAAGTTCGAAGGCGTTCGAACATACCATTATGTGAAGGAAACTGTCGACGGGGAAACGATTTCGAAGCGTTATGAGCATAAAGAGTGGCTCGAATTGAGGGATTACCTCAGGAAGCATCCCAAGGTTCGCGAGGCGAGGCATATCAGCACATATGAGAGCGAGCACCTTCCTTACGGATATTCGGGCCTATCGAGCCACACCGCTACTGCCGCTACTGCCCGCTACTGCCCGCTACTGCCCGCCAGCTTCCGAACCAGCGGGCGGTAGCAGCACCCCGAACATCTCGCCGACAGCGCAGAGAGTCGTCGACCTGGCGGCCAAGGCCGACATCGAGGACGTGATGCTGTGCGACCTGCCCGGCGTCCTGTCCTTCCTAGGGCTGCCACCTGAGACGGAGATGCCGCCGGGCAACAAGGGGAAGACGAAGCTCAAGAAGCTCTACAGGAAGGTGGCGCCGAACAAGGCATACCACTCCGGCGAGCGCGCCAAGGATTTGATCTCGCACCTCGACATGGCAGAGATCAGGGCATCGGCGCCCGTCCAAGAATTGGGATGCAGTTCAATACGAGCTCGGGGCTCTTTTCGTCTAGATTGGGGACGCATGGCCGGACGAAAACAATTTGCGTCTGGTAATAAGCGTACGAAAGCGCAATTTACGTCTTAATTCCGTACGCAAATCAAGACGAAAATCGTTTACGTCTGCTTTAAATCCGTACGAAAACGGTTTTCGTCTTGCAGGGCAGTTGCCGTTTCTACAGTTCAACTTCCAGTTCGGCTTTGTGCTCGTAGAGGTAGTCGCGCATGTAGGGGATGGCAAATGAGACCTTGCCGTACGAGGGAGCCTCGATAATCGATTCTCTTAACAGGCGGCTGCGGACGGAACTCACCTGTTGAGGCGTTTTGTTTAGGGCATCGGCAACCATGCTGGTCGAGCTCGTCTGCCCCAAAGATGCCATGCTCAGCAGATAAGCGATGCACGTGGGCGGAATGCGCTGTAGCGCGGGCTCAATCACCATGGCACAGAAGCGTTCGCGTGCCGTTGCAATGCCGCGCTCGGCTTCTTCTTCTCCAATAATCGGTGTATGTGCGCGTCTTGCCAACTGCCATGCGTAGTATCCAACGAGTTGGATCATGAAAGGATGACCTTGCGTTGCCTCGGCAAGTTGGCCGGCAATACCTGGCTGCAACTCCATGCCAGACGTTTCAATGGTTTCCTCGAGGGAGTACGACACTTCGGTTACTGCCACAGCCTTCAGGTCAAAGGGGAGGGCACGGCGCAAAAACGTAAGTGTCTTTCCGTTGATGATGCTTTCAATCATCGAAGGCAGCCCCGCAAAAACAAAGGCTATATCAAGGTCTTCGCCGATAACCTGCTGAATCGCAATGGAGAGCGTTCGGACCTCATCGAGCTCTGCGTCTTGAACCTCGTCGAGAGTGATGAGCAGGCCATTTTCATTCTTGGATATTGTCTGTCTCATGGCGTCGCGTAGCGATGGACCGATTCGCTCAATGTCTATGCTGCCGATGGATATGCCAGCTACGGTGGGCTCAAATCTGGCGTGTTTGGCCTGGAATTTGGGCTGCAGCTGTTCGAGAATGCGTTGGCAAAGTCCCTCGGTTGCGACTTCTTTTATGACCGTCCAGCCACGGCTTTGCGCCAAACGTGAGCACTCGTCAAGGAGGACCGTCTTGCCCGTTCCACGGACGCCGGCTATGCGCATTAGGCGCCCAGGGGCACCAGGCCCGTTGACGAGGCCCTCACTGAATTCTTCAAGTACATCTTCGCGGCCGATAATCGTGGGAGGTGTTTTACCTGCTGTGGGCTTAAAAGGGTTTGTTTGCATGTGAGCCACCTTTGCTCAAGATATAGCAAGATATAGCAAAGTATAGCAAGATATAGCAAAGTATAGCAAGATATAGCAAAGTATAGTGAGATATAGCAAAGTATCGCGCTGTTTGCGGGTTCTTACGGTGGTGCTATTTCCCGAATGCCGCGCGGATAAAGCGCTGGGCGAACAGCTTGTTGGCGACGTTGATGACATGGCCCAGGAACAGTGCCGAGATGGCGGTCATGACGCCAAAGCCGCCCAGGTTGTACATAAAGATCAGCGACAACGCGAGCGAGGCGGCGACATGTGAGCAGTCAAACACGACTTTTACGTCACCAAAGCGGCGTTTAAGCTTTTCGGCAATGACTTGCACCAAGCCGTCGGGCGCGTTGGGGACAACGCCCATGTTGACGACGAGACTTACGCCAAATGCGGTGACAGCGAGGGAGAGCAGCATGGTCGCAATCTGTGTGGGGAGTGCCGTGGGATGCAGTGGGTTGACCGCCATGAAGAGGTCGGTCAAGCCGCCAATCAGCGTTGAGAAGAACAACTCGAGCAGGATGCGCGGCTGGAACTCGCTTCGCAAGATGGCTAATTGCGCCACGATGTAGGCGACGTAGGTTGCGGTGATCCAAAAGCCGAGCGTCTTGCCAGTGAGCATGGATAGGGTTGTGGCAAAGCACGTGAGCGCGGCGACGCCCAGGCCGGATGCCGTCTGGAGACTCATACCGAGTGCCAGTACTGCAACGCCCACAAGATACATCAGCATTCTGATGACGGTATGGCACCAGTCGATGTTCTCGCCATGCATGATGATGAGCGGTCGCATGTTGCTACCCGTCCTTTCGGTTGTGTGAAAAAGCTGACCCGGGCCGGCAAAAGAGGGTTATCGGAGGCACTGCTGCAAAAGCAGAAAAGCCGGCCCCACGGTCAGTCGTCTAGGAAGTATCTCGCTGTGCCGGAATGGGACTAAAGGTCCAACGAGACGGGAAGAAAGCAAATGGCATTGCGTGGGCGATAAGATGCCAAGATGGTAGGGTGTGTCTTAGCATCCTATTGCCCACGCTCAACGAAATCGGTTTCGTTTGAGCCTAAGTATACGCACGGGATTTTATTTGCGAAGAGAAAAACAATAAAAAGGTGAACGTTCACCTAATCGCAACAACTCGTTGGCTGTAGTTGCGGTGGAATAGTTCCTGTTTTTGCTGCTGAAGGCCTTGAACAGGAACTATTCCACCGCAACTTATGAGGGGGCGGGGGATGCGATAGTATTGCATGGTGGTATTCGACTAACCGAGGACTTATCCGAGGGCTTTATGGAACAGCACCAGCATTATCAGAGCCTGCAAGACCAGGCGTACAACGCATTGCGGTCCAAGATCATCTACGCCGAGCTCAGGCCCGGCACGCGCCTTTCGGCGATTGGTCTGGAAAAGGAGACGGGGATCGGGCGCACGCCCATTCGCGAATCCTTTGTGCGCCTGCGTGAGCAGGAGCTGGTGGAAACGCGTCCCAAAAGCGGCACCTACGTCTCTAAGATCAGCATGGAACGCGCCGAAAACGCCTGCTTTTTGCGCGAGAAGCTCGAGAGAAGCGTGCTTATTAAATGCTGTTCGGCCGCCTCGCCCGAGCAAAAGCAGCGGCTTGAGCAGATTCTTACCGAGTCCGAGTCGCTCGACCATGGCGAAACGCGCCGTTTCTTTGACCTGGATAACCTGTTCCATGAGACATGTTTTGAGATTGCCGGTCGTCACATGTTGTGGGATTGGATGAAGAGCGTCAACACGCATTTTGAGCGATACAACTGGTTGCGTATGGTGTCGCAGGATCTGGATTGGGAGCCGATTCGTCGGCAGCATCGCCGGATTCTCGAGGCCATTAAGAGGGGCGATACCGACGCGGCGAGCTATCTGGCAGAGACACACCTGCACCTGATGCCCGAAGAGCAAGGTCCGGTTATCGCCTTGCATCCCGACTATTTTGAGCTGTCCAAAGACTCGGCCATCTAATCAATCCCCATATAAGTTGCGGTGAAATAGGGACTGTTTTGTGACCTAGGGGGGTGCGGACGATTTCTTGGACCGCGCCTAGGCGTATCCAAGCTTCCTGCGGTACTCC
>CABUKS010000003.1 GCA_902492235.1 uncultured Collinsella sp. | reverse complement strand
CCCGGCTCGGTGGTCTTGGTCTGGGAGGCGGGGTCGGCCTTGGTGTCGCCGCCGTTCTCGTCGAAGGTCACGGTGACGTCGCGGGGCACCCACTTCCACTGGGCGTAGACGGTCGCGGACTTGGAGACCTCGGTCTTGTCGGTGAACTGAGCGCCCGACCCGTCCCTCTCGGTGTTCCAGCCGGCGAACGCCCAGCCCTTGCGGGTCGGGGCGGTCTTGGGCAGCGCGAAGGTGAACGAGGTCTTGCCCGGCTCGGTGGTCTTGGTCTGGGAGGCGGGGTCGGCCTTGGTGTCGCCGCCGTTCTCGTCGAAGGTCACGGTGACGTCGCGGGGCACCCACTTCCACTGGGCGTAGACGGTCGCGGACTTGGAGACCTCGGTCTTGTCGGTGAACTGAGCGCCCGACCCGTCCCTCTCGGTGTTCCAGCCGGCGAACGCCCAGCCCTTGCGGGTCGGGGCGGTCTTGGGCAGCGCGAAGGTGTAACTGTCCTTATCTGCAGTCTTATCTTGCAAAAACTTTTGAGGATAAGCAGGATCACCTGCGCCATTATCATCAAAAGTCAGCGATAACTTTGCTGCGACCTGCCACATGTGAAAATCATCAGTACCGTCGGCATCCTTGACGCGCTTAAGGTAATAACCCTCACCAACCGCATCCTCGTTGCCAAGAATAAAAGTGCTTTGCTTAGGTGCATCACCACTAGCTTTGGAGAGTACGTAGTTATCTCCGAGTGACGGCACTTTCAAATTCTGCCAATTGTTCGGATCCACCGTATTAACAGTAGTCTTCCCTGACGATTCCCCCTTTACAATAAGGGGAATGTCACCGCCATCATCCGTGCCATCATAGTTATTAGTGACAGCCGGCAGTCTAATTTCAGCGTCATCGCCACGGTAATTTCCTTGGAATAATGCGGGCGCCATTAAGGCAAGTGTGCCCTTATTAATAACGGCACCTTTCAAATTACTTGAACCGTGATCGATGAGAATGCCATTACTGCCAATAGAAGTGGTTCCCTTAACAAAAATATCGTTATAGTTTTTCGCAGTATTGTATTGTTGCTCCCAAGTACCATTGATATCGGCATAACCATATACGTAGGCTTGAGAGCCAGCTGTCGTCAAAACGCTGCCCTCATCTACCCGAAGGCCATTGTCTTCAATTAATTCATAGCTAGAAGCATTGTTGCAGCCAAATTTGGTCGTTACATTTGTATTCGATTGACCAGTAATAGCGATCTTATTTACAGAAGAAATCGTACCGACCGTAATTTCGGATTTATCAGTAACATTCAAAGCAGATGCGTACTTAATATAAGGAATCTCAGCCACAGTCCCCGCAATATTGATTGTGGGAGAAGAAGACCCCTTGGGAAGCCCATAGTACACACCCGTAACGCCCGTAGCTATTTCCGGTCGTCCAGCAATATTAATGAAGGAACCGTCAGGAATCGATACATTCTTGTTCGAAGTCAACGAAACGTAGCCAACACTGCCGCTATTCAGACTGATAGACAGCTTTCCTCCAGCCTTTACGCTCGATCCCTCATCCGACGAATTGGTCAGGTCGTTCTCGCAGAAAACATACCCATGAGAATCGCCCGCTTCATTCCTCAGCTCAACGCCAGAAGCGTTCACGGCGATATCACCGTTTACAGTACTCCACTCTGCTCCATAAATAGAGCCAACATGGGAGCCGTGGACATTAACGGCAATAGATCCACCAACGTTCGCTTTCTTCGAACCTTCAATATATGGGACATCATTGGGTATCGAACCACCCTTATCCCAGCCCCAAACATTCTCGTAAGCATCGATAACGACATCGCCATCGACCTCATAAACTCCATCCGGGATCATCTGTCCTGCGCCAGTTATTGACCAATTGCCATTAAGACGAAGCGTTTTGTCGGTGTTTTCATAAGTACTGCTGCCCGCAATAATATGAATGTTGCCTTTAATAGGCGCAGGGTCACCAAAATGACCGCAAATTTCATTTACCCGACCCGAGCGAACATCAAGCGTCACGTTGCCGCGCATCTCGCAACCGTAAGTGCCTTCGATAGCAGGAGAAACATCGGAGTTGCCATTGTCGTAAACAAGCGTGGCGTTACCACCTACATAAACAGCAGGAGAGCCGTTTCCATCGCCACTCGAGCCATCGCCGCGCATGCAACCGGGATTAACGTGATTACCGCTAGCCATGCGAAGGTTACCGCTGATCTCAAGATAGGTGTCATGCTCGACGGACCCTTGATATGAACCACCAATGACGTCATGAAGGCCAGCGCCACTACCAGGATTGATATATCCAGACGCGGCTATCACCACATGTGTGTGGTCGACAGTCGACTTATAGCCGCCGCCATAAAGTGTTCTAGAGAGCTTGAGCTCGCAGTTACGAGTGAACACAGTATCGAAACCATTGCAATAGAATTTATCTAGACCAACAACTTCGACGTTGTCAAAAGTACAAGGTCCGGAAAGCATGGCACGGCTGGAGAAGCGCAAGGTTGCGTGATTATCACCGTCACTCGTCACGGTAATCTTCTTGTTAGCAACGCCGAAAGTCGAAACGTAATCTTGGGTCGGCACCACAAAAGACGAGCCGCCTTTTAGGACAAGTCTGATCTCCGATAAATTATCAGAGGAGATTTTATTCAGCGCATCCTCAAATGTTGATTGATCATTGACTTGATAAACACCAGATTCTGCTGCATCAGAATTCGATTCATCAGATGTTTCATTCACATTCACATCGTTTGACTGCTTACCCGAGACATCAGATTCAGGTTTTTGATCATCACTTGAAACCGAATTGTCGTTAGACGAAGCCTCGACCGAACCCCCCCCGACACAGAGGCACTATCAGTAGATTCATTAGACAGATTCTCCGAAGTCGTGTTTTGTTGAGGGTCATTATTCACTATTTCATCAGCAAATACGCCCGTAGGGATAGTATTAAACACGAACAAAAAGGAGACGAGCCAAACGAGAGCTCGCCTGCAGCGTGGCAATCTCACAAACCGACCTTTCCACTTACCTGACATGAACCGGTAAGGGCGACAAAATGCCCAGAGGGAAAGGCATAGATTTCACTCTTACTGAATGTGCCGTCTGACACATTGGGTTTAGTTTATTACCAGTGTTTTGTCTGACAAGAGAACGCGTTTATTGCCATGAAATAGAAACGACCCATAATATGTGTCACGACCAGCCGGAATTAATCGATGTGCATTAATTTCCTAAGACCTAATAAACAAACAATGAACAAACTCCACACCATAGCCATGGGGAAACTAGGAATTCGCCGGGATAAAATGTTCACCTTTTAGTTAAATGGTTAAAACGCTTCAGTTTATTGAAGCGTTTTAGTGTGCCTTTTACAGGAATCTTACCGTTCGCCGAATAATTTCTTGCTATCATGCAAGGCGTAGGGTAAATCTCCGATCGCAAGGAGACACAAATGGTGAAAAAGTCACCGGAAAACACTACTCCCGCAATTGTGGACAACGTAGAGGCGCTTGAGGCTAAGCTCGCTCAGATGCGAGAGGCCCAGGCGCTTTTTGCTACGTACACGCAGGAGCAGGTCGACAAGATCTTCTATGAGGCCGCCATGGCCGCCAACAAGGCTCGTATCCCGTTGGCGAAGTTGGCCATCGAGGAGACCGGCCGCGGCGTTCTTGAGGACAAGGTCATCAAGAACCACTACGCCGCAGAGTACATCTACAACGCTTACAAGAACACCAAGACCTGTGGTGTCCTGGAGCGCGACGAGGCTTACGGCATCACCAAGATCGCCGAGCCCATCGGCATCGTGGGCGCCGTCATCCCGACGACCAACCCCACCTCCACCGCGATCTTCAAGACGCTGATCTGCCTGAAGACCCGCAACGCCATCATCATCTCCCCGCACCCGGCTGCCGCCAAGTGCACCATCGCCGCCGCCAAGCTCGTGCTTGACGCCGCCGTCAAGGCCGGCGCCCCCGAGGGCATCATCGGCTGGGTCGATGTCCCCTCCATCGAGCTGACCAACATGGTCATGCGCGACGTCGACATCATCCTCGCCACCGGTGGCCCGGGCATGGTCAAGGCCGCTTACTCCTCGGGCAAGCCCGCCCTGGGCGTTGGCGCCGGTAACACCCCGGTCGTCATCGACGACACCGCCGACGTGCTGCTCGCCGTCAACTCCATCATCCACTCCAAGACCTTCGACAACGGCATGATCTGCGCTTCCGAGCAGTCCGTGACTGTCATCGACAGCATCTATGACCAGGTTAAGGCCGAGTTCCAGAAGCGCGGCTGCTACTTCGTCAAGCAGGGTGCCGAGATGGAGGCCCTGCGTGCCGCCATGTTCAAGAACGGCGCTCTCGATCACCGCATCCCCGGCATGGCTGCTGCCAAGATCGCCGAGCTCGCCGGCATCGAGGTTCCCGCCAAGACCAAGATCCTGATCGCCGAGGTCACCTCCACCGACCCCGCCAAGGAGGAGTTCTCCCACGAGAAGCTCTCCCCGGTCCTGGCCATGTACCACGCCAAGGACTTCCAGGAGGCCGTCGACAAGGCCGAGCACCTGGTGCTCGCCGGTGGCCCGGGCCACACCGCCTCTCTGTACGTGCACCCCGCTCAGGCCGAGAAGATCAGCCTGTTCGAGCACGTCATGAAGGCCTGCCGTATCGTCATCAACACCCCGTCCTCGCACGGCGGCATCGGTGACCTGTACAACTTTGGCATGAAGCCGTCTCTGACCCTGGGCTGCGGCTCCTGGGGCGGCAACTCCGTCTCCGAGAACGTTGGGGTGAAGCACTTGATCAACGTTAAGACTGTGGCCGAGCGCCGTGAGAACATGCTGTGGTTCCGCGCTCCCGAGAAGGTCTACTTCAAGAAGGGTTCCACGCCCGTCGCCCTCGACGAGCTGGGCAACGTCATGGGCAAGAAGCGTGCCTTCATCGTCACCGACCAGTTCCTCTTCAAGAATGGCAACACCCGCGCCATCGAGGCCAAGCTCGACGAGATGGGCATCGCCCACGACTGCTTCTACGACGTCGAGCCCGATCCGTCGCTGCAGTGCGCACGTCGCGGCGCCAAGCAGATGGCTCTCTTTGAGCCGGACGTCATCATCGCCGTCGGCGGTGGCTCCGCTATGGACGCCGGCAAGATCATGTGGATGATGTACGAGCACCCCGAGTGCAAGTTTGAGGACATGGCCATGGACTTCATGGACATCCGCAAGCGTATCTTCACCTTCCCCGAGATGGGCAAGAAGGCCTACTTCGTCGCCGTCCCGACCTCCTCGGGTACCGGCTCCGAGTGCACGCCGTTCGCCATCATCACCGACAAGGAGACCGGCATCAAGTGGCCGCTCGCCGACTACGCGCTGCTCCCCAACATGGCTATCGTCGACGCCGACAACTGCATGACCGCCCCGCGCGGCCTGACCGCTGCCTCCGGCATCGACGTCATGACCCACGCCATCGAGTCCTACGTCTCCATCATGGCTTCCGACTACACCAAGGGCCTCTCCGAGCGCGCTGCCAAGCTCGTCTTCGAGAACCTGCCCTCCAGCTTCACGAACGGCGCCAAGGACCCGCACGCCCGCGAGGAGATGCACAACGCCTCCTGCATGGCCGGTATGGCCTTCGCCAACGCCTTCCTGGGCCTCAACCACTCCATGGCCCACAAGCTCGGCGCTTTCCATCACCTGCCCCACGGCCTCGCAAACGCTGTCATCCTGACCCGCGTCATGCGCTACAACGCCGCCGAGGCTCCCGTCAAGATGGGTACCTTCTCCCAGTATCCTTACCCCAACGCGCTGCACAACTACGCCGAGATGGCCAAGTACTGCGGCATCGAGGGCAAGGACGACAAGGAGGTCTTCGAGAACTTCATCACGAAGCTCGAGGAGCTCAAGGACTTCATCGGCGTCAAGAAGACCATCGCCGACTACGGTGTTGACGAGCAGTACTTCCTCGACACCCTCGACGAGATGACCGAGCAGGCATTCAACGACCAGTGCACCGGCGCCAACCCGCGCTACCCGCTCATGAGCGAGATCAAGGAGCTCTACCTGGACGCCTACTACGGCCGCGAGCCCCAGGATTACGCCGTCTGCTAGTTTTAGCACGGTTTTTAACGGCGGGGGTGCACGGGTGTTTCACACCCCCCCGCCGTCGCTTCTATCGCATCGTTGAAAGGATGCAACCATGCTGCTACCCGATTCCAAGACCGAGCTCGTCCGCCGTGGCAACAAGGTCGTTTACGACCTGGGCGACAAGATCGTCAAGGTCTTTAACGAGACCAAGCCTGTCTCCGACGTGTTCAACGAGGCTTTGAATCTTGCCCGCATCAATGAGTGCGGCATCCGCAGCCCCAAGGCTCTCGAGGTTTCCCAGCTCGAGAACGCCAACGGCTGGGCGCTCGTGACCGAGAAGGTTCCGGGCACCACCCTTGCCGAGAAGATGACTGCCGAGCCCCAGCGCTTTGGTGAGTACCTCGAGATGTTCGTCGACCTCCAGATCGAGATCCACGGCTACACCTCCCCGCTGCTCAACCGTCAGCGCGACAAGTACGCCCGCATGATCGACAGCCTTGATCAGCTCAATGCCACCACGCGCTACAACCTTCAGGAGCGTCTGGACGGCATGACCAAGGAGTTCAAGGTCTGCCACGGCGACTTCAACCCCTCCAACGTCATCGTCGGCGACGACGGCCAGCTCTATGTGTGCGACTGGGCACACGCCACCCAGGGCTCCCCTGCTGCCGACGTTGCCACCACCTACCTGCTCTTTGCCCTCAACAGCAAGGATCAGGCTGAGGCCTACCTGGAGCTCTACTGCGACCGCGCCGACATGCCCATGCAGGTCGTGCGTCAGTGGACGAGCATCGTCGCCGCTTCCGAGCTCGCTCGTAAGCGCAACGTGAACGATGAGTTCCTGAAGAACTGGATCGACGTCGTCGATTATCAGTAATATCTGAGCGATTTATTTCGCATCGGAGGCACAAGGAAAACCCCGCAGCTCGCATGGGCTGTGGGGTTTTCCTTTTAGATATCGAGGATGCCACAAGATAAAAGGACGGCCCCGCATCTCCCCGATCTGGAGAAATGCGGGGCCGTCCCGTATATCGAACTACAAGCGAAATCGTCGATTAACGGCGTGCTGCCTTCACAAGCTCGGCGACCTTGGCGACGACCTCGTCGATCGCCACGTCCTCGCGCTCGCCCGTGGCACGGTCCTTGAGCTCAACGGTGCCATTCTTAAGGCCGCGCTTGCCCAGAACCACCTGATACGGGAAGCCCATAAGGTCGTTGTCGGCAAACTTAAAGCCGGGACGCTCATCGCGGTCGTCGACGACGACCTCGATACCCTCGGCGCACAGACCGTCGACGATCTGCTCACAGACGGTAGCGCACTCCTCCTTCTTGGGGTCGAGCGGAATCACCGCGACCTCGTAGGGGGCGACGGAAACCGGCCAGACGATACCGTGCTCGTCGTTGTGCTGCTCTACAACGGCAGCGAGCGAGCGGGACACACCAACGCCGTAGCAGCCCATGATGAGCGGCTTCTCCTTGCCGTCCTCGTCCATAAAGGTGGCATCCATGGCCTCGGAATACTTGGTGCCCAGCTGGAAGACCTGAGAGACCTCGATGCCGCGGGCAGCGGAGAGCGGCTTGCCGCAGTGCGGGCAGGGGTCGCCGGCAACGACGGTGACCAGATCGGCCCACTCATCGACGGTAAAGTCGCGCTCGGGGCAGGCACCGGTAAAGTGATAATCGACCTCGTTGGCACCGCAGGCCCACTGCTTGGAATCGCGCAGGCTCTCGTCGCACACCAGACGAATGCCATCGGGCAGGTTAACCGGTCCGATAAAGCCCTTGTGCAGACCGTTCGCCTGAAGCTCCTCGTCGGTCATCATGCGATAGCCCTTGCCAAAGACGTGCTCGGCCTTGCAATCGTTGAGCTCGTGATCGCCCGGAACAATGGCCACGACCGGCTTGCCCTCGGCGTCGATGAGTGCCAGCGACTTGCGCGTGCCGTTCTCGGGGAACCCAAAGAACTTAGCAACAGCCTCAATGGTGCCCATGCCCGGAGTCTCAACCTTGGTGAGCGTACCGTCACCAGGACCCTCGGTCACGACGACCTTGGTGCTTGCCGCCTCGTCATCGGCAGCAAAGCCGCAATCGTCGCAGTAGACGAGCGAAGCCTCGCCGGCGTCGGCCAAAGCCATGTACTCGACGGAGGTATCGCCACCGATCTCACCGGAGTCGGCAACAACGGGCAGGGCCTTGATATAGCAGCGCTCGCAGATGTTAGCGTAGGCCTGCTTCATCTTGTCATACTCCTCCTGCAGGCTCTCCTGCGTGGCGGAGAAGCTGTAGGCGTCCTTCATGATGAACTCGCGACCGCGCATCAGGCCAAAGCGGGGGCGGAACTCGTCGCGGAACTTGTCCTGAATGTGGTACAGGTTGACGGGCAGCTGCTTGTAGGAGCGCAGCTCGTTGCGCACCAGGGCCGTGACGGTCTCCTCGTGCGTGGGGCCCAGGACGAACTCGCGACCATGACGGTCGTCAAAGCGCACAAGCTCCTTGCCATAGGCGTCGATGCGCCCGGACTCGCGCCACAACTCGGCGTCGACCATGATAGGCATCATAAGCTCCTGGGCGCCGGCAGCGTCCATCTCGTCGCGCACGATATTCTCGATCTTACGGATCGAGCGCCAAGCAAGCGGCAGGTAGGAATACAGGCCGGCGGCCTCCTTGCGGATCATGCCGGCACGGAGCAGCAGGCGGTGACTGGCGAGCTCAGCGTCCGCCGGATCCTCTTTAAGCGTCGGCGCATAGAGCTTAGACATATACATTGCTCGGGTCATTTATTTCTCCTCAATAAGCTTGTCGACCTCGGCCATAAGCGCGTCGACAATTTGGTCCTCAGCTACTTTACCAATGATCTGGCCATGCGAAAAGAGCAGAGCCTGACCACGTCCGCAGGCAACGCCCAGGTCGGCATCAGAAGCCTCACCGGGGCCATTAACGGCACATCCCATGACGGCAATCGAAAGCGGCGCGGCATAGTTCTTAAGCCGCTCGGTGACCTCCTCGGCGATGGGAATCAGGTTAACCTGGCAGCGGGCGCACGTGGGGCACGAGACAATCTCGGGACCACGGCGACGCAGGCCCAGCGACTGCAAAATTCCCCAGGCGACCGGCGGCTCCTCAACCGGATCGGCTGTGAGCGACACACGCATGGTGTCGCCAATGCCTTCGGAAAGCAAGATACCCAAGCCTACAGAGCTCTTGATGGTGCCCTGGAGCTTGGTCCCCGCCTCCGTCACGCCCAGGTGAAGCGGAACGTGGGGAATCTCACGCGACAGGGCTCGATAGGTATCGAGCGTCGTTTGCACGCTATGGGCCTTGGCCGAAAGCACAATGTTCTTAAAGCCGCGGTCCTCAAAGTGCTTGACGAAACGCTCGCTCGACATCACGAGCTTTTCGGGCTGCGTGAGGTCGTCGCGCTCAGCGATATCCTGCTCAAGCGAACCGGCATTGACGCCGATACGAATCGCACAGCCCGCGGCACCCGCGGCATCGATCACCGCGTCAACCTTGGCCCAATCGCCGATATTGCCGGGATTGATGCGCAGCTTGGAGGCGCCGGCCTTGACAGCGCCAATGGCGAGCTTATGGTTAAAGTGAATATCAGCGACAATCGGCACCGGAGACTCGGCACAAATCGTGCGAAAGCCCTCGAGCGCAGCCTCGGTAGGCACGCTCACGCGCACGATATCGCAGCCAGCCTGCGCCAACGCGCACACTTGCGCAAGCGTTGCCTGGGCATCAGCGGTATCGGTGCAGGTCATGGATTGGACCACCACCGGCGCGCCGCCACCGATCTGCACACCGCCCACATGCACGGGGCGCGTCAACTCGCGCGGCAAAGGATGGGTTAAAGACAATCCAAACACTCCCCTACAAAATAAATCGAAGGACGTCGGAACGAAGCATATAGACAAATAGCAGTGCAAAGAGCGCGATGCCAACATAGCTCACAATCGTCTGCACGTTGAGTGGCAGCTCGCGACCCGCAAACTTTTGAATGATCTCGATGACCAGCTTGCCGCCGTCGAGCGGGGGGATGGGCAGCAAGTTCATAAAGCCAAGCGAGAACGAAATGAGGGCGGCAAACGAAAGGAACGTGGCAGGGCCGGCAGCAGCAGCCTGTGAGGACATAACGCTAATGCCCACAATCGAGGAGGACTGATCGAGAATCTCCATCGTATGCTGCGGCTGGAGCAGGCGCATCACGCCCTCCGCTGTCTGCACGACATAGGAGAACGACAGGCGAGCCGACGTGATGGGGTCTAAACGGACCACCTGCGTAGAGGCATACACACCTAGGCGCTCGTCCTCTTTGAGCGCAACCGTGGTCGAATGCTGCTTGCCGTCACGCTCGTACTCGATGGCGATATCGTCCTTACCGGCGGCCTTGCCGATGGCATCGTAAACGTCCATCCAGGTAGAGCACGATACTCCGTCAACCGAAAGGATCGCGTCGCCGCCCTCGATACCCGCCTTGGCGGCAATAGACCCCTCGTCAACCTGACCGATCACGTTGGTATCCATCGGCACGGTGACACCCGCAATAGAGTAGATGCTCATAAGCAGCAAAAAGCCCGTCAGGATATTGACGAGAATGCCCGCGAGCAGCATAAAGGCGCGCTTGAGAAAACCCTGGCCCAGATAGGTATGCGAACGCTCTTGCGCAAGGAACTCGGCTTCGCCGCACGGCAGCTCCCACACATCGCCCTCGGTAGTCGCATGCTCTCGATCGAAACGGCGGCCGTCAAAGGTGGTGTAACCCGCCGCGTCTCGCGGCAGCGTCTGATACTTGGTGGGATAGTAGCTCGGCGAGGGCTTCTCCCCTTCCTCATACCAAGGCGCGATAGAGCCCCAACCCAAGAGCAAGGCGCATGCCTCGAGCACAACCTCCTCGGATAGCTCGAGCTCGACAGCAAGGTCGGCCACGGTCACGCGACCATGACGATAGATAGCCGCGAGTACGCGATCGGCACACGAGACGTCGGTCGGATCCATACCGCAGATGGCAGCGTAGCCACCCAGCAGCAGCGGGGTCACGCCAAACTTGGTTCCAATGCGACGCGACGTGTAATGGATGTCAAAGCGACACGGCAGGCCCAAAAAGAACTCGGTCACACGGACGCCGCAGGCACGCGCCGCCAAAAAGTGGCCGCCCTCGTGCAAAAACACAAGGACGGAAAGCATCAGCAGGCCCCAAAAGACCGATGAGAGAACGCTCAGAACAGTATCCATAAAACGAAAAAGCAATCCTTATGGGTTAGGAACGGGTTGCGGCGAGCACCTGCGCAGCCTTTTCACGCGCCCATGCATCGATGTCGCGAAGCTGCTCAAACGAATCGACCGCCTGCATATCGTGGGAATCCATGCAGGATTCCACAATGCGATCGATATCGGTAAAGCTGCAGCCATCGTGCAGGAAGGCATCGACGGCGACCTCGTTGGCGGCATTGAGCACGCACGGCATGGTGCCACCCGTCTTGCCGGCACGTTCGGCCAGTGCCAGACAGCGGAAGGTATCCATGTCGGCAGCATCAAACGTGAGCTGCCCCAGCTCGCGGAAATCGATACGAGGCGCCGGGGTATCCCAACGCTCGGGATACGAGAACGCGAACTGGATGGGAATACGCATGTCGGAAGCACCGAGATGCGCCATCACGGAGCCGTCGGCGAACTCGACCATAGAGTGAATCTTGGACTGACGCTGCACGACCACGTTAATGAAATCGAGGTCGCAGTTAAACAGATGCATGGCCTCAATGCGCTCCAGGCCCTTGTTCATGAGGGTGGCGGAGTCGATGGTGATCTTGGCACCCATGGCCCACGTGGGATGTGCGAGGGCATCGGCACGCGTCACGCGGTCGAGCTCGTCGCGGGTGCGGCCAAAGAACGGACCGCCCGAGCAGGTGAGCCAAATACAATGAGCCTCGCGTGGGTTCTCCCCCAGATAGCACTGGTAGATGGCGGAGTGCTCAGAGTCGACTGGAATAAGCTGGCCCGGTTGCGCCAACGGCATAAGCAAGTCGCCGCCGACGACGAGGGACTCCTTGTTGGCAAGGGCAAGACGCTTATTCGAGGTCAAGGCCGCATGGCTCGCCTCGAGACCGGCGGCGCCCACAATAGCGACGAGCACGCAGTCGACATCGTCGCGACGCGCGAGCTCGCAAACCGCCTGCGCGCCAACGCCGAGCTTCGTTCCCTCGGGCAACTCCTGCAGCACGGCGTCATCGCCATGAGCGACATCGGCCACGGCAACCGCCGGAACCGAGAACTCGCGGGCAGCGGCAACGAGCTCGGAGGTACTGGAGTTAACGGACAGCGCCGTCACCTGCAGGCGATCGGCATGCTGGCGGCACACATCGAGCGCCTGGGTGCCGATAGAGCCCGTACAACCCAGGATGGCAACACGGAGACGTCCATCGGGGCCATACGTCGTCTGGAAGGACATTACAGCACGCCTCCGATCATCAAAAGCAGCTGCGCGGTAATGCAGCCAAAGATAAGCGAATCGCTACGATCGAGCATGCCGCCGTGGCCCGGGATAAGGTTACCGGAATCCTTAACGCCCACACCGCGCTTGATGCGCGACTCGATGAGGTCTCCGATAACGCCCAGGACGGACACGACCACGCCGCACAGCAGCGCATAGGGCAGGCTGAGCTTGTAGAAGTGCGTCGCCCACAGGATGAGCCAAATCAAAACCGAGCCCAGGATGCCGCCGACAAACCCCTCCCAGCTCTTTTTGGGAGAGATCTTGGGAACCATCTTGTGCTTACCGATACGGCTACCCACGATGTAGGCAAACGAATCGGAGACCCAAAGGGACGCGCAAACGCCCACCGAAAGCAGGGCGCCGGCAAAACCGGGCACGGCATCGCGCAGCAGCACGATAGCCGACAGCATAAAGCCAGTGTAGATGGGACCCATGAGCGTCACGGCCACATCAGAGATGCGGGTACGCGGCGACCAAACATACCAAATGCCCACAGCGAGCATCAGGGCAAAAAGCAGGGCATTCAGCAACATCGAATCGCCCAACGCCGACAGCGGAAAGAGTACGGCGGCAGCGATACCCATGCGCTCGTTAGCCATCTTGCCATCGAGCCTCGTCATACGGAAAAACTCATAGCAGCACAGACCGCTCATGACAGAAACAAAGATGGCCGTGGGCACAATACCCAAAACCAGGCACAGGATAAAGACAACGGCATAGACGATACCGGCGGCGGCACGGGTGATAAAGCCGGCAAGCCACGAACCGGTGCCATTCTTCGCTGCGGGCGCTCCCGCAGCGACAGCCTTGCGCTCAGATGTCTTGGGAGCAATTGCCTTGGGACGATCGGACACGATTAAGCCTCCTCGGTCTTGCTCAGACCACCAAACCTACGGTCACGGCCCTGATAGGCCAAAATGGCGTCGACAAGGCCCCAACGATCAAAGTCGGGCCAATAGGTATCGGTGAGGTAGAATTCGGAATAAGCCACCTGCCACAGCAGATAGTTCGAAAGGCGCAGCTCACCAGAAGTGCGAATCACAAGCTCAGGATCGGGAAGGCCAGCGGTATAGAGGTGGGAAGCCACCATGTCGTCATCAATTGCGCCAGGATCGATCTTACCGGCGGCAGCGTCGAGTGCGATCTGACGGACAGCGCGGGTAATCTCGGCACGCGCGCCGTAGTTGACGGCAAGCGCCAGCGTCATGCCGGTGTGATTGGCGCACTCGGCAAGACCTCGCTCAAAGACATCGCGGGTCTTCTTAGGCAGTGCGGAAATATCGCCCAAAAAGACAACGCGCACGTTTTCGCGCTTCAGAAGCGGCAGCTCGTCGATGAACGTCTTGGCAAACAGATGCATCAAGACGTTGACCTCATGCTGCGGACGGTTCCAGTTTTCGGTAGAAAACGCATAGGCCGAAAGCACGTCGACGCCCAGACGCACGCAGGCGGTAATAATCTCGCGAAGGGAGACGATACCCGCCTTGTGGCCCTCGGTGCGCGCAAGACCGCGCGACGTGGCCCAACGACCGTTGCCGTCCATGATGCACGAGATATGGTGCGGAATGTTATTGAGGTCAAGGTCGGAAAAACCGACGCCCGCAGGGGCGTCGGCAAAGTACTCGACCAGTTTATGCTCGTCGTATTGCACCTTAGATCTCCATGACCTCGGCTTCTTTTTCCTTCAGAAGCTCCTCGACCTTGGCGACATACTCATCGGTGTGCTTCTGGACCTTGGCCTGCTCGCGACGGACATCGTCCTCGGTGAGCTCTTCATCGCGCTCGAGCTTGTTGTTGAAGTCGCGACGGATGTTACGGATAGACACCTTGGCCTGCTCGGCGTACTCGCGGCACTCCTTGACGAGCTCGCGACGACGCTCCTCAGTGGGAGCCGGGAACGGAAGACGAACGACGGTGCCATCGGAGTTGGGGGTAATACCCAGATCGGAAGCGCCGATGGCCTTGACGATAGCATTGATGAGTGCCTTGTCCCACGGCTCGATGAGCAGCATGTGGGCCTCGGGGGTCTTGACGGCGGCAACCTGCGTGACCGGCGTGGGAACACCGTAATAATCGACGGTGATGTCGGACAGAATGTTGGCATTGGCGCGGCCGGTACGGACCTTGGAGAAGTTATGCTTGAGGGACTCGAGCGACTTGTCCATATGGGCGGTGATGTTCTCTGCCATGCTTAATCCTCCTGATAGACGAGCGTGCCGACGGGCTCACCCGAAAGCGCGCGCTTGACGGTGTCCTCGCCATCGATGCTGAGGACCAAAATCGGCATACGGTTATCCTGGCACAGTGCCGTAGCCGTGGAATCCATAACCTGCAGGCCACGGACGAGCACCTCGTGATAGGTAATCTTGTCAAAACGGACGGCATCGGCGCACTTGACGGGATCCTTGTCGTAGATGCCGTCAACCTTGGTGGCTTTAATCAGAATCTCGGCGCCGATCTCGCACGCACGAAGAGCCGCGGCGGTGTCGGTCGTAAAGTACGGATTGCCCGAACCGGCGGCAAAAATAACGACGTTGCCCTTGGAAAGGTGGTTGATGGCGCGACGGCGAATATAGGGCTCGCAGATCTCGTTCATCTGGATAGCGCTCATCACGCGGCAGGGAACATCGTTGTGCTCGAAGGCATCCTGCAGGGCGAGCGCGTTCATAACGGTCGCGAGCATGCCCATGTAGTCGGCCTGAGCACGCTCCATGCCACCGGCAGCGCCGGCCATGCCGCGGAAAATATTGCCGCCGCCGACAACGACGCCGACCTCATGGCCAACGGCGAGCAGCTCCTTGACCTGCTTGGCAAGATGGTCGGTAACCTTGGGGTCGATGCCATATTGGCCGTCGCCCATCAGTGCTTCGCCGGAAAGCTTAAGAAGCACGCGTTTATATCGGATGTCGGACAAAGCGATCCTCCTTTAATTAGACTCTCAATATGATATCAAAGGCTCTGATAAGAGCCATGAAAAAGCAGGCTGTGAGTAAAACCCACAGCCTGCTCATTACCAGCTACAAGAGCTTATTTACTCGCCACGGACCAGACGGTCAAAGGCAACGACGGTAATGGTGTCGCCGAGCTCCTTGGAGACCTGCTCAGCGTACTTCTTGATGGTGAGGGAACTGTCCTTGATGAACTCCTGCTCGGTGAGCACGGACTGCTTGTAGAACTTCTCCAGACGGCCGACAGCCATCTTCTCCTGGATAGCCTCGGGCTTGCCGGACTCGGCAGCCTGCGCCATGTAGATCTGCTTCTCGTGCTCAACGGTCTCGGCCGGAACCTGATCGCGGGTAGCGCAGATCGGGGCGACGGCGGCAACCTGAAGGGCAACGTCGTGAGCGAAGGTCTTGAAGGACTCAGCCTGAGCGGTCTCGGCCTTCTCGAAAGCGAACTCGACGAGGACGCCGATCTTACCACCCATGTGGATGTAAGAAGCGAGCGCGCCGTTCTCAGCCTTGCGGGCAGCGAAGCGGGAGATCTTCATGTTCTCGCCCATGATGTGAATCATCTCGGTGAGCTCGGAGGAAACGGTCTCCTCGCCCATCGGCTTCTCGAGCAGAGCGTCGACGTCAGCAGGCTCGGTGGTAGCGACAACCTCAGCGACCTTGGAAGCAAAGCCGGTGAACTTGGCGTTGGAGCCAACGAAGTCGGTCTCGCAGGAGAGCTCGAGCAGAGCGCCGGTCTTGCCATCCTCGGAGACGAACGCGGCGACAGCGCCCTCGTTGGTCTCACGGCCAGCCTTCTTGGCAGCCTTGGCAAGGCCGTTCTTACGCAGAACGTCGACAGCGGCGTCCATGTCGCCGTCAGCCTCGACGAGAGCCTTCTTGCACTCCATCATCGGGGAGTCGGTCATCTCGCGGAGCTGCTTGACCATAGCGGCGGTAATCTGGGCCATTGTGGTTCCTTTCAAAGAGATGAAAAAGAATTAACTAAGACTGATTTACTCGGCCTTGGGCTCAGCGGCCATCTCGGCCTCGGAGACCTGCTCCTTGCCGGAGCCAGCGAGGCAGGCGTCAGCCATGAGCTCGCACATAAGGGTGACAGCGGAGATAGCGTCATCGTTGCAGGGGATGCCGTACTCGACCTCGTCGGGATCGGAGTTGGTGTCGATCAGAGCGACGACGGGGATGTTCAGGCGCTGGGCCTCCTTGATGGCGTTCTCCTCGCGCTTGGTGTCGATGACGAAGAGAGCCTGGGGCAGACCCTTCATGTCGCGGGCGCCACCGAGGTTGGTCTGGAGCTTGGTGAGCTCCTTGCCGAGAACAGCCTGCTCCTTCTTGGGCAGAACAGCCATGCGTCCGTCCTCGACCATGGCCTCGAGCTCCTCCATGCGGTTGATGCGGGAGCGGATGGTGACGAAGTTGGTCAGCATGCCGCCGAGCCAACGCTGGTTGATGTAAGGCATGTTGGCGCGCTCAGCAGCGTTCTTGACGGCCTCCTGAGCCTGCTTCTTGGTGCCGACGAACAGCACGTTGCCGCCCTTGGCGACGTTCTTGACGAAGGTGTAGGCCTGGTCGGCGTCGAGGATGGTCTGCTTGAGGTCGAGGATGTAGATGCCGTTGCGCTCACCGAAGATGAACGGCTTCATCTTGGGGTTCCAGCGACGGGTCTGGTGACCGAAGTGGCAGCCGGCCTCGAGCAGGGTGCGGATATTAATCTTGGTAGCCATGTTAAACCTCCTGTGGTTTGCCTCCGCGCGGGGTCATCCTCCAAAACCAACCCGGACATGTGCTACCAAAGCCCGGGCACCACGGTATGAAGTAGCCGCGCGTGCGTGATAAAAACATGTTGCCGTGAAGCAACCCGATGAATGATAGCAGGAATGCATCTTCCTGCCAACCCGCAATCAAAACCACACACCTGAGTGCGGCGCGGGACGTCCCAGCCACTATTCGCCGCGGGGATGGGCTTGAGCCACGGCACGTTTGAGCCGATCGGGCGTGAGATGCGTGTAAATCTGCGTTGTAGACAGGCTCGCATGGCCCAGCAGCTCTTGAACCGAGCGCAGGTCCGCACCGCCCTCGAGCAAATCGGTCGCAAAGGTATGGCGCATCGCATGCGGGGCAATGTCGGCCGGAATGCCGGCGAGCGTCGCCAGCGTATGGAACCGCCGCCTGAGCATGGCGGCACTCATGCGATTGCCGCGCGCCGATATAAGCAGCGGATGCGGCCCGGTAGCGGGGTCACGGCGCTTTGCCTGAGCGAGCAACTCCGGCCTCCCCTCCTCAATATAGAGACGCGTCGCCTCGAGCGCACGACGATACAGAGGGACGATACGCTCCTTGCTCCCCTTGCCCCAAAGTCGCAGCGTTCGCTCGGACCAACCAATAGACTCCACGTTGAGCGCCGCGAGCTCCGAGATTCGCGCGCCGGAGGCATAGAGCAACTCAAGCATCGCCGCATCGCGCAGTCCCGCGGGCGTCGAGGTATCAGGCGTCTTGAGCAGCGCCTCAACCTGCTGGGTCGTAAGGACGCCCGGCAGGTCACGCGGCAGCTTGGGCGATGCGATCGCCGAGACCGCATCGCCCTCGACAATCCCCTCGGCAGCCATCCAGCGATAGAGTGAGCGAATGGCAGACAGGTGTGCCGCAAGGGTCCGAGCCGCCGCCTGGCCACGCGACAGCTCGGCCAAATAGGAACGAACGGTCCGTACGTCGGCGGCGCGAGCGTCGATGCCCTCGCGCTCGCACCAGGCAGCAAAGCGCTCCAGCCTCGAGCCATAGGCCGTCACCGTGTTGGGAGAAAGACCCTCGACGCGTGCGATATAGGCGATAAACGAGTCGACGGTGTCGTACAGGTCAAAGGCTATGACCGGTCGCCTCCAAACAAGTCGGAACGCGTGGCCAAGTAGGCATCGAGGGCCTCGAGCGCACGGTCCGCATAGGCCTGATATCGGTCGCGCTTGCTGCGGCGCTTACCATCCTCGAGTGGCGGCACCAGGCCAAAGTTGACATGCATAGGCTGATAGCCCACGGTGGCAGGATCGGTCGCATAGCCCACGAGCGCACCTAGGGCGCCCACACGCGGCAACTCGACGCCCGCGGCACCGATAGCCTCGGCATAGGTGTTGAGCGCCGCGAGAAGACCTGTCGCCACGGCTTCCATGTACCCCTCGGTGCCGGTGATCTGACCGGCCAGGCGCACGCCGGTACCGGGCACGGCAAAGGTGCCATCGAGCACGTGCGGAGCGTCGACAAAGGTATTGCGATGCATGACACCGTAGCGGAAGAACTCAGCGTTCTCCAGGCCCGGCACCATATGGAAGACGCGCTTCTGCTCGCCAAAGGTCAAGTTGGTCTGGAAGCCCACCAGGTTATAGGCGGTCTTCTCCTTGTTCTCGGCACGCAGCTGTATCGCCGCCCAGGGGCGACGTCCGGTACGCGGGTCGGTGAGGCCAACGGGCTTCATGGCGCCAAAGCGAATGGCGTCCTTGCCGGTGCGCGCAACTTCCTCGGCAGGCTGGCAGGCCTGGAACAAATCGCCGCCCTCAAAGTCTTTGAGCACCACGCGGTCGGCCGTAGTAAGCGCCTCGATAAAGGCCTCGTACTCCTCCTTATTGAGCGGAGCGTTGAGATAGTCGCCGCTCCCCTGCTCCTCATAGCGCGACTGCGAGAACAGCACGTCCATATCGAGCGTGGAGGCATCGACGATCGGCGCCGCGGCATCGAAGAACGCAAGGGCATCGCCACCGACGAGCTTCATAACCTCTTCGCTCAGCGCCGGTGAACACAGCGGGCCCGCGGCAATGACCACGTGACCCTCGGGAATCTGCGTGACCTCGCCGTGCACGACCTCGATATTGGGACGGGCGGCAACCTCGGCCTCGACAAGCTCGGAAAACTTGACGCGGTCGACCGCCAAGGCGCCACCGGCGGGAACAGCCGCGCGATGGGCGCAATCGAGCAGGACTGAGCCCATGCGCTCAAGCTCGGCCTTCAGCAAACCAGCCGCGGAATCCGGACGGGTCGACTTAAACGAATTGGAGCAGACGAGCTCTGCCAGGTGATCGGTATGGTGGGCCGGGGAGCTCACCTGGGGGCGCATCTCGCACAGCTTTACGGCAAACCCGCGATCTGCCAGCTGGATCGCGCATTCCGAACCCGCCAGACCGCCACCGATAACTGTCACCTGATCGAACTGCATCTGCAAACACCTTTCTAATTGACACGTTTTCCATTGTGACCGAAGGGTGTCTGGGCGTGAAGGGCAAACTTGGAGGGCGCATACCTTCCATCCATCATGCGCTCGATAAGACCCTCGAGTTCAAGCGAACCCAAGAGTTTGAGTACGCCGACAGCATCGAGCGAGACGAGCGCCGCGATGTCGTCGACCTTGAGCGGAGAGGCGATGAGCGCATGCATCACGGTCTGCTGCGTTGGATCCAGGTCGGCAATGCCGGGAGCATCGGGGCGCGAGTAGCGCAGGGTTCCGTAGATGCGTGAGATAGCCATCTCGATAGATTCCTCGTCGACGATGCAGCAGGCACCGTTCGCAATGAGGTAATTCGTGCCACGCGACTCGGGCGATAGGATCGACCCCGGCACGGCAAGAAGTTCGCGCCCCAAATCCATAGCAGCCTCGGCTGTAGAAAACGTCCCGGAAGGCATACCCGCCTCGGATACAAAGAGGGCTTGCGACAGGGCCGCGATCACGCGATTGCGGCGCGGAAAGGCGAACTTGCGCGGACCCATGCCCCACGGAGAGATCGACACGACCGCGCCACCCGTATCAAGCGTGCGCGTAATCAGCCCCGCGCTCGAACGCGGGTAGACCACGTCGGCGCCCGTCCCCAGCACCACAACGTGTTTGCCGCCGGCGTTGACCGCAGCCCAACCCGAGGCCTGGTCACAACCGACCGCACCGCCCGAAACTACCGTCACTCCCGCCTCGACCGCCACCTTCGCCGCAAGCTCTGCCACGGCAAGACCATACGGCGAGGCCTTTCGCGCACCGATGATGGAGAGCGCGGGCGTCGAAAGCGCCTCGGGGTTGCCGCGCACATAGAGCGTCTGAGGTACATCAGAAAGCTCCAAAACGGTCTCGGGATACAACGCGTCACCTGGATGCAGCTCGAAGGTCCCCTCAGCCATCATTGATCCCTCCTTCCCTGGTACATCGCCGCCTCGAGCACGTGGTCCTGCGTCACCTGCTCGCTCTCGGCGACGTCAGCGATTGTACGCGCGATACGCACCAGGCGTACGATGCCGCGGCCCGTGAGATGCGTGCGTTTGGATAGGCCGAGTACGCATTTCTCGGCAGCATCATCGAGCTCGAAGGTCGAAACGACGCCGTCAATGGACCGCGTCTCGTCGTCCTCGGCCTCGGCATCCGCATCGTCCATACGGGACTCGCGCCAGGCGCGAAAGGCGCGACCGCGCACAACGTAGTCACGTAACTCGGCCGACGACATACCCTCCGCACCCTCGATAATCACTTGGGGATCGGGACGGGTCATATCGATCATCATGTCGATACGGTCGGCCAAAGGACCGCGCAGTTTAGACCGATAGCGCTCGACCATCGCCGCCGAGCAGCGACACGGCACCTCGCGATCGCCCAAAAAGCCGCAGGGGCAGGGATTGCTCGCAGCCAGCAGCTGAAAGCGCGACGGGAAGGTAAAGGCCCCGTCGACGCGTACGATCCTGACGTAGCCGCGTTCGATGGGCTGACGCAGCGTCTGCAGCACACCGGTGGGAAACTCGGCAAGCTCGTCCAAAAAGAGCACGCCGCCATGAGCAAGGCTGATCTCACCCGGGTGCACCGGGCGCCCACCGCCAATGAGGCCCGCCGTTGAAATGCTATGATGGGGGCTTCGAAACGGCCGATGACCTGCCAATAAGCCATCGATGTTCTCGCCCAAGACCGAATGAATGCACAGCGCCTCCTGCTGATCCTCAACAGAAAGCTCGGGCAGAATGCCGGTCATACGGCGCGCGAGCATCGTCTTGCCCGATCCCGGGGACCCGATCATGAGCAAGCCGAGTTCTCCTGCCGCCGCAAGCGCCATGCCGCGCTTGGCGACCTCCTGCCCCAACACGTCGGCATAGTCGAGCTCTGGCTCAAAGGTCGCCTCGACGCCCTCAGAATCCAAGTAGTGCCGGGCGGCATCGCCCATACCATGAGCAAGCTGAGACAAATGATCGATGAATCCGCAATCCACGCCCGCGAGTGGCACATGCTGGTCTGACCTGCCGGCGATAAAGGACAGCCCCAAATCACGCGCCAATAACTGAAACGCCACCTCGCCCTTGACGGGAAGCACCGTACCGTCCAGACCAAGCTCACCTGCGATAAGGCAGCGATCGAGGTTGTCACGGGGAATCTGCCCATCGGCCGCTAGAACCGCGATGGCGATGGGCAGGTCAAAGCCGCTACCGGTCTTGCGGATATCGCCGGGTGCCAGGTTAACGGTAATGCCCGAGCGCGGGATCTCGAACCCGGCGGAGCGCATCGCACAGCGAATACGACCACGTGACTCCATCACCTCCATACTCGGAATGCCGAGCATCTGGATGCCCGGAACGCCACCGGCAAGCGAGACCTCGACCGTGACGTGAATCGCCTCGACGCCGCGGATGCAGGCCGCGTGAACGGCAAACGTCTCGAACGCCATCACGACACCTGCCAATCAAACGCGTTGTACTGGTGCTCGATCTCGGCGATATGTCCGCCGCGAATAGTGACGCCCACGGCATCGAAGCGAATCGCCTTGAGCGGATAATGCTCCATGAGATAGCAACTTGCGATGCGGCGGTAGCGACGTTGCTTTTGGGCGTCCACGGCCTCCTCGGGAAAGACCCGCGTGCTGCAATCCAGCGCAACGCGTCTGGTCTTGACCTCGGCCATCACCACGACATCGTCGAGCTCATCGAGCAGCACCAGGTCGGCCTCGCCTTCGGTGCAACGATAACCCTGCTCCAGCAAGGTGTAGCCGCGCTCGTTAAAGTAGTCGATGGTGATCAGCTCGCCCAGCATGCCCAGCTCGCGAGGACTGAGTCCCTTGATAAACTCGGGCGTCATCGCCCCGCAGTCGAGCTCGCCGTTTTCCCAACACTCCTTGAGCTGCTGCGTCTTACTCTTTTTGCTTGCGGCACTCATGGGGTCTCCTTTCCCGCACACTGCATTGCCCCGATGATGAGGGCACCTTTCATGCGGGTAAGTACCGGAAGCAAACCAAAAGCTGACCAAATGCCGTCAAAAAACGGGCCGTACGCAGCAATGGTGTTGCATACGGCCCGTCACCAGCAGGTTTATAAAACCCCAGAGGTCCCTGTCTCCACAATTAACCTAGAAAAGGCGCTCAGTCTGCAGAAAGTTTCCGCAAAAGCTCACGCGGTGCAGCGGACAAAGTCCATGTTTGCGAATGGCCTCGATGTGCTCGGGGCTCGCATAGCCCTTCGACTCGGCCAGATGGTACTCGGGGTACTCGGCGTCGTACTCGACCATCATCTCGTCACGCGTGACCTTGGCCATGATGGACGCCGCGGCGATGCAGGCGATCTTGGCATCGCCCTTCACCACATCGCGCTCGTTGGGAACGGCGCCCAAGGGGTTACCGTCCATGAGGACGCAGTCGGGCTCGAGCCCCGTATCGGCCACGGCGCCCACAACGGCAGCGCGGATTGCGCGGGCCATGCCCATCTCATCGATATCCTTAGGCGCGATATGGCAAAAACCGATCGCCATCGCCACCTCGGCAATCTTCACTGAGAGCAACTCGCGGCGCGCGGGCGTGAGCTTTTTGGAATCGTTGATACCCCAGACGCGCGGTTCCATGGGAAGGCAGACGGCGCATACCGTCAAAGGACCGGCCACCGATCCGCGACCCACCTCGTCGACACCAACGACCACCCCATCGCTGCCAAGCTCATGCATAAGCTCGTACATGTCATTGACGCGCTCGCGCTCGGCAAGCTCCTTGGCATGGCGCTTAAGAGCACGCTCGCAAGCCTTGATCACCTGCTGGCGCGGGTCCTCGCGATAATGCTCCACGAGGGCAGGAATCTCCTCAAACGTAGCGCTCGCCAACTCACCGGCAACCTGCGATGCCGAAACCGAGCTCGTCATGTTGGCCATACCAGGCCCTCCTTGCATGCAAATCAGATAAAAAGAAGGGCCACCCGAAGGTGACCCTTACGTCCAAACGAGTGGACAGACGCTGCGATCTTCTTAGCGCTTCTCGGGGATGCGAGCAGCCTTGCCCACCTTGTCGCGGAGGTAGTACAGCTTGGCGCGACGGACGCGACCATGACGAACGACCTCGAGCTTGGCGATCTTGGGGCTGTGAAGCGGGAAGGTACGCTCAACACCGACACCGAAGGACATCTTGCGGACGGTGAAGGTCTCGCGGGCACCGGCGCCGGCCATGCGGATGACGTCGCCCTGGAAGACCTGGATGCGCTCGCGGTCGCCTTCCTTAATGCGGTAGTGAACCTTGACGTTGTCGGCGACGCGAACCTGAGGAATGTCCTCGCGGATCTGCTGACGCTCGATTGCGCGGATGTAATCCATGTGCAATTCCTTACTCTTCTAGAGGTGCCGTACCACCTTGGCCGGCACGTAGTTGAACAAACGTATTCGAGTATACACGCGCGGGTTTCTGCTGCAAGAACAATTTTTTACGCAGACAAAAAGACAAAACCCGCACATGATAACCGCCCGTCTCACGAATGAGACGGGCGGCATGAAGGGGGCTACGCTAGGCGTCTAAACCCAAAACGTTAGGCGGAACGCTTGGCCTCGAGCTTGGCCTGAGCGGCAGCCAGGCGTGCGAGGGGCACGCGGTAGGGCGAGCAGGACACGTAGTCCACGTCGGCCACGTTGAACAGGCCCTTGATGGATTTGGGGTCGCCGCCGTGCTCGCCGCACACGCCAAAGTGCATGTCGGGGTTGGTGGCGCGGCCCTTCTCGACGGCCAAGCGCACCAGTTCGAGTACCGCCGTGTCGATGGTCTCGAAGGGGTTGTCCTTCAAGATCTTCTTGTGCATGTACAGCGGGATGAACTTGGCCTCGGCATCGTCGCGGGAGAAGCCGAAGGTGGTCTGGGTGAGGTCGTTGGTGCCGAAGCAGAAGAAGTCGGCATGATGGGCGATCTCGTCAGCGACCATGCAGGCACGCGGCAGCTCGAGCATCGTGCCCACGGGAATATTGAGCTCGACGCCTTCTTCGACGGAAACCTCGGCGATTACGCGCTCGATAACCTCGCGGGTCTGGACATGCTCGGCCGTGATGGAAACGAGCGGAACCATGATCTCGGGGCGCGGATCGACGCCTTCCTTGATAAGACGGGCAGCAGCCGTAGCGACGGCGCGAACCTGCATGAGCGGCAGATCGCTAAAGACGACGGACAGGCGCACACCGCGCAGGCCGAGCATCGGGTTGGACTCGACCATGCCGTCAATACGACGCAGACGGGTGCGCAGGGCGGCAAGCTCTTCCTCGCTGGCGCCGGCGGCTTCCTTCTTGGTGATGGCGACCTCGAGCTCGCGAGGATTATCCAGGAACTCATGAAGCGGCGGATCGAGCAGGCGGACGACCACATCGCGACCGGACATGGTCTTGAACATCGCCAGGAAGTCCTCGGTCTGAACCTTGAGCAGGTCGGCCAGGGCCTGCTGCTTCACGGCCTCATCGTCAGACAGGATAAAGCTCTGGATGATGTTCTTGCGATCGCCCAGGAACATGTGCTCGGTGCGGCACAGGCCAATAGCCTCGGCGCCAAACTCGAGGGCGAGCTCGGCATCCTCGGGATTGTCGGCGTTGACGCGCACATGGTTGGCATGGCCACAGGTCTCGTCCAGGCGAATCTCGTCGGCCCAGGACAGGATGGTGTCCAGGTCGCCGGTGAGCTCGGCCGAAACCAGATCAACGGCGCCGTCGACGACGATGCCCTGGGTGCCGTCGATGGAGATGACATCGCCCTCGTGCAATACGCGGTCGCTGCCCTCGATGCGCACGACCTTCTCGGCGGCGTCGATGTGGAAGCGCTCAACGCCGCAGACGCAGGGCGTACCCATGCCGCGGGCGATAACGGCGGCATGGCTCGTCTTGCCACCGTGGCTGGTCAGGATGCCCTCGGCGGCGACCATGCCCTTCAGGTCGTCGGGGTTGGTCTCCCAACGAACCAGAATGACCTTGTGGCCCTCGTTGGCGCGCGCAACGGCGTCATCACTCGAGAACACGACCTCGCCCACGGCGGCACCAGGGCTGGCGTTAAGACCGCAGGCCAGCGCCTCGTACTTCTTGGAGGCGTCAAACTGCGGGTGCAGGAGCTGGTCGAGCTGCGCGGGATCGATACGGCTCACGGCCTCTTCGCGGGCGATCAGACCCTCCTCGACCATCTCGATGGCGATGCGCAGGGCGGCGGTGGCAGTGCGTTTACCCACGCGTGTCTGGAGCATCCAGAGCTTGCCCTGCTCGATGGTGAACTCGATATCGCACATATCGCGGTAATGGTCCTCGAGCGTCAGGAACACGCGCTCGAGCTCCTCACCTGCGGACTCGAGGCCCGGGGTGGCCTTGAAGTCGGCAATGGGCTCGGTGTTGCGGATGCCGGCGACGACATCCTCGCCCTGGGCGTTTACCAAAAAGTCACCGTAGAACTCCTTGGTGCCGTCGGCCGGGTTGCGCGTAAAAGCGACGCCCGTCGCAGAGGTCTCGCCCTTGTTGCCAAAGGCCATGGCCTGCACGTTAACGGCAGTGCCTAGTTCGTCGGAAATGCCATGCTGCTTGCGGTAGATGCAGGCGCGCTCGTTCATCCAGCTGCCAAAGACGGCCTGGATGGCAAGGCGCAGCTGGAGCTCCGGGTCGTGCGGGAAGACGGGCTTGCCATCGGCGACCTCGAGCTCGGGATACAGGGCGGCATCGACGTTCTCGGAGAAGATGCCCTTAAAGGTCTCGACGAGTTCCTGCAGGTCCTCGGCCGAAAGCTCGGAATCGACGCGAACGCCGGCGACCAGGCGGGCCTGGGTCAGGGCGTTCTCGAACAGGTCGGCATCGACACCCATGACGACGTTGGAGAACATCTGGATAAAGCGACGATAGCTATCCCAGGCAAAACGCGGGTTCTGCGTCTGCGCGATGAGGCCCTGGACGGAATCGTCATTGAGGCCCAAGTTGAGGACCGTGTCCATCATACCGGGCATGGAGAACGGAGCGCCCGAACGAACCGACACGAGCAGCGGATCGGAGGCGTCGCCGAGCTTCTTGCCGCAGCGGGCCTCGAGGTCCGCCTCGGCGGCAACGATCTCATCGAGTGCGCCCTCGGGCCACACGTTGCCGGCACCGGAGTACTCGACGCAAGTCTGGCAGGTAATGGTAAAGCCACCGGGAACCGGCAGGCCGATACGGCTCATCTCGGCAAGGTTAGCGCCTTTGCCGCCAAGCACGAAGTTCATGGACTTGTCGCCCTCGGTGACACAGGTGCCCTGGGCGTCGGTTCCAAAACGGTAAACCCTCTTGCAATCGCTCACGATACTTCCCCTTCCATGCGCTTACGCGCACGACCGTGGTAACGAATCGACCCGCCAGATGCGGGCCGTGAGGGAACTATACGGCGGGTTTTGAGCGGGCTTAAGCAGAGGATGCGCGGTTTGGTAAACGTGCTAAAACTGGCGGTAAACGGTAGGTAAAGGTGGTTACCTTATGAAGATACCACTGTAAGAAAGTGCAGGTCAGATGCGATATTTTTGCTAAATCGCTTTATCAAAATGCTGCTACTATTAGGCTCGACGGGCGGCGCGGCGGGCACGGGCTTCTTGGATTTCCTCCAAGTGGCTGATGATCTCGGAGGCGCTCTCCTCGATGGCCTTGCCGTCGGTACGCACCACAAAGCAGCCCAGGCGCTTCATGAGGGCACGGGCTTCCTCGAGCTCGCTGCGAACACTCTCAGGCTCGGCATAGGAGCCGGCGACGGCGCGCGTAATCATCGCCTAAGCGGCTATCGCGAATTTCAGAAATAACGTCGACGGTTGAAACCAGGCCGAACAGGCGCATCGGGTCGACCTCGTAAATTGACTTCGGCGGCTCCATGCCATGGGCCAAAGGAACATTGGCAACCTTGTAACCTTGATAGGCCAGATACATCGACAGCGGCGTCTTGGACGTGCGTGATACGCCCAGCAGCACGATATCGGCCCCCGAAAGGTCGTCGCAGCCGCGTCCATCATCGTGCTCAACGAAATACTCCATGGCCTCGATACGATGGAAATAGCGGTCATCGGTCCTGTGAATCACGCCCGCGACGCCCTTGGGCGACACACCGATAAGCGACGACAGCACGGCGAGCGTCGGGCCGATCAGGTCGACCGAACGGATATGCAGCATGCCCAGGTAATCGAGCACACGGGCGCGAAGCGCCGGATCGACAATGGTGTGGAACACGGCAATATCGCGATGATCGGCATCGACGCGCGGACCCACAAACGACTTGACCTGCTCCACCGAGTTCACCTTGGGCAGGCGCAAGAGACGAAAAGCCCCTTCATCAAATTGCCCGGACGCCGCAAGCACCACCTCACAAGCGGTATCACCGAGCGAGTCGGAGATAACGATAACGGTGGGACGAGCGGTGACCGGGCAATCCATGCGGGGCTCCTTTTGCGCTTATGCGCAGGCTGGCTTACTTTTTGCGAGCAAGCTCACCGATGTTTGCGATGCCGGAGAAAACGGCCTCGAAGCGGTTGAGCAGCTTAAGGCGATTATCGCGAAGCTGCTCGTCCTTGTCCATGACCATGACCTCGTCGAAGAAGCGGTCGATGGGGGCGCGCAGGGCGGCAAGGGCGGCAAATGCGGCCGGGTAATCCTCGGCAGCAAGGGCGGCGTCGACAGCGGTCTGAGCAGCCTCGGAGGCATCGGCAAGCGCGAGCTCGACCTCGCCCATCAGGGCGCGGTCGTACTCCGCGCCCAGCTCGGGCTTGGAGATGTGCGCGGCGCGGGCATAGGCGGTCGCCAGGTTATCGAACGTCTCAGCGTCGTTCTTGCGGGCCTCGTCGAGGGCGGCGCAGCGGGCGAAGAAGACGGACGGGGCGATGATGTGCACCGCGGAGACGGCGGCAACGGTATCGGCCGGGATCTTTTCGTCGCGGGCCATGCTCACCAGACGGCCGTGGAAGAAGTCGCGAACCTGCTGAGCGACCTCGGCGGCGTCGAACTCGATACCCTGCTCGCTATAGAGCTCAAGGGCAAAGTCGATAAGCGACGTGGGATCGATCGGCAGACGGTCGCGCAGGATGTTGATGATGCCGATGGCGGCGCGACGCAGCGCGTAGGGGTCGGAGGAGCCGGTCGGGGGCTCGCCGATGGCAAAGATACCGGCGATGGTATCGAGCTTGTCGGCGCAGGCCACGATGCAGCCAGCGGTGCCCTCGGGCAACTCGTCACCGGCAAAGCGGGGACGATAGTGATCGCGGATGGCATGGGCGACCTCGTCATTCTCCCCCATCGCGGTCGCGTAATAACCGCCCATCACGCCCTGCTGGCTCGTGAACTCAACGACGGCGTTAGACACCAGGTCGGCCTTGCACAGGTGCGCGGCGCGAGCAGCGTCAGCGGCAAGATGGGCGCCCAGATGAGCCTCACGGGCAATAGCGAGTGTGAGCTGCTCGATGCGCTCGGACTTGGCGAGCACGCTACCGAGCTTCTCCTGGAAGGCAACCTTGGCCAAACGATCACGGAACTCGTCGAGGGAGATCTTCAGGTCCTCCTCGTAGAAGAACTTGGCATCGTCCAGACGGGCACGCACAACGCGCTCGTTGCCGTCGATCACGCGCTCGGCATTCTCGGGCTTGCTGTTGGAGACGACCACGAACTCACGCGTGAGCTTGCCCTCGCCGTCATAGATCGGGAAGTAGCGCTGGTTGGTGAGCATGGACTCGCAGATGATCTCGTGCGGGACCTTGAGGAACTCCTCATCGAAGGTACCGACGAGCACCGTCGGCCACTCGCAGAGGTTGATGACCTCCTCAAAGACCTTCTTGGGCGTGTCGACATGGCAACCGGGGCGAGCGGCCTCGACCTCGGCGATACCGGCAAGGATGGCCTCGCGGCGGCGCTCGGCAGAAAGCACGCCGGCGTCCTCGAGCACCTGCTCGTAGACGGCGGGGCTGGCAACCACATGGTCACCGGGGCCAAGTACGCGATGACCGCGCGTGGTGTTGTCACTCGTCACGTCGGCAAACGACACGGGCACAACGTCCTCGCCCAAAAGACAGCAGATCCAGCGGACCGGACGAACAAAGGTCGCATGCTCGTGACCCCAGCGCTGGCTGCGGTAGTTGGGCCACTGCAGGCCGGCGATGGTCTTCTCGCACAGAGCGGTCAGAATCGGCGTAGCCGGTGCGGAGGGAATGTTCTTCTCAGCGAACACATACTCGCGACCGTCAGTGTCCTCGCGACGAACCAGGTCCTCGGCAGCCACACCGCACTTGCGGGCAAAGCCCTGGGCGGCCTTGGTGGCGTTTCCGTCAGCATCGAAGGCAATGTTGGCCGCGGGGCCACGCTTGACCTCGTGAACCTCATCGGTCGCGGTGGCGACGTCGGCAACGAGTGCAGCCAGGCGACGCGGGCTCGAGATCACGCGGACCTCGCCGTGGGCCAGACCGGCCTCGTCGAGACCCTTGGCGATCATGGTGCCAAGCTGCTTGACGGCATTGTTCAGCGGTGCGGAGGGCATTTCTTCCGTACCGATCTCAAACAGGAAATCCTTAGCGTCTGCCATGGCTTACGCCACCTCGCCTTCCTGATCGGCATTCTCGTTGACTCCGGCGACCTCGGCCATGTAGGCCTCGCAGCACGCCTTGGCGACGGCGCGGACGCGCAGGATGTAGTTGGCACGCTCGACCGCGGACAGCGCGCCACGGGCATCGAGCAGGTTGAAAGCGTGGCTGCACTTCATGACACAGTCGTACGCCGGCAGCGGCAGCTTTCGCTCCAGGCAGGAATGGCACTCGGCCTCGTAGCCGTCAAACTTCTGACGCATCATCTCGACGTTGGCGACCTCAAAGTTATAGGCACTGAACTCGCGCTCGTTCTCGAGGAACACGTCGCCGTAGGTCATGGGCGTGCCGTCGGGCAGGTAGCTCCACACCAGGTCGTAGACGGAGTTGACGCCCTGCGCATACATGGCGATGCGCTCCAGGCCATAGGTGATCTCAACGGGCACGGGGTCGACCTCGATGCCTCCCACCTGCTGGAAGTACGTAAACTGCGTGACCTCCATGCCATTGAGCCAGACCTCCCAGCCAAGGCCCCAGGCGCCGAGCGTCGGGCTCTCCCAGTCGTCCTCGACAAAGCGGACGTCATGGTCGTTGGGGTCCAGACCGATAGCGGCAAGAGACCCCAGGTAGAGCTCCTGGGCGTTAACCGGAGAAGGCTTGATGAGCACCTGGAACTGATAGTAGTGCTGCATGCGGTTGGGGTTCTCGCCGTAGCGGCCGTCGGCGGGACGGCGGCAGGGCTGCGCATAGCAGGTGCGCCACTCGGCGGGACCGAGCGAGCGCAGCGTGGTCGCGGTATGGAAGGTACCGGCACCGACCTCGGAGTCATAGGGCTGCATAATGACGCAGCCCTGCTCGCCCCAGTACTGCTGGAGGCGCAGGATGATGTCTTGGAAGGAAAGCGATGAAGCGTTCATGCCTCTAATATCCCCTCGTCGAAACGATTACACGGTTAGGTACTGTACTATAGCGGTTTTTAGTCGATAGCGCCGATGCGGTTGAGCGGCCAGTAGCGCACAAGCGCCACAGCGATCAAATCAGAGCGATCGACGGGACCAAAGTAGCGTGAGTCGGCAGAGTTTTCGCGGTTGTCGCCCATCACCCACACGCACCCGTCGGGAACGGTGTAGGGATAGCTTACCTGAGCACCGGGTGCTTGGACCGAAAGTGGCCAGCTCATGCCCGTCGTATAGTCCTCGTCGAGCGCTTGGCCGTCAACGACCACCTTGCCATCCTGCAGGTCGACCGTCTGGCCGGCCGTGGCAATAACACGCTTGACAAGAACATCATGCTCGGAGGTGCCATCGGGGTTGTGAAACACCACGATATCGCCCTGCTTGACGGGCTGACCGAGCTCGAGGCTCACCTTTTGTGCCAGGATCTGGTCGCCAATCTCGATCGTGGACTCCATGGAGCCGGTGGGCACCACAAAGGGCTCGACCACAAACGAGCGAATCAAGAAGGTGGCGACCAATGCGATCGCGATGACCGCGATCCACTCAAAAGCGCCCCTCAACGCGGAATGCTGCGATGGAACCATTCTCACTCCTCGCTCTGCGAATACGAAGCGTCCAAAATCTCCTGCGCGTACGCACGCTCCTGGGGCGTAAGGCGCGCCGTCTCGATCAGATCGGGACGCCAGCGGCAGGTGCGCTCGATGGCGTTCTTGCGACGCCAGGCATCGACCTTGGCGTGATCGCCGCTCACAAGCACCGGCGGCACGCCCTCGTCGTTGAACTCGGCGGGGCGGGTGTACTGCGCGTACTCGAGCAGGCCTCCGTCCTCGGCGGTCGAGAACGACTCGTCGACGTTGCTCATCTCGTCGCCCAGGGCGCCGGGAATCAGGCGTACGACGGCATCGGCAACGACCATAGCGGGAAGCTCGCCGCCCGTGAGCACGTAGTCGCCGATCGACAGACGCTCATCGGCATACGCATACGCGCGCTCGTCGACGCCCTCGTAGCGACTGCACACAAACAGCAGGCGCTCACTTTTGAGCAGGCGCTCGGCCACATGCTGCGTAAAGGGCTCGCCACAGGGGGTGAAGAACACAACCGTGGGCTTGGGACCCTCTGCGCTAATGGCCTCGATGGCCTCTGCGATAGGCTCGACCTTCATGAGCATGCCCTGCCCGCCGCCGTACGGCTCGTCATCGACGGTACGATGGCGGTCGTGCGTCCAGTCGCGCAGGTTATACGCCTTAAAATCAAAAAGGCCGGCCTTGCGGGCGCGGCCCAAAATCGATGTGGACATGACGGGCTCAAACATCTCGGGAAAGACCGAAAGGGTCTCAATCAGCATGTTGTCCTCCCTACTTGTCCATATCGATCAGGCCGTCCATAACGTGGACGGAAATTGTTCCTGTGTCGGGAAGATCGAGCACGACCTGCTCGATCACGGGAATCAGTACCTCGCCGTACCGATCGCCCTCGACAACCCAAACATCGTTAGCGGGCGTCGACATGATCTCGACGATCGTGCCGAGTAAACCGAAGCGCTCGTCGACCACCTCGCGACCCATCAGATCGGTATAGGCAGCGTCGAGCGAATCGAGCTCAAAGTCGTCACGATTTGCCAGCACGTAGCATCCCGTGATGCCCTCGGCGGCTGTCAAGTCGTCAATCCCCTCAAACGAGACCAGATCGCCATCGCCCGTATCGGTGACGGACACGACCGTGCAAAAGCGGTCGCGCTTGAGCGCCGGCGGCGTCAGAGCGACCCGCATACCCGGCTCTAATACAGAAGGAAGCCCCCGCAGCGGCTGCGCGAGGACCTCCCCCTTCCTTCCGTGCGGCTTGACCACACGGGCGATGTTTTTGTACTGGGACCTCAAGGTCCTAGCCCAGAACCTCTACCTCGACAGCAGTGTCGAGGCGAGCGGCCAGTGCACGGGCGAGCGTGCGAATGGCCTTGATGGTACGGCCACGACGGCCGATGACCTTAGCGACGTCATCCTCGGCGACCGAAACCTCAATTGTAGAGGCGTCGTCACCATCGATGACCTCAAGGCTCACGGAATCCGGGTCGTCGACGATCTGAACAACGAGATATTCGACGAGATCGGCGATGCGATCTGAGAGCATTGCCTCACCCTCGAGCTGTGCAGCGTCAACCTCAGGCACGATTTACTCCTCGGCGCCCTCAGCGGCCTCAGCGGCAGCCTTAGCGGCCTCGGCCTCTTTGGCGAGCTGCTTCTTGGACTTCTTGACGACGGTCTCGGTCTTCTCGCCCTCGTTGGCGGCCTTGACCAGAGCGGCAACGGCGTCGGTGAGCTGAGCGCCCTTGGACTGCCAGTCGGCGATCTTCTCGAGGTCGAGGTTGATGGTCTTGGGGGCGGTCATCGGGTTGTAGCGGCCAACCTCCTCGATGATACGACCGTCACGCGGGGCGCGGGAATCGGCGACGACGACACGGTAGTACGGACGCTTCTTAGCGCCGTGACGAGCAAGGCGAATCTTGACTGCCAAAGGAAACTCCTCCAACCAAGCAGCTTTAGGCTGCAACTACAAACAAACAGTTGAACATAATACGCCATCGACGCGGGCAGGTGAAGTCCGTGAGACCAACTTCTTCGGTGTAGTCGAGGGCAAATCCATATCTTAGACAAGAATTCGGGATTTGCAAGCACATACACGCACCCCACATGAGCTGCGCGGTATACTCATGACATGGAAAGACGCGAACATACATACGGTTATGAGGATGCCATGGGCGTCACGCCGCCTCCCTGGACGGGTCCGGCGGTGGGCCTGATGGACCTTGATGCGTTTTTTGCGAGCGTGGAAATGCTCGACCATCCCGAATGGCGAGGAAAGCCGCTCATCGTGGGCGGAGACGCCGATTCGCGTGGCGTCGTGTCCACGTGTTCGTATGAGGCGCGTCGCTTTGGCGTGCACTCTGCCATGGCCTCGGCCGAGGCGCGGCGCTTGTGCCCGCAAGCCATTTGGACACACGGGCACTTTGACCGCTACCGTGAGGTGAGCGCGCAGGTCATGGCGATTCTCGCCGACGAGACCCCGCGTGTTGAGCGCGTATCCATCGACGAAGCTTTTATCGATATCACACCGGGTCGCTTTGCGCCCGAAGACCCGCTGCTGGTTGCGCGGCGTATAAGCGACCGCGTGGCAGGGCTGGGAGTGACCTGTTCCATTGGCGTGGGCTGCAACAAGACGGTCGCAAAGATCGCAAGCGAGCGGGATAAGCCGTTTGGGCTGACCATCGTGCGCCCCGGAACCGAGCAGCGCTTTTTGGCCGCGCTGCCGGTATCTGCCATGAGCGGCATCGGGCGCTCGGCCGAGGAGCGACTGCGCCGCATGCGCATCTACACCCTCGGCGAGCTATCACGTGCACCGGAATCCACCTTGGCCTCTATTTTTGGCGTCAACGGCGAACGCATGCGCCAGCGTGCGCTGGGACTCGAAATCTCCGAAGTCACGAGCCTCGATGAAGAACGCGAGGTCAAGTCGGTCAGCAATGAACGCACCTTTTCTAAAGATTTAACTGAGCGTGGGGATATTGAGGCGGCGATTGCGCTGTTGGGAGAGTCAGTGGGACGCCGCCTGCGCCGTCAGGGACTAACGGGCGCCACGGTGACGCTTAAGCTCAAGTATTCGTATGGAAGCGGGCGTACGGCACAGCGCCGGCTGCCTCATCCGACCGACGATGAGAACATCTTCGTGGCGGTTGCACTCGAACTGCTCGACAACATCTGGCAGGAAGGCATGCATGTTCGCTTAGCAGGCATCGGTATGAGCGACTTCGACCACCAAGGCGGCATCCAGACCGACCTGTTCTGCGAGATCGATGACCGCGGGGCCCAATCCAGCGACCGCCGCGACCTCTCCGTCGCCATCGACGCCGTCCGAGACAAATTCGGCGACACCGTCCTTTCCTTCGGCCGCCAATCCCGCTTCAACGATTAACAGCCTTTGGGCAAAAAGAAAGCCGGGCAGGTGCGGAAAATCGCAACTGCCCGGCAAACGGATAAGAGTAGCTAAAAAAGCCCTGGCCCAAGCAAAGCTCTAGAGGAGGTTGAGGGGGAGCTGGGGGGCGTCGCCCCAGAGCTTTTCTAGGCGGTAGAAGTCGCGCGCCTCGGGAGTGAAGACGTGGACGACAACCGAACCATAGTCCATGAGCATCCAGGTCTTCTGCTCGCGACCCTCGATGGAGAACGGGTGCTCGCCGCAAGCCTCGGCGACCTTCTCCTCGATCTCGTCGACGATAGAATCGACCTGGCGGTTGTTGGTACCGGTGGCAAGCACAAAGTAGTCGCATACGTCGGAAAGCTCGGTCAGGTCGAGCACCTGAACGTCCTCGCCCTTCTTGTCGTAGGCGGCCTGCGCGGCGGCGCGGGCGACATCCTCGGCGGCGACACCGCTCGCGGACAGCGAGGCGGCAGTGCGGTCGGACGTGGCGGCGAAGCTCTTGTGCTCCACACCTTCAAGAATCTGCTCGTCGGTCATGGTCTCGTCGGCCATGGAATACCTCTTTCTAGACAGCCCGAGCTAGCGCAGCTGGGCGTAATGGTTGTAAATCGTAATAGCCGTGGGATAAAGATAGCGCCCGGACTGGATCACATAGACCAGACCCTGCGCAAAACAGGAGAAGAACAACTCATCGAGCGTCGACTCCCCCACCATCTTACGCAGCGCATGCGCATAGTCGCCGTGGCGGTTGGGCTCGATGGCATCGGCCACAAAGACCACCATATCGAGCGGCGTCATGTCGCAGGCGCCCACGGTGTGACGGTCGACAGCCTGAAAGACCGCCGGCGACAGCTCGGGAAAAAGCTGCGGAAGCTCATAGGCGGCAACCGGGCCATGCAAAAGCGGCGTCGCGGCAGACGGAGAGCCGGCAATCTTAATGCCGTAATGCAGAGCGCGCGTGACCAGCTCGTCGTCGGAGAGCACCTTGTCCCAGTCATGGATCAGACCGGCGGCAGCGGCATCAAAGCGGTCAACGCCGTAGACCTCGGCCAGATGAAGTGCGGTCTCGGCAACACCCAGCGAATGCACACAGCGCTTGCGCTTATCCTTCATGCGAACATCGAGCAGCTCTTGAATGCGCTTGAGCAGTGCGCGCTCATCGCCCTCAAACTGATCCTCTACCGACAACGTAGACCCCCATCACTCAAAATCTTCTTGGCCCAAATCGGCATATAGCCTGCGTTTGCGAATGTAGCCGAGCACGGACTCGCTCGTAAGATAGCGCACGCTCATGCCGCGGGCAACTCGCTTACGAATGTTCGTCGAGCTGATCGCCAGCGCCGGAATCTGAATATAGCGCACGTCGAACGGCAGTCCCGACTCTTTGATTCGGGCACGCGCCGTATCGATATCAAAGCCCGGTCGCGTCGCAGCAATAAAGGTGGCAAGCTCAGCGATTCGTTCGGCATCATGCCAGGTCACAATATCGATAATCGCGTCGGCGCCCGTAATAAAGTAGAGCTTTACCTGCGGCGGGTAAAAGTCGCGAAGGGCATGAAGCGTATCGGCCGTATAGGTTACGCCCGGACGGTCGATCTCGAACCGGCTCGCCAAAAAGGCCGGGTTCGCGGCGGTGGCGAGGACCGTCATGGCATAACGGTCCTCGGCAGGCGTCACCGGCTTGTCAAGCTTAAAGGCAGGAGAGCCCGCCGGCATAAAGAGCACAGCGTCCAAGTCGAGCGACTCGCGTGCCTGCTCGGCAGTCACCAAGTGCCCGTAATGAATCGGGTCGAATGTGCCGCCCATAATGCCGAGCCTAAACTCCCGCCCGTCCTCTAGAGGAAGCTCGGGCAGACCGATTCCACCGCGCAGCGACATGGCTTACTCGCCCTCCGAGGTCCCGGCATCGCCCGCGGCATCCGCCGCATCGACAACCTCGACGCCCTCATCCGCAGCATCGGCCACGTCAATGGCTTCAACGGCAACGTCCTCGCCAACATCCTCGAGCTCCTCGTACTCCGAGAAGTCCTCGGCGCCCTCAAAGTCAAAGGCGCGCTGGCAAATGCGGACCTCATCGCCCGCACGGCAACAAGCCTTCTCGAGCGCGTCGTCAACACCCATACGCGCAAACTTATGCTGCAAGTAAATGACGGCTTCCTCGTTTTCCCAGTCGGTCTGAATGACCATGCGCTCGATGGCACGACCGACCACGCGGAAGGCACCGGGCTCTTCCTGGACAATGCGGAAACGCTTCTCGCGCTGCAGACGGCGGCGCTCCCACTCCTCGTCGCGCAGATCGACCGGCTCATCAGCAACCGCCAGCTCGGCGCGAAGCTTAGCCACCTGCTCGCCCACGGCAAGCATCAGCGTGTTGAGACCGGCGCCCGTAACAGCAGACACGGCAAAGAACATATGGCCATCGTCGAGCGCCGCACGCTTAAGGTCGGCAATCTTGTCAGCCGTGCCCGGCGCATCGCACTTGTTAGCGACGACGATCTGCGGACGCTCCGAAAGCTCGGCGCCATACTGCTCGAGCTCGCGGTTGATGATGCGATAGTCCTCGACCGGATCGCGATCCTCAAAACCACCCGTCATATCGACGACGTGCATGATGAGTGCCGTGCGCTCGATGTGGCGCAGGAACTGATGGCCCAGGCCCTTGCCCTCGCTCGCACCCTCGATGAGGCCGGGGACGTCGGCAACGACATAGGAGTACTCGCCGGCACGCACCATGCCCAGATTGGGCACGAGCGTGGTAAACGGGTAGTCAGCAATCTTGGGGCGGGCGGCACTCATGCGCGCAATGAGCGATGACTTACCCACCGAGGGAAAGCCCACAAGCGCGGCATCGGCCATAAGCTTCATCTCGAGCTCGATCCAGTGTTCCTCGGCAGGCTCGCCGAGCTGGGCAAAGGCCGGAGCGCGACGCACCGACGTCACAAAGTGTGTGTTGCCCAGACCGCCGGCACCGCCGGGCGCCACGACGACGCGCTCGCCGTCGTGCACCAGGTCGGCAATCTCGAACATCGGGGTCTGCGTCTCGGGATCGAGCTCGCGCACCACGGTACCCATAGGGACCTTGAGAATCAGGTCCTCGCCGCTCTTACCGTTACGACGGGCACCCTGCCCGTGCGTGCCGCGCTCGGCGCGGAAGTGATGCTTAAAGCGGTAATCGATCAGCGAAGACAGCTGAGCATCGGCCTGAATGACGACATTGCCGCCACGACCGCCGTCGCCGCCATCGGGGCCGCCCTTGGGGACAAATGCCTCGCGCCTAAACGACATGCATCCGGCTCCGCCGTCGCCGCCGCACACGTTAATGCGGCTGATATCGGTGAACTGTGACAACAGAATCGCCTCCTACAAAAAAGAGGGAGACCCTTGAATCCTAAAACTCAAGTGCCTCCCACATATGTGCTCTATGAAGGGTGAATTACGCGTTCGCGAGCGGGCGTACGCTGACCCTGTGCTTGATACCCTTGTGGAACTCAACGGTACCGTCGACCAGCGCGAACAGCGTGTCGTCCTTACCACGGCCAACGTTCTCACCCGGGTGGATGTGCGTGCCGTGCTGACGGACGAGAATCGTGCCCGTGGTTACCGTCTGGCCGGCATAGCGCTTCGTGCCAAGGCGCTGACCGCGGGAGTCACGGCCATTACGGGAGGAACCGAGTCCTTTTTTGTGTGCCATTGTGTATACCTACTCTTTCGTTACGAGTGTAATCTACTCGGCGACGGGAGCCTCGGCAACAGCCTCAGCCTCTGCCTTGACAGCCTTCTTGGCGCGGGAGGTAGCCTGAACCTTCACAATCTTCAGCTTGGTGAGCTGCTGACGGTGACCCTTCAGACGACGATAGCGCTTGCGCTTGTGGAACTTGAAGACCAGCTGCTTCTCGCCCTTGAACTGCTCAACGATCTGAGCGGTAACCTTGGCCTTGGCCAGCTTGTCGGGATCGGTGACGATCTTCTTACCATCGTTGAGGAAGATAACCGGCAGGGTGACCTTGTCGCCCTCATTGCCCTCGATCTTCTCGACGGTGATGACATCGTCGGTGGCGACCTTGTACTGCTTGCCGCCCGTGTTAACGATTGCGTACATGTTTACTTGCCCTTCATGCATCAGTTAGTGCAACAGTCGAATATAGTAGCAGGCGAAAATACCCCCGTCAACGAGTATGTGGAGCAAATCCACAAGTTCGCACAGGTATGGGGCTGACGAGTTGGCCCTCGTCGTCCTCGCATGCTTGATTCTGACGCTCGACATCGTAGGAGCAGATGGTCACGAGGTCTTGCATACCGGTGGAAACAATAGGTGCATCCACGCCCGGGGTCAAGCCCTGCAACAAAACATCAGCCGCAGAAAGCAAAATTTCCGGACGCATGGAGCCCTCGTTGTCGGCATGGGTGTCGAGCATGAGCACCAAATGGTCCGGGCGCTCCCCCGCCGTGAGCTCATAGCCCACGAGCGTGTGATCCAAATCCAAGCGCTTGCTCTTTTTTCCGCGCGCGTAGTCGATGCCATGGCCCGCGCGCAGCGTGTCGATCGCACGATGCACCTCGTCGGCGCTTACGGGCGCCTCGGGGTCCAGATGCAGGTCGATGCGATACGACAGGCGCGTGAGCTGCGCCGTCAACGCCGGCGTGCGCACGTCGATGTACGCCGCCTCGATGGGCGCCAGATCGGCCGGAGACGCCGCAGCCAGGCGCCCAAACGCCTCGTCGAGCGCCACGAACTCGGTCATAAACAGGTCATACCACTCACATGTCGACGACGTACCCACCGGTAGCGCCGAAGAGAAGCCCACGCGCATGTGCGGAGAGAAGCCCTGCGTGACGGCATAGGGGAGTCCCGCACGGCGCACGATGCGCTCAATGGTATGGATCACTTCGAGATGGCCCAGGTACTTAAGGCGATCGCGCTTGCCATAGCGAACACGAAGCCTAAAGAGCGAGGGGTTGTCGGTCAGGCGCTCACTCATGCGCGATCACCCATCAATACATTCTTGGCGTGGAGCGTGGGGCAGATCCCGCAGCCGGTGCACGACGTGCGGGTGCAGTCGGGAGTCGTGACGCCCTCGAGCGAGCGACGGTACTCGCGCTCGAGAAAGCCGCGTGTGCAGCCGGGGCTCACGTGCTCCCACGGCAGGCGCCAGTCCAACTCGTAGGGCAGGTGCACGAGCTCATTGAGGTCGATGCCGTTTTTGGCAGCAGCCTCCTTCCAGTTCTCGAGCGAGAAATGCTCTACCCAGGCGTCAAAGCGAGAGCCCGAGCGCCAAGCGTCGATGATGACGGGCGTCATGTCACGACCGGCGCGGGACAGCGCGGCCTCGATGAGCGAGGTCTCGGCATCGTGGTAATGCACGCGGACGGCACGGTTGCGAACGCTCGTGATAAGCAACTTCTGGCGACGCTTGACGTCGTCGTAGTCGAGCTGCGGGCACCACTGGAACGGCGTGGCAGCCTTGGGGATAAAGACCGAAACCGAGATCGACACCGAGATCGAGCCGCGACGAGCCTTGGGCACCACGGAACGACCGAGCTCCAGCACGTGATCGGCCAGATTGGCGATGGCCACGATGTCCTCGTCGCGCTCGCCGGGAAGGCCCATCATAAAGTAGAGCTTCATGCGGTTCCAGCCGGCCTCGAAGGCCGCCTTGGCCGCACGGTCCAGGTCCTCCTCGGTCACGTTCTTGTTAATGATGTCGCGCATGCGCTGGCTGCCGGCCTCGGGCGCGAACGTCAGGCCGCCCTTCTTTTCGCCAGCAACCGACTCGGCCATATCCACGCCAAACGAATCCAGGCGCTGCGACGGAATAGACACGCGAATACCCGTATCCTCCAGGCGACGGTTGAGCCTGCCGAGCACGTCGCGAATGCAGGAGTGGTCGGTCGTGGAGAGCGAGGTCAGCGACACCTCGTCATAGCCGGTCTTTTCCAGACCCTGAATCACCGACGAGACGATCTGGTCGGCCGAGCGCTCGCGCACCGGGCGATACGTCATGCCGGCCTGACAAAAACGACAGCCGCGGGCGCAGCCGCGCAGGATCTCGATAGACAGGCGGTCGTGAACCAGTTGTGCATAGGGCACGCACGACTGCGACAGCGGATTCGTGGCGCCGAAATCCTCGACGACGCGCTTGTAGACCACGGTCGGCGCATCCTTGCCCTCACGCGGCACGGTGTAGCCATGCGGCGAGCAGGGCTCGTCGTGACGAACCTCATAGAGCGACGGCACGTAGTTGCCGGCAATGGATGCAAGCTGCTCGACAATCTGCGCGCGCGGGACCCCTTCGTCACGCAGGCGGCGATGCAGCTGGCAGGTCTCGAGCAGCGATTCCTCGCCCTCACCGATGAGGATGGCATCGAAGAAGGCCGCGTACGGCTCGGGGTTGTACACCGAGGGGCCGCCGGCGATGATAATGGGGTCGTCCTCGGTGCGGTCAGCCGCTAACAGCGGAATACCAGCGAGGTCGAGTGCCTCGAGGAAGTTCGTCACCGCCATCTCGTGCGGCACATGCAGACCGACGATATCAAACGAAGCGACCGGCGCTGCACCCTCGAGCGACAGCAGCGGAATACCCGCCTCGCGCATGGCATCACCCATATCGGGCCACGGCACATAGCCACGCTCGCAGGAGATGCCCTCGGCCTGGTTAAGGATGTTGTAGAGGATGGCGATGCCCTGGTTGGGCAGACCAACCTCGTACACATCCGGGTAGATCAGGCAGCAACGGTAGTCGGCATCGGCCTTGGAAAGCGTGCCCCACTCGTGATCGATATAGCGACTCGGCTTCTCGACCTTGGCGAGCAACGGCTCAATTAAATGAAAACAATCTTGGTATGCAACGCGCAACGGAAAACCCCTAAGCAGCGAGATCTGATGCGTCCTGATAGGACGCCATAGGACGGGTAGCGCCCGCGACCGTGGTCACCAGATCGCGAACGCGGGAGAACGTGGCAGTGACCACCTCGTTGGCACGGCTGTAGTCGACATCGCGCTCGTAGAGCGAAACGAGCGCACGGCCCATGCCATAGGTGCCCGCGGCAGCAGTGAGCGCCTTGACGGCAAACCCAATATGCGGCGTCTGCTTGACAAGTGCGCGGGTGACCGCTCGGATCACAAGACCGCCGGCAAGCACGCCCGCGACCTCGTAGCCGCGCTCAGGCTTAATGCCGCGTCCAAAGACGGCAGCGAGCTCAAAGAGCATGCCCACCTGCGCCAGCGCCATAACGGGATAATCGGCGCCCGGCAAAAACACCAGCGCACCGGTCGCCATATTGGTGAGCGCGCACGAGGTGATGATACGATTGGCCGCCGCGATGCGCATGAAGGCAAAGTTCGCCGCAAAAGCCGTTTCCTTGTCGGTGCGATCGAGAATCCAGCGGGCAAGCGTCTCGAGCAGATACGTCTTATCGGTTGCCGCTACCACGCCGAGCATGGGCGTGGACTCCTCGATAAACGGCACCTCCACAGCAGACTCGGCAAGTACGCACACGGGCGCGCCGGCGATCACGAGCTCCTGCACGGCACTCTCCAAGCGGTCGGAACCACACGAGAGCACCAGCACCACATCGGTATCGGTCTTTGGAGCTATTCGCTCCTCCCCCAGACGCTCGACGCGCACAATGCCCGAGGTCGTCTGCGGCACAAAGGCGTCACGCACCGTCTCGGCCAGAAAGCGCGAGGCGGACGAATCCAGATAGACCAAGATGCGCACCGGCGTATCGGAATCCTTCTTAACGGACGCGCCCATCTTAAAAGCGCGGGTCAGCTTATTTACGGGAATTTTCATAGCAAACCCCTCCAGCGGTTACGCGGCGCCCGAACGATGCCGCCATATGGATTGTACGATACCCACCGTCAGCAGCTGAATCATCATCGAAGACGAACCGAAGCTAATAAACGGTAGCGGAATACCGGTAATCGGCATCATGCCGATGCACATGCCGATGTTTTCGAAGGTCTGGAACGCCCACATGCCGACGATACCTACGCATGATAAGCGTAGGAACAGAGACTCGCACTTAAAGGCAACGCGGATCGTCGAGAAGATGAGCAGTACGTACAAGCACAGCAGCAAAAAGGAGCCGCAGAAGCCAAAGGTCTCGGACAAAAAGGCGAAGACGAAGTCGGTGTGGAACTCAGGCAGAAAGCCGCCGGCCGACTGCGTCGCATGCCCCAGGCCCTTACCAAAGAAGCCGCCCGAGCCGACCGCGATCAACGACTGCTGCAGATTGTACGCATCGTCCGAATCGGCATTATCGGGGTCGATAAAGACCGTCAGACGGTTCATCTGATACTGCTTGATGAGCACATCATGGCCGAGCAACGAATCAAAGACCGAATCGAGCGCCAGGACGAGGGCCACCAGGCCCACAAGCAGGGCCAGGGTCGACAGCACCCATTCGCGGCGTGCACCGCTCATACAAATGACGATGGCGCCCGAAACCAGCACGACCAGGCCCGAGCCCAGGTCGCCCATGGCAACGACGGCCAAAAATGGAATGGACAGCATGCCGCAGAGCTTGACGTAGTCGCGAACGGTATCGAAGCGACCGTTATACTGCGAGCCAAGCGTAGCAATAAAGAAGATGGTGATGAGCTTGGCAAGCTCAACCGGCTGGAATGTCAAGCCGATACCGGGAATCTTGATCCAGCCCGTCATGCCCAGACCGCCCGTATAGGACAGACCCGGAATCTTGGGCGAGAGGATCACGATCAGGTCGATGACGAGCAACGCCGTCGAGAAATTGGAAATACCGCGCAGGTCGGTTCGCCAGACGAGCACCGCCAGCACCGTGCCGATGCCAATTCCCAGCAGATGACGTGAGAACGAAGCATCGGCCTTAAACTGCGAAGCCGACCAGATAATGATGGCACCGTAGGCGACGAGCGCCACAGTAGCCACGAGCACACCGATATGCACCTTTTGGCGAAACGTGCCGCGCGAGGCCGAAAGTTGCTTGTTGACGCGGTCCAGGCTGCTGCGAGAGCCGGTCTTGGTTGAACGGAACAGATCCGCCGGAGAAAAATCCATCGCAACCTCCTATCGAACCGAAGAATCGCCCGAGGCCGAAGAGGTATCGGGCTCGTCATAAATCACACCGAGCACGTCGCGAACGACATGCATCGCGGTATCTGAGCCGCCGCCGCCCTGCTCCAGGACAGTAGCGATGACATACTTGGGGTCATCGGCCGGTGCATAGGCGCAGAACCACGCGTATTCGTCCTCACCGCTTTTCTCGCCCGTGCCCGACTTGCCGTATACCTGCGGCGTCAGGGTGCCAAAGTGAGCCGCCAGGGACGTCGATGCCGTGTAAATCACGTCGTGCATGCCGTTGCGAACAAGAGCCAAATCCGAATCGCTGTTGATCTTGGCCTCCAGGCGCTTCTTCTTGCCCTTGCCGTTGTACTTATAGGCATCGCCGTCGCCATCGCGCGACACGGCAGACAAAAACACGTGAGGCACGTACTGTTTGCCGCCGTTGGCAAGCCCCATATAGGCGCACGCCATCTGCAGGGGCGTCACCAAGATGTCGCCCTGGCCGATGGCAATGTTGGTCATATCGCCGGCATTCCACTTGCGGTCCTCGGCAGAGGCGTCGGTGAAGTACGACTCTTTCCACTCGGCATCGGGAATACGACCCGCGCCCTCACTCGGCAGATCGATACCGCAGGTCTTGCCTAGACCCCAGCGACGAAAGACCTCCTGCAGGCCCTCGGGATGTTGCTCGTCATAGAAGAACGCCTTGCCCATGTCGTAGAAGACGGGGTCGCAAGAGTTGGCGATACCCGACTGCAGCGTCATGGTGCCGTGGCCGGAATGCAGCCAGCAGTACTTGCCCCACGACTTGCCCAGACCCGTCCAATAACCCGTGCAGTTGGTTGTCTGCGTTGAAGTGTAGGTTCCAAACTCAAGACCGGCCAGTGCCGAGAGCGGCTTGATGGTCGAGGCCGACATGTACTGTCCGCTAATGGCGCGGTTGAGCAGCGGGTGCGAACCCTTGTCATCATTGAGCTCGGTCCACACGTCATTTGAGACGCCGCCGATAAAGACGGACGGATCGAACTTGGGCTGGCTCGCCATGCCCAGGATCTCGCCATTGTTGGGATCGAGACACACTACAGCGCCGTTGCCGGCATTGCTGTAGCCAGTGGTCTTGGCAAGCTCGATAGCGCTCGCCAGCGCCGTCTCACAGGCCTGTTGGATCTTAAGGTCGAGCGTGAGCTTAATGTCGGAGCCGGCCTTCGCGGGCACGGCGCCGGCCTGACCGGTCACATTGCCCGAGGCATCGACCTTGACGGTCTGCTCGCCACGAATACCCTGCAGCAGGTTTTCGTAGTAGCTCTCAACGCCCGCCTGGCCCACGATATCGCCCGACTGGTACGTAATCTTGCCAGCGGAAGCATCGTCATCGCCAGAGGTTTTCTTATTCTGGGCCTCGAGCTGCTCGGAGGTAATGGTGCCGGTATAGCCCAAGATATGGCATGCCGTCTCGCCATATGGATACTGGCGCTCGGTACGCTCGGCAATCTTGACGCCCGGGAACTCGCCGGCATGCTCCTGAATATAGGCAACCGTGGAGCGACGGACGTCCGTCGCGATGGTATGCAGGCTCTGGGCGCCCTCTGTATTGTCCTGAATATTGCGAAGGACCGCCACGTAAGGCATTCCAAGCACGTTGGCAAGATGGCGAACCAGAACCTCATCCTCGGCAAGGTCGCGGTAGGCCACGACAGCAAGTGAGGGACGGTTCTGAACAAGCGCCACGCCATTGCGGTCGAGGATGCGACCGCGCACAGCGGGTGTGGTAACGGTGCGAGTCTGATTGCTATTAGCCTGCTTCTCGTAATAGTCCGACGAGACCATCTGCATGCCCCACAGCTTGACGGCAAGCGCCGCAAACATCGCGCCCACACCCGTGGTGAGGATGGAAAAGCGGCCCTTGAAGGCGGTCGCCGCGGTATTGCCCTCGCCCTCGGTGGCGCGCGGGGCCGTTCCATGCTGCGTATCGTAGGTAAAACGGGAATCGCCACGACGCATGATGACCAGCGCGACCACGATGGCCACAACCAGCACGATACCGGCGATAATAACCGTCAACTGGGAAGACATCTACGGGCCTCCCCTATTTGAGCTTACGGGTCTTGGGCTTAAAGCGCATGCCCGTCTGGCGTCCGCCACGCGCGGAGAACCCATAGCCGGACTGCGGCACGACACCGGACATCAAAAACGGAATGGCAACCAGACCCGTCAGGATCGAGGACGGCAACGCATGCCCAAAGATCGCCACGACAAAGCTCGTCTCCAAACCCATAAACAGCAAGATGATGCTGTAGATCACATTAATGACGAGCGCAAAGGCGCCCACGGTGACGCCGCGCGCACTCGGGGTACCGCCCGTCTGACCGACGGCGCTGTGCACCAGGGCAAAAGAGCCCACGGTCAGCAGGAGCGACATAACGCCCACCGGCACGGCAGCGGACAGGTCATAAAACAAGCCGCTGCAAAAACCGCACACGACGGCACGGGTCGGGTCGCCCGAGAACACGCTTAGGCACACCAGGATAATCATGAAGTTGACGCGACCGCCCGCAATGGAGATCTGCGGTGCCAGGCCTGCCTGCAGCAGAACGCACACGATGGCGGCGATCACAAACGTACGGGAGCTCATCCCCTGCTCGTGTAGATCCATGGACATGCCCCCTATTCGCTCGAGCCGGAATCGGTCGTCTCGGACGTGTCGGAACTGTCATCCGAGCTCTCGCCCTTCGTCTTGGTCGCAGCATCGCGCGACGTTCCCTGCGGCGTGCTGTTGGCCGTGCTCACGTCCTCATCCGAGGCCGACTGTTCGTCGGTCAGCGAGGTAATGACCAGCACTTCCTCGTTGTTCTCGGCCGTGGTCTGAGCGCGCACCACAATGGTGTAGTACACGTCGTTTGCCGATTTCTCAACCGACGAGACGGTGCCAAGCGGAAGGCCCTTGGGGAACACGCCACCGATGCCAGAGGTCACGATGATATCGCCAACCTTAACATCGGAGTCGACGCTCACGTACTCAAGACGCAGCGTGCCGTCAGCCTGACCCTGCAGCATACCCTGGGCGCGCGTGTCCTGCACCATGGCGGACACGCCCGAGTTCTCGTCGCCAATCAGGCGCACGGTAGAGGTCTTGGCCGATACCTCGATGATCTGGCCGATAACACCGGCAGAACTCGTCACGGGCATGTTGATGGTAAGGCCGTCGGCAGAGCCCTTGTCGATGGTAACGGTCGAGGTCCAGGCATCGCCGGAAGCACCAACGATACGAGCTGCGGTCGATTTGAGGTTGTAGGTCGACTGCAGGCCGACCAGCCCCTCCAGACGCTCAGCGGTCTTTTGAGCCTCGGAGAGCTCAGCAACCTTAGAGGTCAGTTCCTCGTTTTGCTTCTTGAGCTCGTCGAGCGTGTCCTGCGACGCCGTAAGGTTAGAGAACACGTTGCCGATCGCATTGAAGGGAGCCGCCACAGCCGAGCCCACAAAGCGCACCGGCGAGGTAATCGTCGTTACGCCCGAACGCACGGCATGAATCGGCCCTGCCTCGCCCTCGCGGATGTAAAACGTGAGCAGCAACACCGAAATCAGGCTGAAAACAATCAACGGGCGCATACCCGTTGATTGTCGCTTGGTATTCAGATTTGTGGAGAAACCCGAAGATCGTGCCAAATGGAATCCACCTTTTGGAAATTAAGCATTGGTCTGGACGAAGCCGCCATCAAACGCATTGGCCTCGAGCACGCGGGCACAGCCGTTAACGACGTTATCGAGCGCCGTAGGACTGACGTTGACCGAAACACCGGTCTCATCGCGCAGGCGTACGTCGAGACCGCGCAGCAGCGCGCCGCCACCGGTCAGCAATATGCCATAGTACATAAGGTCCGAGGCAAGATCGGGCGGCGTGGCATCGAGTGCGTCCTTGACGGCCTTAGCCATCTCGTCGAGCGGCTTGTTGAGCGCGCGACGGATCTCCTCGCTTTCGATGCGCACGGTCTTGGGCAGACCGGTGATCACGTCGCGGCCGTTGACCTCGACGTCGAGCTCGTCCTTGAGCGGCACGGCGGAGCCGACCTTGATCTTGATGTCCTCTGCCGTACGCTCGCCGATGGCCAGGTTATAGGCATCGCGAACGTGCGTGAGGATGGCCTGATCGAACTCATCACCGGCAATACGGATGGACTGCGAGACGACGATGCCGCCCATGGCGATAACGGCGACCTCGGTGGTACCGCCGCCGATGTCGATGACCATGGAGCCGGTGGGTTCCTCGACGGGCAGGTCGGCGCCGATAGCGGCGGCCATGGGCTCCTCGATCAGGTAGGCCTGACGAGCGCCGGCTTGGATCGTGGCCTCAAAGACGGCACGCTTCTCGACCGACGTGACGCCGGAAGGAACACAGACGACAACGCGCGGACGCGGGGTCCACGGGTAGCGCTTCTCGGACGCCTTGTCGATAAAGTAGCGAAGCATGGCCTCGGTAACATCGAAGTCGGCGATGACGCCGTCCTTCAGGGGACGAACAGCCACGATGTTGCCGGGCGTACGGCCGAGCATGCGCTTTGCCTCGATACCGACCGCCAAGATGCGCTCGTCGTTCTTGTCGATGGCGACAACAGAGGGCTCGCGAATGACGATACCCTTGCCGCGCACGGAGACAAGCGTATTTGCGGTGCCGAGGTCGATCGCAAGATCGCCCGCATAGCTACCGAAGAACATATCCATCAAAGAAAACAACGCAACTCCTGATGTGTTGGATGATTGCTGGAAAACTACTAGCTCATCATACTAGCGCAAGCCCGGCACCTCACTTGCGGTGAAGCGCCGGGCAAAGCTAAATCCCATAAGGTCACTACTGGTTGTCAGCAGCCGAGAAATCCATATCGAGCGAGGAAACGGCCCAGCCGATATGGTTGTCGGAGCGCACGAATTTGACGGTGTATTCCTGCTCGCCGCCCTTGGACAGCGATGCCTTCACCTTAGCGGTCGTCTCGGTCATGGACTGATCCATGCCCTCGACGGACACGGTGGCGCCCTGCGGAATCGAGGAGATGATCATCGACTTGGCGTCCTCGGACAGGCTCGAGGCCAGGCAAGACTCGGCCTTTGCGGTGTCACCGTCGCCGGCAGCCTGGAACAGATCGGTGATAACCGACTCCTGCGAGGGGAAGCCAAAGCCGCGCGTGTAGGCAAAGCCCAGACCGCCCGCAGCAATCAAAATGAGCAGAAGCAGCACGATGAAGACTTTGAGACCCGTGTGGCGATGGCGACGACGGACCTTGGCCTGCTTACGATCCTGACGGTCCTGCTGGACCATCTCGGACTCGGACAGCGTAAAGAAGCCGGTGTCCGAGGGATCGGGCATAAACTGACCGGTCGCGCCCGTAGGATCGAGCGGATCGACGGCAGGAGCGTCCATCGCGGGCGCCGGAGCCGTGGCCATAGCCGTCTGGGCAGACAGTGCGGCAAGCGAATCATGCACGCGGGCAAGCTCATCGGCCTGCTCGGAGGTAAGCTGGTAGATGCCATCGGCAGTAGCGGCGTTAAAGGCGTCGAGTGCGTCGGAGGGACGGCCGGCGGCAGAAAGCGCCTGACCCATGCCGGCATTGAGCGCACGCGTGTCGTCGCGGGGGCCGGCAAAGTCGATAGCCGTGCGGTAGGTCTCCACGGCATCCGCCGGACGGCCGAGCTTAATGAAGCAACGACCGAGCTCGCCGAGTGCGGCGGCAGGAGCCGGATTGGCGCCGTCGATGGCAGCCTGACGGAAGGCAGTACCCGCGTTGGCATAATCGCCCGACTGGAACAGCGCATTGCCCAGGCCCAGATAGGCCTTGAACGGCGTGGCATAGGAAGCATCCTGCGTAGCAGCAGAGAACGCCTGGGCGGCCGTCGTGTAGTCGCCCACGGCGGCGAGCGCCTTGCCGCGGTTGGTGAGCAGCGCGCCGCGCTTGCCGTAGGTGCCGTCGTTGAGGGCGGCAGCATAAGCCTCGGCGGCCTCGGCATACATGCCCAGGTGCATCAAGGCGTTGCCACGAAGGTGATCGGCCTCGCCCATAATCTCATCGGGAGTTTTTGCCGCCCCAAGCATCTGAGCTGCAGCGGAAAAATCACCCGCGCGGTAAGCGGCGCGGCCCTGTTGGATCAGCTGGCTATTCAAGGAAGTCCCCTTTACTCGTGAACGATCTCAACATGGACGATCTCGTCGCCGGCACGCAGCTGCGAAATCACATCGAGACCCTCGACCGTGGTACCAAAGACGGTGTAACCGGAATCGAGGTTATGCTGGGCACCCAGGCAGAAGTAAAACTGCGAACCCGCGGAATCGGGGTCCATGGAGCGCGCCATGGCAAGGGCGCCATCGACATGGCTGTTACGCGGATTGGTGGCAAACTCGCCCTTGATGCAGTAGCCGGGACCACCGGTACCGGGCATGCCGTCGGGGCCCTCAAGACCGGCAGCGACGTCGGCGCCGGACATATCGCGGGTATTGGGGTCGCCGCCCTGAATGACAAAGCCGGGCACATAGCGATGGAACTTAAGGCCATCATAGAAACCCATCGTGGAAAGCTCGCAGAAGTTCGCGACATGAATGGGAGCGCCCTCGCCGTCAAACTTGACCTTGATGGTACCCTTCGACGTCTCGATAACGGCGCACTCGTCGCCGGCAAGCTGATACTCGGGCGTGTAGAGCTCTTTCTTAAAACCAAACATGTGGTTCCTTCCTCGTGCGTTTAAAGCATATTTGTACGAATTGTAGCAATAAGCATGCGCTTACATCAATTGCGCACGTAGGTTATGCCGACTATGGCGAACTAATTTTAGGAACGCTGCTGCGGCTTCCAGGAACCCACATTGGCGTCGTACTGGTTCAGCGCGCTGTTGCCGCCCTGCGCGATGGGCGCCAGGATCTCGCTTTGGTGGGAACTCATCGACTCACCATCAGGAATGGCCAGCGAGATGTCCCAACTCTGGCAGATCACGTCGACACGCTCGAACATCCACTCGGCAAGCTGCTTTAAGTGGGCGATGTCATCCGCATAGACCGTATCGTCCTGATACTTAAGGTTGTTGAGCTCATCTTGCGTCTTTTTGATCTGGTCGCGCAGGGCGTAGGCACTCTGCGACAGCTCCTGACGGGTGGACAGCGGCGATCGGAGATAGCCGTTGTTAAAGGAATCGATGACCTCGCCGATCTGGTCCTCGTCACCGTAGGACACGATAGTCTGATACAGACCGTCGAGCCTGGTATAGAGCTGATCATCGGTGAGCACGGTTTCTTCCTGGACCACCTCGGCAGAATCGTCCTGCTTGGTATCGTCCTCAGTCGCCTCGCCCTTTTGGCGCGTGGGGAAGGTGGTCTGCGCGGCCTGGCCAAACTGGTCGTAGAAGCCAGGCATGACACCCATGGGATCGGTCGTCACGAACCAATAGGCACCGCCGCAAACGACGGCAAGTACCGCGATGACGATGAGCAGCTTGGGGATATGACGCTTGTGCTTGTGATAGGCGTCCTCGTCGGGATGCACTTTGCGCTTGGGTTTTTGAGCATCGTCGTGCAGGGAAACGGGCGTGGGAATATCGACCTTGGGGATACCGAAATCCTTATCGAAAGCCGGCAGCACGCAGGTCTCGTTAGGATCGGCGGCGTCCGAAAGAACCGCGGCAGCCGAGGCGGGCGCATGAGGCACCTCGGTATCGATCTGCTCTTGCGTTAGGCGCGGAAAGCCCGCCGTGCGGCCCGCTGCCAGGTCGGATGCGGCCGCGTCCTCGGAGAGGATACCCGGAGCGGGGCGTCCGCATTTGGGACACGTACGATCGTGCGGAGAAAGACGGGCACCGCAGCCCTCGCAGAACACGAACTCGGTGTGCTCGGGGCCATCGCCCGGACCCACATAGGCGTTGCAGTAGGGGCAGAACGAGGCGCCGTCCTCGATAGTCTTAAGGCAATGCGGGCAGATCACGGCATCCTCTTTTCGAAGCAATTTAAACAATCGAGGTTAGAGCATAACATCGCCACGGCCCCACAGGAGCAAGGCACCAATTCAACATCGCCAGGGCGTAGTTACTTCTTCTTTTTGCTTGGCATCGAGACTTTGATGCCTTGGGCGGACTTGGTCACGCGAGAGCGCTTGGCTCCGGTACTCCTCTTTTTCTTGGGCTGGGCCTGGGCCACGCCCTCGAGTGCACGGGCCTCGGCCTCGCGAGCGGTGCGATCTTCGCGGCGCTGTGCCATGTCGGCGGCGACGCGCTTGGCAAAACGCTCGGCCGTCGAACCCGTCGAGCTCACCTTGCCGCCACCGCGACCCAGGTGGACGCGCACACCACGGCCAAAACCAGTTGCGGCATGACGACGACGCGGCTTGAGCGAATCCATCATCGTGGCGAGCTTAAAGAACACCGAGCAGGTAAAGACCACGATAACAGCCAAGATAACCATCTGGCCCATCGACAGGTTGGCAATAGACAGCAGCTCCGGGAATCCGATAACGCCCACCAGGATGCCGGCGACTACAAACACAAAGAGCACCACACGTAAGGGCGTGAGAGGCTGCGAGATGCGCCAGATTAGGCTGACGCTCGCCGCGCACGACGTAAGCAGGCACATCGTAGACAGCGTGAGCTGGCTAAAGCCAAACACGCGCGCCACAAAGATATCGAGCGCCGCAGCCAAAATGACTGCAATCGACGCCGGCAGCGCACGCTTGAGTACGTTAGTCAAAAATGACCCCTTCACGCGAGCATTGTTGGGCTCCAAACCCAGCACAAAGCCCGGCGCGCCGATGCAGAAGAAGTTGATGAGTGTCATCTGGATGGGCTCGAAGGGATACGGCGGCAGCGCGATGCACAGCGCCGCCAGGCCCATCGAGAACAGCGTCTTGGTCAGGAACAGCGAGGCCGAACGCTGCAGGTTGTTGATGGAGCGACGGCCCTCGGCCACCACGGCGGGCATCGAGGCAAAGTCGTTGTCGACGAGTACGATCTCGGCCACGTTGCGCGCGGCATCGGAGCCGGCCGCCATGGCCACGGAGCAGTCGGCCTCCTTAAGCGCCAGCACGTCGTTGACGCCGTCGCCCGTCATTGCCACGGTGTGCTCGCGGCGCTTGAGCGCCTGCACGAGCTCGCGCTTCTGCTGCGGGGTCACACGACCAAAGACATGGTAGCGGTCCACTGCGGCATCGAGCTTGGCCGGCGTATCGAGCGTCGTGGCGTCCACATAAGCGTCCGCCCCCGGCACGCCCACCACGCGCGCGATCGACGACACCGTACGCGGGTCGTCGCCACTGATCACGTTGAGGGTCACGCCCTGCTCGTTAAAGTAGCCGATGGTCTCGGCCGCCGAGGTACGAATCTCGTCGCGGATGGTCACAAAGCCCACGGGCTCGGCCTCGCCCACCATATCGCCATCGGGCGTAAAGCCGTCAACGAGCGCTACCACGAGCACGCGGCAGGTATCGGCAAGCTCGGCGACACGGTTCTCGACCTGCGAAAACACACGATCAGAGAGCACAAACTGCGCGGCGCCCATTACATAGGAGCCCTGCGCAAACGACGCGCCGCTCCACTTTTTGGAGGACGAGAACGGAATGACCGACAGCGGCTCGGACACCTCGACCGGGCGATCGGCGTAATAGTTGAGCAGCGCCTGGCAGGTCTCGTTGGCATCGGCCGAAGTCGCACGCGCGACGTTAGCCAGCGCAAAATCGAGCACCGTGGTATCGACGGGAACGGCCGCCTCGTCCGAGCCGGCGCCTAGGCTCACGCCCTCAACCGGCAGCGGATACGTGCCCTCGACCTCCATGCGGCCCGACGTGATGGTGCCCGTCTTGTCCAGGCACAGCACGTCGACGCGAGCGAGCGTCTCGATGCAGTAGAGCTGCTGCGCCAGCACCTTGCGGCGAGCCAGGCGCACCGTGGCGATGGCGAGCACCGACGAGGTCAGCAGCACCAGGCCTTGCGGGATCATGCCCAGCAGGGCGCCCACCGTGGACAGCAGCGCCGACGAAGGCACATGACCAGCCAACAGCTCGGAGAAGCACCACGAAAGCGCGCTATCGCCCGGGGTTCCCGCGGCATCCCACAGTTCGCTCACACTCGAGGCAAACAACGCCAAACCGAGCGGGATCATGATGATGCTCGCAAAGCGAACGATGGCGTTAAGCGCGTTCATGATCTCGGAATTGACCTTTTTGACGTACTTGGCCTCGTTATTAATTTTGGCCACGTAGTTGTCGGCGCCGACATGAATCACGCGGGCGCGCAGCAGGCCCGAGTCGATAAAGCTGCCGCTCATGAGCTCGGAACCGGGCTGTTTCTTGATAAGGTCGCTCTCGCCCGTCAGCAGGCTCTCGTTCACGAGAGCCTCGCCCGAAACCACCACGGCGTCGGCGGGAATCTGGTCGCCGCGCCCCAAGCGAATGATGTCGTCGAGCACGATCTGGTCCAAGTCGAGCTCCACCTCGGCGCCGTCGCGCACCGCGATGGCCTTCTTGGAGGTCAGCAGCGTGAGCTTATCGACCATCTTCTTGGAACGCATGGACTGGATGACGCCGATGGCGGTATTGAGGAACACCACGAACAGGAACGTCAGATTCTTAAACGAACCGGTCAAAATGACCAGGAACGCCAAGATCACGTTGATCAAATTGAACAGCGTGCAGAGGTTCTCGATGATGAGCTCTTTGACCGACTTGGTCTTGAGCTCCATGTTGCGGTTGATTTTACCGGCGGCGATGCGCTCCTCGACCTCGGCGGTCGAGAGTCCGCGCTCGATATCCGTTGCTGCCATACCACGTCCCATCACGTCGCGTCGGTATAAGAAAAACCGCCCGGACCATGCGAGGTTCGGACGGTCTTACGTTCGATGGTGCCCCATGTTGGATTCGAACCAACGGCCTTCTGCTCCGGAGGCAGACGCTCTAATCCCCTGAGCTAATAGGGCCAACGTTTGGCATTATACCCAAGTGCACCACGGGCTATCAAAATAAAAGAAAAAGCTTTGCAATTCCGAGGAAGACGCGGCGCAACGGCCCACTTTAGAAGGCAAAAGCGAGTCAGATAGTATAAACTCTCATGCACCATATATACACGGCTCGCGATGCGGGCCGTTTTTGCAAGGGTTATCCATCGAGGTGAGAGGCACACCATGATTGCTATTTTAAAGCAGAGCGCCAGCGACGAGGCCGTCAGCCATATCGTCAGCTGGATTGAGAAAAAGGGCCTGAAGACCGACGTCTCGCGCGGCGAGAACGAGACCATCATCGGCCTGGTGGGCGATACGACCAAGATCGACCCGTTCCTGCTCGAGTCCATGGATGTCGTCGAGCGCGTGCAGCGCGTCTCCGAGCCGTTCAAGCGCGCCAACCGCAAGTTCCACCCCGAGGACTCCGTCATCGACTGCGGCCACGGCGTCAAGATCGGCGGCGATCAGTTCCAGGTCATCGCCGGCCCGTGCTCCGTCGAGGGCGAGAACCTCATCCGCATCGCCCGCCGCGTGAAGGCCGCCGGTGCCACGATGCTGCGCGGCGGTGCCTACAAGCCCCGCACCTCCCCCTACGCCTACCAGGGCATGGGCCCCTCCGGCCTCGACCTGCTGTGCGAGGCGTCTGCCGAGCTCGACATGCCGATCGTCACCGAGATCATGGACCCACGCGACGTGCAGGTCTTCTTGGACAAGAAGATTGACGTCATGCAGATCGGCGCCCGCAACGCCCAGAACTTCCCCCTGCTCAAGGAGGTCGGCAAGACCCAGACCCCGATTCTGCTCAAGCGCGGCATGTCCGGCACGATCGATGAGCTGCTTATGGCAGCCGAGTACATCATGAGCGAGGGCAACGACAACGTCATTCTGTGCGAGCGCGGCATCCGCACCTTCGAGACCCGCACCCGCAACACCTTCGACCTCAACGCCGTGCCGGTGCTGCACCACCTGTCGCACCTGCCCGTCGTCGCCGACCCCAGCCACGCCACCGGCTACACCCGCTACGTCGAGCCCATGGCGCTCGCCGCGACCGCCTGCGGCGCCAACGGCCTGGAGATCGAGGTCCACGACGAGCCGAGCCGCGCCTGGTCCGACGGCGCCCAAGCCCTCACCCCCGATCAGTTCGACGACACCATGCGCCGTATCCGAGCCATCCGCGAGGTTGTCTGCCAAGAGACCATGGAGTAGCCCATGGGTACGGTGAGAAACGCGCGCGTTAACCAGGGCGGCCCTAAGTGCGCCGGCATCGTCGGCTTGGGCCTGATCGGCGGCAGTTTTGCCCGCGGCTATGCACAGGCGGGCGTCCGCGTGCTGGCCTGGGACCCCGATGACGATGTCATGACGGCCGCCAGCATGGGCACTGTCGCCGGAGAGCTCAACGGCAAGACACTCGGCGAATGCGACATCATCGTCCTGGCTTGCTACCCCGAGGCCTGCATCGAGTGGCTCGAGGCGCATGCCCAGGCACTCGCCGATGCCACCGATACCGAGGCCATCATGGGTCCCGTGGTGATCGACACGGTGGGCGTCAAGGGCATCGTGTGCGAGCGCGCCTTTGAGCTTGCCCGCGAGCACGGCTTTTACTTTGTGGGCGCGCACCCCATGGCGGGCACCCAGTTCTCGGGCTACGCTCACTCCTGTGCCGACCTGTTCCAGGGCGCGCCGCTCGTGCTCGTGCCGCCCGCGGTGGACGATGCACTCAAACTGGAGCTTTTGGGCCAGGTGCGCGAGATGGTGCGCCCCTTGGGCTTTGGCAAGTTCAGCGTGACCAGCGCCGCCGAGCACGACCGCGTCATCGCCTTCACGAGCCAGCTTGCGCACGTGGTGTCCAACGCCTACGTAAAGAGCCCGACCGCCCAGGTCCACCACGGCTTTTCGGCCGGTAGCTACCGCGATCTCACCCGCGTGGCGCACCTCAACCCGCAAATGTGGTCCGAGCTCATGATCGACGACGCCGACGCGCTCGCCTTCGAGATCGACCATCTAATCGAGTCGCTTGGCGCCTACAGCCGTGCGCTCAAGGACCGCGACCAGCGCTATCTGGAGAATCTCCTTGCCGAGGGCGACCGCATTAAGCGCGCGCTCGACGACGAGACCTCCCACTAGACCACCTATCACGCCAGGTCGAAAGGACCGAAGCTTATGGCGATTACCATCGATATCGACACCGCACGCCCCTACCAGGTGCATGTTGGCACGTTTTTGCTGGAGCAGGCGGGACCGCTCGTGCGCGCCACTGCCGGCGGTACCAAGGCCGTCATCGTGACGGACACCAACGTGGGTCCGCTCTACCAGATGCCCGTTAAGCAGAGCCTGGAGGCGTCAGGCTACGAGGTGAGCATCTGCACCTTCGAGGCCGGCGAGGCCCATAAGCGCGCCGAAACCTATATTGCCATTTTGGAGTTTGTGGCCGAGCACGAGCTTTCGCGCTCCGACGTGATCGTGGCACTCGGCGGCGGCGTCGTGGGCGACGTGGCGGGCTTTGTGGCCGCCACCTACATGCGCGGCTGCAAGTTTGTGCAGATCCCGACGAGTCTGCTCGCCATGGTGGATTCGTCGGTGGGCGGCAAGACCGCCATCGACCTGGCTGCCGGCAAGAACTTGGCCGGCGCCTTTTGGCAGCCGAGCGTGGTTATCGCCGACGTGGGGTGCCTGGCCACCCTTACGCCCGAGCAGTTCGCCGACGGCTGCGGAGAGGTCGTCAAGCACGCCGTGATTGCCGACCCGGAGCTTTTCGCCGAGTTGGAGAAGACCCCGCTCACGCTGGAGCTACTCAATCGCGATGTGGCCCGCGTAGCGCTCATCATCGCCCGCAATATCGACATCAAGCGCGCCGTGGTCGTCGCCGACGAGCGCGAGACCAACCAGCGCAAGCTCCTCAACTTTGGACACAGCGCCGGCCACGCCGTCGAGGCCTGCGAGCACTTTGAGCTCGGACACGGCAACTGCGTGTCGATCGGCATGGGCATCATCACGCGCGCCGCGGCCCTGCACGGCGTTTGCGATGCTGCACTGCCCGGTCGTATTGAGGAGCTCTGCGCCCGCCATGGCCTCAAGACCCGCTGTGACCTAGATGCCGATGCCGTCTTTGCCGAGGCGCTCCACGACAAGAAGCGCGCGGGCGACACCATCGACCTGGTGATTCCGCACGGCATTGGCCGCTGCAGCATCGACCGCACGCCGCTTTCCACTTTCCACGAACTCATTGCCGAGGGCCTCGGCCAGAAGGGAGACGCATCCGCATGCTAGCCCGCATCACCCCGTCCCCGCTTAAGGGCACCGTTCCCGCCATCGCGTCCAAGTCGATGGCGCACCGTCTCATCATCTGCGCTGCGCTTGCCAACGGCGAGACGCACGTTACCTGCAACACCACCTGCGCCGACATCGAGGCCACGGTGCGCTGCCTTACGGCCCTGGGTGCTCGCATCGAGACCGTCGAGGACGGCTTCCAGGTCCACCCCACTATGAAGAGCATTGAGTTTGGCCTGCTCAAGGCACTTGCCGGCGGAACGCTTGACTGCGGCGAAAGTGGCTCCACGCTCCGCTTTATGTTGCCCGTCGCCTGCGCGCTGGGCGCAGAAGCAACTTTTGTGGGTCAGGGACGCTTGGGCGCCCGCCCGCTGTCCCCGCTCTCGGACGAGATCATCGCCGCCGGCTGCGACCTACAGGGTCTGGGCGGTTTTCCGCTCAAGACGAGCGGCCGCATGCGCCCGGGCACCTTTGTGCTTCCGGGCAACGTGAGCTCGCAGTATATCTCCGGCCTGCTGCTGGCGGCCCCGCTACTGGCCCAGCCCTCCTGTGTGCAAGTGACCGGCCTCATCGAGAGCCGCCCCTATATCAACCTGACCATCCAGGCCATGAAGGCCTTTGGCGTCGAGGTCAACGTCGAGCGCATTCCGGCCAAGGACGGCCAGCCCGAGGTCACGAACTTCCGCGTGAGCAGCGGCTCGTACCGCACGCCCGGCAACGTGGCCGTCGAGGGTGACTGGTCCAACGCTGCCTTTTGGCTGTGTGCCGGCGCCATCGGCACCGACCCCATCACCGTCGAGGGCGTGTCGCTGAGCTCCGCACAGGGCGACCGCAACGTGCTCGCCGCGCTTTCGCGCTTTGGCGCCCGCATCGTGCGCTCCACGAACGCCGCCACTGTGCAGTCCGACAAGCTCGCCGGCTTTGAGATGAGCGCCCACGACATTCCGGACCTGGTGCCCGTCATCTCGGCCGTGGCATCGCTGGCTCAGGGCCGCACGTTCATCCGTGACTGCGCACGCCTGCGCATCAAGGAATCCGACCGCCTGGCCACCACCACCCGCGAGCTCACCGCGCTGGGAGCGCAGGTGCGCATCGCCGGTGACGACCTCATCATCAAGGGTGTCGATGCCTTCACCGGCGGCGAGGTCGATTCGCACAACGACCACCGCATCGCCATGATGGCCGCCATCGCCGCGAGCCGCGCCACCGGCGAGGTCGTGATCCACGGCGCCGAGGCCGTCAACAAGTCCTATCCCGATTTCTTCGACCACTACCGCCTACTGGGCGGCAAGGTCACGCTCGAGGAGGAATAGCATGTCCTCGACTTTTGGCAACGTCTTGCACTTAAGCATCTTCGGCCAGTCGCACTCCCCCGCTATCGGCTGCTCGCTCGATGGCATCCCGGCGGGCATCGCCGTGGACCAGGAGGAGCTGCAGGCCTTCCTCGACCGTCGCGCCCCCGGACGCGACGAGACCGCGACCAAACGACGCGAGGCTGACGCCGCCCACATCATCGCCGGTGTTGTCGATGGACATACCACCGGAGCGCCCATTGCAGCGATTATCGAGAACACCAACACGCGCTCCAAGGATTACTCCGAGCTGCGCCGCAAGCCCCGTCCCGGACATGCGGACTTCCCTGCGCGCGTGAAGTATCACAACATGCACGATGTCGCTGGTGGCGGGCATTTTTCCGGCCGCCTAACGGCCCCCTTATGCATCGCCGGCGGCATTGCGCTGCAGGCACTTGAGGCCCGCGGCATTCAGGTCATGGCGCACGTCGCGCAGATCGGCGGCATCTCCGACCTGCCCATGGACGACATGGTCTATCGCGAGGCCGACCGCAAGGCGATCCTTACGAACGACCTGCCCTGCATCGACGCCGCCGCTGCCGGTCGCATGCGCGAGGAAATTCTGGCCGCGCGCGATGAACTCGACAGCATCGGCGGCATTGTGGAGTGCGGCATCTACGGGCTTCCCGCGGGCATCGGTGACCCCATGTTCGATGGCATCGAAAACCGCATCGCGCAGATTGCGTTTGGCATTCCCGCCGTGAAGGGCGTGGAGTTTGGCATGGGCTTTGCCGTGGCCGCCATGCGCGGCAGCGAGAACAACGACCCATACCGCGTTGATGCAGAGACCGGCGACATTGCAGTCGAGTCCAATAACGCCGGCGGCATTCTGGGCGGCATCTCCACCGGCGCACCCGTCATGTGGCGTATGGCCGTGAAGCCGACGCCCTCCATTGGCCGCGAGCAGCAGACCGTAGACATGGACGCCATGGAAAATGCCGAGCTCTCGATCCACGGCCGCCACGATCCCTGCATCGTCCCCCGAGCCGTCCCCGTAGCTGAAGCAGCAGCTGCCCTCGCGATTTGGGACGCCCTCCTAGAGGACGCCGCCCAGCGCTAAAAATCTCTGGGGGCCAACTCCGGCCCCCCACGCCCACCCAGTGATTTTTCTGGGACGGGGATTAAAAAATCATTGTGTACCTAATCATTTTTTAATCCCCGTCCCAGAAAAATCACCGACACGTGAAAGGGGTCCCTATGGACCTTGCTGACATTCGCCAGGCCATCGATGGCATCGACACCACCCTGCTCAATAGCTTTGTCGAGCGCATGGACATTGCCACCGAGGTCGCCAAGTCAAAAATCGAGATGGGCAAGGCCGTCTTCGACCCCGCCCGCGAGCGTTCCAAGCTCAACAACCTCGCCAGCCGTGCGCCCGAGCGCTACGAGGCGCAGACCATCACCCTGTTCCGTCTCCTCATGAGCATGAGCAAGGCCGAGCAGCAGCGCTACATCAACGAGCTCAAGGGCATCACGGTGTCGCAAAAGGCCCACGCCACGGCCGCAGCCTATGACACGCCCTTCCCTCAAACGGCCACCGTTGCCTGCCAGGGCGTGGAAGGTGCCTATAGCCAGATCGCCGCGTGCAAACTCTTCGACGTGCCCGATATCGCGTTTTTCGAGACCTTCGAGGGCGTCATGCGCGCTGTGCGCGACGGCTTCTGCGAGTTTGGCGTGCTGCCCATCGAGAACTCCACCGCCGGCTCGGTCAACGCCGTCTACGACCTGCTCGCCCAGTTCGATTTCCACATCGTGCGCTCGCTGCGCCTCAAGATCGATCACAACCTGCTCGTCAAACCCGGCACCAAGCTCGCTGACGTGCGCGAGGTCTACAGCCACGGCCAAGCCATCGCGCAGTGTGCCGGCTTTATCGAGTCCCACGACCTGCACGCCACCAAGTACCCCAATACCGCCATGTCGGCCGAGATGGTCGCCAATTCCGACCGCACCGATATTGCCGCCATCGCATCGCGCAGCTGCGCGGCACTCTATGGCCTGGAGGTGCTGGAGCCCAACATCCAGGACTCGGACAACAACTACACGCGCTTTGTCGTCATCAGCCGCGAACCGCGCGTCTACCCAGGTGCCAACCGCACCTCGCTCATGATTACCACGGCCAACGAACCGGGCGCGCTCTATCGCGTACTCGAGCGCTTCTACGCGCTCAATATCAACCTCATCAAACTCGAGAGCCGCCCCATCCCCGGACATGACTTTGAGTTTATGTTCTACTTTGATCTGGACTGCCCCTTTGGCAGCAAGGCCCTCGACTACCTGCTCGATTCCATCGACGACGTGTGCGAGAGCTTCACCTACTTTGGCAGCTACACGGAGGTGCTCTAGATGACCGATACCGCCACAACCCGCCCCTACGGCGTGCTGGGCCGCGTGCTGGGCCACAGCTACACCCCGACCATCTACAAAGAACTCGCTGGGCTCGAGTACGTGCGTTTTGAGCGCGAGCCCGAGGACCTCGCGGCCTTTATGACGGGCGACGAGTGGGAGGGCACCAACGTGACCATCCCCTACAAGCGCGCCGTCATGGACTACCTGGACGAGCTGAGTCCGTTGGCCGAGCGCATGGGCAACGTCAACACCATCACGCGCCTAGCCGACGGCCGCCTGCGCGGCGACAACACCGACTACTTCGGTTTCCAGTGTCTGGTCGAGGAGTTGGGCGTAGAGGTTGCCGGCAAAAAGGTCCTCGTGCTTGGCGCCACCGGCGGTGCCGGCACCACGGCAAGCATGGTGCTCGGCGACCTGGGCGCCACCGTGGTGCCCGTGGGCCGCACGAGCGAGGTCAACTACGGCAACATCGCGCAGCAGTCCGACGCCGCCCTACTCGTCAACTGCACGCCTGTCGGTATGTTCCCCCACTGCCCCGACACCCCCTGCACGCTCGAAGGACTTGACGCACTCGAAGGCGTCATCGATATTGTCTACAACCCCGCCCGCACGGGTCTGATGCTCGAGGCCGAGCGCCGCGGGATCCCCTGCATCGGCGGCCTGCTTATGCTTGTTGCCCAGGCAGCACAGGCTGTTGAGCGCTACACCGGCCAAGTCACCCCGCGCGAGAGGATCCTGGACGTAACGGAGCGCCTGTCACGCCGCGAACAGAACATCGCGCTGATCGGCATGCCGGGCTCGGGCAAGACCCGCGTGGGCGAGCAGATTGCCCTGCTCACGGGTCGCGAGCACATCGACTTGGACGCCGCGCTTGAGAAGCGTCTGTGCATGCCCTGTGCCGACTTTATCGTCGAGCGCGGCGAGGCGGCCTTCCGCGAGCAGGAGACGGCGGCTCTGTCCGACATCTCCAAGCGCAGCGGCCTGGTGCTTTCCACGGGCGGCGGCGTGGTCACGCGCGACGAGAACTATCCGCTGCTGCACCAGAACAGCCAGATCGTGATGCTCAACCGCAAGCTCGACGAGCTAGCCCACAAGGGACGCCCCATCACCGCCCGCGACGGTATCGACAAGCTGGCCGAGCAGCGCATGCCGCGCTACCGCGCCTGGGCCGACTACATCATCGACTCACGCGACTGCGCCGCCAACACCGCCCAAGCCCTCCTCGAGACCCTCCCACCCGCTCTCTAACCTAAGCCATCACAAAGGGGACAGGCACCTTTGTGGTGGCTTTCCAACCGCAAAGGAAGCAACCATGAAAGCACTCGTCATCAACGGCCCCAACCTCAACATGCTCGGCATTCGCGAGCCGGGCATCTATGGCAGCGACAACTACGACCGCTTAGTGCAGATCTGCCAGGAAGCGGGCGCTGCACAGGGCTTCGACGAGGTCGAGGTCTTCCAGTCCAACCACGAGGGCAGCATCGTCGACAAGATCCAGGAGGCCTACGGCACGGTCGACGGCATCGTCATCAACCCGGCCGCCTACACACATACGAGCGTGGCAATCCTTGACGCCCTCAAGGCCGTCGCCATCCCTGCCGTCGAGGTGCACATCAGCGCCGTAGAGACGCGCGAGGACTTCCGCCAGGTGAGCTATGCACGCCTAGCCTGCTTCGCCACCATCACCGGCGAGGGCCTGCAGGGGTATGCACATGCGCTGGAGCTGCTGGGGGAACGTCTCGAAAAGTAAAATGCCAACCCCAACAAACAGCAGCGGCTTGCTCGCGCTCGGCTCCAGCAGCACACAAGATGAAAAAAGCCCAGACCACCAAGCGGCCCGGGCTCTATAAACGATGGTGCTCCATGGCGGATTCGAACCGTCGACCTTGGGATTAGAAGTCCCCTGCTCTATCCAACTGAGCTAATGGAGCAAATAACCGCACGCCCAAGCAAGCGCAAGCCTGTCAGGCGCAAGTAATTATAACCTAGTTGAACTGCTCGCGATACGCCTTGCAGACCTCATCGACCGGGCCGTCCATGCGAAGGTCACCCTTCTCAATCCAAACGGCACGCTGGCAGATGCGCTCAACCTGCTCCATGGAGTGCGAAACGAACAGAACCGTCACGTCGCCGCTCTGGATAAAGTGCTGGATGCGGGCCTCGCACTTCTGCTGGAAGAACACATCACCGACGGACAGCGTCTCGTCAACGATCAGAATATCGGGCTCGGTAATCGTCGCGATTGCAAAGGCGATACGCGCCACCATGCCCGAGGAGAAGTTCTTAAGCGGCATATCGACAAAGTTCTGCAGCTCTGCGAATTCGATAATGCCGTCAAAGTTGGCATCGATGAACTCCTTGGTATATCCGAGCAGGGCGCCGTTCAGATAGATGTTCTCGCGGGCGGTCAGCTCGGGGTCAAAGCCGGCACCAAGCTCAATCAGCGGCGCGATGTTACCGTGCACCTTAACGCTGCCCTCACTGGGCTCAAGCACGCCAGCAATGATCTTGAGCATCGTAGACTTGCCGGAGCCATTGGTGCCAACCAGACCGACAACTTCGCCGCGATGAATATCGAACGAGATATGCTTAAGCGCCCTAAACTCCTCAAAGAATAGCTCGTGCTTGGCAAGCTTGATGAAGTACTCCTTGAGGTTGGTCAACGACTCGGACGCCATGTTAAAGATCATGGTGACGTCGTCGACCTCGACAGCCAGAGGCTGCTCGCTGTAATCAACAACAGATTCAGTCATCACAGCACTCCTTAGATGTAGAGGATGAACTTGCGCTCGGACTTATGGAACACGGTGTAGCCAATAACAAGCGCAAGAACCGCCCAAGCGACGCACATGCCAAACGTCAAAAGCGAGGGCGTGGTCTGGAACAGGAAGATATCGCGCATAAACTGCAGGTAGTTATACATAGGGTTCGCATAGACCAGAATGCGCACGAGATGCGGCATTTGCGCAACGAAGTCGGTCGTCCAGAAAATAGGCGTGATGTAAGTCCACGCCGTAATGACGACGCTCCACAGATGCATAACGTCGCGGAAAAAGACAGTAAGGGCAGAGAGCATCATGCCCAGGCCCATGCAGAAGCACATAAGCAGCAGTAGGCAAACCGGCAGCAAAATCAGGTGCCAAGAAGGCATAACGCGGAACCACAGCATAACGATGGCGACGGCGACCAGGGAGAAGGCAAAGTTGACCAGCGAGAAGAGCACCTTCTGCACCGGGAAGACCCAGCGGTGCACCTTAACCTTCTTGAGCAGCGGGGCAGCACCCACGATCGACGTCAGGGCCTGGTTCGTAGACTCGGACATGACGGCAAAGGTAACGTTACCTACGATCAAATACAGCGGATACATTTCGGGCGTAATCGAGCCATTGCGGCCCTGGGCGAAAATCGTCGAGAACACGATAGCCATGACGATCATCATCAGCAGCGGGTTGAGCACCGACCACGCGACGCCCAGAACGCTACGGCGATACTTGATCTTAAAATCCTTGGTAACCAGCTGACGAAGGATAAACGCGTCCTTCTCAAATTCGTTCTTAGCAAACGTCGCAGGCAGACTGCGAGTTTCTTGTTGCTTTGTCTGATCCGACACGGATGCAACTCCTTTACTCGTAATCGTTGACAATCGAACAGTATAGACCCGACGGCCATGCAAACGATTCGCGCAACAAAACTGGAGAACTAACCCACATCTTAGGATGCCAAGCCCAAACGGCTATACTTTCAAGGATTGAACGTATAAGGAGCATTGAGTGAATTCTGAATCCATCGCCGTCATCATCCCCTGCTACAACGAAGCGCCCACGATCGGCAAAGTCATCGACGACTTTCACCGCGAGCTTCCGCAAGCGACGGTCTATGTCTATGACAACAACTCGTCGGACGATACCTCACGCATCGCCACCGAGCACGGCGCCACGGTCCGCTTTGAGCCCCGTCAGGGAAAGGGCAACGTATGCCGCCAGATGTTTCGCGATATCGACGCCGATTGCTACCTGATGGTCGACGGAGACGACACCTACCCCGCCGAGGCGGCCAAAGCCCTCTGCGAGCCCATCCTCAACGGCACGGCCGATATGACCGTAGGCGACCGCCTTTCCAACGGCACCTACGCCGAGGAAAACAAACGCGCATTCCACGGCTTTGGCAACAATCTGGTCCGCGCCATGATCAAGTGGATCTATGGCTACAGCTTCGATGACGTCATGACCGGCTACCGCGCCATGAGCCGCCCGTTCGTTAAAACCTTCCCTGTGCTTTCCGAGGGCTTCCAGATCGAAACCGAGCTCTCGATCCACGCCGTCGACCACCGCTGGCGCATCGAAGATGTGCCCATCGAGTACCGCGACCGTCCGGAAGGTTCCGAGTCCAAGCTCAATACCGTAAGCGACGGCATTAAAGTCGTTGCGATGATCGGCACGCTGTTCAAGGACTACCGCCCGCTGAAGTTCTACAGCCTCGTCGCGCTTCTGTTTGCGGTGACTGGTCTCGCCCTGGGCATGCCCATCGTTGTCGAGTACTTTCAGACCGGCCTCGTTCCGCGCTTCCCCACCGCCATGCTCGCCGCGTCGTTTATGTTCCTGTGCGGCCTGAGCCTTGCGACCGGCTTCATCCTCGATTCCGTGGCAAAGGTCGAAAAAAAGCAGTGGGAGGTCAACGTGTGCAGCAAATACGCCTACGACGACCAGCCTGGCAGGTCCGCCACCACGCCAAGCGAGAGGTAGATCTTCCGCAAAATACTATTGGCACCACTGCGTAGATAGCCACCAACAAGAAAAGCCGCCGTTAACAAGCGGCGGCTTTTACTCTCGAAAAGTTAATAGCGGCTAGAGCGTCTTGAGGTACTCCCCCAGCTCTTCCTCCCAGTCGGGCATATGGAACCCAACCGACTCGAGCCTGGAAAGGTCGAGCGCGGAGTGGACCGGGCGCGGGGCGATGGGGCCGGCGGCGCTCGCGTAGTAGTCGGCGGTCGATACCGGCAAGACCTTGTCCCCGTTGCCGTTGGCGGCCTCGAAGACGGCGCGGGCGATGTCCGCCCAGCTCTTCACGGCGCCGGAGCCGGTGCAGTCGTAGGTGCCGTAGGGGGCCTTCGCGTCCAGCACATGGAAGATGGCCTGCGCCATGTCGCGCGTGAAGGTCAGGCGTCCCATCTGGTCGTCCACGACGGTGACCTGCGCGAGCCCGTCCTCCGGGTCGGCGACGCGGTCGGACAGCCCCTTCATGGTCTTGACGAAGTTGCGGCCCTCGCCGATGACCCAGGAGCTGCGCATGATGTAGTGGCGCGGGCACCCCGCCACGGCGATGTCGCCGGCGGCCTTGGTCTGGCCGTAGACGGACAGCGGGCTGAGGGACTCCTCCTCGTCATGCACCTCCGCGGTGCCGTCGAAGACGTAGTCGGAGGAGACGTGGACCAGGGTGATGCCGTGCCCGGCGCAGGTGCGTGCGAGAAGCGTCGGCCCGGTCGCGTTGGCCTTCCAGGCGGTCACGCGGCCCTCGGGGGTCTCCGCCCTGTCCACGGCCGTGTAGGCGCCGCAGTTGATCACGGTGCCGTAGAGCGACCAGTCGTACTTGGAGTAGGCGTCCGGGTCTGACATGTCGAAGGTGTCGATGTCGCAGAAGTCGAAGTCCTTGGCGACGCCGCGCTCCTCCGCCAGCGCGCGGACCGCATGGCCCAGCTGGCCGTCGCAGCCGGTGACGAGGGTGCGCCTGGGAGCCATGGGGACGACGTCCTTCAGCATCGGATGGTTGAGGTCGGCCTCGGAGACGGTGGCCTCGGCCAGCGGGATCGGCCACTCAATGGCGAGCTCGGGGTCGGCGAGGTTCACGAAGGTGTAGGTCTTCTTCAGCTCGAGGGACCAGTGGGCGTCCACCAGGTAGGTGTAGGCGGTGCCGTCTTCGAGCGCCTGGAAGGAGTTACCCACGCCGCGCGGGACGTAGATGGCCCTGGACGGGTCGAGCGTGCAGGTGAACACCTTGCCGAAGGTCTCGCTGCCCTCGCGCAGGTCCACCCAGGCGCCGAAGACCGAGCCGCGGGCCACGGAGATGAACTTGTCCCAGGGCTCCGCGTGGATGCCGCGGGTGACGCCGCGGCTGTCGTTATAGGAGATGTTGTTCTGGACGACCCTGAGATCGGGGATGCCCAGGGCGGTCATCTTGGCGCGCTGCCAGTTCTCCTTGAACCAGCCGCGCGAGTCGCCGTGGACGGCCAGGTCGACGACCTTGAGGCCCTCGATGCCGGTCTCGGCGACGGAGAGGTCCTTCTCGAATGCGATATCTGCCATGTGGGAAAAGCTCCTATCGAAGAGGTTGGATAACCGGGGGTGCCCGCGCGGGGACGCAGGATCATCCCCATGCCCTGCGGCCCCGCGCGGGCGCCCCGCGGTGCGGTACGCCGGGGTGTGGCCTACTGGCCCTGTGCGCGGTAACGGGCCTCGGTGGCCTCCTTGGCCGGGCGCCACCAGGACTCGTTCTCGACGTACCAGTCGATGGTGGCCTTCAGCCCCCCGGCGAAGTCGGTGTGCGCCGGCCTCCAGCCCAGCTCGCGCTGGAGCTTGGTGCTGTCGATGGCGTAGCGGCGGTCGTGGCCGGGGCGGTCGGCGACCCAGTCGAAGTCCTCGGGGTCGCGGCCCATGGCCTCGAGGATCATGCGCAGGACGGTGATGTTGTTCCTCTCGCCGTCGGCGCCGATGAGGTAGGTCTCCCCCATGCGGCCCTTGGTGAGGATGTCCCAGACGGCCGAGGAGTGGTCCTCGGTGTGGATCCAGTCGCGGACGTTCTCGCCGCGGCCGTAGAGCTTGGGGCGGACGCCGTCGATGATGTTGGTGATCTGCCTGGGGATGAACTTCTCCACGTGCTGGTAGGGGCCGTAGTTGTTGGAACAGTTGGAGATCGTGGTGCGGAGGCCGTAGGTGCGGGTCCAGGCGCGCACGAGCATGTCGGAGCTCGCCTTGGTCGAGCTGTACGGCGAGGAGGGCCTGTAGGGCGTCTCCTCGGTGAACTTCGCCGGGTCGTCGAGCGCCAGGTCGCCGTAGACCTCGTCGGTGGAGACGTGGTGGTAGCGGACGCCGTGCTTGCGGACGGCCTCCAGCAGGCGGAAGGTGCCCTCCACGTTGGTGCGCAGGAAGGGCTCGGGGTCGGCGATGGAGTTGTCGTTGTGGCTCTCGGCGGCGTAGTGGACGATCGCGTCGTGGCCGGGGACCAATTCATCGAGCAGCCCAGCGTCGCAGATGTCGCCGACGACGAGCTCCACGCGGTCCGTCGGCAGCCCCGCGATGTTCTCGGGGTTGCCGGCGTAGGTCAGCTTGTCCAGGACGGTCACGTGCACCCCGGGGTGGTTGTTGACCACGTAGTGCACGAAGTTGCTGCCGATGAAGCCGCAGCCGCCCGTGACGATGATGTTCTTAGGTTCAAAAATCTCAGACATGAAAATCCAATCTGAAGCATGTACAGCTTCTTTAGTATGCCGCAGGAAGTGATGCCGCGACACTATTCAACAAAACTATCGGACATTTCGGCACGCGATAAGAGCCATAACCTTCGCAGAATTACTTCCCCTACAAAACGCCTCCGGAATGCAATCTTTGTCGTAGTGAAAAACCGAATCCCCAGTTATTTCACGTAAGTAATGTCCCGTTTTGGCGCCGACCGGGAAATAGCATAACGATGATTCCCGCGATCTTGATAAACAGGGACGAAAGAATGGTATTTTCCGCTCGTCTTAATCCTGTAAATCTCATCCACGCTATACGGAAGATTGGGGAAATCAGCCCTTGAGATCAGCACGAAATAATTCGAGGAATACAGCACATGATGGGCAAACTCATCAGAATGGATCTCTTTTAAGCCCTCATCGACAAATACAATCGAGTCATGAACGGACGAAAGCTGGTTTCGCCAATCATAATCGGTCAGGGCGACACAGGGACAATCGCATTGCAAGGAAACGCCCGACTGCTCGCCCGTTCGCATGTAGTCGGCGACCATGTCAAACAGCGTCGTCTTACCCGTGCCGCTATCGCCACGCACAATAGTGATGTTCCGCTTGATGGTAAATGTGTACTTGGTTCCCCTACGGCGGGAAATCTTAACAAGATGCGAACCGTTCATAAGCAGCACCTACAGATACGGAATCGACTCGTGAATCAATTCGGCCATGTTATGAACGATTCGGCCGCTGTTCACGACTTTGATTTTAAAATCCTCGCGGCCAAAGTCCATCACATGATAGAGATTCACAACGAGCTTGCGGTCTTTCGCCATGTCGAGAATCCACTTGGCACAGTTGTCACCACAGGTAGAAGCGTTAAAAATATGCTTACGATCAAATCTCATAAGCAGCAGCGTTTTCACGCCACCAGAAAGCTGGAGTGGGGAGATGGATCCAAGCACAGGGCTTTCGATGACGTTTTCGGAGACAACAACCGATCGATCGACATCTTTAATTATCGAGACTGCATAGGGATCCGCAATCCAAGAAGACCGGTATGAGTTTTTGAAATATGTCGCTGTGTTGTAAATCGCTTCTGGCATATCGCCAAAGTAGACGCTTAACACATCCACTCCCAATCATATTGCCTTTATGGTCAACGTAATCATAACGAAAGGGGCCACCAGATAAACGGTGACCCCTGAAAGAAAACAAGCCCGCGCTAGTACTCGCGCGGGCTGTTGACGATCTCGCCGGCGGCGACCTTCTTCAGGTGCTGACCGTAGACCGACTTGCCGTAGGCCTCGGCGGCCTCCTCCAGCTCCGCGGTGGTGATCCAGCCGTTCTCCCAGGCGATCTCCTCGGGGACCGAGACCGGCAGGTCCTGGGAGTGCTCCACGGCGCGGACGAACTCCGCGGCCTCGTGCAGGCTCTCCATGGTGCCGGTGTCCAGCCACGCGTAGCCGCGGCCCAGCGTCACGACGGACAGCGTCCCCTCCTCCAGGTACATCTGGTTGAGCGTGGTGATCTCCAGCTCGCCGCGGGCCGACGGCTTAACCTCATGCGCCTTGGCGGCGACGTCGCCCGGGTAGAAGTACAGGCCGGTGACGGCGTAGGAGCTCTTGGGGCGCTCAGGCTTCTCCTCGATGGAGACGGCCCTGCCCTGCGCATCGAACTCCACGACGCCGAAGCGCTCGGGGTCGTCCACGTGGTAGCCGAAGACCGTGGCGCGGCCCGACTCGGCGTTCTGAACGGCGCGCGTCAGGTGGCGCGACAGGCCGTTGCCGTAGAAGATGTTGTCGCCCAGCACCAGGGCGCACGGCTCGCCGGCGATGAAGTCCTCGCCGATGGTGAACGCCTGCGCCAGGCCGTCGGGGCTCGGCTGCTCGGCGTAGGAGAGGTTCACGCCGTAGCGCGAGCCGTCCCCGAGCAGGCGCTCGAAGTTGGGGAGGTCGGTCGGCGTGGAGATGACCAGGATGTCCCGGATGCCCGCCAGCATGAGGGTGGACAGCGGGTAGTAGATCATGGGCTTGTCGTAGACCGGCAGCAGCTGCTTGGAGGTCACGAGCGTGAGCGGGTACAGGCGCGTGCCGGACCCGCCGGCGAGGATGATGCCTTTCATAACATAACTCCTTAATAATAAAGCAGCCAAACATTGCATACTTGCGGCAACGTTAACTTAAAGGTCTACGTTGCCGCAAGTATGCATCCATCAAATTAAAACTATAGTATCAGTCATATAGGTGAACGACTTTATCCGTCAGTTTTGACCAGTCCCTCTCCTCCGCAGTCTTCAATCCCCCCCCATACAGCGTCTCACGAAGACCGCGATCATTAACGATGCGATTAATGCAGCTCACCGCAGCATCAATATCTCCACGGCCGTAAAGCAAGCAATTCGATCCATCGCGAAGGAACTCTGCGTTACCTCCATTGGGAACAGCAACAACAAAGCCGCCGGTCGCCATCATCTCCAACGGGGGATATGAAAAACTTTCGAGAATGCTTGTCTTCAATAAAATATGACACTGGTTATAGATGTCTGATATTTGATCATGCGGCACTCTACCGAGGAAATTATCGATACGGTACCAAGGCTTCTTTTTACCAGTGTAGTTCATATACCAAATCTCATATCTTTCAGAGTCAAGCCTTTCCACTACCCTGAAAGCTTCATCAACATTTTTATAATCCGAACCGCAATCCCCCTCAATAAGTATCCGAATTTTAGGCATAGAGAAATCACGCTCAGAATGAGGGAACGAGGCAAGGTCGAGTCCATTCGGAACCGACTTACAATTCTGACCAAACCTATCATGAAGCCATTCCTCGCACCAAGACGAGATCGTCAGGTAGTCAATATCGTTATTTAAATAAGTAGAATTCGCCTGAAGACGCAGCCTATCTCCTGGAAGATAAAAATCAGTCTCCAGGTTCTGAACCAAGTACTTTTTCTTACCAATACGTGGATAGCGTTTAACAAAATCAAGAGTATCCCAAAGGGTTGCAACCGCAGTATCAATTGCACCCGACAAAGGGCATTTATCGAGTTTGCCACTTGGAACGACACGATTAAGAACAGGAATACGATGTCCGAAAACTTCAAGCCACTTTGTTGAATCGTCGGTATTAAGTATTAATACATCAACACCAGCGTCCTGAAGAATGCACAGGTGCCTAAGGGCGACTAAGACACCACCGCTAGTATTCACGCTCGGCATGACCATTCCGAGATTGGGAGATTGTTCTTTTACAATAATATCTCGGATTGCTTTAGCAGCCGAAACAGTAGTGCAGTGCTCATGGCAGTATAAATATGCAGATTCGCCGACGCTCTTCCTAAGATCAGAATCTAATATCAGACGATTGAGGACAGCACACCAGTCCTCAACACCATCGCAGAGAAATCCAGTAACGCCATCCTGAATCATCTTCTTAAAGGCGCCAACATTGCTAGCAACCGTAGGAACCTTAACAAGCGATGATTCAATCCATTTATTCTCGGATTTAGCTCGATTGAATAGAGTGTTCTCCAAAGGAGCGATATTGATATCACAGGAAGCAATATAATTTGGAAGCCGACGCCAATCGCAAAATGGGAACGTAACAATACGTTCGGAAAATGGCATCAAGTCATCAGGAACATCGAGTTCCCCGCCCACCATCAAGGTGACGTTGTGATGAGTCTCCATTACCTTAGATAATGCTGGGAGCACTAAATTGAAATCTGCATTATGGGTAATGCTTCCGCTAAAATAGCCGATTCTGATTTCCTGAGTTTTCTGTTTTTCATCCCTACGCTCAACCGCTCGCTTGTAGGGAACCCTATCCTCAGGCAAGACGCTTGAGCTTTGCAAGCTGGGGAGTACATCTCGACGATAGATAGCAATATTCGAATAATCAATCATCGATTCAGATGCTACATTTCTATTTATATAAACCCTGGGAACATATTTTTTTAGTTCTTCCGCCATCCCCTCAGTAGTAGTGATAGCGCAATCGCAAAGCTTCAGTGTTTCACCCATTCGCTTGACGCCATCGTCATAGCAAGACTTATCATGAGCAGTCATTGCATTAACGAACGGAATAGAATCGGTATAAGCAGTGTCGATAACCAAATCGTCAATGTCATAAATAACGCGCTTATTGAGTTTTTTTGCCTGCCTAATTAAAGATTCAACTTCATCACTTAGGGGACAACGGAAAATAATAAAAGTACGCGCATGCCTAAGAATATCCTTTTCCATCTCCCAGGCATTAACCTTTTGGACCGTTAAGCCGGCAGCCTCAAGTTCCTCAATCTGATGATCGACACGGTACCTAATAGGATGCGGAACGGAATAATCACATCCATTAATAAAAATAACATCAAAAAAAGAATTGTCTTGGCGAGAGCTGAAATCAAATCGAGGCCTATGCATTGAGAGTACATGGGAGACCTTCTTGGGGACGTTATAAAATCCCTCTTCTTTAACGGTGTAACCAATGCCCTCAAGAAGGTTCAACATGAAACACTAACTCCTAAAACGCAGAAAGAATTGAAATAAAGTCCACTAATAGAATAGTACTCATTATTAATGAAGAACCAAGCAAGACATGTCCTTCAGAACTTGATTTTATCGGTCGCAAGATATTCAACAGAACCGGAAGGACCAGTGGGAATAAATATCGTCCTTGGACCCCCATGATAATATCTTCACGCTTATCAACAGTAAGAGTCCAGTTCCTCATCGTCATAACAATCAGGAAGAAATTGACGAATACAACAGCAATCATTACAAAGCAATCCGTACTGTAGAATAATTTTTTATTATTCTCATCGTTATAAAACAGAACAACAGACTGGAGAATGATGTAAAGCCAAAAACAAAATGGCCAAACATTAATCGAAAGAGCGCCAAGATTGTAACCTGCATAGGATTGAAACCAGAATGGCCCCATCTCCCAAATAGACTTAATAAAGACCTTTGCGCAATGCAGCGGCGCTCGCATCAAATCAAAAGAATCTGGCATGAAACTACCATGATAAAGAGACACGAACGCACAGCTCGCAACAAAAGCTATCGCAAAGAAGGAAAAGATGAACTTTATATAGCTGTCTGTTCCTTTAAGTTTTTTCCAGTGAATAAGATTCAAGAGTACCAACGGGAAAAACATTATCTTTGAAAGAAGCAGTAAAACGGATAGCAGTATTAACGCCAGCAGAGATCGATATGAGTACAACGAGTCCGCATAAATCTTAACAACTACAGCAACGTACAAAATGGCAACAATGTTTGCGACAGAATCAGCCGAAACAGACGCTTCCTGCTGCAATAAAATGGGATTTAGTAAAAAAATCAAAACAGCATTTTTACCAACTGGCATCAGTTTGATTATCCAATAAGCCGCGAAGCAATATATTAATCCAGCGCACACGCGCGAAACTGAAAGGGCCACAAAGGCATTGAAACCCGTTTGCTGCGCAAATCCTAGAATTACTCCCGGAATTAAATAAAGATGAGGGTAATAGCTCCCCAAATACGTATGGCACACAAAGACGCTAGACCAATCGGTAGGCTGAGTCATTGCATTAAAATAATCTGCGTACGATGAAGGAAACTGACCCAATTGGAAGCAAGAGACAACATCAAAGCCATTGCCGTTACGAGACAATAAGGCGGCCGCCTGCCAAATATGAGAAGCCTCGTCTGGAACATTAGCGGGCAGCATGAAAAGGCCAAAAGCAGTTACAGCGGGCACACCAATCACCACAAAGCAAATTGCGGGATTGTGCTGCTCTTTAATTAATAATAGGACACCAACGAACAAGCAGGCGATTAAGGGCAGAGCCGAGAGCCATAGCCCAGGCAATCCGATAGCGCTGGCTTTAAAGGCGCAATAGTAGAAAAATCCCAAGCAAAGAGAGAGTGCAGCTATAAGTGGATAAACGATAAACGTCAGAGCTTTTCGATAACTATCAGATAGTTTCAGATGACCAGTAAAGATATCTAGATTCATAACTCTACAACTCCGTCTCGATAAATGTTCAACTTACGCCGGCATTGTTGCAGCGTCATAAAGAATTGCTTCTCATGCTAAGCGAATACAGGCTACAGACTATTGGAGCAAACCACTTGGGCCAGAATTTTTGAAGCATAGTTTCATCCTCCGACCTCCTTGTATCATCTTTAATCAACGCCGTGGTCTCAGAGCCTTCATGAATTCGATGAAACATTAAAACCTCGGGAGAATAAACGAAAGATCCGTCGATTTTCGAGAATCTTTCCCATGCCTCCCAGTCCAAGTCACATTTCATGTCTGTCATAAATAACGGTGTCTGTAAGATGCTTAGATTAAATGTCACAGAAGGACAGCAGATGGCGGAACCGAACCTCAGGATATCCCTTTTATCCTTAACCGATGAAAGATCGCCGTGGCGAGCAAACTTACGAAGTAAAATTCTCTTAATTTTCAGAATAAGGAGGTTTTCTTCATATACGCCATTTCTTATCTCACCATAATTAGAAAAGAAGATTAAAGGTCGATCCGCTTCTTTCATAGCCCGCAGCATAGTTTCCGTATAACTAGAGCTATAGATATCATCCTGATGAGCTATAGTCACAAGCTTTGTATTTGAATTCGCAATAGCACAATTCCAGTCATGAGATATGCTAGGCGACCCCTCGTTAACAATTACCGGAATCGAATAATTAGACGCTATACGATCAATATAGGAATTAGGAGTTGACGTCGATATAAGGATATTACTTCGGGTGCTTTGGTTCACTAAAGAATCTAAACAGTCAGACAAGTACGGAGACTCGCCGTATGCGCACAATACAAATGTATGATCTTTTGCCAAGCACATGGCATTACTCCCTATTTTTTGATTCAAGCTCTTTTTCAAGCAATGCAATTCGTTGAGTTAAGTTAGCAATTGCAGAAGATTGTTTACTTGACAGACATGCCATAGAAAGAACAATGCATATCAAAAATAAAAACCCTAAGACAAAAACAAAATTGGCTGGAGTCTGAAAACCAAATAAACTTGAAATGAAGTAAAGAGGTTGCGGAAAGAGGCCGCATACCAACAAAACCAATGCAAGAACAATCCAAAGAAGTGAATACTTGAGCTGAAGGCTATCCTTTAATACAAGACGCAGCACAAAACAAAGCAAAACTAAACAAGCAGTAATGACACCAAACTGTAAGGAAATATGCATAACAACCCGTCCTAATTCGAGAATGAAGAGATGATAATCGCCAAAGTAACCTTTATCATGTAATAAATGCTACTAAAACCAGAAATTGACGACTTTCCCCCCTGTCGTTCTTTCATTACGACAGGCACTTCTGTAACGCGAAGGCCCTTAACCATAGCCGCAACAGCAGAATCCGGCTCCGGATAGTCTACGGGATATTTTTTACAGAACAGATCTATGGCCTTAGATCCACATGCGCGAAAACCAGAAGTGGGGTCGCTAACACGAACGTGAGTTGTAAGATGAATTACCGCAGAGAGCCATCTAATTCCAAGACGCCTCAAGAAGGTTGACTTGAAGCCTTCAGATTCTTCAAGAAATCGCGATCCGATAACTAAATCAGACCCATTATTTATTTCATCAAGCAAGCGCGATATGTAATGGGCGTCATGCTGCCCATCACCATCAACTTGGATGTCTACATCATAGCCAAAGCGTTTGGCATATTTGTGTCCGGCTTGAACCGCGCCTCCAATGCCAAGATTCTGCGGTAAATCCAGGACATTAACCCCCGCATCGCGACAAACACGCAAAGTGTCATCAGTGGAGCCATCGTTAATAACTACATAATCGTATCCAGCTTCCTCCACAGAAGAAACCGTATCTAAAATGTTCGCCTCTTCATTAAAAGCTGGGATGATAACCAGCGCTCTTAATTCATGCATCATCTGAATCCTCAGTACAGAATATCAATCAAACAGCCCAAGTCGAACTGAAAAACCCTATCGAAACAAGGAGAGCGAATTTACAGTTCGGATGTGACAGATTGCTTCGCCTTCCGATTTAATAGGTTAATTATACAAAGGAAGGAAAATAATAATCCAAAACCGTATGCCACCAAGATAATGATATTGATGACATTTGCATCAGAAGCAAATACCGGATTCACAAAACAATAACGAGAAAGAAACACGGCCAACGCTAACGAAGCGGCACCAGAAATCGTGCCAATAATCGGTTTCCCAAATGCAATAAAGACATCAATAGTGAAAAAGTTCAAACCAGTGAATGCGGTAGCAACGAGTGCCAATGGAAGATAATCTGAGTGAAGGCCAACTTCTTTGCCATAAATAGCAGTAAGCACAGGTTCGCCTATGAAAGCACTAGCCATGGCACACATCGCCGTCAAAACGAATACGGAAACGAGCATTTTAATAAATACTAAGCGTAATCGGTGAGTTTCGTTTTCTCGCCACATTGCCGAAATAGGTCCAAGCAGGGGGGCATATAGATAAGATACGAGAGCCTGAATTACGGCAGTCGGAGTGGCAACGGCGGCATAAAAACCCAACGCCTCATTTCCATAGGAAAGGCCATAGAACTGTCTTGTTACGCTAACAACAGCCGTGCACGCAAGAGATGCAACAAAACCGGGAAAGCAGATACGCGACAATTTGATAAGGGAAGTAAAATCAAAATCAGGTATAACGGCACAAAACCGTTTTGTCATTCTAAAATCATATGTAAGCACAACAGCTATGGTAACAAAAGCCATTGAAGCAACGGCTATTACCAAGTTATCAAATAGCAACAAGCACAACGAAAAGGAGACTAGAACTCCTACGCCACGAACTATTTGAGAGATAGCCGCAATGTCCAATCTGTTGTTTACCTGATCCACACCGTGAAGAACATCGACAAATGAATCACCAGCTTTAAATAGGCAATAAACAGCAACAACTGCCCAATCGTTGAATGCAACAGAGACTAAACAATAGAAGAAGCAAATTACACAGGCAAGTATTGTTGCAACGATTCTATGAGCGATAAAATTCCCAGTCGTAAAATCAGAATAGCTCTCAGAAACCTGAACGGGGCGCGCTCTAAGCAAAACAATGGTCGCAAAAATATTACCAACAGACATAGCCACAGCAAGGCTACCAGACATGCTAATGTCGGAACCAAGTGTCACCACAAGAACAGTAATCAGCCAGTTGCAAATCAAATACGCCATCGAGCCGACGCTGTTCCAAACAAGACTCTGCTCAACAGAGAGTTCTTTCGTTTTTCTATTAGACACAATCACTCCAGCAGTGGATCATCAGGCCTTGTTGAATAAAAACAAAACGCGAAGAAGTAAATCAGAAATCAAAGTAGGTCGCAGACGCTTTGGGAAAAATGCTTTCCTAAGTCTTGAAATAATCCCATCATCATTGGTGAAAATATCAAGCTCATGTTTCTGCTCAAAACTAAGCTCATCATAAAACACCGCAGAAAAATGGCTTAACTTTTTACTCTCATCTTTCGATCTATCACCAAATAGCTCGTCCTTAAAATAGGTCTTTAAAAGATCAAAATAACGATTATCTCCAGACGTGACCGCAGAGGAATGACGAACATGTGAAGCCGTACAGACGGAATCAAACAATACCTTTCCAAATGCCGAAGCACACCGAATCAGCCAGCGATCATGCATTTCATTCCCTGGATCTACCTCAAGAATAAAGGCCCTGCAGGCAAGGCGATTAAATACTATCGTGAAGCCTAGTCCGGGAGTATAAAACAAGGTGTTATGAAAAGAGAGGTACTTGTCCTGCGGAGCCGACTCGCGTATCGTCTCGCCATCTTCGTTTACATATGAAAAGGAAGAAAAGTAGACAGTCGGCACCTTGTCTCCACTATTTTCAATTGCCCTGACTGCCCGTTCAATTTTATCGGTCTTCCAAATATCATCCTGATCGGCAAATGCATAGTAGTCATATTCGGGAACCCGTTTGATAATTTCATAAAAACTATTTGGGCACCCAAGATTACCGATTGAATCTTGAATTAAATGAATGCTGGAGTTTGACCGACAGTACCATTGTGCAATTTCAACAGTTTCATCCGTTGAACCATCATCACGAATATAGACGGAGCAATTAGGCCAAGTTTGCTCCAAGATACTATCAAGCTGTTTGGCCAAATACTTTCCGCCGTTATATGTGGGTAAAACAATGCAAACAGACTTGTCTTTGATTTTATCCATAATCCTATTTATTTCTTTGCGAGGCACGATATTTAAGAAATGCGGGAATCAACCCGCTGATCACTTTATAACGAAGCTGAGGAAAAGGCCTGGTTAGGAAATTAAAAGTCCGCCAAGCAAGAAAATAAGCGCCCCAACCATCTTCATCTTTCGCGTCCTTCCAGAACGTTTCTGATAAATAAAAGTGATACTCATTATTGAAGCGATGAGTATTCCCCCGCCGCCATGGCCTCTCTTCGCCGAGATAATGGACAACGATGGGCTTCGATCTTGCGGTATTAAAACTGTTTTCATCCGAAAAGCCCGGCATTAACGAGTTTAAGAATATAAACGGATAGTAGTCAAAGATATTGGAATAATTGAACGCAGGGGATAAACTGCAAATCTTATCTTTAAGTACTGCATTTAGAGCATCTTGATCATTCGCAAACAAGCGTCCTGAGCGGCGCTCGCAATAATTCAATAATTGATCTTCGCAACAAGTTGATCTCCATTGCTTTAAATCAACGAGCAACACGCCAGCATTGTGGTACAGACAGCCATTTAAGTCTAAATCATTAAGTCGAGATGGGCCGACCGTTGGCTCGGGAACCATTCCAACCACGCAACCCTTAAGATCTTGATTCCAAAGAAGAGCAATATCCCCAAGAACAATCGTATCGCCATCGAGGTAAATAACTCTTTCGATCTCATTAGGTAGAAAATGTGCCATCAAAAGCCTAGCAAGAACTATTTCATTCCATCCCGATGTATCAAAATCAAACCCGAGAGCATCTTTGAAGTTCGAAATATCATAAAATACAAGGCTTTGGTTGTATTCGGTCACCATCTCCTGGAGCAAACGCTGGTTATCCTCTGTAATGCCATTAGAGAAGACATGAAAAGTAATGTCTTGAATACCGGAATGATTTGAAACAACCGAGCAAATATTGGCGGCCAACTGTGGGACAAAATTGTTATCAACCGTATAAAGCAAATTCATGATTACCAAACTTCACCTTAATTCACCCAATAGAAATTAATGATGACGACTTAATGAAAGAGGCCGAAACGAAATCCTTACACAAAGGATAAAGTCTAGCACGGTTTGTCTCTTTCAAATAACTTGCAACTAAGGAGGGTGAATTGAGGGGACTACAACCCCATCAATTCACCCCCACTTCATTAGCGTTGGTATATAGGCAAATTGGATCTATATTTAGCTTTTCTCAACCAGCCTAACCTCAAGCGCTTCTAGATGCAGAGCCTCACCAGTTGTACCGGCACACTCGCCCGATTTAACCCAGTCTAGCCAACCTTTGCTTTGAACGTGTGCCCTATAGACAACGTCATAATGCTTGGCAAGATCTCCCGTCAGTTTTATTTCAACAGCCTCAACAGCAAGAGACTTCCCCGTAGTACCGGCAACCTTTCCATTTTTGACCCACTTTTGCCAGCCGATATTTTGAACGTGAGCTCGATACTCGATGCCGCCGGAATACCCTAGGTCAGGCTTGCTAATCGTCAACGCCTCAACAGCAAGATTTCGGCCAGTTGTGCCAACGGTCATGCCTTCGTAAACAGGCGACTGCCAACCAAGGTTTGAAACATGTGCCTTGATTGAAAACGCTCTCTGAATAGAGGGTTGACTCGTATCCCCAGGAGCGGGCGAACCCTTTTCAACCAAAACGACCTGAAATGCCTCTAGCCTCAAAACGAAACCGGTCGTTCCGGCAACTTGATCATTGCAGGCCCAACCGAGCCATCCCTTATCCTGAACGTGAGCTCGATAATAAACGTCATAGTGATTGGCCATCTCACCAGTCAGGCGAATCTGAATAGCCTGGACAGACTTGCTCTGGCCCGTAGTACCGGAGACTTCTCCCTCTTTCACATAGTCTTGCCAACCGTAATCGGAAACATGCGTCCTGTACTCCAAGCTGCCATCGTAGGGAGCATTCTGCAGATTGAGAGTTATAGCCTCGACAGCTTTGGACTGACCAACGGTGCCAGAAACATTTCCGCCCTTGGAAGCCGACTGCCAACCGTCATTCGAAACATGCGAAGTTGCCAAAACATCAAGCGAGCCTCGTGACACCTTGACGACGTCGTAGCCCGACTCGTCCTTCTTGAAATAAGTCAGAGCGCCGCTATTGTGCGAATAAATAGCAAAGTCGTAATTTGCCGAAGCAAGGATGGAATCCGAAAATTCTACGAGATAGCAAGAGTCACCCTGCTTGCAAAGGGATCTGATTGCAGCATCCGTGTCTTCGGTAACCGGAGAAGCAAACCAATCCATAATCGAATAATCGATAACGGCACCCGGCTTCAAGGCCTCGGCCTTTGTGGAATTCCAAAGTCCACCAGCAGCATCGGCACTGGCCGAGTTATACGTACTAGACCCATAACCAGACAGACCGATCTCCGGATTAAAGAAGAGGATCAGCTCTGCAGCGACGGAAGAATCGACATCGGTAATGCCAAGACGGTCAAGCTGTTCCTGCTTTTGGGGATACATACCCGTCGGTGTGTTTGGATGCCCCTTGTAATAATACAAATAGTCATCGCCATAGATAACTTCGGTCAAGTTGGCATAGTCGTCAAAATTCTGCTCGTAAGAAACGTACGTTCCAAGCAGCATCATTACCTTTTTGCCCTGCTGAGTCGCCGCATCAAAATAGCCATCGTTAAAGTTGTACAGCGCCTTAAACGCTTGGACTGTATCCTCTCCCCTATTCTGCAGGCTCGTAAGCATGCCCGAAACATTCACCTTCTTAACGCCGGGATCGGACGCGATCTTATTCGCAAAGGCATTATCGTCACCACTCGTAAACAGATTCGTTCGAGTCATCCACCACTGAGTGCCAGGCTCAATACTCAGCACGGCATACATAGAATCCCAGTGATCGTGATAATCGCTATACGACTTTGAGACCTCACCGGTTTCGTATTCCTTATTCTTGGCGGCGTTCCATAAAGTAATCAGCTCCGCTTGCTTAGAATCTGGATCCTTAACGTCAAAGGCTTCGTTGGTAAAGACATACGTGGCGGATCCATCGGACAACAGCCGAATGGAGTATTGGCCTGCGGGAATCTTGTTGGCGTAAATCATCCTATGGATCAACGAACAGGTGATGTCATTGATATACAGATTGAACTTTGCCTTGGGATTGATCTTGTAGAGAGCAGCGACATAATCCGCGAACGCCTGATAGCTCGAACTAGAAGCATTCTCCTCATGAGTCAGATACGGAAGACCGTACATCCCGGATGGAAGCGAGTTCCAGTTATAGGCACTTGGACGATCGAGCATTACAATTGACGGAACGGTCGTTCCAGCAGAAGAGGTACTGATATCCCAGAAAGATAGCGAATAGAGAACAACGGGGAAAGAAGCACTCAAAGGGGCAAGGTTGTACTCACTCGCAGAAATGCCAATTGACTGATGGTCCTCTTGAACGATGTTTCCGTTCTTCAAATACTGCAACGTAACGTCAAACGGACCATAATCGCTAAATTCAATTTCACTGGAGCTAGAGCCCAGATCTCCGAGTGCAATCGTGCTTGAGACGGAACGGGTGACCCTCCCTCCATACGACATGGAGCCTGCCACCTTTATCGAATCAGCGATCCCGAGTCGTTTTATATCCTCGATCTGCGGAATATTCAGGGTTACTTTAGTCGTCTCCCCAACCTGAGAAAGAGAGCAATTAAAGACATATGGGACATAGGCACCAGCAGTATCGCCGGGCGCCGCGTCACCCTTTTTTACAATGACGATCTGTATTGCTTCAACGGCATAAGACCAACCGGTGGTTCCCGCAGTCGACCCATTTGAAGTCCATCCAAGCCAGCCGAAATTAGAAGCATGAACGCGATAATACAGGTCATAAGAAGCCGCCCTGTTGCCCGTCAGCTTGAGCTCGACGGCTTCAATCTGAAGGCCCTTTCCCGTTGTGCCGGAGACGGCTCCATTAGAAACCCAATCCTGCCAGCCTTCATTTTGAACATGAGAGCGGTATTCGATACCAAGGTCTTCTGAATTAGGGAGGGAAACCCTGAGTGCTTCAAGCCTACGGGACTGGCCTGTTGTGCCAGAGGTCGAGCCATTCGATGTAAACGTCGGCTCCCAACCAATGCCTGAAATGTGAGATTTATAGCTGACGTCCGGGGCCGCCTCTTTGGGCTCCACGGTAGCATCAATCGAAGGCGCCGTTTCATCGGCTACAGCAGCAGTTTGATCCGAGGGGTCGGATTGGGTCTCTGGAACGGATTCATATTCGTTGGAACCAACATTTTGATCTGCCCAACAAGCCAAAGGGCTCAAAAGCAGCATCGTCATGAAGCAGGAAATCAGAACAATAAATGCTCTAAATTGCCTTTTCAAAAGAATCGCCTCCTAGATAGACGGTCGTCAATAACCATACTATCGGGAGTTAGCTTCATTAATGTCACCAATTAGGTGAACGAAGAAAAAGGAGCCTAATCCAACGGCAAGGGCCCTTTCCTGTTGCCAAGACTACGGCAACAGGAAAGGGCCCTCTAACAAGCTCTCACCGCTTACGGGAATAGTTAGTAGATTACCACCTTGGTAGCAAGGGGCACGTTATCCCAAATCCATTTAGCGCGATCAATGGGCAAACGCACGCAGCCTTGTGAAACATGCATTCCCATTCGGCTGTCCATGGGATTAAAAGTTCCCTGGTAGTACGGTATTGAATGGAACAGATAGTCACCGTAAAACTGCGTGTAGTAGTAGCAGGTATACCCATGTCCAAACGAGTAGCCCTTGCCGGTGACGGTATACTCACCCGTAGGCGTTGGAGTACTAGGGGCGCCGGTAGAGCAAGTCCAGTATTGAGCGTAACTCCACGACCCGCGCTGTCCACGAAAAACTCCAAGGCGGCATGCTTGCCTGTCAACCATAATGAGCCAGCTTGTGCTGCTCGAATATCTATTAGCTCGAATAAGCATAGTCATCATATCTGCCGGCAACAAGGGCTGGTCAGTAAACGGACGCGCAGTAGAACCGGGAGCACCAGCGCCCTTGGGAACAATCTTCACTTGAACAGACTCGACTCTGCAGCCTATCCTAGACGTACCCGCAGGCTGCCCATTTGAGGTCCAGTCGAGCCACCCAAAGTCTTGGCAATATGCTCGATACCAAACATCAAAGTAGTTCGATAAATCACCGGTCAACTTAATCTTAAGAGCCTCGATACGCTTTGCGCAGCCTACTGTGCCAGCGACATTCCCATTGGAAGTCCAACCTTGCCAGCCCACATCCTGTACATGGGCGGAGTACTCAATACCGCCTGATACGCTACTGGAGACATTCAACTTCAGCGCCTCAATAGCAAGCGATCTGCCGGTTGTGCCCGCAACACCACCGTTGCCAACGGGATTCATCCAACCAAGCGTGGCGACATGCGCCTGAAGCGTTAGAGCTGGAGCAGAGATAAATGCGGGCGCAGACGATGAGCCAGGATTCCCGCCCTTCGCGACAAGCTTAATTTGGACAGCTTCTATCTGGATATTTAACCCGGTAGTTCCAGCGGAATCGCCGTTTTTGGCCCAACCCAACCAACCATAACCAGCCGAATGAACTCGATAGTAGATGTCATACTGATTCGCGAGGGGACCATTAATGCGCAGCTCAAGAGCCTGAATGGCCAATCCTTGTCCAACGGTCCCAACATAACCGGCAGACCGCCATTCCTGCCAACCAATATTGGCAACATGAGCTCGTGCCTCAACCAGAGAATCATCATCCACACCGGCCAGCACCACATTCAGAGCTTGAAGCGAAAGCGATTTTCCCGTTGTGCCGGCATCCTGCCCATCTAAAACAGATGGAAACCACCCACGGCTAGCGGAATGGGCCTGATAAACAACATGAGCGCAATCGGCGGAAGTATCGGAAACAAATGCTCCGTCCGTTACTCCGGGAGCGCCACTGCCTTTACTGATAATCCTTACTTCGACAGCCTTAAGGAATGAACCCGGTATCGTTGCCCCCGCATCCGCGCCATTACACGCCCAGCCAAGCCATCCTTTTTTGGAGTCAAAACACCGGTACCAAACGTCATAGGCATTAGACAAATCACCAGTAAGAGTCAATCTCACGGCCTTCAAAGTACGGCCATCATTTTTAGAATTGAGCGCGGCACCGTCAGAAACAACTCCGCTCCATCCACTAAATTCATAGCAGCCTGAATAACCGATTGAACCTGAAGTCTCTTGATTATCAAACGAAATAGAAAGCGATGTTAAAGGCTCAGAGCCGCTCTCGGAACCCATTAAAATCGTTTTACCCTGCACAGTGCCCAAGCTATTGCCATTAAGGCCATACGAACTGCCACTCAGAACATCCGTAGCTCCAATAAAATGATTCGCTGTATCTCCAGGAGCAGAGCAGCCCTTTCGGACCAACATAACCTGAATACCCTGAATGGCGGCACCCTTCCCCACCGAGCCCGCAGGAGACCCGTTGGACGTCCAGCCCAACCATCCGCCCAATTTGGAAGCATACACACGGTACCAAATGTCGTAAGTTGCAGATATCTCGTCATTGAGCTTAAACTGAACGGACTCAACTGACCGAGACTGCCCGGTCGTGCCAACAGTACCTGAAGACCAGCTTTGCCAACCAATGCCAGAGACGTGCGCGCGAGAGGAAATAGAGCCTCCGTGGCCATACCAATTAACACTAAGCGACAGTGCCTCGATTGCATTTCTTGAGTCAATGACCCCCGATGTCTTTCCGTCCGCGACAACACCCATCCATCCAACATTGGAGATATGAGATCGATAGGAAACAGTAGGCGGTTCCTGGGAATGGTCCCTAAAGGCATCGCCTCGCGCTGGCGCATCTTGAGCATTTTTTGAAAGCACCCTAATCTGAACTGCCTCGATCTGGTAAGCATAGCCCTGCGTTCCAGCAGGCTCACCATTTGAGGCCCAGCCAAGCCAACCAACATTTGCAGAATGCACGCGATACCAAATGTCATACGAATCAGAAAGACCACCCGACAAAGATAGCTTGATGGCCTCGATGGCTCGCGACTGTCCAACTGTTCCAGATGTCTGCCCATTGCCCACCGGCTGAGACTCCCAGCCGATCCCGGAAATGTGAGATTGGACCGAAATGCTGTCATTCCCCAAAGGGCTGCCATCCTGTGAAAGCAGATTGATCTTGAGGGCTTCGACGCGCTTAGCACGACCTGTTGTGCCAGCCGTCATTCCATTTGAAACGGGAGCTTGCCAGCCAATATCCTGTACATGAGTCTGGTATAAAACAGAGCCAAAGACAGCGGATACATCATTTTCGGGTTTCGGCGAATCAGCCACATCGGAAGCAGACTCGCTGGAAACGGATGAGGGAGAATCATTGTCTGACACAGTCGGCTGCTCGACTTCAACCCCCTGTTGTTCGTCATTTAAGACGATGTCCTCGTCTTCCGAGCTGTCGGCGGCGCTGACGGAATAATCAGTAGATTCCGGCTGCACCTGTAAAGAATCAGCCCAGACAGAAAGGGGCGTCAGAAGACACTGAATGATCAGTAATGGCGTCATTGCCGTTGCTAGCAGTCGTTGCGTCTTTTTCATTCGACTCCCCCATTAATCGACCATATTTAGCATCATTATTTATCGTTACGGCAATTGCATAAATACCGAAAACGTGAATGGCACTTAAATAGAAACGAACGGACCGTTGCAAAACGACCCGTTCGTTTTAATCAGAATATTTGCTAGAACCTGTGTGAAAACACGAATTTCGACCTGCTATGCAAGCGGCACGTTGTCATACCAGCCCCATTTTGGCTTGTATGAGGTGGAATAATAATCCAACCAGTACGCCATATCGAGCGTCCTGATCCGACCGACATTATCCATAACCTGGTTATTACCGATGTAGAGACAAACGTGACCGTAAATACTGCCCATGCGTGTATGCGTATGCGAAGGAACGGCAATGACCATTCCGACTTTCAAATGAGAATAATCGGTGTATTTACAGTAATCCCAGTAGTAATCGCAGGCATCTGTATGGACATTCCTAAATCCGGCACGCTCATAGATATCTGCAATCCACTCGGAGCACAATCCCGGGCCAGGAGACGGCACCTGTCGGGCAAGATCTACAATTTTCTTCTGCATGGGATTTGCAAACGCGGTTGGTTGCCCAAGCAAACACGGCGAAACGGTGCTCCCGGGGGCATTGGCGCCCTTCCTCGTAAGTCGAACTTGGATAGCTTGGACATGCGCCCCATAGCCAGTACTACCGGCAACGGAGCCATTTTTAGTCCAACCAAGCCAGCCGACGTTATCGACATGAACCCTGTACCAAACATCAAAATAGGTTGCCAAGTCACCAGAAAGAGAAATTTTAATAGCCTCAACCGAATTGGATTCAGCGGTAGACGAAAGCTGCACTCCGTTTGACTTACCAGACGTCCAGCCTACATTCGAAAGATGCAGTTGATAATTAATCCCGCCGGCAACAGATGAAGTAGTTTTAGCCGAAAACCCGGTGATGGGAATTCCCTGACCAGTTGTACCGGACACCTCACCGGCCGAGACGGAATTCTGCCAAGCGCCTTTCACCTGAGAGGAATATGTCACCGAAGGTATTTCAAGATGGGAATATCCCGATGTATCAGGATGGGAAGCACCCTTCTTAATGAGCTTAATCTGAACAGCCTCGAGAGAGCACGACATACCGGTGGTGCCGGCCTCCTCGCCGTCCTTGGCCCAGGCCATCCAGCCGATGTTGGAGGCGTGGACGCGGTAGTAGACGTCGTAGTCCTTGGCGAGGGAGCCCGTGAGCCTCAGGCGCACGGCCTCGACGGCGCGGCCCTGGCCGGTGGTGCCGCCCTCGGAGGCCGAGGGGGTGTCCCAGCCCTGCCAGCCGATGCCCGAGACGTGGGCGTCGATCTGGACGGACGAGCCGTCTGAGTAATCGGAGCTGTCGAGCGAGAGCTTGAGGTCCTCGAGGGCGAGGCCGCGGCCGGTGGTGCCGGCGGTCGCCCCGTCGGACACGGCGCCCTGCCAGCCAACGTTGGAGACGTGGGCGCGGTAGGTCAGGGACATGGGCTTCTTCTTGAAGGCGTAGTCGACGTTGGCCCCGTCAGACGAGGGGGCGGCGTCGCCCTTCTTGACGAGCCTGATCTGGACGGCCTCGACGCTCCTGCCGAAGCCGGTGGTGCCGGCCTCCTCGCCGTCCTTGGCCCAGGCCATCCAGCCGATGTTGGAGGCGTGGACGCGGTAGTAGACGTCGTAGTCCTTGGCGAGGGAGCCCGTGAGCCTCAGGCGCACGGCCTCGACGGCGCGGCCCTGGCCGGTGGTGCCGCCCTCGGAGGCCGAGGGGGTGTCCCAGCCCTGCCAGCCGATGCCACTTACATTGGCGTTAATTTGCACAGAGCCATCTTCAACAGGATTCAAGATGCCGACCTTAAGATCCTCCACTGATTTAGACTGACCCGTTGTGCCAGCTGTAGATCCGTCGCGCTTGCTGCTCATCCAGCCAATATTCGAGACATGTGCCTCATACTGAATATGCATCTTGCTGTCGTCTACGTTCAGAAGAGAACCGTTGAAGCAGTAGTTCATGTCACAGCGTCCGTTAACGCCCGGGACATTACCGCTGCTTGAATACTGCCAGAAACTGTAGCTGCCAGCATAATCGCAACGCCAATTATATTGAGCGACCCAATGGTCATAACCGTTCAACGACGGAGAATTCAGGTAGTTGTTAAGCCAGTTAAGGTTCGCATAGATACCCGACTTAAAGCCAACGGCCTCCATACGGTTGCAAAAAGTCTGCGCAATCTGAGTGAGCTTATCCTTGCTGAAATCCGGATCTTGCAAGATATAGCTATCCTCAAGATCATAATAGACGGGAAGCGACGGATGATGGCCACCGAGCCAAGCAAGTGTCCTGTCGGCCTCTTTATTGGCATCCTCTACAGAACGGGCGTAGGAGTAGTAATACACGCCATAAGGAATGCCGAGGCGTTCACATTCAGCAGCGTTCCTTTCAAAAGAATCGTCAGGTTTTCCGTAAACCGGACCGACCTTGAGAATGGCAAAATCAATCCCCGCGGCCTTAACCTTATTCCAATCAACAGTTCCTTGATGATTGCTGACATCGATGCCGCGCGCGACAACGCCATTGGGCAAAGAATCGTCAGTTAAAGACTGCGCATCGATGTCGCCATTGCCAGAATCGATAAGCACGCCGTTTTCGAAACGCCAAGAGTTCGGTTCCAAAGAGTCTGCTTCGCAGGAATTCATCTCAGCGGAATCATCGGTTGGGGCTTCACCGTTTGACTCGTCAACACCAGATTCTTCGACGCCAATTCCAGGCTGTTCGCCGGAATCCGAATCTGTTTCCCCATCAGGACGAGCAGCATTTGCATCGTCACCATACCATTCGGTCACACCCTGAGAACCCGAGGCATCGTCCTGCGCCCCCTGAGAACTTGCATCTTGAGATTCATGCTCGATTGATGTTTGCAAGACCGACTGCGAGGCAGCGGCGACCTGAACCGACAGCGCATACGCGCTGTAAGGCTGCATGATTTGCGACCAGCCCATCAATAGCGTACAAACCAAAGCCGCAGACGCTTTGAGATGTTTCATGTATATCCCCCGAGACATTGACCACATGTAAAGACCGAATAGCTGCTATATTACCGCACTTCCATACAGGCATTTAAAGCTTAGAAAAGCAACATTTACCATACAGTCAAAAAGAGGCGCTCCTGCAACAGAGCGCCTCAACAGACTCTATGCAAAAGGCCTAGCTGCGCCGATTACACGACCTGGAGCATTGACCGAGCGCTCGGTCACACCGATCCCCGGCCACGAATCAATGATTCGACCGTTTCCAATGTAGATTCCAATATGACCCTGGTAGTAGACCACATCTCCCCTCTGCATAGCAGAGGTGCTAACCGGCATAAACGTGTTGTTGCGATACCAGTTCATGGAGTTATAGGTCTGCTCGGGCAACCAACGATGGTTATAGGGGTTATACCAACCCATATCCATGCCAGTCGCATACAAACGTTGCAGCACCAAGCCCGAGCAATCAACTGCATCCCCTGGCCAAGAAGACCACGGCTCGATATAACGAGTACCGATATATTCACGAGCACGCTGGACGAATGCGTTGATGCAATCCTGTCGTGAAGCGTTGTAAGGAATTCGAGAAGGCGTGACATACGTAAAGTAACCGGTGCAATATGAAGGAAGCTGTACGCTATTACAACTAACCTTTGGATATGATCCCGGGGTCTGATACCCCATATAACGATAGGTCTCAAAATACGAATCAGACGTAGAGCCTGGTGCGGAAGCGCCCTTGGGGGCAATCTTTACCTGTAAAGCCTGAACAGGAATGCCAAGCTTCGTGGTACCCGCGGGCGATCCATTTTTGGTCCAGCCAAGCCATCCGTAATTTGACACATGGACGCGATACCAGACATCAAAGTAATTCGAAACGTCGCCAGTCAAGTTAATCTTCACAGCTTGGATCTGCTGCCCTTGGCCAACAGTTCCCGATGTAGCCCCGTCCGAAACAGCAGACTGCCAACCGATATTGGATACATGAGCAGAATACGAAATGCCACCGCTCATGGAGCTATCGGAAAGCGACAACTGCATGGCCTCCATGGCACGGTTCTGCCCAACCGTTCCGGCAACACCGCCATTGCCAACGGACGCTTGCCAGCCAAGACCGGAGCAATTAGCCTTAGCAGATAGCCCGGGAAGCTGGATCAAAGCAGCATGATCTTGAACGGGAGCCTCGGACGAACCCTTGGCAACCAACTTAATTTGAATTGCCTCGGCCTGCTTAGACAGTCCAACGGTGCCAGCTGCGGCGTCATTTTTAGCCCAACCAAGCCAGCCATAATCCGCCGCATGAACACGGTAGTAAATATCGTATTTTGAAGCGTCGTTGCCAGTGAGCCTTAATTTAACCGCCTGAATTGCAAGGCCCTTGCCAACAGTGCCAGCGTAGGAAGCACCCGAGACGTATGGTTGCCAACCGATATTCGCAACGTGCGCCGATACTTCGACAGAGGCATCGATACCCTGCGTAGAGACATACAACGCCTGCAGAGAACGAGACATGCCCGTCTGACCGGCAGTTTCGCCATTGCCAACGGGAGCCAACCAGCCCGCAGAAGCAACGTGCGCCTGGGATACAAGACCGATTCCCGACGTTTCGATAAATGCATTACTGGTAGGACCAGGGGCAGGTTGGCCCTTACGAACAAGTACAACATCTATGCCGCACAAACCGAAAGAACCGCCAGAGACGCCACATGCCTGACCATTTGACGTCCAACCCGTCCAGCCATTACCGGAATCGCATACTCGATACCAAATGTCATAATTGGCAGCAAACTGGCCACTCAGCGACATTTTTATCGCTTTTATGGGTGCGCCGGATACCGCCTTGGCAGCACCGCCATCCGATGAAAAAGCGCCCCAGCCTGAATATGAATCCATAACGGCATAGGAAATTGACCCGTCATCAGTTTGGCCTGCAACGCTTAAGGCAATGGAGTTCAGCAGTTTGGCGCCCTTGCCCCCGATCGTAGCCTTTTGACCAGAAGATAAGCCAAGACTCTCTCCAGAAACGGCGGATCCGGAAACCGCAACAGCATCTAGATCGCCGATAAAGACATTGCTCGAAGAGCCAGGCGCTGCTCCGCCTTTCTCCACAAGGATTACCTTTACCGCTTCGATAGCCTTGCCTTTACCGGCAGAACCAGCGGCAGCTCCATTACAAGCCCAATCGAGCCAGCCTATACCCGAGACATGAGCACAGTACCAAATGTCATATTTTTCAGCTGCCTCACCGGTTAGACGAATCTGAACGGCTTCGAGACGCTGAGACTTACCAGTCGTTCCACAGTGCCCCTCAGACCACTGCTGCCATCCGACATTAGAAACATGGCCACGAAGCTCAATGGAGCCCGAGTGACCATACCAGCTAAGCTGAGCCTCAAGAGCCTCCATGGGGAGGCCCCTACCAGTTGTCCCGGCAACAGATCCGCCGCCTACGGGCGACATCCAACCAATATTCGACGTATGTGAGCGAACAATGATTGAGGCAGGTTCATCGCTACGGCTCTTAAAAGGACAGGCGGTGTCGCCCGGGGCGGGGTCGCCCTTGGGCAGGACCGCGACCTGGACGGCCTGGACGGCGCGGCCGTAGCCCGCCGAGCCGGCGTCGGCGCCGTCGCACGCCCAGCCCAGCCAGCCGAACTCGGCGGAGTGGACGCGGTACCAGACGGTGTAGCGGGCGGACAGCTCCCCGGACAGCCTGACCCTCAGGGCCTCGACGGCCCGGGCCTGGCCGGTGGTGCCGGCGGTGCCGCCGTTGCCGACGGCGGGCTGCCAGCCGACGTTCGAGACGTGGGCCTCGACGGATACGGCATTTGCAATCTGTTCCTGAGAGGTGGCTCCATTCACTTCAAGTGAGATTTTTAGTGCCTCAAGATTCAAGCCCCTACCCGTGGTTCCGGCAACCTTACCCGAACCAACCGGATCCATCCAGCCAATATTCTGCACATGGGCAGAAACACTAACGTTTTTGACGGTGAGCTGATCGTTGGAGGCAGAATCAGCGGCAGCGGCTTCGTTAGTCTCCCCCGATAAGACCTGCTGCGCGTCTTGAGGCTCGCTATCTACGGAGCCAGCATCCGATTCTTGCCCCTCAGAGATAGGCTCAACTTGATTGGAAGTAGAGCCTTCAAGATGAAAGCTGTTTGAATCATCAGATCCGTCAATTGAATAATCGGCATATGCAGCAGTCACGGCCCATGATTGACTCATGAACAACGCGATAACCACAAGTATAGAAACGGACACATCTAAGAGACGCTTCACGATTCCACCTTCCTTCGACTTCAACGGCGTCTATTTAATGACGACCGCCTGAGCTCCTCGTTGCGAGTATAGCGAAGCAATGCGCTGAGCTGAGTTAGAGACATAGCCAGCGAGTGAATCGGCGATGTAAACGGTACCTAGAGAGCGATTAAAACCTCTTAAGACAACGGTGTGAGAGTTGGTATAGGTTCGATAAACCCTTCCACCGTAAGCCTGAGTCGCATAGCAACTTCCCAGGTTTTGCATACCTATCGTCGACCAAATAATAACGGGATGCCCGGCTTCCAAGTACGAATAAAGGTCATAGAAACCAGTACCAGTCACATCGTAGGCTCGCAAACTACTGCCACTACTAATCAAGAAAGAATTAGCGGTGTTGGTCAGTCCGGGAGCAGATATGCAGTTTCCATTCGAAGCGCTATGAGGATTGCCCCAAAACGCCGTAACAAAATCCCAACTGCTCTTAGGCATATACGCGTCTGCAATGACGGTTTTACCCAGACCAAATCCGTAATAGTTAAGCGCATTGGTCAATGCAACGGACTCGCAGCCAGTCGGAAGCTCAGGGTTCTGCATTGTACAAGGAACGTTGAGGACAACCGAATTCGGATGCAATGGGCGGTCCCTGTACGCGCCCTCCGTTGGGCCCGGGGCCGCCGAGCCCTTCGCGAGGATGCGGACCTGGAGCGCCTCGACGCGGTAGCCGATGCCGGTCGTGCCGGCGCGGGCCCCGTCGCTGGCCCAGCCGAGCCAGCCGTAGTCCTGCACGTAGGCGCGGTACCACACGTCGTAGTACTCGGAGAGGTCGCCGGTCAGGCGCATCTTCACGCACTCGACCGCCCTGCCCTGGCCGGTCGTGCCGGCCACGGCGCCGCCCGAGACCTCGTCCTGCCAGCCGACGCCCGAGACGTGGGCGCTGTAGGACAGGCCGCCGGAGACCGGCGAGGAGACCTCGGCGGCGATCGCCTCGACGGCGCGGGACTGGCCGGTCGTGCCGGCGGTGCCGCCGTTGCCGACGGCGGGCTGCCAGCCGACGCCGGAGACGTGGGCCCTGAGGCTGAGCGAGGGGACGGAGAGCTCGGCGGGGGCGCCCGTCGAGGGGGCGTCGCCGCCCTTCTCGACGAGGACGGCCTGGAGGGCCTCGGCCTGGACGCCGAGCCCCTCGGTACCAGCGGCCTCGCCGTCCTTGGCCCAGCCGAGCCAGCCGTAGCCGGCCGCGTGGACGCGGTACCACACGTCGTAGCGCTCGGAGACGGGGCCGGAGAGGGACACCCTCACGGCCTGCACGGCGCGGCCCTGCCCCACCGTGCCGGCGTAGGAGGGGGCGGAGGCGGCGTCCTGCCAGCCGATGCCGGCCACGTGGACCGCGACGGAGACGGAGCTCCCCTCGCCCGCCCCCTCGAGGGAGGCGCGCACGGCCTGGAGCGCGAGGCCCCTGCCGGTCGTGCCGACGTCCTCGCCGCCGCCCACCGCGGGCAGCCAGCCGCGCTCCGCGACATGGCCCTGCAGGACGAGCGACGGGCCGGAGGCGGCGCCGGAGACGTAGGCCCCCTCGGACGGACCGGGGGCGGCGGAGCCCTTCGCGACGAGGGCGACCTGGACGGCGGTGAGGCCCGAGGCGCCGGACTCGACGCCGGAGGGCTCGCCGGCGCTCGCCCAGCCGAGCCAGCCGCGCGCGGAGTCGCAGGAGCGGTACCAGACGTCGTAGCGCTCCGCGAGGCCGCCGGACAGCTCGAAGCGGACGGCCTTGAGCTGGAGCCCGCCGCCCGAGGCGCCGAGCTGCGCCCCGTCGGAGCTGGTCTCCCCCTGCCAGCCGGAGCCCAGCAGCAGGCCGCGGTAGCAGACCGACCCGTCGGACTCGAGGTTGTCGACGGTCGCGGCGACGGAGCCCAGCACGGGCCCCCTCTCGGAGCCGAGCGTCAGGACCCCGCCCGAGAACGACGAGCCCGCCGGCGAGCCGGAGACGGAGAGGGACGACCCGGACAGGCGCTCGCCGGCGCCGCGGAAGGCCCCGCCGGCCGGCCCCGGCGCGGCGCCGCCCTTGGGGACGAGCACGACCTGGACGGCCTGGACGGCCTTCGACAGGCCAACCGTGCCCGCGGACGCGCCGTCCTTGGCCCAGCCGAGCCAGCCGTAGTCGGAGCAGTGCACGCGGTACCAGACGTCGTAGGACGAGGCGGGCTCGCCGGAGAGCCTGAACTGGAGCGCCTCGACCGCCAGGGAGCGCCCGGTGGTGCCGGCGGTCCCCGAGGTCCAGCCCTGCCAGCCGACGTTCGAGACGTGGGCCCTCACCTCGAGGGAGGAGGATCCGTGCCCGTACCAGGAGACGGAGCCCGAGAGGGCCTCGAGGGCGCGGCCCTGCCCGGTGGTGCCGGCCACGGCGCCGTCCGAGACGGCGCCCTGCCAGCCGATGCCGGCGACGTGGGCGCGGTAGGAGACCGAGGGGGGCTCGGAGGACCTGTCGACGAAGGGGGTGGCGGTGTCGCCCGGGGCGGGGTCGCCCTTGGGCAGGACCGCGACCTGGACGGCCTGGACGGCGCGGCCGTAGCCCGCCGAGCCGGCGTCGGCGCCGTCGCACGCCCAGCCCAGCCAGCCGAACTCGGCGGAGTGGACGCGGTACCAGACGGTGTAGCGGGCGGACAGCTCCCCGGACAGCCTGACCCTCAGGGCCTCGACGGCCCGGGCCTGGCCGGTGGTGCCGGCGGTGCCGCCGTTGCCGACGGCGGGCTGCCAGCCGACGTTCGAGACGTGGGCCTCGACGGATA
>CABUKS010000002.1 GCA_902492235.1 uncultured Collinsella sp. | reverse complement strand
CGAGCCGTCATCCGAAACTGAAGAAGGGGGAGGCCTCGCGGCCTCCCCCTTTTTTGCGTTGTATACACGTTATACTTTTGGACCTAGCTCCCCCATATGTGCTCTTACTGTTTGGCTGTATTTTGAGTCCATCTAGTGTATTTGAGCGATAATTACTCGCATTGGCGTTAGGGAGGGCTTGATGTTTACCGTATTTGTCTTGGGCAATATTGCTTCGGGTAAGTCGACTGCCTGCCGCTATTTCAAATCTCGTGGCGCTATGCTAATCGATCTGGATGAGCTTGCAAAATCGCTGTATGTGCCGGGCTCTGATATCGTCAATGCTCTCGCGGATGAATTCGGTTGGGACATTTTGGATGAGGATGGCGGCATTCGCCGCAGCATCCTCGCTTCTCGAGCTTTTGCTTCTCCTGATTCGGTCGCACGGCTCAATGGCATTGTGCATCCCGTTCTCATTGAACAGCTTTCGCTTAGGATTCTCGATCCGGTTTGTTGTACGGTTTCATCTCCTCGTTATCGCTTTGCGGTGGTCGAGGTTTCTGCTCCGACTGGTTTTGAGGATGCATTTGGCTTGGCTGATGAAATTCTGGTCATCAGCGCCCCTTTGTCAGTTCGTCGCGAGCGCGCTATTCAACGTGGCATGGAGCCATCTGATTTCGATGCCCGTTCTGCTTGTCAGCCCGATGAGTCTGCGCTGTGCAATCTCGCTACAACGGTGATTGATAATGCCTCAGGCGATAATTCGCTCTTTGAGCAGCTTGACTCATGGCTTGCATGCCATGGGTTCGGGGATGTATTGGATAAGGAGGAGGCCGATGCCTAAGACACGTTTCCTTACGTGGTATCGCCTTATACCGCTGGCTGCCGTTTTTGCCTTCGGCCTTATCTCATTCGTTTACTCGTATGCTCCTGCCGCTTTCTTTAAGCCGCTGTATCCGATTGACTACGAGGCGTATGTAAAGCAATCCAGTATTTCGCATAATCTGGATCCGTATCTGGTGTGCGCTGTCATTAAGTCTGAATCGAACTGGGATCCCGAGGCCGAGTCGAATCAGGGTGCTCAGGGATTGATGCAGCTGATGCCCGAGACTGCCCAGGATATGATCGCCAAGGGCCTTGTCGACGGTGGCGAGTATTCGGCCGACAACCTTAACGATCCGGCTACGAATATCGAGTTTGGCTGTGCGTATCTCTCGTATCTTCTAGCGTATTTTAACGGGTCGACTGACAGTGCCATTGCCGCCTATAACGCCGGCATGGGCAATGTCGACGGATGGGCGCAGCAGAGTACGTCGCTTCATAATGCAATCACCTTTCCCGAGACGCAGGCGTATCTGATTCGTGTCAATAATGCCTGGGTTCGCTACAAGACCCTCTATCCCGATCGGTTCGTATAGGACTATGCCTGCCGCCTGCGTATACTGCAGATATATGAGTTAGGAGTATCCATGGCGGAATTTGAAGTAGAACGCGTTGGTGGTGAACTTAAGCGCTTTGGCGTTGAAGGCTCCGACGTGCCGTTTAAGGTCGTGTCTCCCTATGAGCCTGCCGGTTCCCAGCCTAAGGCCATTGAGTCGCTTGTGCAGGGCGTGAGGGACGGAGACCGCTATCAGGTTTTGCTGGGCGTGACTGGTTCGGGCAAGACCTTCACGATGGCAAAGACTATTGAGGCCCTGGGAAAGCCGACGCTGGTCATGGCTCCGAATAAAACGCTCGCCGCTCAGCTTGCGAGCGAGCTCAAAGAGTTCTTTCCCAACAACGCTGTGGTCTACTTCGTCTCGTACTACGACTACTATCAGCCCGAGGCGTATGTGCCGCAAAGCGATACATATATCGAGAAAGACTCCTCGATTAACGAAGAGGTCGAGATGCTGCGACATCAGGCGACCGCGTCACTGCTCTCTCGACGCGATGTGATCGTTGTTGCATCGGTCTCGTGTATCTATGGCATTGGCTCTCCTGAGGACTATGCGGGTCTGGCTCCAAACGTCGACAAGAAGGTGCCGCTCGAGCGCGATGACTTTATCCATGCACTTATCGACATTCAATATGATCGCAATGACTATGACCTGGCACGCGGCACGTTCCGCGTGCGCGGCGATGTTGTCGACGTGTATCCGCCTTATGCCGAGCATCCGTTGCGGTTTGAGTTCTTTGGCGACGAGGTCGAGCTGATTGCCGAGATCGATGAGGTCACCGGTGAGATGCTTCGTGAGTACGAGGCCATCCCCGTATGGCCGGCATCGCACTACGTGACCGAGAAGCCGAAGGTCAAGGCGGCTCTGAAATCGATCAGCGAAGAGTGCGAGAAGCGCGTGGCGGAGCTCAAGGCGACCGACAAGTTGCTCGAGGCGCAGCGTCTGCAGCAGCGCACCGATTATGATCTTGAGATGCTCGAGACGATGGGCTTTTGCAACGGCATCGAGAACTACTCGCGTCATCTGGACGGTCGCAAGCCGGGTGAGCCGCCGTTTACCCTAATCGATTACTTTCCCAAGGATATGCTCTGCGTCATCGATGAGAGCCATGTGACGGTGCCGCAGATTCGCGGCATGCACGAAGGTGACCGCTCGCGTAAGGTGACGCTGGTGGAACACGGTTTTCGCCTGCCCTCGGCGCTCGATAACCGCCCGCTTCGTTTCGATGAGTTTGAGGCAAGGATACCCCAGTTTATCTATGTTTCGGCCACGCCGGGCGATTACGAGCTGCGGGTGAGCCAAAACGACGTGGAGCAGATCATTCGTCCGACCGGCCTGCTCGATCCCAAGATCGACGTTCGTCCGGTCCGAGGCCAGATTGACGATCTTGAGGACGAGATTCGCGAGCGCGTTGCCCGCAAGGAGCGCGTGCTGGTGACCACGTTGACCAAACGCATGGCCGAGGACCTGACCGACCATCTGCTTGATGCCGGCATTAAGGTCAATTACATGCATTCTGATACAGCGACGATGGACCGTGTCGAGATCCTGCGAACGCTGCGCGAGGGAAAGATCGATGTTCTCGTTGGCATCAACCTGCTCCGCGAGGGCTTGGATCTTCCCGAGGTCTCACTGGTGGCAATTCTCGACGCCGATAAGGAAGGCTTCTTGCGTAACCGCCGTTCGCTGATTCAGACGATTGGCCGCGCGGCCCGTAACGCCGATGGCGAAGTCATCATGTATGCGGACGTTGTGACCGATTCGATGAAAGAGGCCATCGAGGAGACGCAGCGCCGTCGCGAGATTCAGATGGCATATAACGAAGAGCATGGCATTGTGCCCAAGACGGTGCGCAAAGCCATCAACGACATCTCAAGTTTTATTGCCGAAGCCGAAAAAACCGTGGGTTCCAAGGGGCGCTCGAAGGGCGACTCCCTTGGCCATGGCGCATTCTATACGCCCGATGAGTCGGGCGAGGGCGGCGTGCCGGAAACGGTGGCACCCGAGCAGACACTTGCGGAGCAGTTGGAAGAACTGCCGCATGACGAGCTTGTGCGGATCGTCGAAACCATGGAAGAGGATATGCGCAACGCTTCTGCCGCCATGGACTTTGAGGAGGCGGCGCGCCTGCGCGATGCCGTCGTTCAGATTCGGGCGATGCTCGAGGGTGCGTCTGAGGACGAGACGATCGAGCGCTTACGTTCGCAGGCCCGCAAGGGTTCCACGTTCGCATCGGGCAGAAAACGCCAGGGTGCACGGTTTAAGAAATAGCGAACAGGCCCCGAGTTCCCTGTGGAGCTCGGGGCCTGTGTCTTTTGCGCGCTGGAATTCGTGCGTTAGAGGTCTGCGATCAGGGCTTCGGCACAACGGATGCCGTCGGTGGCCGCGCTCATGATGCCGCCGGCATATCCAGCTCCCTCACCACAAGGGTAGAGGCCCGGGGTCGACACGGCATGGCACGTTCGGTCTCGGGTGACAGTGATCGGTGAGCTCGAACGAGTCTCCACGCCGGTGAGAACGGCATCGGGGTGGTCGTAGCCTCGTAGCTTTTTTCCGAGTAGGGGAAGCCCCAGGCGGAGCGACTCGACGATATACTGCGGCAGGGCTTCGTCAATTGCCGTCCAGGTCACACCGAGCGGATAGGTGGGCTTTACCTTTCCGGGCGCCTTGCTGGCGCGTCCTGCGAGGAAATCTCCGACGAGTTGTGCCGGTGCGTTCCAGTTGGAACCGCCCAGGCGATAGGCGGCCGCCTCGCAGGCGCGCTGGAGCTCGATGCCGGCGAGCGGGTCATCGTTGGGAAGGTCCTCAGGCGTGACGTTAACGAGCAGGGCGGCATTTGCGTTGCGTCCGTCGCGCGCATTGAGACTGGCCCCGTTGACGCACAGATGGCACGGTTCTGAAGAGGCGGCGACAACCTGCCCGCCGGGGCACATGCAAAACGAGAACACGCTGCGGCCGTTGGGAAGATGGGCGACGAGCTTGTAGGGGGCTGCTCCGAGGGCAGGATGTCCCGCCAAGGCTCCATATTGGGCTCGGTCGATGTCGCGCTGCGGATGCTCGATGCGAACGCCCATGGCAAAGGTCTTTTGTGCGAGGGCCACGTTGTGGTCCTTAAGGAGCTCAAAAATATCGCGAGCAGAATGCCCGCAGGCGAGGATGAGGTGCTTTGTCTCGATTGGCTTGCAAGCGGCGTCTTCGGACGATTGGACATCGATACCGGTGATGGCGCCAGACGCGTCGATGCGAATGTCGACGAGCTTTGTTCGATAACGGACGACACCTCCGAGCTGCTCGATGCGCTGGGATATAGCGGTGACAACCGTGGGAAGGATGTCGGAGCCAATGTGCGGCTTGGCATCCCACAGAATATCGCGGGGCGCGCCCGCCTCGACGAAGGTTTCGAGGATAAGGCGATGGGCGGGATTTTTGGTTCCCGTATTGAGCTTGCCGTCCGAGAAGGTCCCCGCGCCGCCCAGGCCAAACTGGATATTGCTCTCGGGGTCGAGGATGCGCTCCTTTAGAAAGAGATCGATCGCATGCGAGCGGCGAAATGCTGGGTCGCCGCGCTCGATGAGCAAGGGCTTAAGACCCGCTTCGGCAAGGGTGAGTGCAGCGAAAAGGCCAGCGCATCCGGCGCCGACAACGACAGGGCGTTCTTGAGGTGCGTCGGAGACGGGGGAGGGGAATGAGGGCCCATCGTCCTCTATCGCGCGTACGCGCGAGCGGTCACGCTCGGCGACGCTGTCGACCGCTTCTCGCTCGAGGTGGGGACTAGTCAGCTCAACACGAAAACTCAGGATAAAATGGACGTCTCGTTTTTTGCGAGCGTCGATTGACTTGCGGTGGAGCTCGATGGACTTGATCTCGGAGTCCTTGCAACGTAGGACGCGCTTGGCGACTCGCTTGCCAACAATGAGGCAGGCATTTTCATCGCCGGCTTCATCGAGCGACGCGTTGACTTGGGTGATTTCGATCATCGAGGTCTCCTTAGAGGCAAGAAAGAGGCCGTCCGGTATCCCAGACGGCCCGAATGCGTTTTTGATTATAGACTGCGCGGCTACAGGCTGCTTGCGGCGCGAATGCCCGAGAGCCAGGCCCACGCAAGGTTAAAGCCTCCGCAATCGGCGTCGATGTCGAGCGCTTCGCCACAGATGTAAAGCGGGGCGTCGACAGCGCTGCGCGCGCGTAGACTGGGTATTGAGATGCTCTCGACAGATACGCCACCACGCGTGACCTGCGCCGAGCGCTCCTCGGCGGTTCCTTCGACGAGCAACTTAAAGTGTTTGAGGATTGAGACCAGGTGGATGACATCGTTGGAGCCTGGATGGCACTGCTCGAACGTCGTGCAGACGACGCGGGAGAGTTGCGGGGCGAGCATGCCGTCGAGCCAACGGGGATCGCGGGGCGAAAAGCCGCCGAGCAGCTCAACGCGCCGGTTGAGCATATCGAGCAGCTCGTCTTTGGAGAGGTCGGGGAAAACGTCGAGCAGGATCGTATCGCCGCGCTGGATACGACGGGAGAGGTTGAAGGCAGCGACGCCCGAGATACCGAAGGTTCGAAACAGGACTTCACCGTCTTCGTGCCAGAGCTCATTATGATTGCGGGCGAGCGTCAAGCGGGCGCGGACGCGCAGGCCATCCAACGTCTTGAGTGCCGCCCGATCGCCGACGACCGTTGCCGATACAGGGCAGAGGATGGGGCGCAGCGAAGTGAGGGGGAGGCGAAACGTATCGGCGATACCGGTGGGGTTGCCACCCGTGGCGATAATTACGGCATGTGCCTCCAGGGCCTCGTTCTTGCGAGGGACAGCGGCGAGCACTTTCCGAAGCGAGCGGAGCTCCGATTTTCGGTCGTCGTGCTTTTTTGCCTTGAGTGCCCGCGCTGGACGGTCTATTTGGAGTGTCCAGCCTTCGGAAGCTTTGTGCGCCGAGGCAACGTTGGCTCCGCAGATTAAGGTGATACCTAGGCGGTCGCAAACGTTGAGAAGCACGTCGCGCACCGATTCGGCGCGAAGGGAGCGCGGGTACAGCCGGCCTTCCTCGGAGGTTGTCATGATGCCCAGCGAGGAGAAGAAACCCATAAGCTCTTGTTCGGGCTGGGTCCCCATGACAGATTCGACGAATGCGGGGTGGTTATACCGCTGAGGATCAATCGATTCGTTGGAGAGGTTGCAACGGCCGTTACCGGTCGCAAGGAGCTTAAGGCCGCAGGCGACATCGCACTCAACGATGCAGACGCTTTTGCCAGCACGTGCGGCCGTAATGGCGGCGGCGAGGCCTGAAGCCCCGCCGCCGATTACCAGGACGTCATAGAAGGCGCTCGTGTTCACTTAGGCCTCGTCGGTCTCGTGCGGGGTAATGGCCTCGACGGCAGAGACTGCCTTGGGCAACATGCCATCGGGCAGCGCGGTCTCGACCTCGCCCTTATCGCAGGCCTCGGCGAGTGACGGATTGATGGGAAGCGTGCCCAAGATGTCGAGGTTATAGCGTTCTGCGACCTCGGGGAGCTTGCTCTTGCCAAAGACCTCGATCTTCTTGCCGCAGTCGGGGCACTCAATATAGCTCATGTTCTCGACAATGCCCAGAATGGGGACGTTCATCTTCTCGGCCATGTTGACCGCCTTGGCGACGATCATCGAGACCAGATCCTGCGGGCTCGTGACGATGACGATGCCGTCGACGGGCAGTGACTGGAAGACGGTGAGAGCGACGTCGCCTGTTCCCGGAGGCATGTCGACCAGCAGGTAGTCGATGGGGCCCCATGAGGTCTCGCTCCAGAACTGCCTAATGGCGCCTGCGATGACCGGACCGCGCCAAAGGACGGGGTCGGTCTCGTTTTGGAGCAGAAGGTTGGAGCTCATGACCTTGACGCCGTGCTCGGAGATTTCAGGCAGCATGAGGTTGCCAAGGGCATGGACGTGGCGTCCGCTCATACCGAACATCTTGGGGATAGAGGGACCGGTGATGTCGGCATCGAGGACGCCGACCTTGTGGCCGTGACGGGCAAGCTCGGTGGCGATGGCACCGGTGACAAACGACTTGCCGACACCGCCCTTGCCGGAAAGCACGGCGATGACGCGTTTGACCTCGGACAGCGTATTCTCCTCAAATTGCGACGGCGACGTTTGTCCGCCGGCGGCCTGTGCGTGCTCGCAACCCATGTATGACTCCTTTGTATATGTTGGGGCCGGGGCCCCGTGATGTGACACGAGCGTCATTGTACCCTCGTTTGCGAGCGGGAGTCATTTACGATGCATTTGGGCCGAGCGTGCTTGCAATACGATGGGTCCAAGCGAATGGGCGGGCTTACTGAACTTTGCTGGCGAACTCGAGGTATTGCATGCGCTGCAGCTTGTCGATCGTCGAGGCGTATGGGCTGTCTTCAGATTCCAAGTCGTAGCGCAGCCCGTCGGCACCAAGGTAGCCGGCGACATTGATGGTGGGCACATCTGACCTTGTTGCAAGCAGAGCCTTTTGATAGTCGGTGAGCGGGGCGCCGATCTTATTAAGGGTAATGGCTGCAACCTCGTTTGCCCCGACGGTGTCGTAGACGTTGAGCTCGGTATTGCCGGCGATTTCATAGTTAGCCCAGACGAAATATGTCGACTGATAGATACGGAAAGCGTGGCTTGCCGTATCTTCCTGAGGGTACAGCTCGTCGTTGAGAGTCGTTGCGGCGCTCGGCTGATGGTCGCCAAAAAAGACAAGGACAACCGGTCTGCCGATATTGCGGAGCTCGTTGATAAAGTACTCGAGGTCCCGGTCGGATGCGTTGATGCAGGTAAGATAGGTGTTGAGCGCGCTATTGGCACCCTCGCTGGCTCCCTCGACCCAATAGTTTGTCAGTTCCTCGGCGGGAACGGTGCCATAGTCGTAGCCGCCGTGATTTTGCATCGTGACGTCAAAGATGAACTGCGGGGCTTCGTCGGTTCTAAGCAGGTCGAGTATCTTGTCGTAGGTGGCGTAGTCGCATACGCCGGCATGGTAACAGGGCGCACCTTCGAAATCGCCGATTGAAAGAAAGTCTCCAAAGCCCAGCTGCTGATAGATTTTATCTCGATGGTAGTTGACGGGGTTTTGCGGGTGCATAGCGGTAGCGGTATACCCAAGCTCCTTAAGGTCCTTTGCCAGGCTGTTGACGCCATTCATCTGATATAGCTGATAGGGGATTTTGCCTAATCCGACAAAGGCCGTTGTCGCTCCGGTCAAAAATTCGAATTCGGAGTTCGCCGTTCCGCCACCGGCGACCGAAGCGAGCATGGTGCCGCGAACAAGTGTGTCGGGAAGCGAGTTGTAGAATGCGGGGCCGGTGTACCCGGCCGCCTGGAGCTGCTCAAAGCACGAAAGGTCGCTAAAACTCTCATTCATGACGGCAACAATCGTCGGCTTGATTTCATTGAACTGGGCAACGGCCGCCGCGCGCTGCTCGCTCGAGCCATACGTGCTGTCGTAGGTGGCGGCGAGCTCCTGCTCGATGCTCTGCGCCTCATCGGGCGTATAGTCTTCGGGCTTCTCAATGGGCAACTCGTTGACCATTTCGGTGAACGAAGCGATAAAACCCTGAGACGCATACGTGGTGATGGGCTGCCAACGGTCAAATCCAAAATTCAGCGCCTGTTCCAAGTCGATGCTGGAAAAGCCCGAGAGCCCCACAACGGTCACTAGCAGAAAAGCGCAGAGGTTAGCGGCGATTGCGGGGAAGACATGGGTGGGCGTACGGAGCTTTCTCGGTCGGATAAGCGAAAGAAGCCCCAGGGAAATCTCCAGCAGGGCTAGAGAGGTTACGATTCCGGCGGTAAAGGTAAACTCGTATACCTCGCTCACTTCCATTGCGGTGCCAAGGGCCAAGATATCGCTTGGCAGGATGGCCTCGCCTTTAAACGTTATGACGAAGTGCTCGGCAATGCCAAGGATGCAACAGGCGACGGGCACGAGGGCCATGACGCCTCCATGACGCTGTCCCAGCAAATAAAGGGAGAGCAGAACCGTCGCGAGCAGTCCGACGGAAAACCCGAATGAGTTGGCGGGAATGCGATAGAACGTTTCGTTACAGGCAATTTCGAGTGAAACGAACGAGAGCGCTGAAACAGCGGCGATGACAAGGATGTCACGGCAAATACAGGCAACCGTTCCCGTCGCAAGATCGGTTTGGTCGATAAGTCCCGAAACCAAGGGCTCGACAAGAAGTATGACGGCGGTAGCACCGAGCGCCGAATAAGAAAGGACCCATAGGGAATTGTCCTCATTTACGAGCAATTGATTCGTAATCCATGCAGCTACCATGCCGAGCGGGATGAGGAGCGTCGCGCACCAAAAGACGCGGGCAATGGGCGGCTTTTCATTGTGTTTGATTGAAAAATACACGCGCACGACGACGGTGGCCACGATAAGGACGGCGATGAATATGGGCAGATTGGCCATGTCGCTCGAAGTGATTTCAAGGGGGATATCTTCGGTCATGGACGTTCCTCTGTTACAGCAAATTAAGTTCAGTAGTAGATTACTGTAACCTTTCCAGGGCATTTCGAGAAACAAAGCACCCGATACGCAAAGCTAAAGGTCTGCGAATCTTGTATTACGAACATCTGTGCGCGTCGAGTGCGCTAAACTCATCGGCAGTATGATTCGATGCAATAGGAGGCAAGGAGCTTCCATGTCTGATTCTTCTATCGTTATTCGCGGCGCTCGTGAGCACAACCTCCGTGATATCGATGTTTCCATTCCGCGTGACCAACTCGTGGTCATTACCGGTCTTTCTGGCTCGGGCAAGAGCTCGCTGGCATTTGACACTATCTATGCCGAGGGCCAGCGTCGATACGTCGAGAGCCTTTCGAGCTATGCGCGCCAGTTCTTGGGCCAGATGGACAAACCCGACTTGGATTCAATCGACGGCCTTTCGCCGGCGGTGTCGATCGACCAAAAGACGACGTCTAAAAACCCTCGCTCGACGGTTGGCACCGTAACCGAGATTTATGACTATCTGCGCCTGCTGTTCGCTCGTGTGGGCACCCCGCACTGTCCCGAATGCGGCCGCGTCATTGAGCGCCAGACGACCGACCAGGTTGCCGACAAGGTCTTGGCGGCGGGGGAGGGCCGCCGCGCGTTTGTGCTGGCACCGGTGGTGCGCGGGCGAAAAGGCGAGTACACCAAACTGTTTGAGGACCTTCGCGCCGAGGGCTTTAGCCGCGTGCGCGTTGACGGCGAAGTGCGCTCGCTCGACGACCCGATCGATCTGGACAAAAAGTTCAAGCACGATATCGAGGTCGTAGTCGACCGCATCGTGATTCGCGAGAACTCGCTGGGCCGTATTGCCGAGTCCGTTGAGCAGGCGACGGCACTGGCGCACGGTAACGTGAACGTGTACATGCTGCCCGACCGCGACGCTCCCGAGGGAACCGAGGGCGAGCTGCTGGAGTATTCGCTGGCACTGGCGTGCCCGGAGCACGGGCATTCCATCGACGACCTGCAGCCGCGCGATTTCTCGTTCAACGCGCCCTATGGTGCGTGTCCCGAGTGCGATGGTCTGGGCTTTAAAAAGACAGTCGATGCCGAGGCGCTGATTGAAGACCCCTCAAAGTCGATTGCCGACGGAGTCTTTGGCAGCCTGTTCGGCAATTCCAACTATTATCCGCAGATTTTTGCCGCGGTCTGTAAACACTTTAAGGTGAGTGCCGATACGCCATGGGAGGAACTGCCCCCGCGGGTGCGTCGTGCGTTTTTGGATGGCATGGGCGACACGAAGATTTCGGTCGACTATCAAAAGCTCGATGGGCGCCGCAGCCAGTGGGACACTAAGTTCTCGGGCGTGCGCAACATCCTGTACGAGCGCTACAACGAGACGACGAACGAGAACACCAGGGCTCGCTTGGAGAAATACATTCGCGAAGAGCCATGCTCGAGCTGTCACGGTGCTCGCCTGCGTCCCGAGATGCTTGCCGTCACCGTGGGCGGCAAGTCCATTTACGATGTCTGCTGTCTGTCGTGTCGCGAGTCGCTCGAGTTTTTTGAGGGCCTGGAGCTTACCGAGCGTCAGCAGTTTATCGGCGGGCGCATTGTCAAGGAAATCCTGGAGCGCCTGCGTTTTCTGGTCGATGTCGGACTCGACTATCTGACGCTCGATCGCGCCTCGGCGACGCTTTCCGGCGGCGAGGCGCAGCGCATTCGCCTGGCAACGCAGATCGGTGCCGGCCTCATGGGCGTTCTGTACATTCTGGACGAGCCGTCGATTGGCCTTCACCAACGCGACAACGAGCGCCTGATCAAGACGCTCGAGCGCTTGCGCGATATCGGTAATACCGTTATCGTCGTCGAGCACGACGAAGATACAATTCGCGCTGCAGACTACGTGATCGATATGGGTCCCGGTGCGGGCGTTAACGGCGGACACGTGGTCGCCGCGGGAACGCCTGCCGATATCATGGCATGCCCCGATTCCATGACGGGTGCCTATTTGACCGGCAAGCGGATGATCCGCGTGCCCGATGAGCGCCGCAAGCCCGGCCGCGGCTGTCTTAAGATCACGGGTGCCCGCGCTAATAACCTCAAAAACGTTACCGCCAAGATTGAGTTCGGTACGCTCACGGTCGTTACCGGTGTTTCGGGATCGGGCAAGAGCTCCCTGGTCACCGATACGATTGCGCCCGCGCTTACGAATGCCATCCATCGTTCGACGCGTCCCGTGGGGCCGTACAAGAAGATTGAGGGCATTGAGTGCATCGATAAAGTAATCGATATCGACCAGTCACCGATCGGTCGCACGCCGCGCTCGAACCCTGCGACCTATATTGGCCTGTGGGATGATCTGCGTGCGCTATTTGCAAGCACGCCGGAGTCGAAGGCGCGCGGCTACTCGCCGGGACGTTTCTCCTTTAACGTAAGCGGCGGTCGCTGCGAGGCGTGCAAGGGTGATGGACAGATTAAGATCGAGATGCACTTCCTTCCCGATATCTATGTCCCCTGTGAGGTATGTGGCGGCAAGCGTTATAACCGCGAGACGCTCGAGGTTACCTACCGCGGCAAGACGATCTCGGATGTGCTCGACATGAGTGTCACCGAGGCACTGGCTTTCTTTGGGAATATCCCGCAGATTAAGCGCAAACTGCAGACCCTATATGACGTGGGTCTGGGCTACGTGAGCTTGGGCCAGCCCGCTACGACGCTTTCGGGCGGCGAGGCGCAGCGCGTGAAGCTCGCCAAGGAGCTTCATCGTCGTCAGACAGGCAAGACGTTCTACATTTTGGACGAGCCCACAACCGGCCTCCATTTTGAGGATGTTCGTCAGCTGCTCGACGTGTTGCAGCGCCTGGTCGATGCGGGCAACACGGTTCTGGTGATCGAGCACAACCTTGATGTCATCAAGGTTGCCGACCGCCTGATCGATATGGGCCCCGAGGGCGGCAATGGCGGCGGAACCGTCGTGGTCTCGGGCACGCCGGAGCAAGTCGTGGCATGTTCGCAGAGCTACACGGGCAAGTTCTTGGCGCCGCTGCTCAAGCGTGACCGTGAGCGTCAGGCGCAGCTCGACGCGCAGTAAAGAGACGTTGTAGTACCGACGCGCCACCGATTCCTTCTGATTCGGTGGCGCTTCTGTGTGTCGAGATGGCATATGCGACGGAATTGGCCCTATACTTAATCCTCGCGTCGCTCTGCGAGGGAAAGGATGTGCCATGGCAAAGGCTGTTAAGACGCCAAAAACCAATGCGATGCGCGAGCTGGAAAGCGCCGGCATCTCCTATGTTCTCCATACGTACGAAGACGATGGCGACGAATCGTCGGGGCTGGGCGTCGCGATTTCCGAGCAGCTTGGCGAGGAGCCCGGTCAGGGATTTAAGACCCTGGTCTGCACGACGCCGTCCAACGACCATGTCGTGTGCTGCATTCCCGTTGCCGACGAGCTCGACCTCAAGGCCGCCGCGCGTGCCGCAGGCGAAAAGTCGCTGACCATGATGCATGTCAAAGATCTGCTTGCCGCGACGGGGTATGTCCGCGGCGGTTGCAGCCCGGTCGGTATGAAAAAACGCTTTCGGACGCTGATCGATGAGACATGCGTCCTTTGGGATACCATTTTTATCTCGGGTGGCAAGCGCGGCTATCAGCTTGAGCTTGCTCCCGATGACTTAGTTGCATTTTGCGGGGCGACGGTTGCCCCGATCACGAGAGAGGACTGAGCGATGCCGCAGGAAGAATCAAAGCGCGGAGCTCACTTTGCAAAAGGGTCGGCTCCTCAGGCGCCCGCGCCCGAGGCCACTTCGTTCGATAACGAGATTCGAAACGCTTGGTCCGCTGCCGCTGACCCGGGCGAGACGGCCGTGTACTTGCGTGCCGCCGGTGCCGGCACGGCGCTTCCCCGTACGGTTCTTTCTTCGGCTCGTCCCGATGAGACGGCTGTCTTTTTGGCCGCCGCTCAATCGAGCGCCAGCGTGAAGCCGATCGCCTCCGAGGCTCCTCGTGCGCCGCGTCCCGATGAGACGGCGGTGTTTTTGATGGCAGCCCAGGGAAAGAGCACACCGCAGAGCGCTCCTGCCGCTCGTTCCGCCAAGCCCGCGGCTCATGATGATGGCGAACCGCTTCTTTCGGATGACGAATGGTCGCCGCTTGGTTCGACCGATCCCGTCGAGGGCGTGGCCATCGACGGTGATGACGACTGGGACCCTCTGTCGTTTTCTGCCCGAACCGTCGCTGCCAAAGAAGTTGACACGGTGTTTGGCGACCATGCCATATTCGATGATGATGCCGTATCCGGAAACAACATGCCGAACAGCGATGACGTCGCACCTGCTGATGACGCCGTTTTGGTTGACGATCCCTTTGCGATGACCGGCTCCTTTGCCGTCGTGGACGATTTACTGCCACAAGATGAGGTTCATGAGGACTCTCAGGACGACGTAGACGATATGGGTTCGTCGGACTACTCCACGGTTGGTCGTTCTGCTGGCCTCATGACCGTGCTGACCATCGTGTCGCGCGTCACCGGGTTTATCCGCACGTGGGCCATGGCGGCCGCCATCGGCATGTCGCTGCTCTCGTCCTCCTATCAGGTTGCCAACAACCTGCCCAACATGCTCTACGAGCTCGTGATGGGCGGCATGCTCGTTACGGCGTTTTTGCCGGTGTATATGGGTGTGAGGCGCGAGCAGGGCCGCGAGGCATCGAACGAGTATGTCGGCAACCTGCTTGGTATTCTGCTTCTGGTGCTGGGCGGCATCTCGCTGCTGGGCACCGTGTTTGCTCCCGGCTTTATTTGGACGCAGTCGTTCCTTTCGGGTAATGGCGACAGCATGGATACCGCTGCGTTCATGTTCCGCTTCTTTGCTATCCAAATTTTATTTTATGGCTTGGGCTCGGTGTTCTCGGGTGTTCTCAACGCACACCGCGACTACTTCTGGTCGACGTTTGCCCCGGTTCTCAACAATGTCATCGTCATCGCCAGCTTTATGGGCTTTGCTCCCGTGTCTGCACAATTTGGCGAGCGGGTCGGCATTATCTTGATCGCAGCCGGTACGACCCTCGGCGTCTTTGTCCAGATGGCCTGCCAGATTCCCGCGCTCGGCAAGCATGGCGTGCATCCTCATATCCATATCGACTTTAAGGACCCCGCGCTGCGACAGACGATTGCGCTTGGTATCCCGACGCTGCTCGCCACGGTGTGCATGTTTGTCTCGACCTCCATTACCAATGCCGCCGCGCTGGTGGTGCAGCCTGAGACCGGCCCTTCCGTCATCGCATATGCGCGCCTGTGGTACACGCTGCCCTATGCGCTGATCGCCGCCTCGCTTTCGACGGCACTCTATACCGAACTCTCTCACGATGCGCAGGAGAAGGATTACGACAGCGTCCGCACGGGCATTTCGCGCGGTGTCGCCCAGATGCTCTTCTTCCTGATTCCGTTTGCGATGTACCTGATCGTCTTCGCCCGTCCGCTCAACATGATCTACTGCGCCGGCAAGTTCGATGAATCCGGTGTGGCGCTGGTGTCAGAGTTCCTTATCTATCTGGCACTTTCCCTGCCGCTCTACGGCGTGGTCGTGCTGATGCAGAAGAGCTTCTCGGCCCTGCTCGATATGAAACCTTATAGCCGCTATTGCTTGTACTCCGCTATCGGTCAGGCCGGTTCGGTGCTGCTGTTTGGCGTGGTGCTGGGCTACGGTATGCCGGCAATTGCGCTTTCGTACGTCGTTGACTACGTGGTCTTGGTCGGATGCTCACTGTGGTGGCTGCGCCGTCGTCTGCATGGCCTTCAGGTCAAGTCTATCCTGCACGGCGGTTTCTTCGGCCTGTTGTTCGGTGGCTTGGGCGCTGCCGCGGGCGCCGGCGTCATGTGGGCACTTGAGCACTTTGTCGGAATGCTTGGCAGCTCGATCCTCATTACCCTGGGCTACGTTTGTGTTGCAGGCGTCGTCTCGCTCGCCGTGACTTTTGGCCTTGCCTTCGTCTTTAAGATGCCCGAGGTCTCGGCGCTGCTTCGTCGCAAGTAGGTGCGTGTGGCAGGTCACGACAACATTCCAACACTTGCCGAACAGGTTTCGCGCGTTCCCACGCAACCCGGCTGCTACCTTTGGAAAGATGCCAAGGGCGATGTCGTCTATGTGGGCAAGGCAAAAAACTTGCGTGCCCGTATGCGTCAATACGTGACGCTGCAGGACGAGCGTCAAAAGATTCCGCTCATGATGCAGCTGGTGGCGAGCTTCGACTATATCGTGGTGGAGACCGAGCACGAGGCATTGGTGCTCGAGCGCAATCTGATTGGCCAGTACCATCCGTACTTTAACGTCGATCTCAAAGACGATAAAAGCTATCCCTTTATCGCCATTACCAAGAGCGACTTGTTTCCGGCTATTAAATACACGCGAGAGCGTCATAAACCGGGAACGCGCTATTTTGGCCCCTATACCGATAGCCGTGCGGCGCGTGAGACTATCGATACACTACGCAAGGTTATTCCTATTTGCTCGGCATCCTGTGCGGAATGGCGCCGCTGCCGCCGCATCGTTGAATCTCATAAGGGCGAAGAAGACATCGTCAATATGATTTGCGCGCAAAACGGGCGTCCCTGCTTTGACTACCATGTCGGGCGCGGGCCGGGCGCATGCGTCGGCGCGATTTCGCCTGCCGACTATGCCAAGAACGTCAAGCGTGTCGAACGTTTCTTGTCGGGCCATCGCAAGGATGTCGTCGACGAGCTCACGTCCGAGATGACGGAGGCAGCCGAGACGCTCGATTTTGAGCGTGCGGCGCGCGTCAAGCGTCGCCTGGAAGTCATTAGGGGCCTGGACGATCGCCAACAGGTCGTTTTTCCATCAAGCGTCGATATCGACGTCATCGGCTTCTATCGCGAAGAGACTATCTCTGCCGCCTGTGTCTTTGTCGTTCGCGAGGGCCGAACGGTTCGAACTTGTGAGTTCATCCTCGATAAGGGCCTGGATGTCGACGAGGAAGAGCTTCAATCGGGCTTTCTTAAGCGCTATTACGACGAGACGGCTGATATTCCAGCCGAGGTCAATCTTTCTGTCGAGCTTGAGGATGCCGAAGCGTTGGGGGAGTGGCTTGCGGGCAAGCGCGAACGCTCTTGCCATCTCCATAGGCCGCAGCGCGGCGAAAAGCACCGCCTGCTCGATATGGCTTCCAAAAATGCGCGCCATGCCCTCATGCGCTACATGATGCGCACGGGGTATGCTGACGATCGCACCAATCAGGCGCTCCTGGAGCTCGAAAGTGCGCTGGCGCTGCCTGCGCCGCCGTTGCGCATCGAGTGTTTCGATATCTCGACGTTGCACGGCACCTTTACCGTCGCTTCGATGGTGGTATTTACCAACGGCCGTGCCGACAAGGGCCAGTATCGTCGCTTTAAAATTCAGGCCGAATTGGACGAGGCGAACGACTTCGTATCGATGTCCGAGGTTCTGGGGCGTCGCTATGCTCCCGAGCGCATGGCGGACGAGCGCTTTGGCTCGCGTCCCGACTTGCTCGTTGTCGATGGCGGCAAGCCGCAATTGACCGCTGCAATTAAGCAACTTGAGGCGCTTGGCCTCGATATACCAGTTTGCGGCTTGGCAAAGGCCGATGAGGAGGTTTTCGTGCCGTGGGACGAGACTCCCGTCGTGCTGCCGACCGGCTCCGCTTCGCTTTACCTGATCAAGCAGGTTCGCGATGAATCCCACCGATTTGCGATTACGTTCCACCGCGAGTTGCGCGATAAGGCTATGACGGTTTCGGTGCTTGACGACGTTCCGGGTGTGGGACCCACCAGAAAACGTGCCATTATGCGCCATTTTGGTTCGATGAAGCGTTTGCGCGCGGCAAGCGAGCAGGAGATTGCAGAAGTTCGAGGCGTTCCGGCCGATGTCGCCAAAGCGGTCCACGAGGCACTTGTTGCATGGAATGCCGAGCGCGCCCAGGCATCGGCCAACCGATCCGAAAACTAAACGCGCTTCTAAACAACTGATATACATGATTGGTCATTTTTCAATCATTTGTTTCGCGGTGATTACCTGCCGATTTCGGGTTTTATTAACGCTAAAACGTTTGACTAGCCATGGTGAACAACACTGCTATCCTGCGGGTTGACGAAGACTGATATCTCACATCGTCGATACATACTGTCTGTCGAATCATTTGTCAATGAATTCGGTGAACGGTAGTAAATACCGTTCAAGCGTATGTATGTATCGGTCGCCGAGCTCGGCACCTCAGTTGGGTTCGTCGGTAGGTAAGGTATATATCGTCCGCAAGTTGCGCGGGGGCAAGTCTAGGTGCTCCCGGGTAAGATTCTCTATTGATAGGAGAAGACATGGCCATCATCAACAAGGGTATGTCCAGGCGTTCGTTCCTCGGCCTCACCGGCAGCGTCGCTGCTGTCGCAGGGCTTGGTCTCACCGGCTGCGGTGGCAGCTCTAGCGACGAGGGTTCTGCTTCCGGTTCCACCGATTCCGCCAACCGTGGCGGCGGCGTGATCACCGCTGGTTCCGCTTACGCTCCGTCCAGCTTCGACCCCGCCAGCACCGGCTCCGCTGTGGGCCTGGGTGCTAACTGGCACGTCATCGAGGGCCTCTACGGCATCGATTACCACGACTACAGCACCTTCAACGAGCTCGCCACCGACGATCCCAAGTCCGTAGACGACACCACCTTCGAGGTCACCATCCGTAAGGGTGCCAAGTTCTCCGATGGTACCGAGGTCACTGCTGACGACGTCGTTGCCTCCTACACCGCTTGCGCTGCTTCCGCTACCTATGCTCCGTTCTTCCAGCCCTTCGAGTCCATCGAGGCCAAGGACGCCAGCACCGTAACGGTCAAGACCAAGGTCCCCAACTTCTCCCTGCTCAAGGATCGTCTGGCCATCATCCGCGTTACCCCGGCTACCCAGTCCGAGGAGGATCGCGCCAAGCAGCCGATCGGCTCCGGCCCCTGGATGTACGACTCTATCTCTGATACCGAGATCACCCTGGTTCCCAACCCCGAGTACAACGGTGAGTATGCTGCCGAGGATAAGAAGATCCAGTACAGCATCCTGACCGACCCCACCGCTCGTGTCACCGCCCAGCAGGAAGGCTCCACGCTCGTTATGGAGCTCGTCACCGCTGACGCCGTCGACCAGCTCGAGAGCGCCGGCTGCAAGATCGATAACGTCCAGGGCTTCGGCACCCGCTTCATCATGTTCAATGTCGCCAAGGAGCCTTGGAACAACGTCAAGGTCCGTCAGGCCGTCATGTACGCGCTCGACACCGAGAAGATGATCACCAACACCTTCGCCGGCCTTGCCACCGCTGCCAGCTGCTACCTGCCCAAGAGCTTCACCAACTATCATGAGGCTTCCACGGTGTACAAGACTGACGCCAAGAAGGCCAAGAAGCTCATCGAAGAGTCTGGCATCACCCCGGGCGCCATCACCCTGCGCACTACCGACAACGAGCAGATCAAGGGCATGGCCGCTCAGGTCAAGAACGACCTCGACGCTCTCGGCTTCGATGTGACCATCCAGACCGATACCTCGCCGGCCACCTACGCTGCCATCGACGGCGGCGAGGCCTACGATATCCTCCTTGCCCCTGGCGATCCTTCCTGCTTCGGCGCTGACCCCGACCTGCTGCTCAACTGGTGGTACGGCGACAACGTCTGGATGCAGACCCGTTGCCCGTGGAAGGATTCCGCTGAGTGGGCGAAGCTCCACGGTCTCATGGACGAGGCTCTTGCCGCCGAGGGCGACGAGCAGCAGAAGAAGTGGAACGAGTGCTTCGACATCATCGCCGACAACGCTGTTCTGTACCCCGTTGTCCACGTCAAGACCGTCTCCGCTTCCTGGGACGATCCGTCCACCGCGCCAAACGGCGAGGCCCTCGATGGCTTCAAGGGCATCGGCACGACGAGCATGTCCTTCAGGGGCGTCGCGACCGTCAAGGCCTAAGACTCGCTTGAGTCATATGTGGGGCGTCGGTCGTAAGGCAACGTCCTCATAGTTGAAACAAAGACCCGGGCGGCCTCGATGTCGCTCGGGTCTTGTAATGAGTATCCATACTCATATACCAGTTGGTCCTACCGACAAAAGAAAGGGGAGAGAACGTGAACAACTTTCTACGTTTGATTGGAAGGCGTCTCGTGGCGCTGCCGATCATGGCATTGGGCGTCACCGTCCTGGTGTTCTTCCTTATGTCGTTCTCCAAGACCGACCCCGCCTATACGGCGTTGGGTGACGGTGCCTCGCCCGAGGCGGTTGCCGAGTACCATGAGAAGTATGGTCTGGACGACCCCTGGCCCGTGCGCTACGTGCGCTACATGGGCGATTTGATCCATGGTGACATGGGCACCTATGGTGCTGCTCGCAACTCCGTTGCCAAGCGCATCTCCACGGCCCTGCCCGTCACGATGCAGCTGACCTTCATCGGTCTTGCCATCGGCGCGGTCGTCTCGTTTTTGCTCGGCGTCATCGCGGCACTGTATCGCGATAAATGGCCGGACCAAGTGATCCGCGTCTTTTCCATCGCCGGCTTGGCAACCCCGTCGTTCTGGCTTGCCGTTCTGTTGATTCTGCTGTTCTCTTCCTACCTTAAGGTGCTCCCGGCGTCCGGTGCTCTGCCTCACTTCACCACCAACCCGGCTGGCTATCTGGGACGTATGATCATGCCCGCTATCGCTCTGGCATTCCCGTTGACGGGCCAGATGACTCGTATCGTGCGTACGGCCATGGTCGAGGAGCTCGATAAGGACTATGTCCGTATGGCTCGCGGCGCCGGCGTTCCCGAGAAGGTCGTCGTCGGCATCAACGTTCTTCGCAACGCACTGATTACCCCGGTCACCACCCTCGGTCTTAAGATCGGCTACCTCATGGGCGGTGCTGTCGTCATCGAGGTCATCTTCAACCTCCCCGGCATGGGTACTGCGATTCTGCAGGGCGTTCAGGGCAACGAGGCGAACCTGGTTCAGGGCGTCGTCATCGTCGTTGCTCTTGCCTTCATCATCATCAACATCGTGGTTGACATGCTCTACCTGCTCATCAACCCGCGCATCAGGACGGTGTAGATTATGGTAAAGATTCGAGAGAAGCAAACCGAGCAGCTCGAGAAAGCTGCCTCCAAGGGGCTCAAGCTCGGTGGCTGGAAGAAGATGACGCTGTCTTCTAAGATTGCCGCCGTCGTGCTGGTGCTGGTCGCCCTGACCGCGATTCTGGCGCCCCTTCTTGCCCCCTATAGCCCGGTCGAGATCTTTACGGCTCGCCAGGCTCCCGGCAATGGATTTATCTTCGGTACCGACGATAAGGGCCGCGACATCCTGTCGCGTATGCTCTACGGTGGTCGTTACTCGCTGATCATCGGCTTTGGCGCTACTGCCATGGCTCTGGTCTGCGGCTCGGTCGTGGGCGCCCTCGCGGCGGTTTCGCGCAAGTCCGTTTCCGAGGCGATCATGCGCATCCTGGACATCATCATGTCCATCCCGGGCATCGCCCTTGCTGCCGTCTTCGTCTCCATCCTGGGCAATTCCGTGCCGTCGATCATCTTCGCCATCGGCTTTATGTACACTCCGCAGATTGCCCGTATCGTGCGCGCCAACATTGTGTCCGAGTACGGCGAGGACTATGTCCGCGCGGTCATCGTTTCCGGCGCCAAGGCTCCGTGGATTTTGATCAAGCATGTTCTGCGCAACTGCATCGCCCCGATCATGGTCTTCACCGTCACTCTGGTCGCCGACGCCATCATCTTCGAGGCCTCGCTGACCTTTATCGGCGCTGGTATCCAGGAGCCCACCGCTACCTGGGGCAACATCCTCGCCGATGCTCGCGGTGGCGTGCTCGCTGGCCGTTGGTGGCAGGCGCTGTTCCCGGGCCTGGCCATCATGATCACCTGCCTGGCACTCAACATCCTCTCCGAGGGCATTACCGACGCCATGGCCGCTGCTCCCTCCGCCGCCCTGGATCCGACCGACTCCTCCAAGCGCCGCGAGGCCGACCTGCTGGTCTCCGACCCCGTTCGCGCTTACAAGGAGCAGGCTCAGTCCCTGTCCGCCCGTCTTGGCGCTCTGCGCGATGTCGAACTCAAGCGTAACGACCGCCATGTGCCCGATGAGTCCGTTGAGCCGATTCTTTCGGTCCGCGATTTCTGCATCCAGTTTGAGCACCACGGTGACATCAACGTCGTCGACCACGTCAACTTTGACGTCCGTCCCGGCCAGACCATGGGCCTGGTAGGCGAGTCCGGCTGCGGTAAGTCCATCACCACGCTGGCCATCATGGGCCTGACCGACGATGACGAGCATCTTTCCGGTGAGGTTCTCTGGGAGGGCCGCGACCTGCTCAAGATGAGCAAGAAGGAGTGGTTCGGCCTGCGCGGTACCGATATCGCCATGGTCTATCAGGACGCCCTGTCCTCGCTCAACCCCTCCATGCTCATTTCCGCCCAGATGAAGCAGCTCACCAAGCGTGGCGGCACCCGTAGCGCCGAGGAGCTCCTGGAGCTCGTGGGCCTCGACCCCAAGCGTACGCTCGAGAGCTATCCGCATGAGCTTTCCGGTGGTCAGCGTCAGCGCGTTCTGATCGCTATGGCCCTTACCCGCGACCCCAAGCTGGTCATCTGCGACGAGCCCACGACCGCTCTGGACGTTACCGTCCAGAAGCAGGTCATCAAGCTGCTTAACGACCTTCAGGCCAAGCTCGGCTTTGCCATGATCTTCGTTTCGCACGACCTGGCACTGGTCGCCGAGGTCGCTCATAACATCACGGTTATGTACGCCGGTCAGGTTATCGAGCAGGCGCCCACCAAGGAGCTGCTCACCAACCCGATCCACGAGTACACTCGCGGTCTTCTGGGTTCCGTCCTGTCCATCGAGAGCGGTTCGGGCCGCCTGCACCAGGTGCCCGGCGCCGTTCCGAGCCCGCGCGATTTCCCCAAGGGCGATCGCTTCGCACCTCGCTCGAGCCATCCGCGCATTGGCCTGGACACCCGTCCGGTCTTCAAGCGCGTGCCCGGCACCGAGCACTTCTATTCCGAGCTCCCCGATGAGGTGCTCAAGGCAAATGGTTTGACCCCTCACGCGGAGGTGATGTAGATGAGCGAGACCGCAGTCAACGGCGTCGAGCCGATCATCTTCCTTGATGACGTCCATGTCACCTTTAGGACCCGTACCGGCTCGATTCTGCACCCCAACCTGGTTCACGCCGTCCAGGGTGTGACGATTAAGCTCATGCCCGGCCAGACGATCGGCATCGTCGGCGAGTCCGGTTGCGGAAAGTCCACCACCGCCAACGTCATGTGCGGCCTTCAGGCCCCCACGAGCGGCAAGGTCTACTTTAAGGGCAAGGACGTTACCAAGCGTACCGCCGAGGACCGTCGCCACATGGGCCGCGTCATCTCGGTCGTGTTCCAGAACCCGGCCACGGCGCTCAACCCCCGCATGGTCGTTCGCGAGCAACTGCTCGACCCCATGCGCGTCCACAACCTGGGTACCGAGGCCGAGCAGGAGAAGCGCGTCAAGGAGCTCTTGGAGCTCACCGGTCTGCCCAGCTCCGCCGCCGAGGTTCTTCCCGGCCAGCTTTCGGGCGGCCAGCGCCAGCGCGTCGCAATTGCCCGTGCCCTGTCGCTGAACCCCGATGCCATCATCGCCGACGAGCCCACCTCGGCTCTGGACGTTTCGGTCCGCGCGCAGATTCTGAACCTGCTGACCGACCTTAAGAAGGAGCTCGGCCTGGCCATGGTGTTCATCAGCCATGACATCCAGACGGTCCGCTATATCTCTGACGACATCATCGTTATGAATGGCGGCAAGATCGTCGAGCAGGGCGAGGCCAAGCAGGTCTTCCAGCACCCTCAGGACCCCTACACCAAGATGCTGCTCGGCGCTGCGCCGTCGCTGCTGCATCCCAAGCTCGGCGAGTAGCCTCGCTTTCCCTCCCGTGCGCCCGGTTCCCTTGCCGGGCGCACCTCCGTTGCGATTTCGAAAGGCTGGGTTCACGAGCCATGCCAAGTGCTCAGGAGCTACAACAGCAATTTGGTGAATATCGAGGCGCTATGCCCCGTCCATCGGATTTCGATCTCTTTTGGAAGGACCGCATGGCCGAGGCCGAGGCCGTCGAGCTCGACTACGTGATCGAGGCGGCTTCGGTTGCGGATTCCGCGACCTGTCGGTTTTTCGATCTCTGGTATACCGGCATGTGTGGTGCACGCCTGCATGCCAAGTACCTCAAGCCGGTCTCGGAGGAGCCCGTGCCGCTGGTGCTTCAGTTCCATGGATATCCGGGTGCGAGCCGCAGCTGGTTTGAGCAGGCGTCGTTTGCGGGCATGGGCATGGCGCTCATTGCTCTCGATTGTCCTGGCCAAGGAGGCCCCTCCGAGGACATTGGTGGATTTGAGGGTACGACGGTCGCGGGCCATATCGTCGCCGGTATCGACGGCGACCCGGCCAACCTCTACTATGTTCGCCTACATCAGGATATCCGCATTCTGTGCCGTATCGTTCGCGAGCTCGAGGGCATCGATCTTACCCGCGTGTATGTGAACGGTGCATCGCAGGGTGGCGGTTTGGGTATTGCGACCTGCGCGCTTAACAGCGAGCTTATCAATCGCGCCGCCATCCTCTATCCCTTCTTATCGGACTTCCGCCTGGTTTGGGATCTGGACGCCGACGATATTGCCTACGAGGGCCTGCGCTATTGGTCGCGCTGGTTTGACGAGGACTCGACTCATATTGACGAAGCCTATGCCAAACTGGCGTATTTCGATTCCAAGAACTTTGCCCCTATGGTCAAATGCCCCGTTCTGTTTGGCACGGGCACAGCTGATATCGTCTGTCCGCCGGCGACGCAGTTTGCGGTCTACAACAACCTGACCTGCGAGAAGCGACACGAGTTCTTTGAGGGCTTTGGCCACGAGGAGATTCAGGACTTTGACGACATGATCATTCCGTTTTTCTGCGAAGGAGGGGAGGCTCATGTCTAAGTGCGAGAGCAATGTCGATGAGCTGATTGTCCCCGAGCTTGCGGGGATTGCTGGAACGGTTTCGTCAAGGCTCGCAGAATATCGAGACTGGCACGGTGATGTCCAAGCAGATGTTTCTGATTTAGGGACATGCGCTTCGAATCTTGAGATTCAAGGCCTGGCCATTACGGCGATTGACTTTGTTAACCCCTGCGCCCGTTACTCGGAGGTTTCCTTTGAACTCGGTGACGATGCGGTCCACGCTCGTTTGATTGAGCCTGTTGGTCGTGCCCGAGTATCTGAGCGCGTGCCGCTGTGCCTGATGTTCCACGACATCGATCGGCCTGTGCGCGGCTGGCATCACATGACGAGATTTGCCGCCATGGGATATGCCGTGCTTGCACTGGATGATGATGTTGCTGGTGCGGACGACCTGCAGCGGGGAATTGCTTCGCCCGCTTTTGTCGAGCGCGTCCGTTGGGGCTGCGCGTTGGCGAAGGTCGCGCGCAATCTTGATGGCGTGGACCCCGATCGCATTTTTGCGTGGGGCGAGGGCCTTGGCGGCAGCGTCGCGCTGGCGGTTTCCGCTCTGGACGAGCGGGGCCTTGCCTGCACGGCGGTTGCCAATCCAATCCCCGGTGGCCTTGAGGCTCTGTCGTCTCGGGTGTGCGGATCGGTGCTCATGGGCACATCGCTCATGGATGCCGTGAGCGACCCCAAGGGCCAGTTCGCCGTATTCAACGGTCTTGAGTGTGACCGGAGGCATATCATCTATGCCAAATACGCTCACGAGCGCATCAATGCGTTCGAAAACGAAGTCGTCGACTTTTTTAACCAAACGTTCTACCCGTGTTCTTTGGCCTAGACGGCCTGGACACTGCCAACAAGAGTGGGTGGCATAGGGCCGCCTGCCAGACAACTAAGGAGATTCTTGTGGCAACTCAGAAATTCACCGGCGTTATCCCTCCCGTCGTTGTTCCCGATACCGAAGACCATCAGCTCGATGTTGCCTCCTTTGAGCGCAGCATCAACCGTATGATCGATGCCGGCGTCGATGGCCTGTTCTTCCTGGGATCCTCGGGCGAGGTCGTCTTTTCCACCGACGAGCGCCGTCGCCAGATTGTCGCCGAGGCCGTGCGCATCGTTGATCACCGTGTGCCTGTTCTGGTCGGCATCATCGACACCGAGACCGAGCGCATGATCGAGCACGGTAAGGTCGCTCAGGAGCTGGGTGCCGACGCGCTTGTCGCCACCTGCCCGTTCTATGCCCTGCAGGGCATGACCGAGGTCGAGGAGCACTTCCGCATCCTTCACGAGGAGCTCGACCTGCCTATCTTCGCCTACGACATCCCCGTGTGCGTCCACACCAAGCTCCCCTGGAAGCTCCTTGCTAAGCTCGGCGCCGAGGGCGTCCTGGCCGGCGTCAAGGATTCCTCGGGCGATGATATCTCGTTCCGCTACCTCGTTCAGGAGAACGAGAAGAACGGTCATCCGATGAGCATCCTCACCGGTCACGAGGTTGTTGTCGACGGCGCTTACCTCGGTGGCGCCGACGGTTCCGTCCCGGGTCTCGCCAACGTTGAGCCCGAGGGCTACGTGCGCCAGTGGAAGGCCGCTCAGGCCGGCGACTGGGCTACCGTCAAGGCCGAGCAGGATCGCCTCAACGAGATCTCCCACATCTGGGATGTCACCTCGGGCGTCCAGGGCTATGCCGGTGGCGTTGGCGCCTTCAAGACCGCTATGAACCTCATGGGCATCTTCGACAGCCCGACCATGCCTCGCCCGGTGAAGGCCATGACCGGCGAGAACGTCGAGGCGATTAAGAAGGTCCTCCAGGACAACGGTCTCCTGTAAAGCTTCCCCGGGCACCCGACCTTGCCGTTCAACCGTGCGGCCATGACCCATTAGGTCAATGGCCACACGGTTTCTAGGCGATTTCGGGCACCTGGAAAACCTTTACCGCGCTGTGACGGCTAGCCTGACGGCGCATTTCCTGTAGTTGTTTTTTATCTCCGAAGGAGAGCGACATGGAGAACAAGTACGTCTGCTCTGTCGATATCGGCGGAACTAAGATCGCGACCGCCATCATGGAGTACCCGGCTGACGGCAGCGTGCCCCATCCCGTTTTTGAGGCCGAGGTTCCTACTGAGGCCCAGGAGGGCGGCGAGGCCGTCTTCCAGCGTATCGAGGCGTCCATCAAAGCTGCTCTCGAGGCGAATCCCGATGTCGAGGTCCTCGGTGTCGGTATCGGTGCCGCCGGTGTCGTCGATCCCAAGACGGGCGCCATCGCGTATGCCAACGAGATCATGCCCGGCTGGTCCGGCGTTCAGTTGGGGCCGCGTCTGCGCGAGGACCTTGGTCTTCCCGTTGCCGTGGTGGGCGACGTGCAGGCTCATGCTCTGGGCGAGGCCCACTGGGGCGTCGGCAAGGGCAAGTTCTCCGTCTTGTGTCTGGGCATCGGTACGGGCATCGGCGGCGCATATGTCGAGAACGGCCGCGTAATGCAGGGCTTCCATGGTGCTGCTGGTCATATGGGCCACATCGAGTGCTCGGCTGCCGCTGGCATTCCCTGCGCCTGCGGACGTTCTGGCCATCTTGAGTCGGTTGCTTCGGGCACTTCCATTGGTCGTATGTACGATGAGCGCTTTGGTCGCGTCGACCCCAGCCGTCCTTCGGTCGGTCGCGATGTGAACGACCTGTGCCGTGCGGGCGACGCAAAGGCGACCGAGGTCATCCATGACGCCGGCTTTGCGCTGGGTGCCAGCTTGGGCTCGCTCGCTAACATCCTGGACCCTGAGGTCATCGTGCTTTCGGGCGGCGTGATTCACCAAGGTCCCGATTGGCGTTCACAGACGTGGAAGGATTCGGTGCACGAGGGCTATGCCAGCCAGGCGCTCGATCCGCTTCAGGACACGCCGATCCTCATCGGTTCTCTGGAGGGCGATGCTCCGCTCATCGGTGCCGCCGAACACCTTCTTGCATCGTTGAAGTAAACATAACTACCAAGTGCGCCTTCTGAGGTGCCGCAGATTGACGTGAAAGAGGAGCGAAGCGTACTTCGGTACGTGAGCGACGGTTTGAACGTCAAGGTGCGGTGTCTCAGAAGGCTGTTTTAAGAAAGGTTGAGTCGAACATGACCGTCGATCCTTTGATTCAATCCCTGAAGGGCAAGCTCGTCGTGAGCGTTCAGGCGTATATGGGCGAGCCGCTTCGCACGCCCGAGACCATGGCTCAAATGTCTCGCGCTTGCGAGCTCGGCGGCGCCGCCGCCATTCGCTGCCAGGGCCTTGCCGACATCGCCGCCATTAAGGGCCGCTGTGAGGTCCCCGTCATCGGCTTGTGGAAGGATGGGCACGAGGGCGTCTACATCACGCCGACGCTGCGCCACGCTCGCGCCTGCGTTGCCGCCGGTGCCGATATCGTGGCGATTGACGCCACCGATCGCCCGCGTCCCGATGGCAAGACCGTCGAGGACACCTTCCGTCCGCTGCACGAGGAGGGCGTGCTCCTGATGGCCGACTGTGCCACCATCGAGGATATTCGTCGTGCTGTCGACATGGGCTTCGACCTGGTGTCCACCACGCTTTCTCATGGTGTTGCCGCTATCGACTGCACCATGGCCGATGGCCCCGATCTGCCGCTTCTGCGTCAGGCGACCGAGGAATTCCCCGGTCTTCCCATCATCTGCGAGGGCCGCGTGCACGCGCCCGAGGAGGCCCGCGCCGCGATTGATGCGGGCGCCTGGGCCGTTGTCGTCGGCACCGCCATCACGCACCCCACGAGTATTACAAGTTGGTTCAAGGCTGCGCTTGAGGCGTAAGACAGGTCTCGTATCCGCTTGGGGCGGTATACTCAATAAAGGCAATTGATCGCGCGGGATCCGCTGGCCGGGTCCCGCGCTTGTTTTAGGAGGCACACATGCAAAAGGGAGATGCCATGGATGCGGCGGAGCGCTCGGAGCGCATCCCCGATATCGTCATCATCACCGGAATGTCCGGATCGGGCCGAACGCAGGCCATGCATGTGTTCGAGGACATGGGCTACTTTTGCATCGACAACTTGCCTCCGCGTCTGATCGCCCAGCTTGCCGAACTCGTCGGCATCAATACGGGCGTGGGCAGGCATCTTGCCGTCACCTGCGACCTGCGCAGCCAGGGCTTGTTCGATGAGCTGCTCGATGCCGTTGCCGCACTCGAGGAGCGCGAGATGAGCTGTGACATCGTGTTTCTCGAGGCCTCTGACGAGGTGCTGATCCGTCGTTATAGCGAAAACCGCCGCCGCCACCCCATTGCCAAGCCGGGGGAGACTACGGCCGATGCGATTCAGCGCGAGCGCCTGCAGCTGCAGGGCGTGCGCGATCGAGCCGATATGATCATCGACACGAGCCGCCTGCGCACCTCTGCCCTGCGCAACAAATTGCGCATGGCGTTCTCCGAGCTGTCCGACCAGCAGCTCATGGACGTTCACGTGTTCTCGTTTGGCTTTAAGCACGGCATGCCCGTCGAGGCGGACATTATGATCGACGTCCGCTTCCTGCCCAATCCGTTCTACGATCCCGAGATGCGCACCATGACCGGTCTCGATAAGAAAGTCTCCGACTTTGTTCTGGACCATCCCAAGACCCAGGAGTTCTGGAAGGCCTGGACGCAGCTGCTCGATACGGTCATGCCCGGCTATATCGCGGAGGGCAAGCCACAGCTTTCTATTGCCATCGGCTGCACGGGCGGTCAACACCGCAGCGTTGCCATCGCCGAGGCCACGGCACGTTATTTAGAAGGTGCCCAATATCATGTGAGCATTTCCCATCGCGACCTGTCGCGCGCCAACACGAAAGCATAGGCCTGCATGTCGTTTACCGCCGAGGTGCGTGACGAGCTCGCGCGCTGCGAACCCGAATGTGAATACTGCGATTTGTCGACGCTTGCCGCCCTGACGCGTGTGAGCGGTACACTTTCGCTGGCCGGCTCCGGGCGGTATCGTTTGACGGTCGCGACCGAGACGGGTGCCGTCGCGCGCACGATGATCACGCTGACGCATCGCATCCTTAAGCTCAAAACGGAATTCACCGTTCGTAAATCGGTCTTGCATAAGGTCCGTAACTATCTCATTACCCTGCCCGATCAGCCCGACCTGGACAAGGCTCTGGTGCTGCTGGGCATTCTCGACCGCAGGGGAGGGCTCGTCGCTGGTGTTCCCCGGCACACCGTTGCCCGTCCCTGCTGCAGGCTTGCCTACATCCGCGGCGCGCTCATCGCCGGCGGTTTCGTGGCCGATCCCCGCGGCGACTTTCATTTGGAGATCGCGGTGCAGGGCGAGCAGTATGCTCGGGGACTTTGCGATCTATTGAAGCAGATTGGGGTCCATGCGCGCGTTAACGCGCGGCGCGGATCCTTTGCTGTCTACATTAAGAGCGCCGAGGAGATCGAGCAGCTCCTAAAGCTGATTGGTGCCAAGCGCAGCGTTGCCGAGATTGAGGAGGCGCGCGCGGTCAAATTGGTTAAGAACGACGTAAACCGTCGCGTGAATGCCGAACTGGCCAATCAGACCAGAAGTGCGGGTGCCGCCCAGCATCAGCTTGCGTTGATCGATGAGCTCGAACAGCGGGGTTTGCGCGACACGCTTCCGGACGCCTTGGCAGTCTTTTGCGACCTGCGCGAGCGCTATCCCGATCTGTCGCTGCGCGATCTGGGCGAGATGGCTGACCCTCCCTTGTCGAAGTCTGCCCTGTACCATCGCGTTTTGAGGCTTGAAAAGCTCATTGAAGCAAACAAGTAGTTTGAAGTATCGACTTATATACGGATTTAGCTGCTATTTTATTCTTTAAAACGTTTTAACGTAAATTTGATTTTCAATTTCGAGCATTCTCGTGAAATTCAAGTCAAAAAAAAGGTATATTAGGCGAGTGGTTAGTTTGTGGGCCTCAACGGCGGGCGCTGTAGCTCGCGGGGGCCTTACGAAAGGAGACACAATGGCAGTAAAGGTTGCTATTAACGGCTTCGGTCGCATCGGTCGTCTGGCTTTCCGTCAGATGTTCGGTCATGAGGGCTCCGAGATCGTCGCTATCAACGACCTCACCTCTCCCGATATGCTCGCTTACCTGCTGAAGTACGACTCCACGCAGGGCAACTACGCTCGCGATCACGAGGTCGTTGCTGGCGAGGATTCCATCACCGTTGACGGCAAGGAGATCAAGATCTACAAGGAGGCCGACGCCAACAACCTGCCTTGGGGCGACCTCGACGTCGACGTCGTTCTCGAGTGCACCGGCTTCTACACCAGCAAGGCTAAGGCTCAGGCCCACATCAACGCTGGCGCCAAGAAGGTCGTCATCTCCGCTCCGGCCGGCAGCGATCTGCCCACCATCGTGTACAACGTCAACCATGAGACGCTGACCGCTGAGGACAACATCATCTCCGCTGCTTCCTGCACCACCAACTGCCTTGCCCCGATGGCCAAGGGTCTGAACGACTTCGCTCCCATCGTGTCCGGCATCATGACCACCATCCACGCCTTCACCGGCGACCAGATGCCGCTCGACGGCCCGCAGCGCAAGGGCAACTTCCGTCGCTCCCGCGCCTGCTCCGAGAACATCGTCCCGAACACCACGGGCGCTGCCAAGGCCATCGGCCTGGTTCTCCCCGAGCTCAACGGCAAGCTCATCGGTGCCGCCCAGCGCGTCCCGACGCCGACCGGCTCGCTGACCAACCTCTACGCCGTCGTTGACAAGAAGGTCACCGTCGACGAGGTCAACGCTGCCATGAAGGCCTACGCCGAGACCATCCCCGAGACCTTCGCCTACAACGAGGACCAGATTGTCTCCCGCGACATCGTCGGCGAGACCCACGGCTCCATCTTCGACGCCACTCAGACCATGTGCTCTGACCTCGGCAACGGCCAGACCCTCGTTCAGGTCACCTCTTGGTACGACAACGAGAACTCCTACACCTCTCAGATGGTCCGCACCATCAAGTACTTCGAGAAGTTCGTTGCTTAATTTAGCTTTTAGCGAATAGCTCGTTGAGCGTCTAAAGAAGGGCGCGGCCTTATAGGGCTTACACCCTAGGGTCGCGTCCTTTTTATAAGAAATCGTCTGCCGTAATGGAAGGCAGACACGTACGAAAGGTAGAAGCAAACATGGCCTTTACCAAGAAGACCGTCCGCGACATCGATGTCGACGGCAAGCGCGTTCTCGTCCGCGTTGACTTCAACGTGCCTATCAAGGATGGCGTCGTTGGCGACACCACCCGCATCAAGGCTGCCCTGCCCACCATCAACTATCTCGTTGAGCACAACGCTCGCGTCATCCTCATGAGCCACCTCGGCCGTCCCGATGGCACCGGCTTCCAGCCCGAGCTGTCCCTCGAGCCCGTCGCCAAGAAGCTCGCCGAGCTCTCTGGTCTCGACGTTGCCTTTGTCGCCGACACTTACGGCGAGAAGGCTGCCGAGGCTGTCGCTGCCGTCGAGCCGGGCAAGGTTCTCGTTCTCGAGAACGTCCGCTTCGATAAGCGTGAGAAGAAGAACGATCCCGAGATCGCCAAGAAGCTCGCTTCCTATGGTGACGTCTTCGTTCTCGATGCCTTCGGCACCGCTCACCGCGCCCAGGGTTCCGTCGTGGGCCCCGCCGCTTACCTGCCTGCCGTCGCTGGCTTCCTGCTTGAGAAGGAGGTCGACACGCTGACCGGCATCTTCGCCGAGCCCGAGCGCCCCTTCGTCGCTATCGTCGGCGGTTCCAAGGTTTCCTCCAAGATCGGCGTTCTCGATCACCTCATCGACTCCGCTGACACCCTGATTATCGGTGGCGGCATGGCCTACACCTTCTTCCTGGCTCAGGGCCTGTCCGTCGGTCAGTCCCTCAAGGAAGAGGACTGGGTCGAGCGCGCCGGCGAGATGCTCAAGAAGGCCGAGGAGAAGGGCGTCAAGATCCTGCTCCCCATCGACAACCGCGTTGCCGATCACTTTGGCGAGGATGCTGTCCCCGAGGTTGTCGCTTCCGACGCTATCCCCGACGATCGTGAGGGCATGGACATCGGCCCCAAGACCGAGGAGCTCTACGCCGAGGCCGTCAAGGGCGCCAAGACCGTGTTCTGGAATGGCCCCATGGGCGTCTTCGAGTTCGACAACTTCGCTCATGGCACCCAGGCTATCGCCGAGGCTGTCGCCGAGGCCGACTGCACCTCGATCATCGGTGGTGGCGACTCTGTCGCAGCTGTCAACAAGTTCAACCTGGCCGACAAGATGAGCTGGATCTCCACCGGCGGTGGCGCTTCCATGGAGCTCGTCGAGGGTAAGGCCCTGCCCGGAGTGGAGGCGCTTCTCGATGCCTAACCGCACCCTTCTTATCGCTGGTAACTGGAAGATGAACAACGACGTCGCCGAGGCTGCCAAGCTCGCCGACGAGCTGGCCCAGGCTCTGCCCGAGGTTCCGGCTGGCGTCGAGGTGCTCGTCTGCCCTCCGACCATCGACATCACTACGGTCCATGACCGCATTCAGGCTGCCCCCATCGCCCTCGGTGCACAGAACGTGTACTGGGAGGCCAAGGGTGCCTTCACCGGTGAGTCCTCTTGCGACATGCTCAAGTCCGCTGGCTGCACCTACTGCATCATCGGTCACTCCGAGCGTCGCGACTACTTCCACGAGACCGACGAGGACCAGAACAAGAAGGCCAAGGCCCTCGTTGCCGCCGGTCTTGTTCCCGTCTTCTGCTGCGGCGAGTCCCTTGAGGTCCGCGAGGCCGGCACCTATGTCGAGCACGTCGTGAACCAGGTCAAGGCTGGCCTTGCTGGTCTTGAGATCACCTGCCCCAAGCAGGTCGTCGTCGCCTACGAGCCCATCTGGGCCATCGGCACCGGCAAGACCGCTACCGCCGAGGACGCTCAGGAGGTCTGCGGCGCTATCCGTGAGACCCTCAAGGAGATGTTTGGCGAGGAGCTCGCCAACGGCATCCGTGTCCTGTACGGTGGTTCCGCTAAGCCCGGCAACATTGCCGAGCTCGTCGCCAAGCCCGACGTTGACGGCGCCCTCGTGGGCGGCGCTTCGCTCAAGGCTGCCGACTTCGCCTCTATGGTCGTCAAGGCAGGCGAGTAGGACATATGGCACAGCGTCATCTTCCTGCACTCCTGATCATCATGGATGGCTGCGGCCTTGCTCCGGCCGATGGCGAGAACGCCGTCGCCGCTGCCAAGACGCCCTTCCTCGATGGCCTGTACGAGAAGTACCCCCACACCACGCTCGGTGCTTCGGGCGAGGACGTTGGCCTTCCCGACGGCCAGATGGGCAACTCCGAGGTAGGCCACCTCAACATCGGTGCCGGCCGCATCGTGTTCCAGGAGCTTTCGCGCATCAACAATGCCATCAAGGACGGCTCCATCGCCAAGAACGAGGTTTTCGTCAAGGCTATGGACGATGTCAAGGCTGAGGGAAAGACCCTTCACCTCATGGGCCTTATGAGCCCTGGCGGCGTTCACTCCCACATGAACCACGTCGAGGCCCTGGTCAAGATGGCTGCCCAGCATGGCGTCAAGACCGTTCGCGTCCACGCCTTCATGGATGGCCGCGATGTTGACCCGCAGTCCGGTGCCGGCTACATGAGCGAGTTCTGCGCCTTCCTGGCTAAGATTTCCGAGGAGACCGGTTGCGACGCTCGCGTCGCCACCGTTTCTGGCCGCTATTGGGCCATGGACCGCGACAACCGTTGGGAGCGCATCCAGCGTGCCTACGACGTCATGGTCAATGCGTCCGATGCCGATGTCGACCCCGTTGCCGGCATCAAGGCCTACTACGAGAAGGACCCGCGCGGCGACGAGTTCGTCGAGCCCTTCGCTGCCCACAACGAGGGCATCCACGAGGGCGACGCGGCCATCTTCTTCAACTTCCGTCCCGACCGCGCCCGTCAGATGACCCGCGTGTTCACGGACAAGGAGTTCGACGGCTTTGAGCGCAAGCAGATCAAGCTTTCGCACTTTGTGACGATGACCGAGTACGATCCGACGTTTGATGTCGAGGTCGCCTTCCCCAAGACGTTCCCCGAGAACGTCCTGGCCGACGTTATCGCCGCCAATGGCCTGAAGCAGCTGCACACCGCCGAGACCGAGAAGTACGCCCACGTGACGTTCTTCCTCAACGGCGGCATCGAGGAGCCCAAGGAGGGCGAGGAGCGCGTGCTCGTCGCTTCCCCCAAGGTCGCTACCTACGATCTGCAGCCTGAGATGAGCGCTCCCGAGGTTACCGAGAAGCTCGTCGCTGCCATCAACGAGGATCGCGCTGATTTCTACATCGTGAACTTCGCAAACTGCGACATGGTTGGTCACACCGGTGTCTTCGACGCCGCCGTTAAGGCCGTCGAGGCTGTTGACGATGCCCTGTCCAAGGTTGTCCCGGCGATTCTCGCCAAGGGCGGCTTTGCGCTGATTACCGCCGACCACGGCAACGCCGATCACATGTTTGACGTTGCTTCTGACGGTTCCAAGCATCCGTTTACGGCTCACACCACCAACCGTGTACCGTTCATCATCGTTGATGAGAAGGCACAGCTCACCGGTATCGAGGACGGTCGTCTTTCCGATATCGCTCCGACCATGCTCACCATGGCTGGTATTGAGCCTTCCGCCGAGATGACGGGTCGCGTGCTCGCCACCGAGGCCTAAGAGAAAACAAATAACGTTTTCTAGTAAGGGGGTTGTCCACAATCGGACAACCCCCTTTTTCTGCCATTTGGGGACGGGGTAGAAATGGTAGAAATATTTTTCCTCTAAAGCTTGACTTCCCGTTTGCCTGTGATGGTTTGCCGCTGACTAGTTTTCTTTCGTTGCCAACCTTGTATTAATGCCTATCTGGGTAGAGTTTGACGCAAACATGCATGCGGATTGTGAGGTCCAGCAATGACAAGGCAGGCCAGAGTAAAGTCCCCCTACGGCTATTACCATGTGATGATGAGAGGCTGTGGCAAGCAGTACCTATTCGAAGAGGATTATCAACGCAGGTTTTTCATGTCCGTAGCGGGTGAAGCATGCACGCAGTACAAGGCTTCGTTATGCGCCTGGTGCCTCATGGACAACCATGTGCATATGCTGCTTTCTGATCGCGAGGACCATATGTGGGAGGTCGTCCATTACATAGGAACCCTCTATGGTCAGTTTTTCAACAGGGTGACCGGACGCTGCGGCCCCGTATTTCAGGATCGCTATAAAAGTAAGCCTATTGAGTCTAATGACTATTTTATGCAGGCAATTCGCTACATTCACGATAATCCGATTGAGCTTGGTTGCCGCCCGGAGGCCTACCAATGGAGCAGCTATCAAGCCTACCTTGGTGAAGGCGGCCACCTGGATCGGAGCATCCTATTTAGCCTAATCGGCGGACGGGGAAATTTTGAATCCTTTAGCAAATCGGGCCGCAAGGATACCTATGTATTGAATTCTGGCCGTTCGATGACGGTATTTGAGCAGGAGCGCAAGGCTAGGGGAGTCCTAGACGGCATGGATCCCCATGATGTTATGGGGCTTCCCGGTCCATTTGAACGTGCCGAAGCTGTTCGCAGGCTGTATGAGGCTGGCTTTAGTGAACGACAGATTGGCCGTCTTACGGGGCTTGGACGCTATGTCGTTCGAAATGCCCTCAAATCACTTTAATAGATGAAAATCAAGAGCTATTTCTGCCATTTCTACCCCGTCCCCGAGTGGCGGGTAGGGGAGAGCGGGGGTTGTGGTACAGTACTGTAGTTTGAATTGTTCTATTAAGGAGCTTATCTATGGGTCCGTTCCAGATTTTTCTGTTTGTCGTTTGGGCTGTCTCTGCCGTGGCGCTGACGATTCTCGTCCTGATGCATTCCGGTAAGGGCACCGGCGTTTCGGATATGATCGCTAGCTCGCTGTATAACTCCAGCTCTGCCACGGGCGTCATGGAGCAGAACCTCGATCGCCTGACGGTAATTATGGCCGTCGTTTTTGCCGTGTGCGTCGTCCTGTGCATGTTCTTCTTCCCGCAGGGCATCGTCGGCTTCTAAGCACGAGCCGCATAAAATAATTGAAAAGGGTTCCGCAAGTGCGGGACCCTTTTTGTTTACAAATTTGTAACAGAGTCAAAATATCCCCACATACTTCGCCCAACTAAAGAAATTCTTGACCGTTGACCGGAATTAGCCCCAAATCGTGCATAAAATGCGCTACTGTATTGCGAAACGTTGGTCCGTTGTGCATAACCAGCCATAGCGACGGGCGACGTTTTTATGGTTCGGATCGGATTGTCTCGACATGTGTCCGACTGAACATTTCTTTGTCCTATCTCATAAGGAGGATGGCATGGCTGATTCTATGTTCCACCAGCCCGTTATGGGTCGTCGCGCCTTCGTTGGCGGTACCCTTGCTGCGAGCTCCATGGCTTTTCTTGCCGCATGCGGCAAGAAGGGTGGCGACGCTTCCGGTTCTGAGTCCGGTTCGACGCTGAACTTCTACATCAACAACCCGGTCTGCATCGACCCCTACAACGTCCAGGAGGACCAGGGCACTCAGGTCGAGTACCAGCTCTTTGACGCTCTGACCTCTTACGACGCCGAGAAGGGCGAGATCGTTCCGCTGGCTTGCGAGTCCTTTGAGTCCAATGACGACGCCACCGAGTTTACCTTCAAGATCAGGAAGGCCAAGTTCCACAACGGTGACGACGTTACCTCCAAGTCCTTCAAGCTCGGTTGGGAGCGTCTGGTCAACACCAAGTCGGCCATCGCTACCGAGTACGGCCCTTCCGAGGTCTCCTATCACCTTTCCATGGTCGAGGGTTATGACGACCTGCTTGCCGGTAACGCTACCGAGCTCAGCGGTGTTACGTGCCCCGACGATGAGACCCTCGTCGTCAAGCTGTCTTCCGCTTACGCTGACTTCCCCTTCGTCGCCTCTCATCCGGCTCTGGCCCCGGTTCCCGAGTGCGCCGAGTCCGATGTCAAGAGCTTCTATCTTGCCCCGGTCGGTAACGGCCCGTTCATGATGGACGGCAAGTGGGAGGATGGCCAGGAGATCAACGTCAAGAAGTTCGACGATTACTATGGCGACAAGGCCAAGATCGATGGCATCCACTTCCAGGTCATCAAGGACATGGAGACCGCTTACAAGGAGTTCCAGGCCGGTAACCTCGATGTCTGCGACGTTCCCGTCGCTCAGATCGATGCCGCCAAGAAGGATCGCGGCGTGTCCAAGGACGGCTACACCATGGGTGACGGCGAGCGCATGCTGCTCGGCGCCGAGCCTTCCACGTACTATCTGACCTGCAACACCACGGCCGAGCCGTTCAACAACGCCGACCTGCGTAGGGGCATCTCCCTGGCCATTAACCGTGAGGCCATCTGCAAGACCATCTTCAAGGGTACCCGTACCCCTGCCGACGGCATTGTTCCTCCGGGCATCGATGGCTACAAGGAGGGCGCATGGGAGTTCTGCGTCTACGATGTCGACAAGGCTAACGAGTACCTCGACAAGGTTGCTCCCGCTGGCGCTAACGGCGATCGTGGCATTAGCGTGACCCTGTCCTACAACCAGGACGGCGGTCACAAGGAGATCATGGAGTCCATCATCGGTGACCTCGCCAAGGTTGGCGTTACCGCTGTCTCCGATACCCCTGAGTGGTCTGCCCTGCTCGAGCAGTATCAGAACTTTAACTATCAGTTCGGTCGTCTGGGTTGGATTGCCGACTACCCGATCATGGACAACTTCCTGTATCCGCTGTTCCACTCCGACTCCCTCGGTGGCGACAACCGCTCCGGTTACAACAACCCCGAGTTCGACGCCAAGGTCGACGAGGCTCGTACTATTGTTGACGACGAGGAGCGCGTCGCTAAGATGCAGGAGGCCGACGCAATGGTCGCTGCCGACTGCCCGGTCATCCCGATTATGTTCTACACGCACACCATCGCCGGCTCCGATCGCATTAAGCACCTCTATGTCGATCCGCAGAAGCACGCCGATCTGGGTACCGCTGAGCTCGCCTAAGAGTTTGCAGCTTCCGTGAGGGTCAAGTATTTACGTAGACCTCATGGGAAACATACAGTTCTCCCTAACCTGGGGTAAACTGGCTGATGGTAATTTTGGGATGCCGGTCTGGCGATCGGCATCCCATTTAGGTTAATCCCTAGATAGGGGAGTGGTATGGGTAAGTACATCGTTAAACGTGTGCTTCAGTTCATCCCGGTGTTTTTGGGCGTTACGCTGATTCTGTTCGCCCTCCAGAATATCGTGCCGGGAGATCCGATCAAGCTGATCGGTGGAGACAAGGCTCTGTCCCCCGAGGTGGAGCTTCAGCTTCGCGTCCGCTATCACCTGGTCCAGACGGACGAGGACGGCAACGCGATCCTTGACGAGAACGGCGACCCCGTTCAAACGTCGCTCGTGGACCGTTACTTGTATTACATGAACGGCCTGCTTCATGGCGATCTGGGCAATTCGTATCAGCGCAAGCTGCCGGTTACGGAAATCTTTGCCCAGAAGTATCCGTATACGGTCAAACTTGCCGCGTGCGCCATCGTGCTCGAGGCAATTATGGGTATCGGTGCGGGTATCATTTCGGCGGTAAAGCGTTATTCCTTCTGGGATATTTTGGTAACGCTCACCACGTCGATCCTCGTTGCGGTCCCGGCCTTCTGGCTCGGTATGTTGCTGCAGCTGTTCTTTGGCGTCATCCTCAAGGACGCCACGGGCGGTGCAATCTCCATGCCGATCTCGGGTGCCGGCGGTTCCAGCTCTCAGTATCAGGATTGGATGCACTATGTGCTTCCGACCATTACGCTGGCTTCGGTTTCGACCGCTTATGCTGCGCGCATTATGCGCTCGCAGCTGCTTGACGTCATGAACCAGGATTACATCCGTACGGCAAAGGCCAAGGGTCTCTCCAATCGTGCGATCATCGTCAAGCATGCGCTTAAGAATGCACTCATCCCCGTCGTTACCTATATTGGTGTCGACTTTGGCGGCATGCTTTCGGGCGCCATCCTGACCGAGACGGTCTTTAACTGGCCCGGTATCGGCTATGAGGTCTATCGCGCCATTAGCATGCGTGACTGGCCCATCGTTATGGGCGGCGTTACGCTCATCGTTGTCGTCGTCATGGTGATCAACCTGCTCGTCGACATTAGCTATGCATTCCTCGACCCGCGCATCCGCCTTGGCGGTCCGTCGGATAAGGCCTAAGGGAGGTACGTCTCATGCAGGAAACTGATTCTCAGTCTCAGGAGCAGGCTACCGCCACCAAGGCCGCATCTGCTCCCGCCAAGTCCCGCACGCTGTGGGGCGACGCTTTTAAGCGTCTTCGTAAGAACAAGCTCGCCGTTATCGGTGTCTGCTGGATCATCATCGTCGTTGTGGTTGCCCTGACTGCAGATCTGTGGGCTAAGCCCTGGCTCGGTTCCCCGACGGCTTCCGACTCGACCACTATGGCCGAGACGTCGCTGTTGGCTCCGTGTGCAGAGCATCCGTTTGGCACCGACGCCCTTGGTCGCGACATTCTCGTCCGCGTTATCTACGGTGCGCGCGTTTCGCTGTCCGTCGGAATTATGGCCACCGCGATCTCCACGCTAATTGGTCTGGTCATGGGTGCTCTGGCCGGTTTCTACGGCGGCATCTGGGATACGATCATCATGCGCTGTGCGGACATCTTCCTGGCGTTCCCGTACGTGCTGTTCGTTGTCGCCATGATCGCCGTTATCGGCCGTGGCCTTCAGAACGTCTTTATCGCCATCGGTATTCTCGGCTGGCCTTCGATTGCGCGCGTCTTCCGATCCGCGATCCTGACGGTCAAGGAAAATGACTATGTTGATGCTGCGCGCGCGATGGGTGCATCCGATGCTCGTATCGTCGTACGTCACATCTTCCCGAACTCCGTCGCCTCCATCGTGGTCTACGCGACCATGAACATTGGTGGCGCCATTCTGACCGAGTCCGCTCTGTCCTTCCTCGGCATGGGCGTTATTCCGCCTACGCCTTCGTGGGGCTCCATGATTCAGGACGGTCAGCAGTATCTTCTGACCGCTCCCTGGATGATGATCATGCCCGGTCTGGCAATTCTCTCGACGGTGCTCGCCTTCACCCTGCTGGGTGACGGTCTGCGCGACGCCCTCGACGTCAAGATGAAGGACGCATAAGGATGAAGAAGAACAAGAACTATGTGGACCTGAAGGACCAGCCTGTTCCCGAGGGCCAGCATCTGCTCGAGGTCGATGACCTTAAGATGTATTTCCACACCGAGGATGGCGTTGTTCGCGCTGTCGACGGTGTCTCCTACACGCTCGATCGCGGCGAGACCCTGGGTGTCGTCGGTGAGTCCGGTTCCGGTAAGTCCGTGACCGCCATGACCATCATGGGTCTTATCTCGATGCCTCCGGGAAAGATCGAGGGCGGCGACGTTCGCTATCGCGGTCGTTCTATCCTCGAGATGACCGAGGAAGAGATGCAGCACATTCGCGGTAACGACATCGCGATGATCTTCCAGGATCCTATGACCTCCTTGAACCCGGTCTATAAGATCGGCAAGCAGGTGGGCGAGGGTCTTCGTCTGCACCGCGGCTACTCCAAGCAGGAGGCGCTCAAGCGTGCCACCGAGCTTTTGGACCTCGTTGGTATTCCCGAGCCCGAGAAGCGCGTCAATGAGTATCCGCACCAGTTCTCTGGCGGTATGCGTCAGCGCGTCATGATTGCCATGGCTCTTGCCTGCGATCCCGATATTTTGATTGCCGACGAGCCCACGACTGCCCTGGACGTTACCATTCAGGCTCAGATTATTGAGCTTATGCAGGAAATGCAGGAGAAGAACGGCAACGCCATCATCATGATCACCCATGACCTGGGCGTTGTCGCTGATATGGCCGACAAGATCATGGTTATGTACGCCGGCCGTCCCGTCGAGTTCGGTACTGCTGAGGAAATCTTCTACGAGAGCCGCCACCCCTACACCTGGGGCCTTATCCGCTCCATCCCGGAGCAGGCCATCGATGAGAAGAAGCCGCTTACGCCGATTCATGGCAACCCGCCTTCGCTCATGAACCTGCCCGAGGGCTGTGTCTTCTCTCCTCGCTGCCCCTATGCGACGGATAAGTGCCGCAAGCAGCGCCCCGAGCGTTTTGTTACCGAGTCTGGTCACTATTCTGCGTGCCACTACGCTGGCGACCCCGAGTTCCTCAAGAACGCTCCTGTGACGTCCCGTACGCGCAAGGATTCCAAGAAGGGAGGCGAGGCGTAATGGCAGATACCAACGAGCGTACTCCGCTGCTGAAGGTCGAGCACCTCTCTAAGGAGTTCCCCGCTGAGTCCGGCATGTTCGCCAAGCGCTTCTCCAAGCGTGTCGTCTCTGCTGTAAACGACATCTCTTTTGAGATTTATCCGGGCGAGACCTTTGGTCTGGTTGGCGAGTCTGGTTGCGGTAAGTCCACCACGGGCCGCACCATCATGCGTCTGACCAAGCCGACCGCCGGTAAGGTGTTCTTCCAGGGTAAAGATGTTGCCGAGATGAGCAAGCATGAGATCAAGGACATGCGTCGCGAGATGCAGTTTATCTTCCAGGATCCTTATGCTTCGCTCAACCCTCGTATGACCATCGGTGAGATTGTCTCCGAGCCCATGACCATTCACGGCGTGGGCACCAAGGAGGAGCGCATTGAGCGCGTCCGCGAGCTTCTCGACGTTGTCGGACTGAACCCCGAGCACATCAACCGTTATCCTCATGAGTTTTCCGGCGGTCAGCGTCAGCGTGTCGGCATCGCCCGCGCGTTCGCTTTGAAGCCCAAGCTGATCATCTGCGACGAGCCGGTTTCCGCTTTGGATGTGTCCATTCAGGCCCAGGTTCTGAACCTGCTCAAGGAACTCCAGGACAAGTTCGGTACTGCATATTTGTTTATCGCCCACGACCTGTCTGTCGTGCAGCATATCTCCGATCGCGTTGCCGTTATGTATCTGGGCAAGATGGTCGAGGTTTCGGACTGGAAGACGCTCTATAGCGAGCCTCACCATCCGTACACGCAGTCGCTGCTGTCTGCCGTGCCGGTTCCCGATCCGGATATCCAGAAGACCCGTAAGCGCATCATCCTCGCCGGCGATCCGCCGTCACCGTTGGATCCGCCGACCGGTTGCCGTTTCCACACCCGCTGCCCGATCGCGCAGGGTATTTGCTCTGAGAAGCTTCCCGAGTTTAAGGAAGTCGCACCGGGTCACTGCTGCGCCTGCCACTTCGCGGAGCCGTTCCCGATCAAGGAATCACACATCGACCTGTAGTCGGTTGTTCTCGTCCGGGCCCGCCCTGAAGTTACTTTTCAGAACGTCCTCGGACATGCAAGAAACCCCCGCTGCGCACTTCGTGCGGCGGGGGTTTCTTGCGTCCTGCGGAGTGTTCTGAAAAGTAACTTCAGGGCGGGCCCTGCGGTAACTCGGCAAGGGGAGTGCGATTCCTCGATCGCTCACTTAATCTAATAGGAAAGTTAGTGAGGCCGGAGCTTTAGCTCCGGCCTCCTTATATAAGGGCTCGGCAAAGCCGAGCCACCAAATTTGCATCAGCCCCCAGAACATGTTTGAGAACGGCGCATGGAGTACGTGGACGCAGGCCCCGAATCGGTGTTGCCTCCCGGCGCATTCCGCAGGGGGAGCGATATTTTGTAGCACGAAGTGCGCAGCAAAATATCGCTCATGCCCGAGGACGCGCCGGGAGGCAACACCGATTCGGGGCCGGACACACGGATTTACCTGCGCATTTACAAATTCGTAAACTTTTTTGAAAAAAGTGCTTGCACAGTTCTCGAATCATAGGTTATTATCTTCCTCGTTGAACGCGCGGGTCCAACAAAACGAACCGTGAATCAACAACATAGCATGTCGGAGTGGCGGAATTGGCAGACGCGCTAGCTTGAGGTGCTAGTGACCGCTTTTTGGTCATGCGGGTTCAAGTCCCGCCTCCGACACCATCGCATTTGAGAAGCCTCTTCGGAGGCTTTTTTGTTACCGATAGACGGTGGGGTCCACGATGGAAACGCTTGAACGCAACGAGTGGGCAGACGTTGCCCAACTAGTCGAGATCACGAGTGATGCTGTCATCATCTGCGAGCTCGACGGAACCATTCTGCATGTGAATAATCGCTTACTTGGTTTGATGTGCGAAGAACGCGCCGATGTCGTCGGTGGAGATGTTAAAGACGTCCTGTATTCGTCCGCTTTTGAACGTGCGACGGAACATCGTCTGCCATTTGAAACTGATGGCTCCGAGAGCGAACTGATGCTCAAGCTGAGTGACGGCTCCTTTATCCCCGTCTTGGTTCGTGCAGGCTCCGTAACGCCTCCACGCATCTTTGGGCGCCGAGCGCCACGCGTCCTGGTGGCACTTCACAGTATCGAGGAGCAGTATTCTCATGACCGTCAACTCAAGCGTGCGTTATCGGAGCTCAGAGTGGCGAACAAGCGTCTCTCAGGCACGCTCTCGGTCATTATGAGCACTGTGGGCTCCGATGAGTTACCCAGTCTGCTTGATACCGTTTTAAACCAACTTGTAGGAACGCTCGATGCTTCGGGTGCCGCTATCTATTTTTCTGAGAGCGGCGGTTTTAAGCTTCGCGGTGTCTCCAAGGAGCTGCACGACAGCTACCTGCCCGAGTTTTTGCCGTATGGCGCTGGCATTCCGACGTATGTTCTTCGCGAGTCGCGTGCCTGTCGCTTGTCGATTCAGCAGGACCTTGAGGGCGATAGGGCCGCCTCCGGTATGTTCATGGACCTGGATAATCGTTCTAAGCACCTGTTGCGCATGCAGGATATGCCTCCGTACCGCAGCGAGATCTGTCTTCCCGTTTTTTACGGTACGCAGATCCTTGGCGTGTTGGAAGTTGGTTGGAAACGCCCCCAGGCACCGCTCGCCTATGACGTTAATGTACTTGAGGTCATTTGCGATTACCTGTCTATCCAGCTGGTCGGAATGGCATCGAGCCTTCGCTCTCGTCGCACGGCCGAGCTTGGCCGCTCGCTCAATGTCTTACGTGATGAGCTGTTTACCTTTCTAGACGATTCCGCCGCGGCTACCCAGGCGGTATCGTCCGAGATCTGCAATATGCTCAACTGCCATTTTTGCCCTGTTGAGTATGACGCCAGTCTGGACTCCTATGTCATAGATTTTGAAGGCGGCAGTCGCGTTGCTTTGCCGGACGATCCCGAGAAGCTTTTCTTTTCTACGACGGCGCCGGCGGCACGTCTGGGAGCTGGCCCTGATGGCTTTGAGGCATCTGTTTTGGGCGGCACGAGTGCCGAGGACCTTAAGCACGTCCGTATAACTCGCGTTGATGAATCGATGCCTATGGGAGGCTGGCTTAGGACGCATGGTCTGCCTTGCCAGGGTCTCTACGTCGACTTCGGCATCGAGGCGGGGCGCCCGCGCTCTGAGGGTGATGGCAAGCACAGCAACGACGCGATTGTTCCTGCTTCTGTTGCGAAGGGCCCGACGACGCGCGCACTGCTGCTTCGTGATGGCAGCCAAGAGCCGATTGATGACCTTGAATATGACTACTTGGTGCACTTGGCGCATGACTTTGAACTGATCTACGAAGGCGAATCTCAAAAGCGCGAGGAGCGCCATATCGCTCAGACCCTCCAGATCGGCATGAGAAATTCCCTGGGGGATGTTCCGGGTATCGCAACCGATTCGGTATACCTGTCGGCCACGAACTCGGCGTTGGTCGGCGGCGATTTCTATACGCTCATCCGACTTCCCGACGACTGCGCCGTCATGATTCTGGGTGATGTGTCTGGCAAAGGCATTGAGGCCGCATCGATGTCCGCGCTCGTCAAGACGGCCCTGACGGCCTATGCCTGGGAGGGTGCAGGGCCTGCCCGTATGGCACGCTCGCTCAATAGCATGCTCATGGGCTTTTCGAGGGTCGAGACGTTTGTGACGGCGTTTATCGCCAAGATCGATCTTAAAGCGGGCCGCGCTACTTATTGCTCTGCGGGACATCCTCCCACTATGGTCATTAGGCCGTCGTCGACGCCGCGTGGCGGCGGCGAGACCTGCGGGGGAGAAGTGGAGCTCCTTGGGTGCCAATCGGGCGTGATCGGTGCCTTTGAGAGCATGGTCTACGAGACGGGTGCCTTTACGTTCGCCCCCGGCGATATGCTCTTTATGTATACGGATGGAACGATTGAGGCCCGTGACCGCACCGGAGCGTTCTTTGGCGAGCAGCGCTTGCGCGATCTTCTGCTTTCTGTTTCGGCGGAGGGCGTGTCGGGCATTTGCGGCAAGGTCTTGGGCGAGCTTGACCGATTTACCGAATCGGCGCTGGACGATGACATTGCATTGGTGTCCCTTGAGTTTTTACGGGGTCGTTCATAGACGACGCTGGGCGGGCTGAATCCGTACGGTTGGGGAAACGAATGCATCGAGTGGGCTTTTTTGGGGAACCATGGTCGTATGAATGAGTGGAATGACATAGCGGTTTTGACGCCACCAGGCGATATCGACATCGCCACGGTGCCTGCGCTGCGTCGGCGGCTGGATGCTTTGATTGGCCGCGGCGTGCGTCGTGTCGTCATCAACTGTCAGACTGTTAGCTTTATCGATTCGACGGGCTTGGCATTCCTGCTTACGCGCGCTCGTGAGCTCATGAGGCGAGAAGGCCTGCTTTCGCTCGTCAATGCATCAGGTGAAGTTGTTCGCTTTTTGGAGATTGCTCGTCTTGTCGATATCCTTCATGTCGCGGGGCCGGCACGGGAGTCTATTCCCGCCATTCCGGTGGGGGAGCTGCCTCGCTGGAGTAAGAGCGTCGAGGTCCGTCAGGGTATCGAGAATCTTCCATACTACCGACATCGCATCGCCGAACTCCTTGAATCGCTTCCGTTGCGCCGTGACGAGCGCTACGATGTCGCATTGGCGTCGGGGGAGGCGCTGGGTAATGCCTATGACCATGCGGGCGGTATCGGGTGCGTCCTGACGGTTCAGGCCTATGGCGATCGCGTTGTGGTTGAGGTGCTTGATCGAGGTGTCGGCTATTCTATCGATGAAACGAGCGAACCGGTCGCATCTGAGGAGCGCGGCCGTGGCATCAAGCTTATGCGTATGCTCGTCGATAACGTGGAGGTTGCTCGTCGTACGGACGGCGCCGGCACGCGCGTGCAGATGGTGAAGCTGTTTAGCGGAGCGCTGGAATCGTGTGCCTAGCCAATCGCTTTAGCGCGTTTAGCTACTAAGAACATGCGGCAGACAAGTTTTTTGAAAAAAGTACTTGCGTCTTTTGGACAACTCGCGTAAATTAATAACCCGCAAGCGGACATGGCTCAGTTGGTAGAGCACAACCTTGCCAAGGTTGGGGTCGCGGGTTCGAGCCCCGTTGTCCGCTCCATTGCATTTCCGGACCGTTTAGGCGGTCCTTTTTCGGCGAAGTGGCCAAGTGGTAAGGCAGAGGCCTGCAAAGCCTTTACCCCCGGTTCGAATCCGGGCTTCGCCTCCAGGCAACATCCGGGCGCTCCGGCGCCCGTTTTGTTTTACATATGCGGACATGGCTCAGTTGGTAGAGCACAACCTTGCCAAGGTTGGGGTCGCGGGTTCGAGCCCCGTTGTCCGCTCCAAACGCAACAGCCCGGCTACTACGGTAGCCGGGCTTTTTTGTATCCATCGCATGGGCTCGAACCCGAGAGGGAGCGAGCGTTTTGGGGCGTGGCTGTGGCGTTGTTTGCTGCGAATGTGCGCTTTGGGCGTATCATCGTGGGCATCTCGCATAACCTCGTTGCAAGGGAGATACGCCCCATGGCTACAGAAAAGTCTTCTTCGCGCTCATGGATGTCCGATGCCGCGATCTATCAGATCTACCCGCGCTCGTTTAAGGATTCGACTGGTTCGGGTCTGGGCGATATCGCGGGCATTACCCAGCAGATGGACTATCTTGAGCGGCTGGGTATCGAGGCCATCTGGCTGAGCCCGTTTTACCCATCGCCTCTTGTCGATGGCGGCTATGATGTGGCGGACTACTGCGATGTCGATCCACGTCTCGGCTCGCTTGACGACTTCGATGACATGATCGCTGCGGCTCACGCGCGCGGCATCAAGGTCATCGTCGACATTGTGCCCAACCATTCATCCAGCCAGCACCCCTGGTTCAAAGCCGCTCTTGCCGCCGGCCCCGGATCGCCCGAGCGCGCCCGTTATATCTTCCGCGATGGTCGCGGCGAGCATGGCGAGCTGCCTCCCACCAATTGGAATGCCAACTTTGGCGGCCCCGCATGGACGCGTGTTGCGGATGGTCAGTGGTATCTGCACATGTTTACGCCCGAGCAGCCGGACTTTGACTGGTCATGCCCTGAGGTTCACGCGCTCTTTTGCGACGTCCTGGCGTTTTGGAGCGATCGAGGCGTCGACGGCTTTCGCATTGATGTGGCGCAGGGTCTCGCCAAGGATCTCGACCGCGATGACCTCGACCGGTGGCATCTCGCCGAGGGCGATGACATGGTTGACGACGGCACCCACCCGCTGTGGGACCGCAATGAGGTCCACGAGATCTATCGCGAGTGGCGCCGCGTGTTCGACCGCTATAATCCGCCGCGCAGTGCCGTTGCCGAGGCATGGGTGCTGCCCGAGCGCCAGTATCTCTACGCGCGTCCCAGCGAGCTTGGCCAGACATTCAACTTTGAGTTTGCCAAGGCCACTTGGACCTATGATGACATGCACACTGCAATCGAGAAGGGCTTGAAGGCAGCCGTCGAATCCGATTCCGCCTCGACCTGGGTACTCTCCAACCACGACGTGCCGCGCGTGGCGACACGCTATGCCCTGCCGCAAATCAAGGCGACGCGCTACCACCAGATTGCGCTCGACTGGCTCTTACGCGACGGGTCGTCTTATGACGAGGACCGTGAACTCGGCGAGCGCCGCGCGCGGGCGGCCCTTTTGCTTGAACTGTCGCTTCCGGGCTCGGCATACGTGTATCAGGGTGAGGAGCTCGGCCTTTTTGAGGTGGCTGATATCCCGTGGGCTGCACTCGAAGACCCTACTGCGACCAATACGCACGGACCGAAGCGTGAGAAGGGGCGCGACGGCTGTCGTGTGCCCCTGCCGTGGGTGGCGGCGGACGATCCCGCGCATGGCGGATCGTTTGGGTTTTCGCCGGCAGACGCCGATGCAGCGCCCCATCTGCCGCAGCCTGCATGGTTTTCCGATTATGCTGCCGATAGGGAAGAAGTGGACCCGACATCGATGCTTGCGCTCTATCGTGACGCCCTCTGGCTGCGGCGCAAGCTGCGCGGGTGCGCCAACGATCTTGCGTGGCTCGATCTTGACGGGCGCACCGGTCTTGCGGATGGTGCCGAGGGCGCTGAGGGCGGCGTCATCGCCTATCGCCGCGATAACGGCTGGGCGTGTGTGACGAACTTCGGTGCAGCACCCGTGGAGCTGCCGGCGGGCAGGGTCCTGCTCACCTCATCACCGCTTGCAGACGGCAGGCTCGCACAGGACAGCTCTGCCTGGATCATGCTCGGTGAGATGTAGGGACATCTCGCTGCGAGCCTGCGTTTGTCCGCGCCTTTCGTGACGACTGATGCCCTCGCGAGAGCGTCGCAAAACTTTTTAAAAAAAGTTCTTGCATTTGGGTGGATCATCCCGTATATTAAATCCTCGCAGGCGGACATGGCTCAGTTGGTAGAGCACAACCTTGCCAAGGTTGGGGTCGCGGGTTCGAGCCCCGTTGTCCGCTCCATTTGGGCGTTTAGCTCAGGGGGAGAGCGCTTCCCTGACACGGAAGAGGTCAGAAGTTCAAATCTTCTAACGCCCACCAAATGTTCGCAGCTCAGAGGCTATGTCCTCTGGGCTGTTTTTGTTTTGCCACCAAGCACGCCGCCAAATAAGCCACCAAATATTGATCCAAGGTCTGTACGCGATGGTCTTCGCGTCCCGTAGAGGTGCCGGCAGATTGCATACGTCCTGGCCGAGCGTGACCGCAACATGTTGGTCAAGCATAATCTTTTGGATTCTTTTGGCGTGAGTGGCTTGGTTTTAGTAGGATTTGTCAGTGGCTTGACTAAGGGGGTTTTATAGCTGCCATGCAGGTAGCCGTGTTGGTAACGTTTTACCGACTTGTCAAATACCCCTCATTTATAATGCGTCTGCAAAATGACTAATTGCTTTGACCTGCTGAAACACTATATGTTGTGTTTGACCTAAAAAAAGAATACAGGATATAGATGCATCTTTGTCGTATGATAGATGGCGGACAGAGAACGAAGACCTTAATTGCCTCTTTTGAACGTGTCCTTGAGCCGCTTGATCGGCTCCTGGGAATGTCCGCATAGAGGCTTATGGTTTATCGAGAACACAGATTGCGCGACGGCGCCGTAAGACAGGGGCAAGCCCTGCCGGGCATCGTTTGGCTCTGAAGCGCAATGAGGCTACGACGCGAAAGAGGCAAGAGGATGAAGATCATCAAGCGCAGCGGCACCGAGGTTGTCTTTGACATCGATAAGATTGTCAATGCCATCCGCGCCGCTAACTTGGAGGTCGAGGAGAGCTCTCGTCTAACCGACCGCCAGGTGGTTTATGCGGCGCAAAACGTCGCCGAGGCATGCGAGAACGCGGGCCACACCGTTTCGGTCGAGGAGATCCAGGATTTGGTCGAGGACGAGATCATGCGTCTCGACTGCTACGAGGTTGCCCGCCACTACATCATCTATCGCTATGTTCAGAGCCTGAAGCGCCAGAAGAACACGACCGATGACAAGATTCTGTCGCTGATCGAGTGCAATAACGAAGAGGTCAAGCAGGAGAACTCCAACAAGAACCCGACCGTCAACTCCGTTCAGCGCGACTATATGGCTGGCGAGATTTCCAAGGACCTGACCCAGCGCGTGCTGCTGCCTCAGGAGATCGTGGATGCCCATAATGAGGGTCTGATCCATTTCCACGATTCGGATTACTTTGCCCAGCATATGCACAACTGCGATCTGGTGAACCTGGAGGACATGCTCCAGAACGGCACTGTTATTTCGGGCACGCTGATTGAGAAGCCGCACAGCTTCTCGACCGCCTGCAATATTGCGACGCAGATTATCGCCCAGGTTGCTTCCTCCCAGTACGGCGGCCAGTCCATCTCGCTGACCCATCTTGCCCCCTTTGTTGAGGTGAGCCGTCAAAAGATTCGTGGCGAGGTCGCCCGCGAGCTCGAGGAGCTCGGCGTTTCCGCATCTCCCGAAAAGGTTCGCGAGGTCGTTGAGGATCGCCTGCGTGACGAGATCCGTCGCGGCGTCCAGACGATTCAGTATCAGGTCGTGACCCTTATGACCACCAATGGCCAGGCGCCGTTCGTGACGGTCTTTATGTATCTTAACGAGGCCCGTACGCCTCAGGAGAAGCACGACCTTGCCATGATCGTGGAGGAGACGCTTCGCCAGCGCTACGAGGGCGTTAAGAACGAGGCCGGCGTGTGGATTACCCCGGCATTCCCCAAGCTTATCTATGTACTCGAGGACGATAACGTTCACGAGGATTCCCCGTACTTCTACCTGACCCAGCTGGCTGCCAAGTGCACCGCCAAGCGCATGGTGCCCGATTACATCTCCGAGAAGAAGATGCGCGAGCTCAAGCTGTCTAAGGGCGAGACCGCCGGCAACGGCGATTGCTACACCTGCATGGGTTGCCGCAGTTTCCTGACGCCCGACCGTTCGGGCAACGGTTTTAACAACGTTGCCAACGCGCTGAACTACGACCCGAACAAGCCCAAGTACTATGGTCGCTTTAACCAGGGCGTTGTGACCATCAACCTGCCTGATGTCGCACTGAGCTCGCACCAGGATATGGACAAGTTCTGGAAGATCTTCGATGAGCGCCTTGAGCTGTGTCACCGTGCCCTGCTGTGCCGTCATGAGCGCCTGATGGGTACACTTTCTGACGCCGCGCCGATTCTTTGGCAATACGGCGCCCTGGCGCGTCTGAAGAAGGGCGAGACGATCGACAAGCTGCTCGTGGGCGGATACTCTACGATCAGCCTGGGCTATGCCGGCCTGTATGAGTGCGTTAAGTACATGACGGGTCACAGCCACACCGAGAAGGAGGGCACGCCGTTTGCCATGGCCGTCATGCAGCACATGAACGACAAGTGCGCCGAGTGGAAGGCCGAAAGCGATATTGACTTCTCGCTGTACGGTACCCCGCTTGAGTCGACGACCTACAAGTTCGCCAAGTGCCTGCAGCGTCGTTTTGGCATCATCCCGGGCGTGACGGACAAGGGCTACATCACCAACAGCTACCACGTCCACGTGTCCGAGGAGATCGACGCATTCGACAAGCTCAAGTTCGAGGGCATGTTCCAGCAGCTTTCGCCGGGCGGTGCCATCTCCTACGTCGAGGTTCCCAACATGCAGGACAACCTCAAGGCTGTCATTCGCGTGATGCAGTACATCTACGACAACATCATGTACGCCGAGCTCAACACCAAGAGCGACTACTGCCAGGTGTGCGGCTACGACGGTGAGATCAAGATTGTCGAGGATGACGGCAAGCTGGTGTGGGAGTGCCCTAACTGCGGCAACCGCGATCAGGAGAAGATGAATGTTGCCCGTCGCACGTGCGGCTACATCGGTACCCAGTTCTGGAACCAGGGCCGAACCGAGGAGATTCGCGACCGCGTGCTGCATCTCTAATACCGCTCCGGGGCTGAGCCGGGAGGGCCGCTTGGGCATTTGCTCGCTATTTCGGACAGTCCTGCGCAAGACGAAGGCCACATTAAGTGGCCTTCTTTGCGTGCGGAACTCATATCGAGCAAAAGCCCAAGCGGCCCTCTCGGCTCAGCCAAGTTGACGTAGCTGAGATACGGCATGCGGTCTGCTCACTCCTCGAAGTTCTAAGCGGAAATGAGTTGACTTGCAACAACGCTTTGCTTGCGATGGCGGTTGAGTTGCAACAAGGTTTTTATTGGACCTCGAACCCTATACTCGATGTTCGCTTCGTTCATTGAGTTACCCTTTGCATGAGGCCGGGACATATCGTCCCGCCCGCAGTTTCGCAGGCCGAAGGCCGAGAATGTTTGAGGACGGGATGATATGTCCCGGCCTCCCGGGAGAGTTACCTATGAATTACGCGAACATTAAGTATTTCGACATTGCTGATGGGGAAGGCGTTCGTACTTCTCTGTTTGTGAGTGGGTGCCGTCGTGGGTGCAAGAATTGCTTTAACTCTGTCGCGTGGGACTTTGCTGCGGGCGAGCCGTTCGATCGCGCCGTCGAGGATAAGATTATCGAGAGTCTCGATCATCCCTTTATCGATGGCCTGACGATTCTGGGTGGCGAGCCTATGGAGCCCGAGAATCAGGCGGGGCTTGTTGACTTTATCGAGCGCGTGCGTGCGGCCTATCCTGCTGGGTCGGGCAAGACCATTTGGTGCTTTACCGGTGACGTGCTCGAGGAGCTTATGCCGGGTGGCCGTCATCATACCGAGGTGACGGACCGTATCCTGGCCTGCCTCGACATGTTGGTGGACGGCCCGTTCGTTCAGGATCTGTACGATATCTCGTTGCGCTTTAGGGGCTCGAGCAATCAGCGCGTGATCGACATGAACGCCACGCGCGCTCGTGCTGCACGTGAGGGCGTTGCGCTTTGCGATGCTGTGGAGCTTTGGCGGGACGATCCGGTCTATTCGACCCATACTATGTAGCTGGCAGAGGTTGCGTGCCGGCGTGGTACCATAGCGCGAACGCGAAATCGAAAAAAGTGAGGCCCAGATGGTCGATCAGGAAAAAGTCGAGACTGCCATTAAGCTGCTGCTTGAAGGTATAGGCGAGGACCCAACTCGTGAGGGCCTGCTGGAGACTCCGGCACGCGTCGCCCGTATGTATGGCGAGATTGCCGGCGGTATGGACCAGAGTGCCGAGGAGCACCTGTCCAAAACTTTTGCCGTCGCTTCGAACGATTTGGTTATCGAGCGCGACATTACGTTCTACTCGCTGTGCGAGCATCATCTGCTGCCGTTTTATGGCAAGGCCGCCATTGGTTATATCCCTAACGGTCGGGTGGCTGGACTTTCCAAGCTCGCCCGCACGGTTGAGGTCTATGCCCGCCGTCTGCAGCTGCAGGAGCAGCTGTGTGCGCAGGTTGCCGATGCTCTCATGGAGTATCTTGCTCCCCAGGGAGCGATTGTGTTGATGGAGGCCGAGCATATGTGCATGACGATGCGTGGCGTGCAAAAGCCCGGCACCAAGACCGTGACGCTCGCTCGCCGCGGCATCTTTGAGACCGATCCGTCGCTCGAGGAGCGATTCTTTAGGATGCTGGACCGCTAACCATGAGAGCCGTTAACGACTTTGCATCGAAGACCGATGAGGGAACGCCGCGTCGCGGTTTTATGGCTTCGGGCCTAGCCCCCTTTGGTGCCATGCCTCGTATCGATTACATCTGTGCCAACGGCCTGTTCCGGCGGCACCTGGGCAACATTGCACAGTTGGAATCGGGGCGTATCTTCTGCCGCCACGGTATTGACCATCTGCTCGATGTCGCTCGCATTATGTGGATCAAGAATCTCGAGGAACAGCTCGAATTTGACCGCGAGGTCATCTACGCCACGGCACTTCTTCACGATATCGGCAAAGATGAACAGTATGAATCGGGTATATCCCATGATGTTGCAAGCGAACGCGTCGCTGATGCGATTCTCGGCGGCATGCCCGATGACGTAGCGTTTGAGCCGGCCGATGCTGCGGCCATTAAGACGGCCATTCTGGGCCATCGAAAGCTGCGCGTGAACAGCCAACCGCTCGAGCGTCTGCTCTATGCAGCCGACAAAGCGTCGCGCGCCTGCTTTGCATGCCCCGCGCGCAATGCTTGCAATTGGAGCGATGATAAAAAGAACCTGTCGATTCGCGTGTAGTTAGTTTGCGCGGTCGGGGTTCTAAACGAAGGAGACGATCGCGATGAGTAACAAGAAACTGCCCGAGAATGCAACCAAGACTGAAGGCGCCGAGCTCGCCCGCCGTGGAAGGGGCGAAATATCCACCGCAGCGGCGGTGCCCCACGTGAGCTATGACGACCTGCGCCATGCTGACCGCATTACTATCGACGGTCTCGAGGTCTTTGCCAACCACGGTGTGTATCCCGAAGAGAACGCGCTGGGCCAGAAGTTCATCGTGTCCTTGGTGCTCTATGCCGACCTGCGTGCAGCAGGGGAGCACGACAACCTGGATGCCTCGATTGATTATGGCTCGGTGTGTCACGATGTCGACGGATATCTGCGCGAGCATACGTTTAAGCTCATCGAGGCTGCAGCCGAGGGTGTGGCCCAGATGCTGCTGCGTCGTTACCCCCTGCTGCTTGGCGTGCGTGTTAAGCTCGATAAGCCTTGGGCTCCCGTCGGTCTTCCCCTGGCAAGCTGCGGCGTCGAGATCGAGCGAGTGCGCTAGTCGACGCTAGAGCTTGTTGAGGGGTGGCCGCTTGAGCCGCTGCGACAGAGCCCTATTGTTGGGGCAGTACGTGTCGAGCAGGGCGTGAAACCGCTGATTGTGGCTTGGCTCGAGCAAGTGGACGAGCTCGTGGGCGACAACCATGTCGAGGCATTCGACAGGGTAGGCGGCGAGCTCGCGCGCGATGCGAATGGCGCCGGTTTTGGGTGTGCATGAGCCCCAGCGCGTCTTCATACTGCGTACGGAAACGCGGGAAACGGCGATACCCATTGCGATTTCGTATGCATGCACCATATCGCGCAGCGCTGTGGTGACCTCGGATGCATAGAGCTGGTCGATGCGGGTCTGGAGCTCATCGGGCGTCAGGCCGTCGAGGATTGCGCGCCGCTCGGCCTGTAGGCGTTCGTTCGATTTGTCGGCGCCCATAAAACTTGCGAAGGTGGCCTGCTTGGGCCGCGGTGCGGGCGATGCAAAGTTGTGATCGAGCGCATCTTGTACCGTGATGGGCTTGCCCCAAAGCGCAATGATGGACGAGGGACTGAGCGGCTCTCGCGCCGTCGCCTGATGTTGCTCACGCTGGTCAAGTCGGCTGATAATCCAGGCGCTGTTGCGCTTCACAAACGCTTCGATACGCTCGCGGCTGGCGCCGAGCGGTGCGCTGGCGTGGGCCTCACCGCTCGATGTGACGCGTAGGTTGAAGTTCTTGACGCGCTTTTTGGTAACGACGACGGGGATGGATGTGCCATCCGGTCGGGATACGGTAATCGTAAATTGCTGCGTCAAAAGCGGTCCTTCAGATTGGGGACGGGCCGGCATGTCGACCGTTCGGCATGCCGGCCCGCTCAAGGGACGTGAAATTAATAACGCTCAAAGAAGGCAAGCGCGTTATCGCTGCAGAGCTTCTGCATCACGGTCTTGCCAAAGTGCTTGGAGAGCATGTTCTGGAATTCGGGCATCTTGCTGGCATCGGAGAGGAAAGCGGGCACCGTGGCACCGTCCCAGTCGCCGCCGAGCGCGATGGCGTCCTCGCCGCCCAGGTCGAGCCAGTGCTCGATATGTGCCGCCAGCTGGTCGAAGGTGACGTCTGCAGCGGTCTCGTCGGTTGCGTCGTTGGAAAGGAACTCGCTGCAGTAGTTGAGGCCGACGATACCGCCCATGTCGCGAATGGTGCGGAACTGGTCGTCGGTGAGATTGCGCTTGACGCCGCAGACGGTGCGGGAGTTGGAGTGGCTGGCGACGAAGGGGCGCGTGGCGTGGGCGACAACCTCGTCAAAGCACTCATCGTTGAGGTGGGAGACGTCGAGTACCATACCGGCGTGCTCCATCTGCGTAAGTGCCTCGATGCCGGCGGCGGTGAGGCCGGCGTGGGTATCGTGCCCGCTCGCGAGCGGTCCCTGCGCGTTCCAGCTGAGTGACGACATAAGCACGCCCAAGCTCTTGAGCACCTCGATCAGCGCGGGGTCCTCGGCAAAGAACGTGGCGTTTTCGATGGTGTGGATGCAAGCGACCTTGCTGTCCTTGAGCGCGGGGCGAATGTCTGCGGCGCTGCGTACGTTGACCATGCGGTCGTGGTTGAGCATTGCCTGGCCGCTCATATGCGCCATGATTTGCGCCTGGAAGCGCGCGGCGTGGGCGGCGGGAATCTCGTCGGGGACAAACGTGGCGAAGCACTGTGCCCACGGCATGTTGCCGATCTTTGCGAGCGAGATGGCGCAGGCGTTGCCCTCGATGAGATCGAAATCTTGCGGATGCGTTTCGTCGCCGGGGAAATAACCGTCGGTGCCGGCGGTAAAGCGCAGGTCGAGATCGAGCGTGGCCCAGCCGATGCGGTCAGCGGTGTCGCAGTGTAGGTCAAATACGGGATATGCCATGGTTCCTCCGGTTGCAGCGTTTCTTTGCAAACTGTCATTGAATTGTATGACTAGGGTATAGTTAGCGCCATATGTTCATGGCGGCCCGCGTTGTGCGCCGCCCTTATTACGGAGGTTACCATGTCCAACCAGGGCAAGAAGGTCAAGACCCATTATCGCGGCACGCTCGATGACGGCACGCAGTTCGATAGCTCCTACGATCGCGGCGAGCCGCTGGAGTTCACCTGCGGCGCCGGCCAGATGATCAAGGGCTTCGACGCCGCTGTTGTCGACATGCAGGTGGGCGAGAAGAAGACCGTGCACATTCCTGCTGCCGATGCCTACGGCGAGCACAATCCCGAGATGGTTCTGACCTTCCCGGCCGAGCAGGTTCCCAACATCGAGCAGATCGAGAAGGGCATGAAGCTCTTCCTGTCCACGCCGAGCGGCATGCCCGTCCCCGCCGTGGTCATCGACGTGACGCCCGAGGCCGTGACGCTCGACGCCAACCACGAGCTGGCCGGCAAGGATCTCAACTTTGATATCGAGCTCGTCGAGGTCGAGGGTTAGGCTATGCCTGCAAATCTGGTTTCGACAGCGTGCCTCGGAAATCTCAACGACCCGTCCTATGAGCTTTTGCTTCGCCGGGAGCTGGGCGGTGTCTTTGAGGTCGATGAGCTGCTGCTCGATTGGGACCAGGCTGATGTATGCGCATTTGTGGGCGTGACGGAGCTGGGGCGCACGGTCGATGTTCGGCTGGATGCTGCCGACGGCGGTCGTCTTGCCGATGGCGACGTGCTCGCCATTGACCGTTCGGGTGTGGTGCCCGTGGCGGTTGTCGTGCGCCTGCGCAGCGCCGAGGTTTATTTGGTCGAAGTCGACCGCATGGATCCGATTGCGCTCGCGCATGCGTGCTGGGAGATCGGCAACATGCATGCGCCGCTCTTCCGGGGCGACTCGGACGAGCATACCGTGCGCATGTATACGCCGGTGCAGCCTGTTTTGGGCCGCATGCTCCGGGGTATCGAGGGTGTTCGGCTCTCGGTGGTTACCCGTGAACTCGATACGGACCGGCGCTTTGCGTCGAGTGCGGCGGAGGTCGTCGTTAGCATGGCTCCGGACTTTACCATCGTAAAAAAGACGCGCGGCTAAGCGCGCGTATGCGCAAGACGGGCTTTGAGGGGCGACCAATCAAGGTCCGTCTTGCTGTTGATAGGAGGCTTTGGGGAAGCGTATGGGTCTTGAGGGAATCAAGTTGATTGCATGCGATTTGGACGGCACGTTGCTGCACCCGGGGGAGCGCGAGCCGCGTTCCGAGGCCTTTGAGCTTATCGATGAGCTGCATCGTCGCGGTATCGTGTTTATGCCGGCGAGCGGCCGTCAATATGCGAGCTTACGCTATCTGTTTGCCCCGGTGGCCGATGAGCTCGCCTATGTATGCGAAAACGGAGCCCTGGTGATGAGCGAGGGGCGTGCCGTTGTCAAGCGTTCCATGGGGCGTGGCCTTGCTATGGATATCGCGAATGCCGTGGTTGCGTATCCCCATGCCGACGTGACCCTTTCGTGCGAGGGGCACCTCTACGCCATGAGCGGCAACGATGCGTTCGTCGACCATTTGCGCTATGAGGTCCACTGCGATGTGGCGGTGGTCGACCGTCCCGAGGACATCGACGAGGACGTCATTAAGATTGCCTTCCAGACGCCCGAGGTGGATCAGCCAGCGGCGCTGGAGCATTTTGAGCGCCTCTTTAGCGACCGTGTCGACGTGATGACGTCGGGAACCGAATGGACGGACTTTATCGGTTTCGGTTCGGGCAAGGGCTCCGCGCTTGCCGATTACGGTCGTGCCCTGGGGATTTCGCCCGATGAGATGATGGCGTTTGGCGACAATGAGAACGATCGCGACATGCTCAACGTCGTGGGCCATCCCTATCTGATGGAGAGCTGCAATCCCAGCATGCGTGGCATCAACGACCGCGTTCGCTATGTGCGCACGGTCGAAGAAGAACTGTGCCGCCTGCTCGCCGAGTAGGTTTTCGGGACATGCCTAGAAATGTGCTGCTTGCTGTAGCGGATGGGCAAGTAGATTTGCGGGCATGTCCCAAACATCTACCGGCAGTCGGGGCAGAGACCCTCGAAGATGGTGTAGTGCGACGTGACGTGCCAGCCGATTTGCTCGGACGCTTTGGCGTCGAGCTGGGCATCGAAGGGGAGCGGTACGTCGATGACGCGGCTGCACGAGGTGCAGATGATATGCGCATGCGGCTCGATGGTGCGATCGAAGCGACTCCCGCCCGGCGTCTTGATCGAGAGGATTTCTCCGGCATCTGCCAAGAGATTGAGGTTGCGGTAGACCGTGCCGCGGCTGATCTTGTCATCCTGTTCGCGCACGGCGTTGTAGATCTCGTCGGCGGTGGGATGGTTATAGCTTTGGCGCACGGCGTCAAGAACCAGCTTTCGCTGCCTGGTATTCCTTCTTTGCACCGCCATGCGCCTCGCCTCTTTTCTATCAACGGTCGTAGGTAAATGATACCGTATTTAGCACACAATACTAATAATGAGGACTGAAACCGTCTTCATTGGCAAGTGGGGCTCGGGCCTGGGCATCTACGAGGCGAAAACGCGTTCCCATGCGCTCGTAGGAGGCATGAAGTGCCTCGAGATGAGATAGGATGTCTGCCGGAGCTCCCTGTATCTCCATCTCGACTGAGCCGTCTTCCATGTTACGCACCCAGCCGGTGAGTGCGCGTGCCTGCGCGAGGTTGGTGTTGGTAAAGCGAAAACCAACGCCTTGGACTTGCCCCTCCCAGCGCAGGAAATAGCGCAGGGGAGTGTCTTGAGTGGCCTCGTCGCTTGCGAGCACAGTAAGCCTGCGGCGCAGCTCGAGCTCGACGTTTGATGGTTTTTGAGGCTCTCGACTGCCGCCGGTGACGCTGGAGAAGAACGTATCGAAGAAGCCCATCGCTATGCCTGCTTGCCTGCGTCGGCCGGGAAGGTTATGCCGGCCTGCTGGCGCACGGCATCCATGATGCGCAGTGAGACGAGCGTGACATCGCGGTAGTGGCCAAGCTCGTGGCGTCCCGCCGGGCTCTCCCAAATCTCTTCTTTAACGTTATCGATGCCGCCGATGGCGGTGATAAAGTCTGTGAGTTCGTATTCCATAGTGTTGCTCGATTTGGGTAGGTCGAGCACGCGGCCGTTGTCGCCCCGTCCGCGCGGCGCCTCGGTCGCCGAGCCGCGTACGACATCGCCGCGATAGTCGATACGGACGTTGCGGGGCGTGGACAGATGGTCAATCTGGATAGTGCCACGCTCGCCTTCGATCTGCGAGGGAAGCAGGTCATTCGTAATTTTGGAGTGCGCGAGCTCGACGGAGATACGGCCACCGCCGTAGCTGGCGAGGATGGAACCGCAGCCGTCGATGGGGCCGTGCGTGAGCTGTCGCGTGGTGGGGTCGAGCAGAGTAGCCATGCTCGTAAGGCCGGAGGGCATGCCGAAAATCTCGACCATGGGCTCGACGGTGTAGACGCCAATGTCCATGAGGGAACCCGAGGCCATATTGCAGTCGAAGATAGTGGTGGCGCGTCCCGCGAGAATCTCGTTGTAGCGCGAGGAATATTTGCCAAAGCGCAATGAGGCGCGGCGGATGGGCGCAATCTCGCCCAGGGCGTCCTCGATGGCGTGGAAAGCGGGATCGTGGAGGGGGCGCATGGCCTCGAGGGCCACGACACCTGCTGCCTCGGCAGCGCGGAAGACTTCCAGCGCCTGCGCCTCGGTGGCGCAGAAGGGCTTCTCGACGATGACGTGCTTGCCACCGGCGATGCAGGCAAGGGCCTGCTCGTAGTGAAGTGCGTTGGGGCTGCCGATGTAGACGGCGTCGACGTCGGCGGCGTATGCAAGCTCGTCAAGTGCGGTGAAGTTACGCTCGCCGCCGTGCTTAGCGGTAAAGGCAGCACCGCGATTGGCATCGCGCGAGAGCGTGCCCACAAACGCGGCTTGGTCGTTGGCGTTGACGACCTGGATAAAGTCGTCCGTAATCATGGATGTGCCGATGGTCGCTATACGCAGCATGTATCCCCCTCGTGCCGTTCGGTTTACAGGATGAGTGTAGCGCGAGGGGGCGGGAAATAGCGTGCGAAAACGCCGTTACAGGTCGCTCTCGTTAAAGCCGGTGTCGATATCGAGGTTGCTGCCGTCGGCCGCCGTGGTGGCAAGCTCGTCGCAGCGCTCGTTGAGCTCGTGACCGGCGTGGCCTTTAACCCAGATGAACTCCACTTTGTGCGTGCTCTTTGCGGTGAGCAGGCGCTCCCACAGATCGCGGTTCTTGACAGGCTGCTTGTTGGCAGTCTTCCAGCCGCGTTTTTTCCATCCGTCAATCCAGTGCTTGTTGAAGGCGTTGACGACGTACTGCGAATCGGAATGGACTTCGACGTCGCAGGGGCGGTTGAGCGCCTCGAGCGCTACGATGACCGCCATGAGCTCCATGCGGTTGTTGGTGGTCTTGGCGTAACCGCGCGAAAGCTCGGAGGTGAAGGTCTTGCCGGCGGGGTTGGTGTATTTGAGCACGGCGCCATAACCGCCGCGTCCCGGATTTGATCGGGCCGAGCCGTCGGTATAGATGATGACCTTCACATGGTTCCTTTCGTTGGGTATGTTTCGTGCGAGTGACCATTGTAGCGCCATGCCCGCCGGGGGCTAGCAATTTACGATTTCTACCCCGTCTTCCGACAGTTGGTTGGCATGGATGATGCGGTTGAGCTCGTCGAGGTATTGCTGCAAGAGGGGAGAGGGCTTGCGGTCGTCATGCATGATGTAGCCCACATGCATCGTCGGGGCGTCTGCCAAGGGGATCGAGGCCATGCCCCACTGCATTTCGCTGGAGAGTACGCCGGTCGACAGCGCATAGCCGTTCGAGGTGATAAGCAGGTTGGTGAGCGTCCCGCGGTCGGATACGCGGATATTGCGGTTGCAGGGAATATAGCTAAACGGCTCCTCGGCGTAATAGAAGGAGTTCGAGGTGCCTTGCTCAAAGCTGTAGCGCGTATAGGGCGTAAGGTCGGCAAGGGACAGCTGCGAGCGACGGGCGAGCGGGTGGCGTTCGCTCACGAACACGTGGACCTTCGCGTCAAAGAGGGGATGGAAGCTTGCACGGGCATCGGCGAAGGCCTTCTGCAGAACGCGGGCGTTAAAGTCATCCAGATACAGAATGCCGATATCGCTGCGAAACGCACGGACGTCATCGATGATCTGCGATGTGGTGGTCTCGCGCATGATGAACTCGAACTTGCTGTCGCGGCAGCGCTCGACCACGTTGACAAAGGCCTCGACCGAAAAGGCGTAGTGCTGGGCGGAAATGGCGAGGCGGGCTTGCGGGGTGCCGCCGTCCTCGTAGCGTGCCTCGAGCATGTCGGCCTGCTCTACGACCTGGCGTGCATAACCCAAAAGCTCGGTGCCGTCGTTGGTGAGTGCAACACCGCGGCTAGAGCGCGTAAAGATTTCGATATGAAGTTCCTGCTCCAGGCTTTTAACGGCATTGGAGATATTGGACTGTGCCGTATAGAGGCGCTGAGCTGCGGCGTTGATCGAACCGGACTCTGCCACGGCGATCATAAAGCGAAGCTGCTGGAGGGTCATCGGCGCCCGTCCCTTCGATAGCTATCTATAAAACCGATAACAGGTTAGCGCTTTTAAGTGATTGACCGAGGGAAACAATGCTCGTACTATTCAAAACACACAAAGGCGGTAGGTAATTAAGCCAACCACGGAACCGGGATGCGAAAGGAGGCCCGCATATGAATTGCTTGCCAAGACGAATGCCGGGCTCCTGTTTGCGCCCGTCGGCGTGATCAGGAGACAGCGACTTACTTCTCTCTTTTTATTTACTTTTGTTCGATCAAGGAGACCATCATGAGCCAGTTCATTAACAACCCCGAGCACACCTTTGGTTTCGATACCCTGCAGCTGCACGTTGGCCAGGAGAGCGCCGATCCTGCATCCGACTCCCGTGCCGTGCCTATCTACCAGACCACGAGCTATGTGTTCCGCAACTCCCAGCACGCCGCCGACCGCTTTGGTCTTGCCGACGCCGGTAACATCTACGGCCGTCTGACCAACTCCACCCAGGGCGTCTTCGAGGACCGTATCGCCGCCCTCGAGGGTGGCGTGGCAGGTCTTGCCGTCGCCTCCGGTGCTGCTGCCATCACCTATACCCTGCAGGCTCTTGCCCAGGCCGGTGACCACGTGGTGGCTCAGAAGACCATCTACGGTGGCTCCTACAACCTGCTGGAGCATACGCTCTCCCAGTTTGGCGTCGAGACCACGTTTGTCGATGCCCATAACGTGGAAGAGGTCGAGGGTGCCATCAAGGACAACACCACGGTCATCTATCTCGAGACGCTCGGCAACCCCAACTCCGACATCCCCAACATCGACGCCATCTCCGAGGTCGCCAAGAAGCACGGTCTGCCGGTTGTCGTCGACAACACCTTCGGCACCCCGTATCTGTTCCGTCCGCTGGAGCATGGTGCCAACATCGTCGTCCACTCCGCAACCAAGTTCATCGGCGGCCACGGCACCTCGCTGGGCGGTGTGATCGTCGACGGCGGTAACTTCGATTGGAAGGCGAGCGGAAAGTACGCCCAGATCGCTGAGCCCAACCCCTCCTACCACGGTGTTTCGTTTGCCGAGGCTGCCGGTCCCGCCGCCTTCGCAACCTATGTCCGCGCTATCCTGCTGCGTGACGAGGGCGCCTGCATCAGCCCGTTCAACGCCTGGGTCCTGCTCCAGGGCACCGAGACCCTGTCGCTGCGCGTTGACCGTCATGTCGAGAACACCAAGAAGGTCGTTGAGTTCCTGGCTGGTGACAGCCACGTCGCCAAGGTGAACCACCCGAGCCTGCCTGAGCACCCCGATCACGAGCTCTATCAGAAGTACTTCCCCCGTGGCGGTGCTTCGATCTTTACCTTTAAGATTAAGGGTGGCCAGGAGGCAGCTTGGAAGTTCATCGATCATCTGCAGGTGTTCTCGCTGCTCGCCAACGTGGCCGACGTCAAGTCACTCGTCGTACACCCGGCTACCACCACGCACTCCCAGCTCTCTGCCGAGGAGCTCGCCGAGCAGAACATCACGCCCTCCACGATCCGTCTTTCCATCGGTACCGAGAACGCCGAGGATATCATTTGGGATTTGAAGCAGGCCTTCGCCGCGCTGGACGAGTAAGGCGACTTGTGCAAGGACCCCTTGCGACTCGATAGGTATAACTGCATAAAATGCCTGCTCAAGGCGCCTGTGCGCACAATGGTTGCACAGGCGCCTTTTTTGCATAGAGAGGGTGCAAAAACAGGGTTTTTGACACGATTTATGCATTTGAGTTGTGGAAAACTCCTGTTGAGAGGATGTGAGTTTTACGCAATTGACGTGCGCCTTTTGAGTAAAACCGCAGGTCGCGATTTGCTCGGGGTACTATGCAGCGCGATCGAATCACACGCAGCCCAAACGCAGCAAAAACGCACTACGGAGGTTTCCAGCTACATGAGGATCGATTCACGAAAACCGAAAGCCGCCGCCCTTTCCGCCGCTCTGACCGTGGCACTTTTGGCGGGCGCCGGCGCAACTGATGCCCACGCGGCAACACTATCCGATACGGTTGGATCTACGCCGTCCGAGGCGACGCTGGTGCAGCCCGTCGACTACCGCGGCGACGGTTATGGCTCTATGCAGGAGTGGAACGCCTCGATGGGGGCAAAGCGCGATTCCCTGGAGATGCGCGCTCAGATCATTATGAATATGTATGGCGACTATGCTACCGATGACGAGCGTGCTGTGTTGCAGAACTGCATCGACGGTGCGGGTAGCCTGTTGACGATGGGGGAGGTCGACGCCAAGTCGACCGAGCTCGACGAGCTTCGCTCCACGCTTGAGGATGCCAAGCGCGAGGCGCTCGAGGCTGCCGCAGCCGAAGCCGAGGCCGCTGAGGCCGTTCAGGCTTCGTATTACAACGCCGGCTCCGGCTCGTCTTACACGTCCGCTGCGTATTACGCGAACGGCTCGGGCCTGACGCGCTCGAGCGGCGTCAATAACTATAACGGCCGCCGCGAGACTTATTACAGCAGCAACGTGTTGTATCACCACCGCACGGGCGAATGGACGCAGGATTCCGAGGGCTTTTGGCGCGATTCCGATGGCTACTACGTCGTGGCCGCGGGTGATAAAGCTCAGGGCTCCACGTTTACCGGTTCCAAGGGCGAGTGCAAGGTCTATGACTCCGGCTGCGCAGCCGGAACCACCGACTACTACACTGGCTGGTAATTTTTCTGCATCACGGATATTTGGCGGATGGGCGTCTTTACCGAGCTTTAGGGCAACGTAAGGACGCCCGTTCTATGTATGCGTTTGAGCTAACAGAGCCCTTACCGTGGCAGTACGCCGCGCATATGGGCGCGGGGCACACTAAGTCACGAGAAGCAAAGTCTTTCTCGTGGAGGAAGTGGTCCCATGAACGCTCGAGATGTCGCTATTGCCGTCGTTGCCCTTTTGATCGGATGTCTTGGTCCGGCGGTGGCGTTAGCTGCCGGCTTGCAGTCCGCTACGGGCGCCGCTCCTGTGGTTGTGGGCGCCTTGATTGCAGCGGCGCTGCTGGGAAGCGCCGGCGTGCTACTTTGCCGCGATGACGAGGACGAGGTTCCGGAATCGCAAAATAGGCCTCAGTTTTAGCCTCGAGCCAAATGCAACAGGCCTTCGTGAAGACGGAATCCTCGCGAAGGCCTGCCTGCTTGTATTGCGCGCGTCGCGATGCGGCCGAGGCTACCAGCTGCTTTCTATTTCGCGAATCCTCTGGTAGAGCCAATCGTTTTGCGGCACTTGGATATCGTGTTTGACGGCCAGGCGGCAAATGGTGCCCGCGAACTCCTCGACTTCGGTTTTTCGTTGCGCGATGCGGTCCTGCGCCATCGAGGGCATACCGGTGGGGTCGATTCCCTCGATGAGGTGCACCATCTGCGTCAGGTCTGCCTCGGTCAGCTCAATGCCCTCGGCGTTGGCGACCGCAAGCGTTTCGCGCATGGCAGAAACAAAGCAGCGACGCTGCTCGGAGCCCGGCTCCGTGGCGCTTCCGTAGGTCCCGCCGTAGGCCATGCACGTCTGGTTGATGCCGTCGTTGAGCATGAGTTTGGCCCACATGCGGTGCGCAATGTCGCTCTCGACGGTATGGGCGATGCCGCAGCGCGTGTAGAGCTCGTCGATGGCGGTGACGGTTGCGGGCTCGGTGCCGGCCGCCGCGCCAAAGCGGATTTCGCCCGCATTGGTAAAGGTGAGCTCTCCGTTGAGGAACACGGCGTCCATGCCCTGGCAAATACCAAGAACGGTATGCTCCCAGCCAAAGCGCTCGGCAATCTTCTGCTCGCTCGTAATGCCGTTACACAGCGAGGCGATGAACGTATTGGGCCCCACGACGCGCTCCATAGTCTTGAGTGCTTGGTCGAGGCCGGTCGTCTTGACCGTGAGAATGACCAGGTCGGCGGGCGTTGCCTCGCTGGCGCGGACGGACTTGAGCGCACAGGGCTTGCCGTTGACGGTGAGCGCATCGCCTGCGTGACGCTCAAAACGGGCGTCATCCATAACGTATTCGACGGCGTCATTGCCGAGGGCCTTGGCAATCATGCTGCCGTAGAGCAGGCCGACGCCGCCCTTGCCGATAAAGGCGACCTTGTTGATCTGCATGTGAATCATCTCCCCATATAAAAGGCGCCCGCGTAAGGGGCGCCTGATGGATTGTATGTCGCCGGGGCGTTTGGTAAGCGCGCGGGGCTGCTGTTATGAAAAAGAAACTATTGCACTGTGCGCTTATGCCGCGGGACAGATCACAAAAACGCGCGCAGGGTGTACGACGCCATCGCGCACCTTGGGGAAGGTACAGAAGATGACGGCACCCGTGGCGGGAAGCTCGTCCAGATGGTCCATGACCTCGATCTGGTAACGGTCGACCGAGAGGATGTATTGTTCGCCGGGGTAGGGGCGTCCTCACGCGTGGTCCGTTCGCCTCCTTTCATCGGGCTTTTTGCTGATGTTAAAGCGGTGTCGTGATGGCTCGATTGCTGCTACGTTACGATACGTTCTCGATTGCGATTCCACGATGTTTCGGCTGCGTGACCATTGTGTTTCGCCTTGCCGGGGCGCTGATGGCGAAGGGAGGGGCCGTGCAATACCGTGTTGACCCCAAAAGTGGTAACCGAATATCCGCTCTGGGTCTGGGCTGCATGAGGTTTCCCGGTGCGCCGGGACACCCCGATGCGAAGACGGCCGATGCCATCATCTCCCGTGCGGTGGAGCAGGGGATTAATTATCTGGACACGGCCTATCTCTATCCCGGCAACGAGGCTTGCGTGGGCGCTTCGCTTGAACGCCTGGGCTTGCGCGACCAGGTTTTGCTCGCAACCAAGCTGCCGCATGCTTCGTGCAAATGCGCGGAGGATTTCGATCGGTTTTTCGACGAGCAGCTGCGCCGCCTGCAGACCGACCATATCGACTATTACCTTATGCACAACATCACCTCGCCTGCGCAGTGGGAGCGCGTGGTGGCGCTGGGCATCGAGGACTGGATCGCGCAGCAAAAGGCTGCAGGGCGTATTCGTCAGATAGGCTTTTCGTACCACGGCAGCGCGGCGGACTTCCTTACGATGCTCGATGCGTATGAGTGGGACTTTTGCCAGATCCAGTACAACTACGCTGGAGAGCGATATCAGGCGGGAACGGCGGGGCTCATGGCCGCCGCCGAGCGAGGTCTCGCGGTGTTTGTGATGGAGCCGCTTTTGGGCGGACGCTTGGCAGGCAAATTGCCTCCGCGGGCGCGCGCTGTTCTCGATGGTGCATGCGATCGGCATTTGCATGCGCCTGCCGCTTGGGGGCTCTCGTGGGTGTGGAATCATCCCCAGGTGACCATGTTGCTTTCGGGTATGACCGATACCGCGCAGGTGGACGAGAATTCGTCACTGGCAGACCTTGCGTTGCCGAATTCGATGACTGCCAACCAGCTCGACACGATTGCGCGCGTGCTGATGGAGTTTGAGAAATCGAACCGTGTGCCCTGCACGGGATGCGGCTACTGTACGCCATGTCCCAAGGGTATCAACATTCCCGGCTGCTTTGCCGCCTACAACGCGAGCTATGCGCACAGCTGGTTTACGGGTCTATCGCAGTACTTTACGGCGAGTGCGGTGCGCACGAGCGAGCCCAAGCTCGTGAGCAATTGCGTCAAGTGCGGCAAATGCGCGCGCCACTGCCCGCAGCATATCGATATCCCCGAGCGTCTCGATGACGTGCGCCGACGCTTCCAGCCGGGCCCCGTAACGGCCATGCTTAAAGTCTTCGGCAAAACACGCTCCTCATGACCCTTTTATAACTTGTGGTGGAATAGTTCCTGTTTGCGGCAGAATAGGGACCAAACAGGAACTATTCCACCGCAACTGAAGGGGGCTGTCGTGGGTCATCGAGATTCATGTGATGATTTGCGTGAGGTTCGTTGGGGCGTTTTGGGCGCTGGGCGCATTTCGCATCGATTCGCATCGTCGCTCAAGGAGGTGGACGGGGCACGGCTTGTGGCTGCCGCCGGTCGCACTCCTTCGCATGTTGAGGAGTTTTGCAGGGCGTTTTCGATTGATGCCGCGCACAGTTATGCCACGGCTGACGATAGCGGCGATGCGGCTTATGATGCGCTGATTGCCGACCCCGATGTCGACGCAATCTACTTGGCTCTTCCGCATGGCATGCATGCGCATTGGGTCTGTCGGGCACTGCGCGCGGGAAAGGCCGTACTGTGCGAAAAGCCGGCCGTTTTGAGTGAGGAAGAGGCTCTCTCGATTGCCTCCACCTCTCGCGAGCGCGGCGTGCTGTTTATGGAGGCGATGAAAAATCGGTTTTGCCCGATGCGCACTCGCGTGAAGGACTTGCTTGCGTCGGGCGAGCTCGGCCGTATCGTCTCGATTGAAAGCGTGCAAAAACTCGATTATGGTGAGCCCCCTTCGAGTTATCTGCTCGATCCGTTGCAGGGTGGTTGTCTATATGACATGGGCTGCTATGCGGTCGGGTGGTTTGAGGATTTGCTTGCGGGTGCGTGCGATGTTTCGTCTCGTGAAGTTCGCTGGCGTGACGTATCGGGCGGCCGCGTGGATTGGGCCGATGAGATTCATATGAGCGTCGGCGGCATACCCATTCATATGGTGTGCGACGGCAAGGCAGCGTATGAAAGCCGCTTAACGATTGCCTGTGAGCGGGGCTCGTTGGAAATCGAGCGCCTCCATCGCCCCGAGCTCGCCCATGTGAAGTATTCCGACGGGCGAATGCTCGAAATAAATGCCCCGTTTGAGGTTGATGATTTCTACGGCGAAATCCAGCATGCGACCCAGCTCATCCGGGCGGGGAAACTCGAGAGTCCCGTCATGCCCCTTGCCGCCACACAGCGCTGCGCGCGCATTATCGATGCAATCCGTCTAGCCCTCTAGGACTTGGCGCTGACGCATAGGGGATTATGACGCTGGCGCCCGTAGCCGTAGTGCTTGGCGGCCCGCATCTCTGATGCCCCTTTTATAAGTTGCGGTGGAATACGGTCTATTTGCGCCAAAATAAGGCACCAATAGACCGTATTTCACCGCAACTGATGAGGGGGAGTTGGAGATGCTGACGATTGGGTGTCATCTTTCGACGACGAAGGGCTATCGGGCGATGGGGGAGACGGCGCTGTCCATTGGCGCCAATACCTTTGCATTCTTTACGCGCAACCCGCGCGGCGGCAAGGCGAAAGACCTTGACATGGATGATGTGGCGGCCCTGCGCGAGCTTATGGAACAAAACGATTTTGGCCCACTCGTGGCGCATGCCCCCTATACCTACAACCCCTGTTCTGCCAAAGAGCGGGCGCGCGAGTTTGCCCTGGAGGCAATGGCCGAGGACTTGCAGCGTCTGGAAGCACTGCCCGGCAACTACTACAATTTTCATCCCGGTGCGCATGTAGGACAGGGGGCAGACGTCGGCATTCAGATGATTGTTGATACGCTGTGCCAGGTGATGTTCGAGGGACAGCAGACGACGGTATTGCTCGAGACCATGGCCGGCAAGGGCACCGAGGTGGGCCGTAGCTTTGAAGAACTGGCGTGCATTATCGAGGGCGTTGCCGCCAAGTGCCCAGAGCTGTCCGATAAGCTGGGCGTTTGTTTGGACACCTGCCATGTGAGCGATGCCGGCTACGACATCATCCATGATCTGGACGGCGTACTCGACGAGTTCGACCGCGTGGTGGGTAGCGATCGCTTACATGCCGTACACATCAACGATTCGAAGAACCCTTGTGGCGCCCATAAAGATCGTCACGAGTGCATCGGCAAGGGATACCTTGGCAGCGAGGAATTTGGTGGCGGTATGCAGGTTATGCAGAATATTGTATCGAATGGCCGTTTGCGTTCACTGCCGTTTATTTTGGAGACTCCGAACGAACTTGCAGGTTATGCAGCTGAAATTAGATTATTAAGGTCATTGCAGCAGTAATGACTGTCACAAAGTAGAGTATTCCATTCACGTTATGGGTTTGTTTCAATCAGTTTTCTCATTGCAGATTCGTAATTCCAGGTGCATAATAGCCAACAGTTTTTGCAGGCCTCTGAATCAAACGAGGTCACCGGAAGGAGACTGATTATGAAGCTCAAGAAGCTTGGCGCATTTGCCGCCACGGGTGCCATGGCGCTCGCCCTCGCACTGACGGGCTGCGGCTCGTCCAACGCCACCTCTGGTTCTGATGCCGGTTCCAGCAGCTCTGACGACGCTAAGGTCGAGAAGGTCGACGGCTCCAAGGAGTACGCGCTCGTCAAGGACGGTACGCTGACCGTCGGCACCTCTGCCGAGTACGCGCCGTTTGAGTACAAGGATGACAACGGCGATTATCAGGGCTTTGACCTTGAGCTCATCAAGGCTATCGGCGACAAGCTGGGCCTGGATGTCGAGTACGTCAACAATGACTTCGACACACTCGTACCCGGTGTCGCTTCGGGCGCTAAGTACGACGTCTCCATCGCGGCTATCACCGACACGCCCGAGCGTGAGAAGGAAGTCACTTTCTCAGATTCCTACTACATGGACGATCAGGCTATCGTGACCAAGGTCGATAACACCGACATTACGGCCGATAACTACAGCGAGAAGCTCAACAATGCCGACGCTACCATCATCGTCCAGTCTGGCTCGACCGCCGAGGCCTTTGCCCAGGAGAACTTCCCCAAGGCCAAGATCGTCCCCTACAAGGACGCTACCGAGTGCTTCAGCGCCCTGCAGTCCGATAAGGGCGACGCCGTAGTCACCAACCGCTCCGTTGCCAGCCAGCTGACCGCCGAGCAGTTCAACACCTGCCAGACCATTAAGCAGATCAGCACCGGCGAGGAGTACGCCATCGCCATCAACCAGGGCAACACCAAGCTCAAGGACGACATCAACCAGGCCATCAAGGACCTGACCGACGACGGTACCGTCGACGCCCTCATGGCTAAGTACAACATCAAGTAAAATAGCTACTTGATTGCGCGCGGGCCCTTTCCGTTTTGGCGGAGAGGGCCTTTGCGCTTCTCTTGACGGAGAGCATTTCCGTCTCGTTTTGCCGGCAACTTCTACGATAGGAGCCACCTTGTCTCGACTGAACAAAGGGGCCGCGGAGCAGCGTTTTCCACTGCCCGCCTTGCTCCAAAAGCTAGTCTGCGTCATGGCCGTGGCGCTCGCGCTGGCGTGCGCGGGGGCATATGCGCCCACGACCGCCCAGGCGCTTGAGACCGCAAAGATTACCGCCCGACCCAACACCGGTTCGGGCAGCGCTGTGGTCGGCGGTACCGAGACGCGCATTACCTGGGAGGTCCAGGCCGATGCCGACGAGGAGCTGAGCGGTCTTTCGCTGACGTTTGTCGACGGCACGACGTTTGGTACCGATGACACGCGATTGACGATGCTCTCGGGCGAGGACCTCATGGATCGTACGCCCATGAAGCCCACGTGCAAGGCTGATGGCCAGACGCTCAAGATCGACTTTGGCGAGACGGCGCCTGCCGGCGGCTATTTTCGCGTTGAGGTTTACGGCGTGACGTTCCCCGTCGAGGGCGGCGACGAGGCTTTTAGCGGAACCTATACGCTCGCCGATGGTTCGACCAAGAAGATTTCCAAGATTCCTTCCGTCGAGATTAAGGGCGTGACGGCATTCGATAACTTCCTGGCCGATCTTAAGGAGCAGCCGTGGGTCGAGGCGTGGAACTCCAATATGTTCCTGCGCCTGTTCTTGAACCCGGTCATTTTGGTTCAGAGCCTGCCGATCGTCTTTAAGGGCTTCCTTATGTCGCTCTCGATCGTGCTCGTGGCATTTCCGTTGGCCATTCCCTTTGGCTTTGCGCTGTCGCTCATGCGCATTTCCAAGTCGCGTATCCTTCGTTGTCTTGCCGGCATCTATGTGAATATCATCCGCGGTACGCCGGCGTTCCTGCAGATCTACATCGCGTTCTTTGGCCTGCCGCTGGCCGGCGTCAAGGTTGACGACTATGTGCTGGGCGTTATCGTCATGGCCATGAACTCGTCTGCATACTTGTGCGAGATTTTCCGTGCCGGTATTCAGTCGATCCCCAAGGGCCAGAATGAGGCTGCTCGCTCGCTGGGCATGAACGCCTTCCAGACGCTGCTCTACGTCATGATTCCGCAGACGTTCCGCAATGTCCTGCCCACGCTGACCAGTGAGTTCATCCTGCTTTACAAGGATACGTCGCTGCTCGCGGCCGTGGGCGTGGTTGAGATCGTCATGAACGCCCGCACCATCGTTGCCACGACGGGGTCCATCACGCCGTATGTGGTTGCCGCCCTGTTCTATCTGGTCATTACCCTGCCGCTTGCGCGCTTGGTGAGCGGTCTTGAGGCGAGGCTGCTGGGTACGGCCGAAACCAAAAAGAAGCGTCCCACCAAGAGCGCCGGACAGGTTGTCGCGACGCCCGCCGATCACATCGCCGGTCTGTAAGGAGGTTCTATTATGAGCGAAACCAATAACTCGAACGAGGTCGTCGTTAGCATCAAGAACCTCCAGAAGGCCTTTGGCGATAACGTGGTCCTGCGCGACATCGATCTGGATGTGCACAAGGGTGAGGTCGTCGTAGTCCTGGGTCCTTCGGGCTCGGGTAAATCGACGATGCTTCGCTGCATCAATCGTCTGGAGCATCCCACGAGTGGTTCGATTGTCGTTGAGGGCGTGGACGTGTGCGCCAAGGGCGTCGACCTTAACAAGGTACGTACGCATCTGGGTATGGTGTTCCAGCAGTTCAATTTGTTCCCGCACCTGTCGGTCAAAAAGAACGTCATGCTCGCGCAGCAAAAGGTGCTCAAGCGCAGCAAGGAAGAGGCCGAGAAGATTGCCGTTGAGGAGCTGACCAAGGTCGGCTTGGCCGAGCGCATCGATTTTATGCCGAGTCAGCTTTCGGGCGGCCAGCAGCAGCGCGTTGCCATCGCCCGCGCCCTGTCGATGAACCCGCACGTGATGCTCTTTGACGAGGCCACGTCGGCGCTCGATCCCGAGCTTGTCCGTGACGTCCTGGGCGTCATGCGCGACCTGGCACGCGACGGCATGACCATGATCGTCGTGACGCACGAGATGGGCTTTGCCCGCGACGTCGCCGACCGCGTCGTCTTTATGGACGGTGGCGTTATCGTGGAGGAGGGCACGCCGAGCGAGGTCTTCGACCATCCCAAGAGCGAACGCACCAAGGCGTTCTTGGGCAATATCTCGTAGCCGGTTGATGTAACTGCCGTTACAAAAGAGCGGGGGCTGGACTTGAATCCAGCCCCCGCTCTTTTGTAGGGATGGGGATGTGCTTTGATGCAGGCTCTTTTGGAAGCCCTGGGTTCGTTACGCGAGCTCGGCTCCGAGGGCCTTGCAAGCGGTCTCGCCCTCGTCGTCGGGCGCGTCGTAGCAGATGGTGGAGTCCACGACGTTGACGCCGGCATCGTCGGCGTCGGCCTTCCAGTTGTCCATCCACTCGCCCTCGGCCCATGAATAGGAGCCAAAGAGGACGACCTTCTTGTCGCCGAGAGTCTCCTTGACCTCGTCCCACATCGGCTGGAACTCATCGTACTCGAGTTCCTCGGAGCCCATGGCGGGGCAGCCGAAGGCGATGGCGTCATAGCCTTCGGCCTTGTCTGCGGAGAAGTCGGCGCAGGAGATGACCTCTGCCTCGGCACCCGCGGACGTGGCGCCTTCGGCGACGAGGTTTGCCATGGCCTCGGTGTTGCCCGTGCCGCTCCAGTAGACGACGGCGATCTTGCTCATGTTGAGTCCTTTCAGTTGTGCGGCAGCTTGCCGCGGCTTCTATGTTCTATCGGGTTGCCTGGGCAAGTTGCGCCAAGCTGCAGCCCTGCTGATAGATGTAGGTAAGGTATTGCGTGCATGCACGATAGGAATCGAAGGTCGTGAGCGCCTGTTCGACGTTTGTGTATACCTTCCAGGCGCCAAAGACCTTATAGTTTTCGCCGTGCTGGACGATAAACTGATGGACATCTTCGTAGGGATAGCCCAAAAAATAGCCAATTTCGTGGGGGAACTCGCACATGCACCCCGTATCGCAGTGCCTATTTCGCGCGAGTGCGCAGACACTGCCGTCATAGGCGCTTTCTGCGGCATTGTTGCTTGCCAGCGTGATGCGCGCGGCGAGATGCACCAGGGATGCGGGCAGGTTGTGGACATCGTAACCTTCGGCGACAAGCGCCGTCGTGGCGCGGGGGTCGGAGAGGTATCGCATGAGGTCCGCAGGGCGGTACACATAGATGAGCGCTCCGCAGGGGCGCCAGACCAAAACGCTCATATGGATCCCGAGTGGCTGGAGCTCGCGGTTGCATTGGGCTATGACGGCGAGCAGGCGAGAGCGTCGCTCTTCGATATGGGCGGCGCCGGGCTTTCCGTTTTGGTTGGCGTAAACGCCGGGATAGGTAAAGAGCGAAGCCGGCTTGATACCTGCGAGCGTAGGGGAGCAGTTGCGCACGACAGCCGTTTGGTATGTTGGGATGTCAATGGTTCGAGTCACGTTGCCCCTTTCGAGCCCTCACTTGTTAACCTAGAAAAACTTATACACGAAAGTAAGCCATGGTCAACAAAAAAGTTTGAAGAGGGAAACTAATTGACCGAACGGACATGATTTTGGGTTAAGATGGGGACACCCCATGGGGGTATCTAGATAGGGTTACTTGAAAGGGGAACGCATGAGTGACTTGTTCAACCCTGCGAATCTCATCGTGCTGGCCGTCATTGCCGTCGGTTTGTTTTTTGGGTTGCGTCGCATTGCCGCTTCGACTCGCGGAAAGAGCTGCTGCTGTGACGGCGCGAGCGGAAAGAAGGCCAAGAAAGTCGTGGTCGCGGATACCGATCCGTCTCATTATCCCTATAGCGAGGAGCTGCTCATCGGCGGTATGAGTTGCGATGGCTGCGCTCAGAACGTGGCCAATGCCCTGAATGCGCTGGATGGCGTGTGGGCAACGGTGACGTATGCGGACCACACGGCACGCGTGCGCTTTAAGCAGCCGATCGATCGTGGTGTCCTCGAGGCGGCCGTGAAAGACGCGGGTTACTACGTCATGACGCTGTAAGCGTCGCCTTGGATGCATTTCCTTGTCTAGGCTCGTCCGCGCAGTTCGATGTCTTGGATATCGTCGAAGTCGATGGCGATGTCCTTGAGCTTGAGGAGCTTGAAGGCAGGGAGTACCTCGTCGAGGATGCCGGTGCGGGAGCGATAGCCGTACGTATCGTAATAGGTGACGCGCACCAAGTCGCCGCGTTTGAGGCCCTCGAGCTTTTTTGAAAGCTCGAGGGCTTTTTCTTCCGTGAGTTCGCATTTTGGTTCGACGGTAATTTCTTGCTTGCGCACGAGCTCGTAGTATCCCGTGAGGGCGGCAAAGGGCATAAACTGCGCGGCGCGGCCGGCGCGGACGGCGCCGTTGGCGGTGAGCTTTGGGTCGGCGGAGCGACGTCTTCCCTCGGGGTCCGCTAGGCGTTCAAAAGGTGTCGGTGGCCGCATCGGCTGTTGTTGGGACTTAGGCACGGTGTCCTCCAACTTGGTCGTTGCGTTCGCGCGCGGTGGCGCCGGCGGTAAAGCTCAATCCTTTGACCAGGGCGTTTTTGCCGTACTTGCCTTTCACGGCCAGGACGGCGCGCGCCAGGTCGCGCTCGCGCTCATCCGCCTCGATATCGCTAAATAGATCGATGGTGGCAAATTCCTCGGGCATGAGGTTGCCAAATCCCAGGTTGATGCGTTTGACCGGTCGTTTGGGATCGACGGTCTGCGCCCAGAGCTCATCGAAATAGCCCATGATCTTCTTAAACGAATTGGTTCGCTCGGGCAGCTTTCGCGAAGCGTTGGAGTGCGCGAAGAGCGCGGCATAGCCACCGCGCGGTTTGCCGCCATGCTCTCCCACAAAGATGCCATCGATTGCCTGCGCCTCACGCACCAAGCGCCGTCGTTCGTCATCGCGTTGGACGGGCTTGGGCGCACGGGGTGCGAGCTCGGGTCCAACAGTTACGGCGGGTTCGATGCTCGACGTGCTCGAGCGTAGGTGTCCGCATCCGTCCACATATTGCGCTGTGCCGCTGGCGTCGAGGCGGCGTATGTCGGCGCGCTCGCTCGCGTAGCCTACAAAGAGCGAGATGCTGTCGCACACCACGTGCTTATCGACTAAGTCCAGCACAGCGTTGTCGACCATCTCGCGCAACACGGTGTAGGCCTGCTCGTAGGCATAACCCTTCGAGAGCACCTGCCCTGTGGTGGTCGAGGTCGCTTGCGGGCGATAAGCTTGGATATCGGCGATAGTTGTCGGCTCGCGCCCAAAGGCGTGGTCGATAAGATACTCGGCATTGACGCCGAGCTCGTCGTAGAGCAGGTTTTCGTCGAGCGCCGCGACGCCCATCAAATCGTAGACGCCGTATTTTTCGAGTCGCGCTGCCACGCCGGGCCCGATGCCCCAGATGTCGGTGATGGGGCGATGGGGCCAGATCTCCTTGCGAAAGGTCTCGTCGTCGAGTATACCGATGCGGCTGGGTACGTGCTTGGCGGTGATATCGAGCGCCACCTTGGCCTGGAATAGGTTGGGGCCGATGCCGACCGTTGCCGTGATGCCGGTGCGCCCCAGGACCTCGTCACGCAGCATGCAGGCGAAGCCTTCAGCGTCAGTATGGTAGAGGTCCAGATAGGGCGTCACGTCGATAAAGCATTCGTCGATGGAGTAGACGTGCACGTCCTGTGGGCTCACGTATTCCAGATAGATGCCGTAGATTTGCGCCGACACCTCCATGTAGTGCTGCATGCGCGGTACGGCCTTAATGTAGTCGATGCCATCGGGAATCTCGAATAAACGGCAGCGGTTGTGTATCCCGAGGTCTTTCATGGCCTGCGTGATGGCGAGGCAGATGGTCGTTCGTCCGCGCGATTCGTCGGCAACGACCAGGCACGTAGTGAGGGGATCGAGTCCGCGGTCGACACACTCGACGCTGGCATAGAACGTCTTAAGGTCGATGCAGATATAGGTGTGACGCTCGTGCCCCACGCGTCCTCCCATCAAACACATGTTCTTATCGAATACTTGTTCGATAATACCCGCTCGTCCGGACATCGTCAAAACCTGTCCCTTTTTGGTGGGTATGGTCGTGCGGTTGGATCGGGTTTTAACGCAGCTCTAAAGAGCGTGAAACAGCTCGGAAAACCTCGCTTCTTAGCATGAGCCTAACGATTGATACCGCCTATACGCACGGAAGGGTTGTGGGAAAGATGGTCAATTATGGGTTTGGTATGCCGACACGCCTTGTTGCGGATGGGGACGTGGCTCGCTGGTGCGGACGATTGGTCGCTCACTACGGTGGCACCAAGGCGCTGGTCGTGTTGGGCGGTGACAAGCATACGCGTGATGAGCTCGTCTCGGCGGCACTCGGCTCGCTCGATCGCGCCCTGCTCGAACGCGTGCTTTTTCGCTGCGACTCGGTTGAGAGCGACGGGGGAGACGAGCTGATCGACGAAGCCGTGGCCCTGGCGACCGACGAAGGCGTGGACTTTGTCCTGGCGATCGGCGATGCCGATACTGCCGGCTTTGCGCGCGAACTTGCGCGTTGCATGGCGGTACTCGATGCCGGTGAAGACGGTTTTGTTCCTTATGGATGTATTGTCTCGGAGGGCAAAGTGCCTGCCGTCGTGGGGGCCGGCGAGGTTCCCGTTTTTGCCATTATCGCACCCGAGCTGCTGGAGGGCATCGGCACTCCCTTGCGTGAGTTGCTCGGCAGCGTGTGCGCCGCGGCCTAGTACCTGCCAGGAAGGGACAGGTTAATTTTGGCAGGTAAAGCGTTTGACCCGCCAAAATAAACCTGTCCCTTTTTGGTGGGTCGCCGTTTGGGGGCGGATTGGCAACGCTCGCTGATTGTAGTCTTGACCTGCGCTAGAATAGGGGCATCTGATTATCCGGGCGCATGGAGGTATGCGCCCGTATGCTGAGGAGGACTTTATGGCAACTGTTGCCGCACCTATCGACGCTACGTCGACCGCCGCTTGGAAGGCGCTCGAGGCCCATCAGGAGAAGCTCGAGGCCGAGGGCATCGACCTCAAGGCCTGGTTCGCTGCCGACCCCGAGCGTGTGAACAAGCTGAGCTTTGACGCTGGTGACCTGCACTTCGACCTGTCCAAGAACCTTGTGACCGATGAGACCGTCAAGCTGCTGTGCGATCTTGCCCGCGAGGTGAAGCTCGAGGAGCGCCGCGACGCCATGTTCTCCGGCGAGCACATCAACACCACCGAGGACCGCGCTGTTCTGCACACCGCGCTTCGCCGTCCGGCAAGCGAGAAGGGCCAGCTCATCGTTGACGGCCAGGATGTCGTCGCCGACGTGCACGAGGTCCTCGACCGCATGTACGCTTTCGCCGAGCGCGTGCGCTCCGGTGAGTGGAAGGGCGTTACCGGCAAGAAGATCGAGCACCTGGTGTCCATCGGCATCGGTGGCTCCGATCTGGGCCCGGTCATGGCCTACGAGGCCCTGCGTCCCTACGCCGACGCCGGTATCGACTGCCGCTACATCTCCAACATCGACCCCAACGATCAGGCCGAGAAGCTCAAGGGCCTCGATCCCGAGACCACGCTCGTGATCATCGTCTCCAAGACCTTCACCACGCTCGAGACCCTCACCAACGCTCGCGAAGTCAAGACCTGGATGCTCGAGCAGCTCAAGGCTCAGGGCGCCATCGACGGTTCCGATGAACAGAACGCCGAGGCCGTGGCAAAGCACTTCGTCGCCGTTTCCACCGCACTCGAGAAGGTCGAGGCCTTCGGTATCGACCCCGCTAACGCCTTTGGTTTCTGGAACTGGGTCGGCGGCCGTTACTCCGTCGACTCCGCCGTGGGCCTGTCGCTGATCGTCGTGCTCGGCCCCGAGCGCTTCCAGCAGTTCCTCGAGGGCTTCCATGCTATCGACGAGTACTTCTGCAACACGCCGCTCGAGAACAACGCCGTCGCGCTGATGGGCCTGCTCAACGTCTGGTACGTCAACTTCTTCGGCTCCAAGAGCCACGCCGTGCTTCCGTACTGTCAGTATCTGCACCGCTTCCCGGCCTACCTTCAGCAGCTCACCATGGAGTCCAACGGCAAGCACGTCCGCTGGGACGGCAGCGCTGTGACCTCCGATACCGGTGAGATCTTCTGGGGCGAGCCCGGCACCAACGGCCAGCATGCCTTCTACCAGCTGCTGCACCAGGGCACTGTGGTGGTTCCGGCCGACTTCATCGCTTTCGCCAATACTGCCAACCCCGCAACCGATAGCGGTCAGGACGTGCATGAGCTGTTCCTGGGCAACTTCCTGGCCCAGACCAAGGCGCTCGCCTTTGGCAAGACGGCCGACGAGGTTCGTGCCGAGGGCACGCCCGAGCAGATCGTCCCGGCCCGCTGCTTTGAGGGCAACCGTCCGACGACCTCGATCTTCGGCGACACGCTGACCCCGTTCGCACTCGGCGAGCTCATCGCCCTGTACGAGCACATCACGTTTGTCGAGGGCACGGTCTGGGGCATCGACTCCTACGACCAGTGGGGCGTCGAGCTGGGTAAGCAGCTTGCCAAGCAGATTACCCCGGCCTTCCACGACGACGCCGCCAAGGCCGAGCAGGACGCTTCGACCCAGGCGCTCATCGAGTTCTACCGCGCGCATCGCAAGTAGTCGCTGCTGTTAACGCATCGCGCCTTATAGTCAGGGGCCCGTATCCTATTGGATGCGGGCCCCTTTGCTTTGCCGTGGTCCCGGGGCGCACGGCCTTTGTGGAACATCGCCGGGGCGCTGCGCGCTGCGAGAACCCTGCGCCTAGATCTCGGCCTCCGCATGGCCTCGCTGCGCCTCGGGCAGCTCCCCGTAGAGCGAATGGTCTTCGAGCCTAAAGCGCTCGACCTGTTCGGGAGTGCGACCGCGTACAAAGAGCCACGAGCGATCGATCGGCGTCGCCATGAGCGTGCTGGGCAGTGCGTCGGCGCGGTCGGAAAACACCCGGGCGCTCTCGGGATCCTGGAACGCCAGCACCAGATGCGTGTCGCAGTTGCCCATGATGGAGCGTGCGCGTGCCTCGCCGTAGAGCGCATCGAGCTGGTTGGTCGACTGCAATAGCAGCGTTGCCCAGATGTTGCGGCTTCGGATAATCGAGAGCACGTTGTCGATCTGGGGGATCTGCAGATTTGCGAAGTCATCGAGCATAAAGCGCACGGGCACGGGCAGGCTGCCGTCGGGCTGCCTATCGGCTTCGCGAATGAGGCCCATAAACGCCTGCGTAATAAAGAGGCCGGTCAGCGGATCGAGATTGCGGTCAATATCGCTTACGGTTACAAACAGGGCGCAGGGGGTGTGTCCCATGGAAGCGAAGTCCACCTGATGGCACTCACGATAGAGCTGTGCCGCACCGTCGAATCCCAGACACATGACCTTTTCGGCAAGGATGCCGACGATGCTCGCGTGCATGCGCTCGGCATTTTGCGTAATGGCGTAGCGCCGCCATAGCGAGAGGGCATAGCTTTGGGGGTCGGTCGTGATCAGATCGTCAAACAATCGGGCCGTGGCACCGTCCTGCAGGTGCTCGATCAGCTTGATGACCGAGCTGATCGTCTGCTCGCCGGCGGGTAGCTGTTCGGTGACGTAGGCGATAAGACACGACAGCAGGTTTGCCGCCGCATGATCCCAAAAAGGCTGGTTGTTGTCCTCGATGGGGCAGATGGCCTTTGCCACCGAGAGGATGTCCTGCTGGTTGGGCCTGCCGTCCGCCTTGCGGCGAATGTGCCTCAGGGGGTTGTAGCCGCAGCGCTCGATGCCGGGCGCAAGGGCCGGGACGGTGTTGAGGTCGGCGAAGTTGAGACATTGCACGCGGTAGCCGTGGGCTGCCAGCACGGGTCCCACTTCGCGACAGAGCGTACCTTTGGTGTCGAGCACGATGTAGCTTGCGTTCATTTGCAGCAGGTTGGGCTTGAGGACGTTTCGGGTCTTGCCGGCTCCCGAGGGGCCGATTACAAGTGCGTTGTTGTTGAGTCCCGTTTGGCGGGTGTCGCAGGAAAGCGTTCGATCCTTGGCGAGGATGGTGGACGATGCGGACTCAGATGCGGCGAGGCGGCTGGCGAGGTTAGACATGGGCGACCTCCTTGGTGGTCGAGAGGATTTCGTGGGCAAAGCCGAGCTCGACGGCGCGCTTGGCCGAAAGGTAGGTGTCTTTTGCAGTGAGGGACTGGATGCGCTTGGGCGTGAGGCCGCTGCGGTCCGAGAGGATTTGCGTGAGGGTCTTGCGGGTCTGCATGAGACGCCGGCTGGTTTCCTGCAGCGCAAGTGCCGAGCCGCCTGCCCCCTGGGGGATCAGCGGGTCGTGAATCATGAGCTCTGCATGGGGCGCCATACGGCGATCGTCGCCGCCCATAAAGATTACGGCGCCCATGGACGCGGCGAATTCCAGGCAGACGGTGCGGATGGGGCACGATGCGAGGCGCATGGCGTCATAGATCGCAAGACCCGATCGCACGCTTCCGCCGGCGCTGGCGACAAATATGGTGATGGGGCGGCTGGGGTCGGTGGCATCGAGCAGGCGGATCTGCTGGCATAGGTCGTGGGCCATCGGGGTTTCGATGTTTCCCATGACGGAGAGCTCGCGACGGGCGAGCATCTCATCGTAAATGCTGGTGAGCGTGATACCTCGGGCGGATTCACGCATGGTGAGGGGGCTGATGATGGGGGAATGATTGGTGTCCATGAGGACTCCTTTCTGTTGGTTGTGTTGTGGAATAGGATTGTTGCCCGCGGAGGGGCTGGCGGGCTACAGGGTTCGTCCGAGCCTGAGATCAAGCTCGGTTGTGGGGCAGGCTGCCTGTTCGTGCGGCTCGCAAGCGCCAAGGGCTCCAAAGCGATGGAGCGTTGCGGCGGGCGTGGTGTAGGCGAGCCGCAGCTGATGCTCGACAGGGGCACATCCGTCATTTTTGTAATGAGCCGCGTAGTACTGCGCGATGCTGGCGTTCATCTCGTTGCCATTGCGATGGCGCTCAAACTGGCGTCTGCAGGTCTCGATGATCTTTGCTACCGACTTGGGTGCCGTCGCGGGAACAAGGGCGAGATAGCCCTCAAATAGCTCGTTGATGCTCAGGAGGCACAGCAGGTCGATCAGCGTCCTTATGGCCGCTCCCTCGGCGGAAAAGTGCGCGGTCATGCGGTTATATCGGTTGCGGTCGACGATGACCGCATGGGGTCTTGGAGTTTTCTGCCCCGTGGTCCCGGGCTTTTGCCGCGCCTGTGTATTGAGCTCGACGTTGCAGCGCCTGAGGCCGTCCAGCGGAAGGAACAGCGCGGTGCGCAGGGTGTTCCGCTTGCTTTCGAGTTCATGACGCTCGTCGGGTTCCCATTCGAGCTTGAGTTTCGTGTCGAGCGCCGTAAGCATATGGGCTAGGCAGCCTACGGTAAGAACGTACGAATCGTTGTCGCGTTTTGGGGCATAGGGGTCTGTCAGCTTGCGAATGTCGGGGTCGCCCATGATCTTTGTGCAGCGCTTCAGCAGTTGAGGATGGTCGGCCAAGATCGTCGCGAGCGGTAGCGACGCGTAGTTCTTGATGGTCGCGGCGGCAAAGGCGGCGTCATATTCGTTTGCATATGCTCGCTCAATTCGGGCATCCAGAATGCTTTTCTTATCGCCGTCTTCAGCGTGGTGGTTTGTCATAGCTTCTCCAATCGGTTGATGTTCGTGCTGTTTGTTGATGTGTTGGTTGTCGTGAGTGATGTGCTTGCCGTGGGTGATGTGCTGACGTTGGGGTGCTATGCGGTTTTCAATGAGCCCGTGAGGCAGTTGCTGCAGGGGCGGGATGGAACGGCCCATGCAAGGCGGAAGGCATCGTGCTCAAAATCGAGACAGCAATGTCCTGGGTGCCTCACATGTGGCAGTTACCTCATTAAGTTGTCATTGCGTTTGGGGTTGTACTTTGCCGATCTTCCTTCTCTTACACGCTAAAACTCAAACTTCATATGCTCGATCTACTTAAAACCGCAACGGCGGTCTTTTATCAACTTATATGTCGGAACGCGTCTTTGCAAGTACTTTTTTGCCTTTGTTTCAAATGGGGTGGTTTTGCAACCGTCATACGCGCGCTGTGCGAACGTGCCCCGGCTCGGATAAGATAGTGCGCGATAAAAACTATGCAAGGAGGCACATATGGCAATCAAAGCCATCGCAATGGATATCGACGGCACGCTCACCAACGACCAAAAGGTCATCAGCCCGCGTACGCGCGAGAAGCTGCTCGCGGCGCAGGAGTCGGGCATTAAGCTCATCTTGGCTTCGGGCCGTCCCGCATGGGGGCTACATGCTCTGGCGCAGGAGCTCGACCTTCAAAACCATGACGGTCTGCTAGTCGCCTTTAATGGCGCGCATGTGGTCGACGCTCAGACCGATGAGGTCCTTTTTGACCAGGCCATGCCGGCTGACGAGCTGCATCGCCTGATTGATCACCTGCGTAATTTTGACGTGATCCCTATGATTTCGCTCGGTCGCGATTTGCACGTCGAGGACTCGTACCATTGCATGATTACGCTGCCGGATGGCTCGCAGAAAAACATCGTCAAGTATGAGCGCGACGCGTGCGATCTTAAGATTCGCGAGGTGGAGAGCCTGCATGAGGTCGCTGATGCTTATCCCGTGGACAAGCTGCTGACGGCGGGCGACCCGGCCTATCTGCAAGCGCATCACGAGGAGATGTACGCGTCCTTTACCCAGACGCTTTCGGGTATGTTTACGGCCGACTGGTACTTTGAGTACACGGCGCCCGGTATTGACAAGGCCCGCGCGCTCGAGGGTGCCCTGCCCAAGCTCGGCATCGATGCCAGCGAGGTCGTCTCGTTTGGCGACGGCCAGAATGACAAGTCTATGATTGAGTGGGCCGGAACCGGTGTTGCCATGGGCAACGCCGTCGATGAGGTCAAGGCTGTGGCCCAGATGGTGACCGCCAATAATAACGAAGACGGCATTGCGGTGGCGCTGGATAAGCTGCTGGGTTAGAATCGCCGATAGTGCATGGCTCGGGCGTCCGCTTGCGGGCGCCCTTTTGTTAGGGAGGGTGCCGTGTCCGCATTTCCGTTCGACGCCGTTATCTTTGACATGGACGGCGTCATTGTCGATACCGAGTATTACTACCTGGGCGAGACTGCCGCGTTTGCCAAGGAGCTTGGGCTTAACCTGACTCAAGAGGAGTTGAACGGGCAGGTTGGTACCTCTCATCAGTTCTTCCTGCGTATGCTGGTCGATTGGTTTGAGCGCGCCGGGAAGGGGCATTTAACTGGCGAGGAAGCGTTGATCCGTTGGGACGAGTGGGCGCATAAGCGTCCGCGCGACTATCAGGCTTTGATTAACCCAGGCGCCGTGGATACGATTCGAGAGCTGCCGCGCCGTGGCGTTCGCGTGGCGCTTGCCAGCTCGTCTCCCATGGATAGCATCGAGGAAGTGCTCAATGCGTGCGGGCTGTCGGATGCCTTTGAGTATGTGGTGAGCGGCGAGCAGTTTAAGGAGAGCAAGCCCGAGCCCGACATCTACCTGCATGCGCTGGACCTGCTGGGGCTGCCCGCGAATCGCTGCTGCTGCGTTGAGGATTCGGTGCCCGGCATCACCGCTGGCAAGCGAGCCGGCCTGACAGTCATTGCCAAGCGCGAGGAACGCTTTGGCTTTAGCCAGGATGCCGCGGACAAGATTATCGACCAGCTGCCGGAGCTGCTCACGCTTTCTTAGGAGCGCGGTAGTTGCGCGTTTTTCGGGTCTGATGAGTAAATACCCGACATTTTGGTGCGGCAGCAAGCATACTTTATGCTAATGCGGGCTTAAGGACTTGCTGAATGCCCTTAAGCCCGTTTTAGACTTAATTGTGCTGGGAGAGGGTATATGCCACCGACTGAAGGGCTAACTGATGGTAAAGCAGCAATACCGCTGTACCAACAGGTTATTGATATCATTAAAAACGAAATCAACTCCGGTGCCTACAAGGCGGGCGCGCGGATACCCAACGAATTCGAATTGGCTGAGAACTATAAAGTTGGCCGCGTTACCGTGCGACGCGCTATTGAGGAGCTCGTCCAGCAGGGCTATCTAACGAAGCGGCAGGGGAAAGGCACGTTTGTCAATGCCCCCAAGCTTAAGCGCAAGATTCGCCAGAAGGATGACGTCCAGAGTTTTTCGGACGCATGCCGCGTTAACGGAATGGAGCCGGGGGCGTGCGTCATTTCGAGAAAGATACTGCCGGCAGATTCTACCGAAGCGCAGTTCTTTGGTGTTCCCGTTGGAACTGATTTGATTTGCGTTGAGCGTGTACGTACTGCCGATGGAGTCCCCGTCATGCTCGAGAACAACATATACGTTTACGAGGACAACGCCTATCTATCAACGGCACCTCTATCTAACCAATCCATTTTTGAGTTCGTGCGCAACCGAACGGGCCGCACGCCCGCGTTTACCGACCCGTGCACGCTCGAGATCGCGTGCGCGTCGCCCGAGGTCGCTCGGCTGTTGGCAGTTCCCGTTGGCGAACCCTTGTTTTATATGGAAGCCTTCTTTTTCGATGAGCAGCGGCGGCCGTTTATCATCGGTCGTCAGCGGATCGTTGGGTCTCGCTACGTTTTTGACATCTAGGACATTGCGTATGGAAACGCCCGGTGGATCATCTCACCGGGCGTTTCCATACCGTTCACGGCGCGAACACAACCGTTCAACCGCGTTGCGGCAACCAGTTTGAAATTATCTTGATGAAGGAAAAAGCTGCTGGTAATCTATGGGACGTCATAGAACGTTTGCCTTATGCAAACGTTGAAGCGAGATGCGATGCAGTCTCGAGTTCTTTGGAGGTATCTATGTCAGATACGAAGGCGAAGAAGACAAACAGACGTTTTAAGTTCAAATTACCGCATGTCTATACGATCATGTTCTTGCTGATCGTTGTCTTTGCGGTCCTGACTTGGATCGTTCCCTCTGGTCAGTATCAGCGCAAGACGATTTCGACAGCGGCGGGCGAGCGTGAAGTCGCCGTTGCTGGAACCTATGAACAGGTCGATAAGAACTACACCGATTCCGAGACCGGCGAGACCATCAATCTGGGCCAGGATATCTTCGCGGTTCTGCAAGCGCCCACCAAGGGTATCCAAGAGGCTGCCGACGTCGTTGCGTTCGTCTTATTGATTGGCGGATCGTTCGCGATCATCACCAAGACCAACGCTTTGAATGCCGGCATGAGCCGTGTGATTAAAAAGCTCAAGAACAAGGACATCCTCATCATTCCCATCACGATGACATTGCTGTCCATTTGCGGCACTACGTTTGGTATGTCTGAGGAAGCCCTGCCGTTCTATGCCATCTTCATTCCCATCATGATGGGTATCGGTTATGACTCGATGACGGCATTCATCATCTGCTTCCTTGGTCCTAACCTGGGATATTGTGCTTCGACCATCGACCCGTTTAATGTTTTGATCGCCCAAGGCATCATTGGCATCGAGGGTAATCCGCAACTGTGGCTGCGCGCCGTTTCTTGGGTCATCTTCACTGCCGTCGGTATCGCATGGGCCATGCGCTACGCCATGCGCGTCAAGAAAAACCCCGAGTCGTCCATTGTGTACGAGGACGATAAGCTCAAGCGTATTGAGTTTTCCGTGACCGATGCCTCCATCGAGGAAGAGTTCACTATCCGTCAGAAGCTCGTGCTTATCGATTTTGCTTGCGGTATGGGCATTATCGTCTGGGGTCTTGTTACCCAGGGCTGGTACATGAATGAGATTTCCGCCGTGTTCCTTGGCATGGGCTTGCTTGCCGGTATCCTGGGCGGCCTTGACCAGCAGACGATCGCAGAGGAGTTTGTTAAGGGTCTCGCCGACTTTGCGTACGCTGCCATCGTTATCGGTATCGCTCGCGGTATTCTGGTCATCGCCGAGGGCGGCATGATCATCGACACCATCCTCCAGGCGCTCGCTACCGCGCTTGCCGGTGCACCCGCCGCCGTCTACACCACGTTTATGTATATCGTCCTTGGCCTGCTCTCTTTGCTGGTTCCCTCGAGTTCTGGCCTGGCGGCGCTCACCATGCCCGTTATGGGCCCCCTGACCGAGCTCATGGGCCTCAATCCCGAGGCGGCCGTCACCGCGCTCCAGTTTGCCAACCAGACCATCAACACCATCAGCCCCGTGGCGGGCATGACGGTCGCCGGCCTTGCCGTGGCTAGGATTTCGTTTGGCCAATGGTGGAAGACCATTTGGAAGTTCTTCATTTTCATGGTCGTCTTTGGCCTGATCGTAACGGCAATCTCTGGCATGCTTCCGGTGTAGGTGGTTGTGATGTCTGATCGTTTGACGGTCCTGACGTCTAAGAGCGTCTTTACCGGTACGGGGGACCTGCCGTTTGAAGGTTTCGTAGCGGTCCGTGGCAATCGAATTGAGGCTGTTGGCACCAAGTGTGAGGTAGCTTCGTATTTGACCCAGGCGGACGAGGTAGTTGACCTGGGCGACCGCACCGTCATGCCTGGCCTGATCGATGTACATACCTTCTATACAGGCTGGGCGCTGCGGACGTTGGGGTCTGATCTGTCCGGCATCGCTGATGCCAAAGAGGCCGTGTCGCTCTTGCGTGCATGGAAAGAAGATCATCCGGATTGCGCGGCGGCTTTTGGCCACAACCTACCCGAAACGTTGGCATCGGATGCCGAGAACGCAAATACAGCAGCTGTGTTTGACGATTGTTTTGGCGATATCCCCGTCGTCTGCTTTACATCGGGTGCGGAGACCTGCGTTCTCAATGCTGCCGCCAGTGCGCGATACGGCTTTACACCCCAGGCGTGCTATGCCGAGAAGATCTGGCGCATGATGAGCGATTTCCTCGCGCTGCCCGAGGTGCGTGCCGGGTATTCGGACTACATGAGCATGCTTAACGAGCGCGGCGTTACCGCCATCAAGGAAATGGCGTTTGATGACTACTACGGCTTTGCCGACGAAATGGCTCGCCGTGAGGAATCTGGTGAGCTGACGGTTCGCGTCTCTATGATGTCGCAGCCGGTGGGCGCCGGTGCAAATCTGGCATATGCCCGCGAGGCGCGAGAGCGCTTCCGGGGACCGTTCGTTCGTTTTTCTGGCTTCAACCGTATGACCGATCGCGGCGTATGGGCGGGGCTTGCCGAGATGATAGACCCCTATGAGGACTCGGCCGATGCGGGCGCTGCCGGCAAGACGGTCGTCGAGGAGCCAGAGTGGGATCTGATTGAGAACGAGCTGCGTGCAATTGATGCTGACGGCTTCCGATATTCCTTGCATTGCCAGGGCGATGGCGCCGTTCGTCGCACCGTGGCGCTCTATGCCTCGCTGCCTCGAGACGAGCATGGACGGATGCTTCGCCGCCATGCGATTACCGATCTCGAGAACTCTGACCCGACCGATCTTGTCGAGTTTGGCAAGTTAGGTGGAATTTGCGAGGTCTATCCGCAGATTCTGACGCTGGACCGGCGCGAGGATTGCCTGTCGATGATGCGTCGACAAATTGGCGAGACGCGACTTTTGCACAGCTGGAATCGCCGCGGCATGGAAGATTCCGGATGCACAGTGTGCTGCGGCACGGATCTGCCGCTGCTTATTCCGAGCCTGGGCGAGTCAATCTACAGCGCGTGCGGCGGACTCTTCGCCGACGGACTGCCCGTGAATGAGGTCAACACGCTGACGCTTGTCGAGCTCTTGCGCGCTTGGACTGCCGGGGGCGCGTACGACCTGATGCGCGAAGACGAGCTGGGTACGCTCGAGGTTGGCAAGCTTGCCGATATCTGCGTGCTCGATCGGGATGTGTTCGACCTCGATTATCGCGACGCACGCGATCTTGCGGTTGACATGACGATGTCGGACGGACAAATCGTGTTCGATCGAAATAAGGAGGCATAAGATGTCTGAATCCAAACCGACGCTGCACCGCGAACAGATTGCGGGCATGAATATCCACTACATCATGTGGTCGCTCGATTACTTCCTTGATGTGCAGCAGCGTTTGGGCTTTGAGTCCATTGAGCTGTGGTGTGCGGAGCCGCATGTGACGCTCGACCACACGGGCTACTTTGAGGCTGAGGTCCTGGCGAAAAAGGCTGCAGACCGTGGGCTTAGGTATCGTACTCTGTGCCCCGAGAATGTTGTCTATCCTTGGCAGTACTGCGCACGCAAACCGCTGCATGAACAGCGCAGCCTGGCGTACTTTAAGCACGGCATTGAGCTTGCCGAGGTACTTGGGTGCGACCGTATGTCCGTCAACTCGGGCTGGGGCGACTGGGACGAGGACCGCGAGGAAGCCTGGAAGCGCAGCCGCGAGCACTTGTCCATTCTGGCGGAGTATGCTGGTGAGCACGGTCTGGTGCTTACGATGGAAAGCCTGCGCCCCGAGGAGAGCAACCTTGTGACGACGGTTTCCGATGCGAAGCGCATGATTGACGAGGTCGCGAGTCCGTACTTACAGCCCATGGTTGATACAACCGCGATGGGCGTTGCAGGCGAGACGCTCGAGGACTGGTTTGCTGCCTTTGGTGATGGGGCAATTCACGAGATGCACTTTATCGACGGTGACCCGTATGGCCATCTGGTGTGGGGCGATGGCAAGCACGATATGGACGCCTTCGTCGCCACACTCAACGCCCATGGTTTCGACGGCATGCTGGGCCAGGAAATCACGGACGGTCGTTACTACGATGACCCGGCGGCGGCAGATGCCAAGAACATGGCCGCATTCGAGAAATATCTGATTGACTAAACCAACTATCAGCTACGCAACCAACGTCATTGATTGCGGGCCAAACAAGAAAGGAACTGGATATGAACGCACATGATCTGATCAAAGAGGCAATTGTCGAGAAGGGCAAGTTCGACAGCGTCTACTGGATTGCTTGCGGTGGCTCCATGATCGATTTGATCCCGGCTCATGAGCTTCTACAGCGCGAGGCAACCACCTTCACTTCGTATATCTATACGGCTCGCGAGTTCGATATCATGCGTCCGCGTCGTCTGGGCGAGAAGTCCCTGGTCATCGCTTGTAGCCACAGTGGCAACACCCCGGAGGTCGTCGAGGGCTGCGAGATTGCCCTTGCTGCCGGCGCTACGGTGATCGCCCAGACCGACAACGCTGGATCTAAGATCGACACCGGTAAATGGACCACGTGGGTCTACCCGTGGGGCGAGGGCGTGCCGCAGGCCGAGGTCCCCGCTGGCATTTCGCTGTCGCTTGCGGCAGAGCTGCTCGATCAGCAGGAGGGCTACGCCGATCTTGCCGATATGTATGCCGGTATTGCCGAGATGGATAAGATTCTTCCCCCGGCACGTGAGAAGGTAAATGCCGAGCTGGGCGATCGTTTTGCCAAGCTTTGTCAGGAGCACGAGTTCTTCTATATTCTGGGCAGCGGTCCCAACTTTAGCCAGACCTACGGTTTCGCTATCTGCTCTCTTATGGAGATGCAGTGGCAGCACTGCAGCTACATCCACTCTGCCGAGTACTTCCATGGCCCCTTCGAGGCTACTCAGGATGGCGTTTTTTACTTCCTGCAGATGGGCTCCAGCGAGTGCCGTGCTATGGACGAGCGCGCCCTGGCGTTCCTTAAGACGCATACCGATACGCTGATGGTGCTCGATGCCAAGGAGTACGGTATGGAAGCCGTGCCGGCGAGCGTCCGTGCCTATCTGGACCCGGTGCTGTTCTACGCCATGAACTGCGAGCTGCGTGCCGCACGCGGCAAGGTGTTTGATCACGATCCCGATTTCCGTCGCTATATGGGTGTTGTCGAGTACTAGAAGGGACAAAGGCCATGGCATTTAACGTTAACGCGCTCGGATTTGGCGACAACGTCGTCGATCGCTACGAGCATATCCACACCATGTATCCCGGCGGCAATGCGGTGAACTTTGCCGTTTATGCCAAGAAATGCGGTGCCGCACGCTCCGCATACATGGGCATTTTTGGCAATGATGCCGCTGCCGAGCATGTCATTGCAAGCCTCGAGGATGAGGGCATCGAGCTTGACAAGTGCGAGCAGATGATTGGCGAGAACGGAGCGGCTCGCGTGACCGTCGTTGACGGTGACCGTGTCTTCCTTGGCTCCAACGAGGGCGGTATCCGTGGCGATGCGCGCTATGTCCTCGATCGCTTTGACCTTGCGTACATGAAGCAGTTCGATGTGGTTCATTCGGGCAACTATTGCTTTACCGAGCGCGAGCTGCCCAAGCTGAAGGCTGCGGGCGTCACGGTCTCTTTTGACTTTTCGGACGACTCCACCGACGAGTACTACGAGCAGATTGCGCCCTACGTCGATTTTGCTTTCTTTAGTGCGGCGGATGCCGCGAGTGAGGACGAGATTCGCGAGCGTCTGGCATGGGTGAAGGGCTTGGGTCCGCGTTTTGTGTCGGCTACGGCGGGCGCCGAGGGCTGCATTGCTTACGACGGCGATCGTTATTACCGCCAGCTGGCTAAACCGGTAACGGACATGAAGGACACCATGGGGGCGGGCGACTCGTTCCTCACCTCGTTTTTGATGTGCTATCTCGATTCCGCCAAGCGTGGTGAGGATGGCGCCGAGGCTATCGAGCGCGCGCTCGACTTTGCTGCCGGGTTTGCCTCGACCGTGTGCGGCATGGAAGGTTCTTGGGGCCACGGAGCACCAATCGTCGAATAGCTTAAGAAAGCGTACGGCGGTCTGGCTATGAGGCCTTGGACAGCCGACGCAAAACAATAAGCGAAACGCGAAAAGGGGGCTCGCCATGTGGTGGGCCCCCTTTTGAACATTGGAGAAGACCATGGGTATTAAAGCGTGCGCAGCTGGTTTTTGCTGCGCGGACGTCTATCAGAACATCGGCGTGTTCTATCCGACTGGTAACGGCATTGACTGGGGTATCCATCTTGCACGAATGGGCGTTTCGGTATCCGCCGTGTCGGTTGTCGGCAAGGACGAGTACGGAGACAAGATGAGAGAGGCGCTGGCCGCTGAGGGGTTCGATATCTCACATCTGCGGGTGGAGGATGGCGACACCTCGGTGATGCTCATGGCATTGAAAGACGGCGTCGATCGCGTGCATCTCGAGGCAATCGATGGCGTAATGGAGACATATCGTCCGAATGAAGATGACCGGGCGTTTATCCTAGAGCATGACATCATTCATACCGACCTGTTTGGCAATTGTTTGGACCTCCTGCCCGAATGGCATGATGCGGGCAAGACGGTGGTTATGGACTTCTCGGTGTTCAGCCAGGATCCCGAATATGCATGCGAGGCTCATTTTCCTTACGTAGACTATGCGTTCATGTCGTTTGAAGAGGACACTCCGGAGCTGCGAGACTGGGTACGCCACGTGCAGGAATTGGGACCGCGCGTTGCGGTTGCCACGCTTGGCGAGAAGGGAAGCATTGCCTATGACGGTGAGCGCTTCTATGAGTGCGGGATCGTACCGGCGGAGAAGGTCGTTAATACCGTGGGTGCCGGCGACTCGTATATTGCCGGGTTTACCAAGGGCGTGATCGATGGCCTTGATATTCCGGCGTGTATGAAGGCGGGCGCTGAGCTGTCGTCCCGAGTGATTGGTTCGTTTGAGCCGTACTAGGGTCAAATGCCTGGAAAGGAGTACGAAATGGTTATCGACATGTTGGTCCATCCTATGCTCTACGGCGAGATTTGTACGCCGGGTGATGAGCCTGATGGATTCGGCTTTTGGTCACGAGAATTTGGTATGGGGCATATGGGCCCCATGGATTGGGATGAGCTTCAAGTCGAGATGGACGTCTGCGATGTGCAGAAGAGCGTGCTCATGCCGCTCGATGTAACCACGGCATGCGGAGGGCACTTTGGCACCAACGACCAGATTGCCATGCTGGTTGCCGCGCATCCCGATCGTCTGTGGGGATTTGCGAGCGTAGACCCGCAGGTGAGCGGTGCCGCAGACGAATTGGAGCGCGCCTTTACCGAGTTGGGGGCAAAGGGGCTTTGCCTGCATCCTGCAAAGCAGGGTTTTGCCCCCGATGATGCTGTGGCCGAGCCGCTTTACGAGCTGTGCGAGCGCTATAACAAGCCGGTGGTTTTCCATGCCGGTATGTCTTGGGAGCCTGGCGCAGAGCTCTCGCGCAGTAACCCGCTTGCATTTGAGCACACAATCGCAACGCATCCAAATGTGCGCTTTAGTTTGACTCACTTTGGCTGGCCCTGGGTGCGCGAGACCGTGGCGATGCTGCTCAAGTATCCCAACTGCTACACGGACACCTCTATCACTTACATCGATTCGCCCGAGGAGATGATGCAGCGTCTTTTCACGGTCGATATGGGGCCGCTGTGGTATGAGCGCGCGCTATCGCACCAAGTGATGTTCGCCAGCAATACGCCGCGCTTCCGTGCATTCAAACTCAAGCGGGCGCTCGATACCGTGCCCATGCGCGATGATGCGCGAGAAAGGCTCTACTGGGGTAATGCCCTGCGTTTTCTTGAAGGGGATGAGTAAACATGGTGACGCTCGAGACATTGAGCTATCTATCGACTGCACCGGACCAGTTCATCGATATTACCGAGGACGTGCACGCTGCCATCGAACGCAGCTCGGTGACCAATGGCTTGGCAGCGATTATTTTGTCGCATACGACCTGTGGAATCGTGGTAAACGAGGGGCTGCCCTGCGTGGAGACGGATCTTATGGAGACGCTTGATCGCATCGCCCCACTCGATGCCCCCTATGCGCACGCACACTTCCTGCCGAGCTATGGAGCCACCGGTAACAACTCCTGTGGGCATATCAAGAGCATGATTTGTGGAAACAGTTGCTTCTTTCCCGTCCAAGATGGCCACATCGTGTGCGGAGGTGCCCAGAACATCTATCTTGCGGAGTTTGACGGTCCGCAGAAGCGAAAAGTGTACGTGGAGGTGCTGGGGGAGTAACGTTCCTGCGATAACCCTATGAAGGAGCACGTTATGTCGTTTCTAACCTCGATGTTCAAGACCGAAAAGCCGGTTATCGGAATGTTGCACCTGCGTCCTTTGCCGGGCGATCCGCTGTATTACCCGGGCGGAAGCGTGTCGCAGGTCGTGGAAGCCGCCAAGCGCGATCTCGAGGCGTTGCAGCAGGGCGGTGTCGATGGCATTTTGATTACCAATGAGCTCTCGATGCCCTATGAGCAGCACGTTTCTCCCTCAACCCTTGCGTCGATGGGCTATGTAATCGGGGCTCTATCCCATAATCTGTTGACTCCTTGGGGAGCTGAGGCTATTTACGATGGTGATGCCACAATCGAGCTGTGCGCTGCCGTCGACGCGCAGTTCACGCGCTGCAATTTTTGCGGTGCCTGGGCCGGTGATCTTGGGCTGATTAACCGAGATTTTGCTCACACCATGCGTCGCAAGGCGGCGCTGCGCCTGGACGACCTCAAGCTTTTTCACTTCATCACGAGCGAGGGGGAGGTTTATCTCAACGACCGCACGACTGCGGACATTGCCGATTCACTTCTCTTTAATTGCCTACCGGATGCGATGGTCATCGGCGGTTCGGCTGCCGGTCGTGGCGCTTCGGGCGAGCTTGCCGATGAAGTCCGCGAGCGTGTTGGCGAAGTGCCTGTGGTATGTGGCACCGGTTGTCGCGAAAATACCGTGGCTGACGTATTTGCTCACTACGATGGCTCGTTTGTCGGCACGTGTTTAAAGCGCGACGGAAAGCTGGATGCCCCGGTCGATGTTGAGCGGGTAGCTCGTTTTATGGCTGCCGCTCGTACGGCGCGAGGGGAGTAGGCACCTATGGCGTTCTATCTGGGTATTGATATTGGGACAAGCGCCTCTAAAGGCGTTTTAATCGATGGTCGATGCAACATCGTTTGCCAAGCCTCTTGTGGACATGAGACGGACAACCCGTGTGACGGATGGTACCAGCATGATGCGGAGGCAGTTTGGTGGGGCGATTTTTGCCGCTTGTCGCGCGAGCTGGTGGCGCGATCGGGGGTTAACGCGGCACAGATCGGATGCGTGGGCCTTTCCGCATTGGGTTGCGACTGTGTGCCGGTCGATACCGAGTGCAACGCGCTGGCGCCCGCGATTTTGTATGGAGTCGATGCACGTTCGAAGCCGCAGATTGACGAGCTCCTTTCCGAATATGGGTCAGATCGCGCACGCGAGCTTTTCGGGCATGATCCCTGTTCGTCAGATATTGCTCCCAAGATCTTGTGGTTTAAGGAGAATATGCCCGAGGTGCACGAACGTGCCGCGAAGTTCCTGACGGCGTCATCGTTTCTATGCGCAAAGTTGACGGGGCGTTTTACGGTGGACCGTTATTTGGCGGAGGATTTTCTTCCCCTATACGACCGCTACACCTGGAAGGTTGATGCTCGTGAATGTGCTCGTTTCTGCCGGACTGACCAGATGGCGGAGGTAATGTCGGCTACCGATATTGCCGGGGTGATTACGCGGCGTGCGGCTGAGGCGACGGGGCTCGCGGCAGGGACACCTGTCTTAGTGGGAACGGGCGACTCTGGTGCCGAGGCCATTTCGACGGGTGTATTCCGTCCCGGCGATATGATGGTTCAGTTGGGGAGTACGGCGTATTTCATCTACCTAGCTGATCATATGATCGATGATGCCCGCCTGTGGCCAGGGACGTTTATCATTCCCGGAACTTACGGGATCTGCGCGGGGACCAATACGGCGGGCGCACTCACATCGTGGCTGCGCCAAGAGCTGTATCGCGACGCCGTAGAGGCCGAGGGCCACGGTGGTCCCGATGCCTATTCGGTTATGGCGCATGATGCCGCCGATGTGGCGCCGGGTGCCGATGGGCTCCTGTGTCTGCCGTACTTTGCGGGGGAGCGTACTCCGCTCAACGATCCCGAGGCGCGTGGCGTCTTCTTTGGCCTGACCGGAAGGCATACGCGAGCCCATATGGTTCGCGCCGCCTTGGAAGGCGTCGCGTATACCGTTGCATCCCATGTCGACATTATCGAGCGAGAGCATGGACTGCCAATTGGGCGCATTATGCTTGTCGGAGGTGGAACCAAGAATCCAGTTTGGATGCAGGCTATCGCCGACGTATGCGGGCGCGAGGTCTCGGTTGCCAAGGTTACGGTGGGTGCATGCTTCGGTGATGCCATCATGGCAGCTCTCGCAGGTGGCGCCTATGCATCATGGGATGAACTCGCCCGAGTCCTTGGCGTTGCGCAAACAATCGTGCCCGATATGACTGCCCACGAGTTATATGCGTCGCGCCGTCATATCTTCGACGAATTGTATGCACGCAACCGTGATCTCATGCACGAATTGGTGTAATGCTGCCGAATTGTACTGCCTACCAATAGGGACTGCGTTGTGCGATTCGCATGTCCCTTGGCATTTTAGCCCACAGGGGTTAGCGAAGGTCAAAAACAGCGTGCGCATTTGCTAAAACTGCCGACTCGATGCGCTTTGCGTCACAGTTTTTGAGTGAGGCAATGCGCATCGAGGTCCTTGTGAGCGATCTGATGAGCGACTGTGCGCTTGTTTCTGTGTTTGGTTCGGCTGGTGAATCGGTCTCGAGCAGTAAACGATCGAGTGGAATCTGTCGTGCGTATTCGTGTCCTCGTTTAAATGCGAGCATGCGTTCGTTGACGGAAAAATAACAGCCCGCATTACGCGCGCGGACGAGTTCGTCCGAAGTACCGCTAAACCAGTGGAAGATGATAACGGGGGAGTCGGGGTTTGGGATGAGTAGTCCATGCGATTCGAGGACGTCCAGTACGGCTCCTGCCGAACGAACGGCGTGAATTGATATCACGCGCCCGGTAAGAGGATGCTGCACGAGCGCATCGCAGAGCCGGTTAAGTGCCTGTATTTGTAGCGGCTCACTTCCAGCAAAGCGCGCGGAAAAGTCGAGTCCGACTTCGCCGATGTAGCGCTCTTGGACAGCAACTTCGCAAAGCAGATTGACTTCGGCAGGACCGCAGCGGCCGTCGGCGAGCCACCAGGGGTGGAGCCCAACACCGGCGATGATGCCTGGTTGGCGACGGACGCGCTCGTTTGCGGCCGGAAAGTCGCGTGGATCGACGCCGCAATCAAATAGACCCAAGCCCAGCGCCATCGCCTCATCGGCAACGGCGTTCGGGTGAGCCATTAAATCAAGATGGCAGTGTGCATCAAATAACCGGGGCTCCATCTCGGCGCGCTCCGCTAGTCTAGGCGTTGGCCGTCGACGCGCACGCGCTCGGTGCCGCGCCCACTGATCTGGCGGATAACCTCGCCGGCGATCATCTGGCCCATGATGGGCGGCATAAAGCTGGCGGTTCCGAGCTCGGTACGCTCATGGATGTTGGAAGGGTCGCGGGGCTGTGTCTTAACCGATTCCTCGCAGCTAAACAGTACATGCAGGCTCTTGATTCCGCGCTTCTTGCATTCTTTGCGCATGATGCGGCTCATGGGGTCACGTACCGTATCGAAAATGTCGGCAAAGCGGAGGCACTCGGGATGGAGCTTGTTGGCCCCGCCCATGGAGCTAACCAAACGAATGTCGTGGTCCTGAGCATATTTGGCAATGGTGAGCTTGGCCGAGATGGTGTCGATGGCGTCGACGACGTAGTCGAGCTTGCCGTCCGTCTGCTCCAAAACGCTCGCGAAGAAATCATCGATGTTGTCGCTCAGCAGGTATTCGGTGCGCTTGATGACGGTAGCGGTAGGGTTGATGTCGTGAATCATAGCCTCCATGACGTCGACTTTGCGCTTGCCGACGGTGCTGTGAAAGGCGATGGCCTGGCGATTGATATTGCTGGGCGCGATGATGTCCTTATCCAGAATGACGAAATGACCGATGCCGCCGCGGGCGAGTGCCTCGCAGCAGTTGGAGCCCACGCCTCCGCAGCCGAGCACTAGCACCGTAGCATCGGCGAGCTTATCGAGTGCCTCGCGGCCCATGATAATCTCGAGCTTGGTGTCGCGTGTCTCGATGGGAGTTGCGGCTGTGGTTTCGGTCATAAATATCCTCCGATGGGGAAGCAGGTTGTGTTTTAGCTATCGCCATTATAGGTAATCGCCCATAGGTTGCGATGGCGTTTGCTTTGATGTGGTTTGAAGCATTGCGATTAGATAGTTAGACAAACATCTAAATATTGAGTATAGTGTGCACGTCATGAGAGATGATGAGAGGAGGTCTTATGCCGGGAGAGGGTTTTAAGGCGCTGGCCGATCCTACACGGCGTCACATTTTGGAACTGCTGCGCGAGGGCAATTGCACGGCCGGGGAGCTTGCCGAGCATTTTGACATCAGCAAGCCGTCGTTGAGCCATCACTTGGCGACGCTCAAAAACGCCGGGTTGGTGACCGACGAACGTCATGGCCAAAACATCGTTTACAGCTTAAACACCACCGTCATGCAGGACTTGATCGGTTGGTTTATGGGCTTTACAAACACGGAAGGTGATAAGGATGAATAACGAAAACAAGGGCATTCACGCCACGGGGGTATCGTCGCGCGTGTGGGCCATGCTTGTTGTGGTCTGCGCTATTAATGTTGTAGCGCACCTCATGGTGATGCCGAGCCTGCCTGCACAGATTCCCACGCACTGGGGCGCGAACGGCGCCGTCGACGGTTGGGGTCCTAGTTGGATGGCCTCCGCGCTCGGCGTGCTGCCTCTGGCGCTTCTCGCAATGTTCTGCATGGTGCCGCGCATCGACCCCAAAGGTGAGGCATATCGAACCTCGGGCAAGTTCTACCAGGGCTTCGTAATCGCCTTCACCTTGTTCATGTGCGCCATAAGCTGGCTGGGAGAGCTTACGGTCTGGGGCGTAGTGCCGGCGGTCGGTTCGGTTAACGTGCTGATTTCCGGTGTTGTCGGTTTGCTGTTCATCGGCGTAGGCAACTACTTGCCGCGTGTGAAGCAGAACTATACGCTCGGTATCAAGACACCCTGGGCGCTTGCCGATCCCGAGAACTGGCGCCGTACGCAGCGTTTTGGCGGCGCCTGCTTTATGGTGCTGGGTATTGGCCTGATTGTGATGGGCGTGGCAGGCAGCGTGCTTTCGAGTGAAGTCGTCGCCGCGGTGATTGCGGCTCTGGCGTTTGGTTCGGTTGGAGCCGTTTACGTCTACTCGTATCTGTTGTGGCGCAAATCGCAGCGAGCCGCTCGTTAAGGTTGCGGAAAACTAGCGTACGCAGTTCATAGTATGTTCCGGGGGACTTTTCCCAGGTAGTATTAGGGGGTGTGGGCAACCATGCCCCTTTTTCGTTACGTTTCAGAGCTGGTTCCCTCATTTCGTTTCCACTAAAGCGAATCAAGAATAGGGAAACAGCAGGTAGAAAGGATAGAACAGGCAAATGGCAGAGTTTATCTACCAGATGTATCAGGCTCGCAAGGCCCATGGCGACAAGGTGATCCTTGACGACGTGACCCTGAGCTTCTACCCCGGTGCCAAGATCGGCGTCGTGGGCCCCAACGGTATGGGCAAGTCGACCCTGCTCAAGATCATGGCCGGCATCGAGGAGGTCTCCAACGGCGATGCCAAGCTCACTCCCGGCTACACCGTGGGCATCCTGCAGCAGGAGCCGCCGCTCGACGATGACAAGACCGTCATCGAGAACGTGCGCATGGCGTTTGGCGACATGATTGCCAAGGTCGATCGCTTCAACAAGATCGGCGAGGAGATGTGCGACCCGGATTGCGACATGGACGCCCTCATGGCCGAGATGGGCAAGCTCCAGGACGAGATCGACGCCGCCGACGGCTGGGATATCGATTCCAAGCTCGGCCAGGCCATGGACGCCCTGCAGCTGCCCGATTCCGACATGCCGGTCAACGTGCTTTCCGGCGGCGAGCGCCGTCGCGTGGCCCTGTGCAAGCTGCTGCTCGAAGCTCCCGACCTGCTGCTGCTCGACGAGCCCACGAACCACCTGGACGCCGAGTCGATCCTGTGGCTCGAGCACTTCCTGCACAACTACCAGGGCGCGGTGCTTGCCGTCACGCACGATCGCTACTTCCTGGATAACGTTGCCGAGTGGATCTGCGAGGTCGACCGCGGTCACCTTTATCCCTACAAGGGCAACTACTCCACGTATCTGGAGACCAAGGCCGCCCGTATCGAGGCGCAGGGCAACCGCGACGCCAAGCTCGCCAAGCGCATGGAGGCCGAGCTCGAGTGGGTACGCAGCTCGCCCAAGGCTCGCCAGGCCAAGAACAAGGCCCGTCTGGCTCGCTACGAGGAGATGGAGGCCGAGGCCCGCGCAAGCCAGAAGCTCGACTGGACCGACATCCGCATCCCTGTGGGCCCGCGTCTGGGCAACAAGGTACTCGAGGCCCATCACCTGCACAAGGAGTTCGATGGCCGTGTGCTCATCGACGACCTATCATTCACCCTGCCGCGCAACGGCATCGTGGGCGTCATCGGCCCCAACGGTGTCGGTAAGACCACACTGTTCAAGACGATTGTGGGTCTGGAGCCGCTGACTTCGGGCGAGCTCGAGGTGGGCGAGACCGTCAAGATTTCTTACGTCGACCAGAATCGTTCCGGCATCGACCCCGATAAGAACCTATGGGAGGTCGTCTCGGACGGCCTGGACCACATGATGGTCGGCGAGACCGAGGTTCCGAGCCGCGCGTACGTGGCGAGCTTTGGCTTTAAGGGCCAGGACCAGCAGAAGCGCGCTGGCGTACTCTCCGGTGGCGAGCGCAACCGTCTGAACTTGGCGCTTACGCTCAAGCAGGGCGGCAACCTGCTGCTCCTCGACGAGCCCACGAACGACCTCGACGTCGAGACGCTGTCCTCGCTCGAAGCAGCGCTGCTCGAGTTCCCGGGCTGCTCGGTGGTCATTAGCCACGACCGTATGTTCCTGGACCGCGTTGCCACGCACATTCTGGCGTGGGAGGGCACCGACGAGAATCCGGGCAACTGGTATTGGTTCGAGGGCAACTTCGAGGCCTATCAGGCCAACCGTATCGAGCGCCTGGGCGAGGACGCAGCCCAGCCGCATCGTATCCACCGCAAGCTGACACGTGATTAGTCGAGCTCAGGTGACCTAACGAGAAAGGGACGATAACCTTGGGGTTATCGTCCCTTTTTGTTACTTGGTAGAAGGCTCGACTTTATCGATGGCCCAGGTGGATCCGAGACCGCCGGTGGTGTTGCGGCGGATGCGCACGGCAACCTCGTGGCGCTCGCCGTCCTGCGTGTAGCGCAGGGGGAAGCTTGCGCGGTTTCGCGCGGCCTCGATGGTACCGCGCTCGCGGGCGATCCAGTAGTACTCGCCGACAATGCCGAGGGTATCGGCGCCGTAGGGGAGATAGGTCGACAGCTGGTGTAGCAATGGGCCGGGGCAGAAGACCTCGGTTGCGAAATCGATGGGGAAGTCCTCGGGGATGGCGGGTGCTACGGGTGCGGGGGCCGGTGCCATCGCCGGTGCGAAGGCCTGCTCATTGACGGGCGTCACCTCGACGACGGGCACGGGTTCGGTGCCGAGCACTGATTCGATGCCCACTTTCGGCATCGCCGCGGAATCTGCAGTCTCGACGATAGTGGGTGCGTCTGCGGTCGCGGTGTCGAGCTCAACTTGCGGAGCGTTCTCGTTCTCGACGCTCGACTTTGCCTCGATGGGCGTGGATGCCATGGTGGTGATGCCGGCGTTGGCGTTCTCGGGGTCATAGACGACCGTGAGCGAGATGGCGGGCTGCGGCGTCTCGGGCCCCGGTGCCGACTCGGTAGCGCCTTGATCGGCGGGCTCGTCGGACTGATCGTCCTCGGCCTCGTTGCCAAAGACATCGCTGTTTTGGAACGCAGGCGTCTCGGGTTGGTCAGCAGCTTCTTCGGTTGTTGACTTGGGCGCTTCGTTGAACTCCGCAGCGGGTTCCTGCTCGGATATGACTTTGGGATCGGTCGTGGCGGCGATTTCGGTTTCGGCTTCTGCCGTTACCTCAATAGCGACTTCGATCTCTGTCTCGGGCTCGGGTTCCGGCGCGGCTTCAACCATGGCTTCGGGCTCGGGACGCTTAACGTGCTTGGGGCGCACGGCCTTGAGGTCCTTCTCACCGCGCTTTTTCTTTTTGTAGGACTGCTTGGCGCCCTTGGCGGTCTTGGGCTTGTCCTCGCCCTTGGCAAGCGCAGCATCCCAGGCCTCGTTGGCGATGACCGTGGCATACAGGCGGCCGCCTTTAAAGACGGTCAGCTTAATGCAGTCGTCGAGCTCCTCGAGCAGCTCGCGCGTGGACTCGAAGCCCAGGTCATAAGCGGTCATGTCGCCAGCGGCGAGCGCCTCCTCGACCTGCGTCATAAACGTTTGCTTGCCACATCCAATCGCATCGCGCAGCAGGCGATACAGATAGATGTGGTTGCCCAGCGAAAGCGTGGGCCTAACTATTGTCTTGCTCATGGCAAATCTCCTCTTTACACATGTAAAGCATCTTACCATCGCATGGCGTTCGCCATGGCGGCGCCCAAGGCAAACGGGCGCGAACCGCTTTCGATTCGCGCCCGTTGTACAGGTCGGTTATCTATGAGAGGCAAACGTGCTTAGTTGCCCGATGCCGTGCCTTGGCTCGAGTTGTCAGATGCCGTGCCGGAAGCGGTTCCGCTTGAGCTGTTGGTGTTGTTACTGTCTGCCGTGCCCGTTCCCGACGTGGTGTCGCTCGTCTGGCCTCCCGTGTTCGGCTGTGAACCGTCAGTCGTTTGGCTTGAGTTGGTCGTGTCGGACGGCGTGCCACTGTTGGCCGTAGAGGAATCGGTGCCCTGCGATTGGTTTTGGGTGTTCGAGGACGAATCGGCAGAGGTAGAACTGTCTTGCGTGCCGTCCGCCTGTGCCTGCTGATCTTGCGACTGGGTGTTGCCATTTGCATCGCTCTCGGTCGTGCGCGACGAAAGGATTGGCTCGGGGCGCTCGCCCAGACCCTCACCGGCAGTGGTGATAAGGATGGCGCCGGCGCAGGCGATGACTGCGACGATGGCGATGGCGATCGAGAAGACGATGACCTTCTTTTGCGTCTGGCTGCGCTCGGCTGCCGCCTTGGCGCGCAGGCTGTTGGGGGCGACGCGCGCCGTGGTCGCGCGCCCCGCAACCTGGCGCATCTCCTGCGTAGTCGCGGCGCCACCTAGGTGCTCCTCGACATCGGGCTCAACGGGCTCGTAGGCGCCGGCAGGGTAGTCGACAGCGGCATGCGTGCCCTTGATTGCTTCGGCGCTGGCGGAGATAAAGTGGCGATAGACCTGCGAGGACACAACAGTGATGACTGAGCTCACAGCGGCACCAATCACCGAGCCGGCAATGCCGATCTTTGAAGCAAGCGCCACGCTCGTGGCGGCAGCTGCGGCGCCGGCGATGATCTGGGGAATGGAAATGTCGTCGAACAGGCCCTTTTTGGGTGCGATGGCCATGGTCTGTCCAATGGAATGGTTCTCGTGCACGCCGTTGTTGAGTGATGCCGGCGTCATGACGCGCGTGCGCGGCGCGTCGGTGTACTTGGTTGTCATACGGGGTCCTCCCGGTGTAAATCTGCTTCGTTTCGTGTAGCCATCAGGGTACCCACCAGATGTGAATCGTACGTGACATTTAACAGATACCATCAACTCATCAATAGCTCACCAAGTTGGTGGGATGCGGTTACACCCGGCGGTTGAACTACAATAGGGCTTGCTAATTGTGTTGAATAGCGTCTACGCACGGGAGCATTCTTATGAATCTTCACCTTTCTCAGTCTGATGGCTTTTTGCGTGTGGCGGCGGCGTCGCCGCAGATTCGCGTGGCCGATGTCGAGGGCAATGCCGAGGTTGCGCTGGCGGCTGTTCGCGATGCTGCCGGGCGTGGCGTTCGCGCGCTGGTGTTGCCCGAGCTTAACCTGACCGGCTATACCGCAGCCGATCTGTTCCATAATCGCACACTGCTGCATGCCTGCGAGGCTGCTCTGGTGCATATCCTCGATGAAACCCGTGAGCTGCCGATCGTCTTTACCATCGGTCTTCCCGTTGCGGTTGCCGAGAATATCTACAACTGCGCCGCCGTGTGCTGCGCGGGCGAGCTTTTGGGCCTCACGGCCAAGAAGTATCTGCCCAATTACTGTGAGTTTTATGAGCGCCGCTGGTTTGCTCCGGCGCCCGCAGATCCTGTGTGGGTTGAGTTTGCCGGTCAGGGTCCGGTTCCGCTGGGTTCGGGGCTTGTCTACCGCTGCTGTGATGAAGGCGCCGAGGACCTGGTGCTGGGCGTTGAGGTCTGTGAGGACCTGTGGGTGCCGGCGCCCCCTTCGACCGAGATGGCGCTTGCCGGTGCGACGGTGATTCTCAACCCGTCGGCCTCGGACGAGATTATCGGTAAGGCAGATTACCGCCGCAGCCTTATCTCCAATCAGAGCGCGCGCCTGTACTGCGCCTATGCCTACGCGGACGCGAGTGAGGGCGAGTCCACGACCGACATGGTCTTTGCGGGCGAGAACCTCGTCTACGAAAACGGCTCCAAGCTTGCCGCGACCAAACTGCTTACCTGTGATATGGCCGTCGCCGACGTTGACCTTGACCGTCTGGTTGCTGAGCGCCGTCGCTCGACGACATGGACGCGCGCGGACGATGCGCCGGAGGCCGTGACCGTCGAGTTCTCGTTTGAGGGCTCGCTCGCCGAAGAGCCTGTCCTGCGCGATGCGCTCGGCATAGACCGTGTCTTCCCCCGCGCGCCCTTCGTGCCTGCCGACCATGGTGACCTGGCTGAGCGCTGCGAGACCATCCTCGACCTGCAGACCGCGGGCCTCAAGACCCGCCTTGCCCATACGGGCACCAAGGCGGCCGTTATCGGCCTTTCGGGCGGTCTCGATTCCACGCTGGCGCTGCTTGTGACCGTGCGTGCCTTCGATGCGCTGGGGCTGCCGCGCACCGGTATCACGGCCGTGTCCATGCCCGGCTTCGGCACGACGCACCGCACTAAGTCGAATGCCGAGTCGCTCGCTCGCGACCTGGGTGTGAGCTTCCGCGAGGTTTCGATCCACGCGGCTGTGGAGCAGCACTTCAAGGACATTGAGCATGATCCGGCCGTGCAGGACGTGACCTACGAGAACAGCCAGGCGCGCGAGCGTACGCAGATTCTGATGGATCTGGCCAACCAGGCTGGCGGTTTTGTCATTGGCACGGGCGACCTGTCGGAGCTGGCGCTCGGCTGGGCTACCTATAACGGCGACCACATGAGCATGTACGCTGTCAACGCGAGCGTGCCCAAGACGCTTGTGCGCCATCTGGTGCGCTATGCCGCCGATGTCTTTGGTGGGCGCATTGCCGAGGTCTTGCTCGATATCCTCGATACGCCGGTGTCCCCCGAGCTTCTGCCGCCCACGGGCGACGGCGAGATTGCGCAGAAGACCGAGGATTTGGTGGGCCCATACGAGTTGCACGACTACTTCCTCTACTACCTGCTGCGTTTTGGCTTTGAGCCGGGCAAGATCTACCGCATGGCGCTCAAGAGCTTCGAGGGCGTCTACGACGCCAAGACCGTCCACACATGGCTACGTACGTTCTACCGTCGCTTCTTTGCCCAGCAGTTTAAGCGCAGCTGCCTGCCCGATGGTCCCAAGGTGGGTTCGGTGACGCTCAGCCCGCGCGGCGATTGGCGTATGCCGAGTGACGCAAGCTCACGTCTGTGGCTCGCGCAGATTGACGCCCTCAATCCAATTGACTAAGGTTGGCCAAATTGAACCAATACGGGGGTTGTAAGCGTTACACTTTTGAAATCTGATGGCCCGTATCGCGCGGCGCTCTTGTCGGAGCGCCGCGTTTTTTATATCGAAAGGTGGCACCATGCAGGCATCGCAGCGTCTCGACCGCTTTGGCGCGGAGGTCTTCGCCTCGCTCAACAACAAGCTTCTCGCGCTGAAGGCTCAGGGCAAGACCATTTACAACATGAGCGTGGGCACGCCCGACTTTAAGCCGTACGACCACGTGGTCGAGGCGCTCACGCAGGCAGCCCAAGATCCCGAGATGTGGAAGTATGCCCTGCGCGACCTGCCCGAACTCAAGCAAGCCGTGTGCGATTACTATGAGCGTCGCTTTGGCGTTTCGGGCATTACGCCGTCTATGGTGCAGTCGTGCAACGGCACGCAGGAGGGCGTGGGCCATTTGGGCCTGGCCCTGCTCGATCCGGGTGACACCATTCTGGTTCCCGATCCGTGCTACCCGGTCTTTGAGGCGGGTGCCAAGATCGCCGATGCCAAGCTCGAATACTATCCGCTGGTTGCCGAGCATAATTACCTGCCCTATGTGGCGGGTATCGATCCCGAGGTGGCCGATCGTGCCAAGTATATGATCGTGTCGCTGCCCGCGAACCCGGTCGGCTCGGTGGGCACGCCCGAGATCTACGAGGAGATCATCACTTTCGCCCGCGAGCACGACCTGCTCATCGTTCACGACAACGCATACTCCGACATCGTGTTCGACGGCGAGCCGGGCGGCAGCTTCTTGCAGTATCCCGGCGCGCTCGAGGTGGGCGTTGAGTTCTTCTCGCTCTCCAAGTCGTTTAACGTCACCGGTGCGCGTATCGGCTTTTTGGTCGGTCGCGAGGATGTGGTCTCGGCCTTTGCCAAGCTGCGCGGCCAGATCGACTTTGGTATGTTCTTCCCGATTCAGAAGGCTGCCATCGCCTGCCTGAACGGTCCGCGCGATGAGGTCGAGGCGCAGCGTCTGAAGTACCAGGAACGCCGCGATGCCCTGTGCGACGGTCTTGAGGGCCTGGGCTGGGAGCGTCCCAACGCGCATGGCTCTATGTTTGTGTGGGCCAAGCTTCCCGGTGGTCGCACCGATTCCATGGCGTTTTGCGAGGAGCTTATGGAGAAGGCCGGCGTTGTGGTGACGCCGGGCGCGAGCTTTGGCCCTTCGGGCGAGGGGCACGTGCGTATGGCACTGGTCCTGCCGCCCGATCAGATCGCTTTGGCTGTCGAGGCCATTCGCGAGGCTGGCCTGTATTAGAAACCTATTTCGACCCGTCAATAGCTCGAAACCGATTTCGTGCAGTTATTTTACGAATTCTGCAAACAATTTCGGTAAACGGTCGATTTTTGGCTGCGAATAGGAGCATAATCAAAGTCCCGATTGGATGTATTGGGATTACGGCAAGCCGCTCGGGTCGTTCCCGGGCGGCTTGTTTGTGGAGAGAGATGGGAGTTTCTAATGGTTAACGAGAAGAAGGTCGCTATTGTCGGCTGCGGTTTCGTCGGTTCGTCTTCGGCGTTCGCGCTGATGCAGAGTGGTCTGTTCTCCGAGATGGTCCTCATCGACGTGGACAAGAATCGTGCCGAGGGTGAGGCCCTGGATATCGCGCACGGCATGACATTTGCCGAACCGATGAAGATCTACGCCGGCGATTATTCCGATGTCGCCGACGCCGCCATGATCGTCGTCACCGCTGGCGCTGCCCAAAAGCCCGGTGAGACTCGCCTGGACCTGGTCAACAAGAACGTTAACATCTTTAAGTCCATTATCCCCGAGATTAAGAAGTCCGGCTTCGAAGGCATTCTGCTCATCGTCTCTAACCCGGTTGATGTTCTGACCTATGCCGCCATCAAGATGTCCGGCCTGCCCGAGGGCCATGTCATCGGCTCCGGCACCGTGCTCGACACTGGCCGTCTGCAGCAGATGCTTGGTGCCCACGTCGAGGTTGACCCGCGCGATGTCCAGGCCTATGTCATGGGCGAGCACGGTGACTCCGAGTTTGTCGCTTGGTCCAGCGCTCAGGTTGCCGGCGTTCCGCTGAACACCTTCTGTGAGCTTCACGGCCACCTGGAGCATGAGGCTGCCGAGAAGCGCATCGCTGAGGACGTCAAGAACTCCGCCTACACCATCATCGAGAAGAAGCACGCCACCTACTATGGCGTCGCCATGGCCGTCAAGCGCATCTGCACCGCCGTTATGCGCGATGAGCAGACCGTTCTGCCTGTCTCCTCGCTCATGGTGGGCGAGTATGGCCTGTCCGATCTTGCCATCTCCATGCCGACTGTCGTTGGCCGCGACGGCGTTGTCTGCCGCGTCCCCGTGCCGCTGAACGATGACGAGCAGCATGAGCTCACCGTCTCCGCCAAGGCCCTCAAGGACATCATCGACAGCGTCGATTTCTCCTGCTAAATCAAGCTCGCTAGAGCGAAAAGCTACAATGAAGGCGTCCGGGTCCACACGGCCCGGGCGCCTTTTGGTGCAAAGTAACCTGACCCCAATGCACCATCCCAATACACCATAGTTGATGGGAGGGCCATGTCGGATTCGCCTAATTTTTTGACCTATGCCCAGACGGCGTTTGATCCGTTTGAGGAGCGGCCGTTCTGCGCGGTGGACAGCCTGGTCTTTGCGTGGTTGTCCTATTTGCGTTTGCCGGGTGATATGGCGGAGCTGACGAACTGGCAGGGCCTAGACGTACGCGAGCTGCTGCGTGCCGAGTGCTACCGGGACATGATTGACGACTTGTGGGACCCAGAGGGGAGCAGGGCCTTGCTGGAGGCCGTGGCAGCAAGTCCTCGCTACCGTGGCGTGCACGTTTGCGGCTATCGTGTCGTGAGCGATGTGGTGGCGACAGAGCAGTTTGCAGCCATGGCGTTCCGGTTTCCGGCAGGGTTTAGTTATCTTTCCTTCCGGGGGACCGATAGTACGATTGTGGGCTGGAAAGAAGACTTTAACATGGCGTTCCGGTGTCCTGTGCCGGCCCAGGAATCCGCGGCACGTTATGTGGACGAGGCAGCGGATGCGATTGACGGGCCGCTTTTGTGCGGAGGTCATTCCAAGGGCGGAAACCTTGCGGTGTACGGTGCGGCGATGTGCTCCGATGTCGCCCGTGAGCGAATCGAACGGGCGTATTCCCATGATGGTCCGGGCTTCGTCGAGGAGTTTCTGAACGGCAACGCCTTTGCCGATCTTTCCGGTCGAATCGACAAGACGCTACCTCGGTCGTCGATCTTTGGCATGATGTTCGAGACACAGGAGGACTATGCCATCGTTGAGAGCACCGAGTTCAGCCTGCTGCAGCACAATCCCTTTAGCTGGGTGGTTGATGGTCACGACTTCGTGTACTGTGAGCGCCTGTCTGCCGGTGCTCGATACGTTGATGGTTCCATTCGCGAGATGTTGCTTGCAGTGTCGCCTAGCGAACGCGAGCGTTTTGTAGATGCGTTGTTCTCCGTGTTTGAGGCTACGGGTGCTGAGCGGTTTGCGGATATCGCTGGGAATCTGCGCGAGAGCCTGCCCGTGATGCTCCAGGCTGCGCAAGGCTTTGACGAGGATACACGACGCTTTGTCTCGCAGACCATCGTAGCAATCCTTAAATGCGCACTGCTGCCCAAACGACCTCAGATCGACATGCCCGCTGCCGGCAAGAGTTTGGCAGAACAGCTCGAGGCTTGGCAGTCCGAGCTCCTGCGCTAACCATTGGTGCAAGCAACCTGTCCCCGATGCACCAATCTTCGAAGCGCCTGGGGCGGGCTCGACCGCTATACTGATTCGTGCCGAAATCGATCTAGAACGGAATGCCGTATATGAAAATCAATCACGCGATTCTGCATATCCTGGACTTTGACTCTGCCGTCAACGTCATGAGCCAGCGCGAGTTGGATATCGAAAGCCGTACTGTCCGCAACTTCGTGACCACACATCTGCGTCGCGCGCGCACTTCGGCCGATAACAAGCGTGCCACGTTTGCCGAGAACTCCGCATTCGGCGGCGAGCTCAAGAGCTATTTCTTTGGCGAGCGCGAGTTCGTGGGCCTGTCGCAGCAGATTGCGGAGTTTATCTCCTCCGAGCTCACCAAGGCTGAGAAAGCTGAGTCCACCGACGTGCTCGTGGCTGATTTTGACGACGATGAGGATGCCCGCTGGTTTGCCGTGATGCTGCTGGGCTCCAAGCAGGCTTTTATGCACGAAGTGGGCCGCGAGGAGGGGGAGGTGCGCAACGACATCGCGCGCCACTACGCCATTCTGCCGAACCCCTCGCAAAAGGTGCCGAGCTATGCCATCGTGCGCGCGAGCACCATGGAGATCGGCTATGTGGACAAGAAACGCAAGATTGCCGGCGAGGACCGTATGCTTATCCCCGATGGCCTGCTGCAGTGCGACACGGGCGTATCGGGTAAGGAGGTCATCGACACCGTGACGCGTGTGGTCGAGGAAGTCGCCGAGGAGCACGGTGCCAATACGGCCGTAGCGCTCGCCAAGGTTAAGGCTGCTGTTGCCGAGAAGGTCGAGGATGACGAGGAGCTGCCGCCTTGGGATATCGTCGACGAGGTCTTTGAGGACGAGCCGGTCATCAAGGAGAGCGTGCGTGTGGCGCTGACCGAAGAGAAGGTGCCCGAGCGTGTGCCCGTGGAGCGCAAGCAGGTCGAACGCGCGGCGGTGCGCAATCATAAGATCCGTACCGACACGGGTATCGAAATCAGCTTCCCGGCCGAGATGGGTTCGAACTCCGAGTACATCGAGTTCGTCAACGAACCCAACGGCCTCATCTCTATCGAGCTCAAGAACATCGGAAGTATTGAGAATCGATAAGCTGCGCTTGGACGTTGCAGAAAAACAAAGGCCGAAGCCCTTTGGGACTTCGGCCTTTTTTTGTTTTCGGCTTGGTTGCTGACATTGCGCCGCAGGTTGGGCATACGTCAGCGAAAACGCGGTTTGTCAAAACCGCGTAACTATTAAAGTTGACGTAAGCCCTCTTCCAGTCCGGTCTTGCTGTTGGTCTTCTCGTCGCGCATCTTGATGACGCGGGCGGGGACACCGGCCACGACGGCGCCGGCGGGGACATCCTCGACGCACACGGCGCCGGCGGCAACGACAGCGCCCTTGCCTACGTGCACGCCCTCCAGGACCACGCCGTTGGCGCCGATCATGACATCGTCCTCGATGATGACGGGCGTGGCGCTCGCGGGCTCCACGACGCCCGCCAACACGGTGCCGGCGCCGATGTGGCAGTTCTTGCCCACGGTGGCGCGACCGCCCAGCACGGCGCCCATATCGATCATGGAGCCCTCGCCGATAACGGAGCCGATGTTGATGATGGCGCCCATCATGATGACGGCACGGTCGCCAATCTCGACGCGGTCGCGGATGATCGCGCCCGGCTCGATGCGGGCGTTGATGCCCTTAAGGTCGAGCATGGGCACGGCGGAGTTGCGGCAGTCGTTTTCAACATCGTAGTAATCGATGGAATCGGCATTGGCATCAAGGATGGCTTTGAGCTCGTCCCAGTCGCCAAAGACGGTCTTGCCGCGACGGCCGCCGTAGACATGTGCGTCGCCCCAGGCAACCTTCATGCCGGGTTTCTCGCGCACATACAGCTTGACAGGCGTCTTTTTAGGCGCGGTGGCGATGTAATTGATAATCTCCTGGGCATCCATCTCGGCTGCGTTACTCATATGCTGTTTCTCCTTCGCGTGGGTACGGTAGATAACTGGTTAGGCGAACATGACCTGGTCGAACGTATAGAAGCCGGGGTTGCGGGTGACTAGCCTCTGTGCGGCTGCCAAGGCGCCGTTGACAAAGATCTGACGGCTCGTGGCACGGTGGGTGAGCGTGACTTCCTCGTCCTGGCCAAAGAAACTCACCTCGTGCACGCCGGCGACGGTGCCGCCGCGCAGCGAGTGCATGCCGATCTCCTTGGGGTCACGCGCGCCGCACATGCCCTCGCGTCCATAGACGGGGTGGTAGCCTGCCTCGGGCTCAACTTCGACGACGGCATCGAGCAGCAGCTTGGCGGTACCGCTGGGGGCGTCGACCTTTTGGTTGTGGTGCGTCTCGACGATCTCGCAGTCAAAGCCGGGCAGCTCGCGTGTGGCCTGTGCTACCAGATGACGCAGGGCGGCGATGCCGATGGAGTAATTGCCGGAGTGTATAACGCGGGTGTTCTGACCCAGCTCGCGCAGACGGTCCATCTGATCGGGTGTGTAGCCCGTGGTGCCTGAGACCAACGCGGCGCCCGTGCGCTCGACATAGGCGACGACGGCATCGAAGGTCACGACGTTCGAGAAGTCGATGATAACGTCGGCCGCCGGGGCGCTCTCGAGCTCGGACAGATCAAAACCGATCTGGGCGACGATATCAAAAACGGGCTGCCCGCCGGCGTCGACAATGCCTTCGGCGGTAGTGCGGATGAGCGAGCCCATGCGGCCCGTTCCCATAATGACGGTCTTAATCAAACAGACCAGCTCCCTTCAGGGCATCGGTAAGTGCGGAGCGCGTGTCGTCTGCCATGGGGCACAGCGGCATGCGGTAGTTTGCCTCGATCATACCCATCTGAGCGAGCGCCTCTTTGACGGGGATGGGGTTGACCTCACTAAAAAGGGCATTGATGAGCGGCTGGCCGGCAATCTGGATATCGCGGGCGCGTGCCACGTCACCGTCCAGATAGGCGCGGCACATGTCGTGCACGAGCTGCGGCTGAACGTCTGCCCACACGCTGATGGTGCCCGAGGCGCCCAGGCTCATGAGCGGTACGGTAAGCGCGTCCTCGCCCGAGTACATGCGGAAGTCGTCTGACAGCAGGTGGGCGATCTTGGCCGCGTAGGCGACGTTGCCCGAGGCCTCCTTAATACCCATGATGTTGGGGTGCGCGGCCAGGCGTTCTACGTTGCGCTCGCTGATGCCGCAGCCACAGCGGCCGGGGATGTTGTACAGGATGCAGGGGATGTCCACGGCATCGGCGACGGTCTTAAAGTGCTGATAGATACCCTCTTCATTGGACTTGTTGTAGTAGGGGGTGATGAGCAGCAGGCCGTCGGCTCCCAAGCCCTGGTAAGTAAGCGACTTGGTGAGCATGGTTTGCGTGGAGTTGGAGCCCGAGCCGGCGATGACGGGGACGCGTCCTGCAACATGCTTGACCACGGCGGCGACGACGGAGTTGTCCTCGTCATCGGTCATCGTGGCACTCTCACCGGTGGTGCCCAGGGTGAGGATGGCGTCGGTGCCATTTTGCAGGTGGAAATCGATAAGGCGCTCGAGCGCGTCAAAGTCGACGCTGCCGTCCTTTTTAAACGGCGTGACGAGGGCGACGATCGAGCCCTCGAGGTTGCGGATATCCATGTTCTTCTCCTTCGCTTCCGCGATCTGGATGCGTTTGTTCCATTGGGCGGCGACTGCCAGGCTCTCGTCCTGAGCGCGACGACGAGCGCTTTCGGCACGCGATTTGGCCAGCAGCTCACGGCCGCACGGCAGCACGTCGAGCGTGGCATAATAATCGCCCGGGCGCTCGGCGCGGCGGATAAGGTCGGCCGAGCCGTCGGGGCGCAGCAGCACCTCGGCGGAGCGCAGGCGGCCGTTGTAGTTGTAGCCCATGGAGTAGCCATGCGCGCCGGTATCGTGGATCACGAGCACATCACCCATGTCGATCTGCGGTAGCTCGCGGTCGATGGCGAACTTGTCGTTGTTCTCGCACAGATTGCCCGTAATGTCGTACGTGTTTGTGACAGGCGCCGCGGTCTTGTCGGCGCCACCCGGCTGACCCATTACCGTAATGTGGTGGTAGGCGCCATACATGGCGGGGCGGATCAGATCGACGGCGCTTGCGTCGACACCGATATAGTCCTTGTAGATCTGCTTTTCGTGGATGGCTTTGGTGACCAGGCAGCCGTAGGGGCCCATCATAAAGCGGCCCATCTCGGTGCAGATGGCCACATCGCCCATGCCGGCGGGAACCAGAATTTCGTCGTAGGCCGCATGCACTCCTTCGCCGATAGCATGGATATCGTTGGCCTGCTGCTCGGGCAGGTAGGGGATGCCGACGCCGCCGGATAGATTGATGAAGGCGACGTGTGCGCCGGTCTCGCGCTCCAGGCGCACGGCTAGCTCAAAGAGGATGCGTGCGAGCTTGGGATAGTAGTCGTTAGTGACGGTGTTACTGGCAAGGAAGGCATGGATGCCAAAATTCTCGGCGCCCCTGGCCTTGAGCATGCGGAAGGCCTCAAAGAGCTGCTCGGTGGTCATGCCATATTTGGAGTCGCCGGGGTTATCCATGATGCCGTTGGAGAGTTGGAACAGGCCGCCTGGATTAAAGCGGCAGCTGACCGTTTTGGGGATGGGCCCCGCAACACGCTCAAAGAACTCGATGTGGCTGATGTCGTCAAAGTTGACGATGGCACCCAGCTTGTTGGCGAGCTCAAAGTCGGCAGCCGGTGTGTCGTTGGAAGAGAACATGATGTCGTGTCCCGTGATGCCCAGCGAGCGGGCGATCATGAGCTCGGTATAGCTCGAGCAATCGCAGCCGCAGCCGTATTCGTTGAGAATGGAGATGAGCGCCGGGTTGGGGTTGGCCTTGACGGCAAAGTATTCCTTAAAGCCCGGGTTCCATGCAAAGGCGTCGCGCACTTCTTGCATGTTGCGGCGGATGCCCGCCTCGTCGTATAGATGAAACGGCGTGGGGAACTGCTCGACGATATGCTCGAGTGTCTCCTTGTCCACAAACGGCTGCTTGGCCGCATATGCCTCGTTGGGGGTCAATGCCATGTCCCGTAAACCTCGCTATCCAGACGGCGCCATCTGCGCATCGAATCCGCATAGCGTGGACCCAATGTCCGGATAGCGCTCCCGCATTGCTGCAGACAGTCCTGTGGGTGTTTCCCACAGGCCCACCAGGTTGTTCGTGCCCGAAAAACCCAGTTCGGCGGGTTTCGCCTCCCCACGGGGTCAAAGCCTGCCGGCTCGCCCGCGGCTCTTCGTGCCCGCGCCTCTATCAAGTGGTAAAGACCCTATCACGTTGCACTTTACCAAACAAGAGTATTCGTATATAACGTTTAAAAAATGCAGCAATATGCTGGAAACATGTGTGCCACAATCCTGTATCACAATAAGTTGCAACAGATGTGCCTCACGAAGGGATTCTCTATGACCGAGCTCCAAGAACTCCGTCGCTATCGCCGCGATCTCCATCGCATTCCGGAGCTCGATTTCGATCTTCCGCAGACTATCGCCTATATCGAGGGCGTGTTGGCGCCGCTCGCTTGCGAGGTGACCCATCCGTGTCCCAGCTGCGTCTGCGCTTTCTTCGACGCTGGCGTTGGTGCCGCGCGTGCCACGGCGATTCGCGCCGATATGGATGCGCTGCCCATCGCGGAGGCGACGGGAGCGGCCTTTGCCTCGATCCATCCCGGTAAGATGCACGCTTGCGGACATGACGGACACATGGCCATGGCACTTGCCGCCGCGACGTATGTCGACCGTACGATTCGCGAGCAGCCGGGCGCCATTAGGCGCAACGTTCTCTTTGTGTTCCAGCCGGCCGAGGAAACGACCGGTGGTGCCAAGACGGTATGCGAGAGCGGTGTGTTCGAGCGCTATGGGGCTGACCGCATTTTTGGCTTCCATGTGTGGCCCGATCTGCCTGCCGGCACGTTGGCGAGTTGTTCCGGTCCGCTGCTGGCGCGTTCGAGTGAGACACACATTCATATTCACGGGACGAGCATCCATATCGCTAAGACCTATGGCGTTCCGGTCGAGGAATCGCACGATGCGGCGCTGGCGGCTGCCAAGTTCTTGGTTGCCGAGCGCGAACTGATGGACGAGCTGGGCACCGACGAACCCTGTATCGGCAAGTTTGGCCTGCTGCAGGCTGGCACCGTTTGCAACGCGGTGGCGGGGGAGGCCCATGTGGCCGGAAGCCTGCGTGTGTTTACGGACGACATGTTCGACCGGGCGCGCGAAGGCGTGCGCCGCGTGCTGGACGATGCCTGTGCCGCAACGGGCTGCACGTATGATCTCGACTTTGCCGAGGGCTATCCGCCGGTCGACAACGACCCCGAGCTATTTGCCAATGTCGCGCCTGCCTTGCCCGAGCTACAGCTCGTGGATGAGCCGCTGCTGATCGCCGAGGATTTCGCGTTCTATCAACGCTATCTGCCGGGCGTGTTTTTCCTGCTGGGCACGGGTATGCCAGAGGACCAAGACAACCCGAGTGATTCGGATGGCTGCCCCGCCTATGCCACAAGCGCTCTGCATACCGATAGCATGCTCTTTGACGAGGAAATCCTACTCAAAGGCCTCGATGTCTATAAACGATTGCTTGGCTTGGAGTGACGATGGAACGACGCCGACAGTCTGCCGTATATAGTCCGGGTGGATGCGGGTGCGGTTTGCTGCTGCTTCCGGTTATTGCTGTGAGCATTGGCGTGATGTTTGCGCTTGCCGGGCTTGCCGCGGCGGCGCTCGTGCTGTTTATCACTGCCATCGGCGTGACGATTTGGCTCTGCCGCAATCGCGAGCAACGCCGTGCCGACGGTAAAACCAATGTCGGCTGGGTCGTCTTTCTGATCATTGCGTACCTGCTGAGTGCCAGCTACCTTGTTTTCTTTGCCCTGTTGATGATCAGTGCCTTTACCGGGGAATCCGTCACGGTGGGTTGATCACCACTGGCAGACGGTCGCGCAAAGTGCGTTTGCTCGGCGTTTGGATAACTGCATTGGCCGTTTACCGCAGCCTTAGCTCTCAGCTAATGAATTCAAGTTTAATCCTTCCTACGATGTGCTGTGTGCCGGCACGGTAGCCGGATCGTAGGAAGGATGAATAATGGCAAAAGAGGGAAAGAAGCCAATCGGTAAGATTGTCCTAGGCATCATCGTGGTGCTGGTTATTGTCGGTGCCGTGGGCTCTATGGGCGGCAACTCAACCGATTCGTCTGCGAGCGATTCGGCAAAACCTGCCGAGACGACACGGCAGGCTGAGGAGCAAAAAGAACCGCAAGAACCGTATACCATTGCTGACGAGGCTGAAGACACTTCCAATCAGTTTACCTATAAGATCACGGGCACCCTGACCAATAACACGGACAAGGAAAAGAGCTACATTCAGATTGAATATGTTCTGTACGATGCCGATGGCAACCAGGTTGGAACGGCTCTTGCAAACACCAATCATCTGAAGGCGGGCGGCTCCTGGAAGTTCGAGGCGCTGGGTACGGTGTCTCCCGACCAGGTTGCTAGCTGGGAGCGTTCGGACGTAAGCGGTTTCTAGCATGTTGCATGCACTGGGGGAGGTGAAGTCGTATGCCCGATAAAAAGTTGACTGACGAGTTGCTCAATGAGCTTCTCGACGCGCCAAACATCGATGGCTATATCAAAGAACACGACTTTGCCACCCCGTCGCTTTCGAACTACCTGAAGCAGCTACTGCAGGAAAAGGGCTTGGAGCGCTCGCGCGTGGTTCGTATGGCCGATCTCAATGAGACCTTTGGCTATCAGATCTTTACCGGCGCGCGTCATCCGAGTCGCAATAAGGTGCTGCAGATTGCCTTTGCGATGGCGCTGACGCTCAAAGAGACCAACCGTGCGCTGACGGCTGCCGGGGTAAGCGTCCTTAACTGCAAGGACCGCCGCGATGCGATTATCATTTTTTGCATCGATCGCGGGTGCAGCCTCCAAAAGGTCAACGAGGAGCTGTATCGCTTTGGCGAGGAGACGGTGAGTTAGCGGCTGATATCTGAGCCGGCGGAGCTGCCGAACAACGATGCAAACGAACGGGGCGCGGATGCCATGGGGTGTCTGCGCCCTGCGCTATGATGGAGGCTATGGATACTCAGACCCCAACATATTCCGATGACGAGCTGACCGCAGCGCTTGCCGAGCACCTGGCGTCGCTCGATTGCGACGACAGCTATCGCGTGGAGCGTGTACTTAAGCGCTCGTCCGTTGAAACAACCGAGCTCGTGTACTTTGAAGGAACCGGCGGTGGTTCGCTCGGTCCCTTTGTTCGTAAACGCATCGATGCTTCGGCTCAAATCGGCGGGGCATACGAGCGTCTGTTTGCCGCTCAGCGGGCAGGCAGGCGTTTTGAGCACCTGCCCAGAATCGTCGATTGTCGTCGTGTGGGCGACGAGCTCAACGTGGTTATGGAATACATCGAAGGGGAGACACTCGGGGCGCTGGTGGACCGTCTGGGAGCCACCCCCGATTATGCGCATGAATTGTATCCTGCCCTATGCGATGCCGTGGGCGAGCTCCATGCCGGTTTTGCAATGGTGGGGGAGACGTCGGCGCCGGTGATCCATCGCGACCTCAAGCCGTCGAATATCATCGTGACAGGTGCCAACTATACGCCTGATGACGGCCTGACATTTTCATCGCTGGTGATTATCGACCTGGGGATCGCGCGCGTATGGCGCGATGGCGCCGATGCTGACACCGTCAAGTTTGGCACGCGACCCTATGCGCCGCCCGAGCAGTATGGGTTTGGGCAGACGAGTGTGCGCAGCGATGTCTACGCACTTGGGGCCCTGTTGTTCTTTTGCTTGACGGGAGTCGACCCTAAACCAGGGCTCGACATGCGCGAGCAATGTGAGGCATGCGGCATTCCCACTCCACTTGCCGATGCCGTCTGCATGTCGATGGCGCTCGACCCGGCCAAGCGTTTTGCGAGCGCGGAAGCGTTGGGACGGGCGACGCGCGCGGCATACGATCTAAGTCGCCCCGTGCGGCCTCCTGCGCCTGTGCTTGTCCGTACTCCGGCCTCGGAGACGGTGTTGACGCCCCAAGGGCTCCAGAACCCCACAGGGCTTCCTAGGCCTGCCGCCTCCACTGCATGCGGTCTGCTCTCTCGCGTTCCGGAGTCTCTGGGGCGCATTTGGAATACGCTCGTCTTCTTCTCGCTGCTTGTGTTCTTTGCCGGAAGTCACTTTGCCGTCTTTCACCCCACGGGAGCAAACCAAAGCTACCCGACGTGGCTTCTCATAATCGAGTATTTTTTCTTTGTCGATGGCCTTATGGTGCTTATGCATTTTGCGCTGTTCGACAAGCGTCGTCTTCGTCGGCGATTCGCGCTGCTCGACAGCTATCGCGGCAAGAAACTCGCGAAACTCTGGCTCAAGGCATTGGGTGTGCTGCTACTATGCATGATCGTCATAGTCGCGGTTGCCAATGCGACCGGCGTCGTCGATACCTCCGCTACCTAAAAGAAAAGGGCCCCATTGGGGCCCTTTGCAGTTGCACTTAGATGCGGTTCATCTGAGCGGCGACTTTGTTGTACCAGTCCTGCCACGTGGGCGGGCAGTACTTTTTGGCCGCTGCCGGGGTAAGGGTGGAGCCGTAGTTGGCGCCCAGATAGGCAACGTGAGCGGAGATGCCCTCGCTCCAGCTGCCAAAGCTGCGCCAACCGCCGCCGCGGGCACTCCAGCCCCAGGCGTTGTAAGAATTGGCGCAATAAGCACCCTTGGTGCTCTCGATGCAGGCGATGGCGGGGGACCAACGGGGGTCGACACCGGTATTCCAAGCGGCGACGGCAAAGTTATAGCCCTGGCCTGCCATGGGGGAGCCGGCGAGATAATTGTCGATGCGGCCTGTCCACTCATTAATGAACGAATCGTAATCGGAGCTACCGGTATTGGCGTTGTTCACCGTGGTGTCGATGGTGGTGTTGGTGTTGGTGGCCTGGCTGCTGGAATTGCTGCCGCTTACGCCCTCGCCCGAGAGCTTCTCGGCGGCAGCGGCCTTATCGGCCTCAAGCTTGGCAAGCTCGGCGGCATTTTCCTGCTCGGCTTTTGCCTGTGCCTCGCTGCGGAGCTGCTGGGCCTGTGCCAGCGCATCCTCGGCGTTTTTCTGCTCTGCCTCAAGCTGAGACTTGGCCTGCTGGAGCTCAGCCTTGTTCTGCTCGAGTTCGGTTTGCATGTTATTGAGCTGTTCGATCTCGTCGACGCTCGAGCTCGTGATCTGGTTGGTGTATTTGCAGGTCGTGATGAACTCACCCAGGCTCTGTGCGTTGACCAGGAAGCTCACGATGGGATTGGTGCCCTTCTGATACTTGTACAGATCGCGCATGGCGGAGCTTGCCTTGGCCTGCTGCTCGGGAAGCTTGGCCTCGATTTCCTCGATGCTTGCCTCATTGGAGTCAATCTGCTTTTGCAGGTCATCGAGTTTGGTGCGGGCGTCGTTGTAGGCGCTCGTGGCGGCTTCGATCTTCTGCTGGGCTGCGGAAAGCTGGTCCTGCGTTGCCTGCGAGGCGGCATACGCCGCAACGGGGGAGAGCATCGGCGTGGCCGTCAGCGCAACGGCGAGCACGGCGCTCGTGATGATACGAGCCGGCTTCGACGCAATGAGCGCTGCGGTGCGATGATTCGAATGCTGCATCCAGTCCCTCTGCAATCAATCGTAGGTTATGGTTCGAACGGTATTCTACTACTGCTTTCGACCTCAACTTGAACCTTAAAGGTTCCAAAGGGTCAAGTTGAACTTGAGGCTTTGGCTTTGACCTGCAGTTATGATGAATTGTTGAGAAACCATAGAGTTCAACTTTAACGTTACAGAGCCCTGTTTGAGAGGAGTTTTGGGCTGTAAAAGCTATCTCAACGTGGGGTTTTATAACTACAGCGTGCCCTTCTGGCGAGCCTGCTCAATCTCTTCGAGGGCCTCGGCGGGGGTGAACGAACAGGTGCCGTCGCCGAGTTTGACTACCCGGATATCGTCGCCGGTATGGATCTCTCCGCCCTTTAGTACCACGCCAAAAACGCCCTCGTGGGGAAAGATGCAGTCGCCGGCGAGATAGTAGATGGCACAGCGGGTGTGGCAGACCTTGCCGATCTGACTGATTTCGACCAGGACATCGTTGCCAATCTTGAGCTGCGTTCCCAGGGGGAGCGAGAGCAGGTTGATGCCCTGGGTTGTGAAGTTCTCGCCAAAGTCGCCCTCGTGCACATCGAGCCCGCGCGCCTGCGCCGTCTGGATAGACTCTGCAGCTAAAAAGGAAACCTGGCGGTGCCAATGCCCGGCGTGCGCATCGGAGGCGAGGCCAAACTGCTCGATGACGGTGTCGTGCCCGTCGGCGACGGGTGACTTACGCGTGCCTTTGTGCTCCGACGTGTTGATTGAGACGATACGGGCAGGCCCGTTGTAAGCATCGTTTGCGGTGCGTAGGGGAGCTGCCGTCTGGGCACGATCTGCAAGTTCGCGCCTGGCGGCGTCAATGATGGGGTTGTTGATCGGATGAGCCTGGGGCACGGTGCACCTTTCGACGGGGCGGGCTACATGTTGAATCCTACAACAATGGTAGGTTCATTGCCCATTGTCATACAACGGTGAGCGCCGTCTTCGTGCTGGCCTTCGTGCTGGACGATTACGTCGATTGCCATAGATACGGTGGAGCTTTGGGCGCCGGCGGCTTGGCACGCTAGAATAATTCAGTTGCGCAAAGACCGCCCATTGTGTGGGCAGTTCATGATAGGAAGTTTCCATGGCATTGCAATTTACAGAGCGCGAGTTCATTCCCGTGCTGCTCGGTGGCGACATCAACGCCTATTCGGTGGCGCGTGCCTTCTACGAGGAGTACCAGGTCAAGAGTCTGGTCTTTGGCAAGTATCAGACGGGTCCCGCGTACCGCAGCCAGATTATCGACTACACGCCCAACGTGGATATCGATACCATGCCCGTGATGCTCAAAACCGTCAACGGCATTGCCCAAGCGCATACCGATAAGACGATTGTCCTTGTGGGCTGTGGCGACAACTATGTCGCTCTCGTGGCTCAAGCCAAGGATGCTCATGAGCTGGCGGATAACATCGTCGCTCCCTATGCGCCCTACAGCATGCTCGAGCAGTGCCAGAAGAAGGAGATCTTCTACGAGCTGTGCGAGAAGCATGGTGTGCCCTATCCGCATACCTTTACCTTCACCATGGCGATGCTGAACGCCCAAGGCGAGGCACCTGCCGAAGTACTCGACCAGATCGATTTTCCCTACCCGATGATTCTGAAGCCTTCTGACGGCATCATGTGGTGGCAGCACGAGTTCGAGGGCCAGAAAAAGGCCTATGAGATTGCCGACCGCGCCGAGCTGGAACAGGTCATTCGCGATTCGTATGCCAGCGGCTACACCGACGACCTGATCTTGCAGGATCGCGTGCCCGGCAACGACGAGTACATGCGCGTGCTCACCAGCTATTCCGACCGCAACGGTAAGGTCCGCATGATGTGCCTGGGCCATGTGCTGCTCGAGGAGCATCAGCCCCACGGTGTCGGCAACCATGCCTGTATCATTACCGAGCCCAACGACGAGCTCATGGGCGGCGTGCGCAAGTTGCTCGAGGACCTTCACTTTGTGGGCTATTCCAACTTTGACGTAAAGTACGACGAGCGCGACGGCTCGTTTAAGTTCTTCGATTTCAACACGCGCCAGGGCCGCAGCAACTACTACGTTACCAACAGCGGCTTTAACGTTGCCAAGTATGTGGTGGACGAGTATGTGTTCAACCGTCCGTTTGAGCCGGAGTTTGTGACGGCTCAGGACGAGGCCCTGTGGATGGTCGTCCCCATGGGCGTCGTCGACAAGTACGTCAAGGATCCCGAGCTGCGCGCTAAGGTGCATCGCCTGGACAAGGAAGGCAAGGGCGCCGACCCTTCGTTTATGAAGGGCGACTTTGTCTTTAACCGCTGGCTGCGCATGTGGCACACCAAGCTGCGCCACTTTAAGCTGTTCAAGACGTATTACAAGTAGATGGGTGCGGCGCCCGTCCGGTTTGCATCGGGCGGGCGCGGGTATGATACGCGCAATTGTGCAAGCGTCACCAAGGAGGCGGCGATGGAAAAGCTGGGAGTTATCGGCGGCATGGGCGCCGAGGCCACGTCGTATTACTACGACCAGGTGGTGCGTCATACGGCTGCTGCCTGCGATCAGGAACATATCGACATGGTGGTGCTCTCCAAGTCGACCATGCCCGACCGCACGCTGGCCATTAAGACCGGCGAGCATGCCAAGCTGCTGGCGACCATGAAAGAGTGTGCCCAGGCACTCGAGTCGCTGGGCTGTGCGCACATTGCCATTCCCTGCAACACGTCGCACTACTTCTACGACCAGATCCAGTCGTTTACCACAGTGCCGATTATCCACATGCCGCGCGAGTCGGTGCGCTATGCTCTGACCGGTGCGGTGATGGGGGAGTGCGAGTTCGACCCCAACCTGAGTATGCCGGCCGAGCCGGTGCACAAGATTGGCATCATGGGCACCGACGGAACCGTGGGCGCGGGCGTCTACGGCCGCGAATGTAAGGCTGCGGGTGTTGAGGTTGTCTATCCCAGCGAGAAACGTCAGAACGATGTGATGTCGCTTATCTACGATGATGTGAAGGCCGGACGCGAGCCCGATATGGATAAGTTCGACCGCGTGATGTGGGAGTTCGCCCGTAGCGGCTGCGACCGCGTCATTCTGGCCTGCACCGAGCTCTCGGTGCTACAGAAGTACCGAGAGATGCCCGAGATTACCCTCGACGCCATGGATGTCTTGGTGCGCGAATCCATCATCCGCAGCGGCGCTCCCTACCGCCTCTAGCTTCCGACCCGCCAAAAAGGGACAGGTTAATTTTGGTAGGTTTTATCTGGTGAAACAGTAAAGACCTCGGCTCGTTTGGTGCGAGCCGAGGCCTTTTGCGTTGGGCGGTTGCTGTCGGTGGTGAACTAGAACAGGAAGCCGATGGCGATGAGGGCGATGCTGACGATGAGCACGGCGATGTCTAGGCCCTTGATGGGGTAGCGCTTGTACGAGCTGGCGCGCGTACGAAGATAGAAGCCGCGCTGTTCTGCCGCCAAGGCTGTGGCATCGGTCTTGCCCACGCTCGAGATGAGCAGCGGCACGCACAGTGGCAACATGAGCTTAAGCTTCTTGATGGGGTTCTTGGTGTCGTACTCGACGCCGCGTGCGGTCTGCGCCTCCATGATGGCGTTCATCTCCTGACCAAACACCGGCACAAAGCGCAGCGCCGTGGTAAAGGTGAAGGCATAGCGATACGGTACGTGCAGCACCTCGACGCAGGCGTTGGCAAGGTCGTTGAGCTTGGTCACCATGAGCATGAGGATGAGTGGTAACGCCACACCCAGCAGGCGCAGACAGGCCTTCGATCCTGTGATGAGACCCGTGTCGGTGATAAAGCCCCACACCACGTTGCCATCGCGCATAAAGGCCAGCTGGAGCACCAGCATGATAAGCGCGAGCGGAATCAGCAACTTGAGCAGCGAGAACAGACGGTCGACGACGCCGGCATAGGCACCCAGCGCAAGGGTGAGTGCCAAAAAGCCCAGCAGCGCCACGTAGGTGTCGGACAAGAAGATGCCGACGATGATGGCGGCGGCGAGGCCCAGTTTGACGACGGGATTCAGGCGATGCAGCAGCGTATCGCCCGGCATGTAGTCGATGACGTTAACCACGGTGGACCATCTCCTTGGTAATTCGAACGACATCGGCGACCTCGCTTACCTGCGCAAAAGCGGGCGAGACGGAAGATACCAGACGGCGCGAGAGTTCAATAACCTGGGGAGGCTCCACGTAGGCACGCCGCATGAGATCGATGTTCGAGAATAGCTCGTGCGTGCGGCCGCGGTCGAGGATGCGACCGTCGGCCATTACCACAATGCGCTCGGCAAAATCCGAGACGACTTCCATATCGTGGCAGACCATGATAACGGCGCAACCGCGCTCGGCCATGGTGCGCACCGTTTCCATGACGGTCATGCACTCGCGGTAATCAAGGCCGCTCGTGGGCTCGTCGAGCACGACGATCTTGGGCTCAACCACTACGACGGAGGCAAGCGCCACCATTTGTCGCTGACCGCGCGAGAGCGAGAAGGGCGCCTCGTCGGCCGGCAAGCCAAAGCGGTCGATGACGAGCTGGGCGCGACGCAGCGCCTCGGCACGGTCGATGCCGGTAAGCTCCAGGCTAAAGGCGACCTCGTCGAGCACGGTGTCCTTGCAGATCTGGCGGTCGGGGTTTTGGAAGAGGGTCGCGACCTCGCGAGCGATGCGGCTCGTGGGAACGGCTGCGGTATCCAGGCCCGTAACGCGCACGCTGCCCGAGGCGGGCTTAAGCAGGCCTGTGAGTAGTTTGGTGAGTGTGGTCTTGCCGGCGCCGTTTTGGCCGACGATGCCCACGAGCTCGCCAGGATAGAGCGTCAGGCTAAGGTCGTGTACGGCGCCGCCGCCATTGGGATAGGCAAACTCAACATGGTCGAAGGTGAGTACGGGTTCGGCGTCCTTGGCATGAGGGCGCAACGACGGTGCATGCGGGGAACCGGCGGGCGCCTGGGCTTCGATAGCCGCGTGTGCGGGGTCGACGATGCCTGAAATCATGTGCTCGGCCTCATCGACATCCAAGCAGGGGGTACCGCTTACCAGGCCATCGGCCTCGAGGCTATTGAAGATGCGCGTGACGCGAGGGCAGTCGACGCCGATGGCACGGAGCTCGTCGGTATGCGCGAAGACCTCGTGTGGCTCGCCCTGCAGCGCGATTTCGCCATGGTTGAGCACGAGCACGCGGTTGCAGTACTCCGAGAGCAGGGCGACCTTTTGCTCGACGACGACGATGGTGATTCCAAGTGCGCGGTTTGCCTCACGCAGCGTCTCGAAGACCAACGTGGAGCTGGCGGGGTCGAGTGCCGCGGTGGGCTCGTCGAGAACCAAGACGCGCGGACGCATGGCGAGGATGGCGGCGATGGCTACCTTTTGCTTCTGTCCGCCCGAGAGGGTGGCGATCTCGCGGTCGCGCAGGTCGCTGATGCCGACGGTCTCGAGCGTTTCGCTCACGCGCTGCTCGATCTGGTCGTGGGGAACGCCAAAGTTCTCGAGGCCAAAGAGCATCTCGTCCTCGACGACCGAAGCGACCATCTGCGTGTCGATATCCTGCAGCACACTGCCGACGATTTGCGACACGTCGGTGAGCGAGACTTCGCAGGTGTCGTGGCCGTCGACCATGACGGACCCAAAGAACGCGCCGGTGTAGTGGTGGGGCACGGCACCTGACAGGCAGGCGGCAAGCGTGGACTTGCCGGCGCCCGAGGGCCCGATGATGCCGATGAAATCTCCCTTGTTCACGCTGAGCGAGATGTGGCTGAGCGCCTGCTCGGTCTGCGTGCCATAGGAGAACGAGACATCGTCGACGTTGATGATCGTTTCCATGGATACCTTTCATAGTCATTGGGGACGTTCTTAAATGACTAGTCGTTTAAGAACGTCCCCAAAAGCTAGTCGTTTGGGACAGTCTTTGCTGGTGGGGCAGCGATGAGTTAGTTGAGCTTCAGGGCCTTCTGGATGGGCAAGTAGAGGGCGCCGACCAGAATGGCGTTAAAGACGGCGGTCATGGCGACGACGGGCAGCATGGCGGCGGCGAGCTCGCCGACCACGCCGAGCATGGCCATCTTGATGATCATGAAGATGACGCCGGAGACAAAGGTGGTCAGGAAGGTTGCGACAATAGCGATGGCGGGCTTGACCTGACCGTTCTTGCCAGCGGCGTTGACGATGCCGGCCATGAGCATGGCGGCGATGCCCTCGGCGGCAAAATCGACGAACGGCGAAGTGGTGGTGATCTGGATCACGGCAGCCGAGATGAGGCCAATAACGAGCGCCTGGCCGATGTTGGGGCGAACGACCAGGATGGTGAGGCAGAAGGCCGAGATGATGAACTCGGGGCTGATCATACCGCCCGAGATGCCCGAGATGGCCTTGCCGACGGTGAAGTTGAGGATGAAGCCGGCAGCGAGCAGGATGGCGAGCAGGACGAGGGCGCGGACATCGAGTTTACCGCGGTCGGCGGTCTGGACGGTGCGGGGCTGGGCGGCGGTGGTGTTCTGAGACATGGTGAAAATCCTTTCGGAATGGGGGTGCAAGAGAAAAGCGGAGGCGCGTGATGCGAATGCGATCGGGCTCGAGATAGAAAAAAGGCCCCCGGTCGAAACCGGAGGCCTTCCAATCACCTAGAGCGCAAAAACAGGCGTGAGGGACTCACTGTCGACCGATCGTATTCGCATCACGCCACCACCAGTTGTTGAGAGAGTTCATCGTGTTCTTCATGTTGGTGGCTCCTTTCGTGATGCCGTGGCGCGGTCGCACCTAGTTGCTGTTGCGCTGCACTATAGCACAGCGAAGTGTGTGCGGGGAAATCTTTTTTAAAAAGATTTCAGGCGGGTTCCCCGCCGGTCAAAAGAGCGGGCTAAGCGGGCGAGGCTGCCATCGCTGCCTTGCCCGCTCAGCTAGGACATGAGGGCCTTAGGCCTTCTTGCGACGATAGATCACGTAGGCGCAGACACCGATGATGACGACGGCGCCAACGGCCATGGCGGCCATGTTGTTGCCCTCGGACTTCTCCTCGGTGACCTCTTCCTCTTCGGCCTCGGGCTCGGCCACGTCCTCATCGGAAAGGGCCTCGTCGGCGTAGGTGATGGACTCGACCAGGCAGTTGTTGTCAGCATCGTAGTCACTCGGGACGAACTCCTCGGAGAAATCGCCCTCCTGGAGGTAGTCGCGCATCTCCTCGAGCATGGCCTTGCACTTAACATAGGTGTTCTTGGTTGCAGCCTTGCCGGCCTTGTTGGCCAGGGCGGTGCGGGCTTCGGTGCCTTCTTCGGCCTGCATGGCCTCGTCGACGGTCAGGTTCTGCTCGATGAGTTCCTTCTGCAGGGCGTCGAGATAAGCGCGGACGCCGGTGGCGCAGTGGTCGCGGTTCTCATAGGCGAGCGTGTTGATGTCCATGAGGACGTAGTTGATGGAGTTCTTGGGCTCCTCGTTGTTCACGACGTCTTCCTCTTCGCAGTGATCGAAGGGGACATCCTGATCGCTGAAGTAGGGGCTGACCTCGGTGAGCAGTGCGGAGTAGAGGGGGATGGCGACGGAGAACTCAGCGTTGGAGAGCATCTCCCACTGGATGGTCGCGATCTCGGGATCCATGCCGTGACGGATCTGGAAGGTGTGGATCTCGGTGTTGCGGTTGGAGCCGATGGCATAGGCGCCGTCGGTGTTGGCGTTGAGGCCGGCGACATTCTCGCCGCGAGCGGCGAAGGAACGAATCATCTCAAAGGTGTTCCAGTCGGACTTGCCGGGCTGGAAGAACAGCGGCTGCATCTCGTGGACCAGGGCGCCGGTCGTGGCGCGAGCCTCTTCGCGCTCGTCCTTGACGATCTCGTAGTCAGTGCCTTCAGCCAGCGGGGCCATGAAGTAATCGCGACCCTGGATATAGCGCGACCACTGGTGCATACCGGCCTCGTCGATCTCCTCGCCGTAGGTCTTGGCGACGTCGAACTTGCCGTCGGTGTACTCGGCAAAGCCCTTCTCCTTAGGCATGGACTCGATGCCCTCGGAATGGAGACAGTTCTCGGTGTCATCGAGGTCGACGTTATAGGTGAGGTTGCCGATGTTGGGGTTGAGCGAGGCGATGTCATCGGCGAGCTTCATAGCAATCCACTGATGGCCGGAAAGCGCGGCGAACAACCAGGTCTCGGTGCTGTCGGCGATGATGATCTGATCGTTGGAGCAGACGCCCTGCTCGTCGATCAGGCTGCCGATGAGCTCGACGCCCTCGCGGGCCGTGGCGCTCTCGCCCAGGATGACGCTGGCATAGCTGTATTCGCCAATGCCAGTCTCCTCGGTGATGGGGTCGGCCTCTTCGGCCTTCTCGTTATAGGAGGTGCTCAACGTGGCAGAGCAGGAGACGCCCTTCTCGTTGATGCCTGCCTCGGAATATGCGTCGTAGCGATCTTCCCACTGCGAAGGGTTGTCGCGAACGAAGGTGTAGCGGTAGGCTGCGCCCTTGGACTTGTACTCAAAACCGGACTCGACCGAGGTGTACTCGTTGCCGTCCTTGTGTGCGGGCTCAATGCCAAAGTGCTTGACATAGCGCGGACCGAAGTCCTCGGAACGGCCGTAATACGTGTTGCCGTCTGCCGTGAGCTTGCTGCCCATGTAGATCTGGGTGCAGGCGAGTGCCGAAGTCGGCATGGCCATGATGGCCGCTGCTCCAAACGCAAGGCCGCAGCCGAGCTTTTTGAGCGTGTTGACAGGATGAGTAAACCTCATAATCCCTCCCAACCGTTGAAACCCCGCGAAACCGTACGGAGCTTCAGCTAATAAATACATCTATTAGCCTATCGGAAGTCTAAAGAGTATTCATCTAATTCGACGAAATACTCGATGAGCGTCCCAAAATATGCGATGAGCGGATAAGAATACTCATTTCGTAGCTTTACTTAAATAAAGGCACCCTGCAATTACTGTACCTGAATAAAGCGCTTTGCACGGGGCGTAAAGAAAATCCCCCGCTGTTTGGCAAATGCATAAACAGCAGGGGAGACGATAATTGGATGAATATCATACCAATGTGGAATTACTTCTTCCGGCGGTGGATCACGTTGATCGCATAGCCGACGAGCATGGCCAAAACGATGATGATAAAGCCGAGCAGGGGATTGTCATTCATAGGGTCCTCCTATTTTCCGAGCGGGGAGAATTCGTCGACGATGAGGTCGAGGCATTGTGGAAGCGCGCGGGCTCCAAAGACGCCCGAATTACTGGAGATAATCTCGCCATCGAACTGCATGCCCAGTGACGGGGTGCAGGTGATCTTGGCTTCCTTGGTCTGGATGATCTTAAACTGCGGGCGCCCGAGCACCTTGCCGGCGGGGTCAAGCGCAGCGGTGATCACGGTAGGCAGCAGCTGCACAGTGCGCACGGGTTCGATGACCGCAATGTCGACCATGCCATCGTTCATGCGGCAGTCGGGGAACAGGTTGATGTCGTTTTGGATGACCGAGGTGTTGCCGGCCATGCAGCAAATGCCGTCGAGCTCCTCGACAATGCCGTCATGCTCAATGGTAAAGTGCGCTACCGTAGGGTTGGGTGTGGCGAGCGCAGAGAGGAAGTAGGCGATCTCGCCGATGTCGTTTTTGGTGGGGGCGGCCTTCATCATGATCTCGGCGTCGAAGCCCGAGCCGGCGATGATGATGAAGCCGTGGCGCTTCTCGTTGCCGTTCTCGTCGAGCCAAAAGAGCTCGCCCATGTCGACTTTGACCGTGCGACCGGCACGGCAGGCCTTGGCGAGCGCCGCCGCCTCGGGGGCATTGCCGATGTTGTTGAAGAACAGGCAGGCCGTACCGGAGGGGAAGACGAGCGTGGGGACACCGCATCCGCGCATCTGGTCGAGCACGTTGGAGACAGTGCCGTCGCCGCCCGAAACGACCACGCGGTCAAACTCGCGCACGTCTGCCACGGCGTCCTCGGGCTCCATGCCATCGCCGATAAAACGCATCACGACCTCGTCGCCGCCCTGCGCGAGGGCGTGCGTGAATGCGTAGATTTCATCTGAGCTGGGGCCCGATGCCGGGTTGTGGATGATAAGGCAGCGCATACTTACGTTCCCGTTCTGTGACTAACCGAGTATAGTTGTAAGGCAATGCTGATATCCTACCCGTGTTTTTCGGGCCTAACCTTATTCGATGGGTTGATATGTACATTTCCACACATCAGGCTCTACTCGACTTTTGCCAGCGCGCCCGTGAGTTCGACGCGATTGCCGTCGATACCGAGTTTTTGCGCGAGCGCACATTCCACCCGCGTCTGTGCTTGGTTCAGATTGCCACCCCCGCCGAGAGCGTCGCGGTCGATCCCCTGGTAATCGACGACTTATCGCCGCTGGCCGAGCTTATGGCCGACGAGAGCGTGACCAAGGTCTTCCACGCGTGCTCGCAGGATATGGAGGTCATGCTCCATACCGTGGGCGTGCTGCCACGACCGATTTTCGATACGCAGGTCGCCGCCGCCTTTTTGGGCGAGCGCCAGCAGATTTCGTATGGCGCGCTTGTTCAGACGTTCTGCGGCGTATCGCTGCCCAAGACCGAGTCGCTGACCGACTGGTCGCGCCGCCCGCTGACCGATAAGCAGATTGAGTATGCGATCGATGACGTCAAGTACCTGATTGTCGCCTATACCGAGATGATGAGCCGCCTGCGCGAGCTTGGCCGGGTGGACTGGGTGCTCGACGAGCTGCGCCCGCTGGCTGACGAGTCGCACTATCGCGCCGATCGCCATGAGGCATTTCGCAAGGTCAAGCGCATCAACTCGTGTAGCCGTCACCAGTTGGGCATCGCGCGCGAGCTCGCCGCTTGGCGCGAGGACCGCGCCGAGCGCCGTAACATCCCGCGCAAGTGGGTCATGTCCGACGACACGCTGCTTGCGCTCGTTAAGCGCAATCCCGTACGCGTTGAGGAGTTCCGTAGCATTCGCGGTACCGATCAGTTGGGGGAGCGCGACGTGGACGGTGCGCTCATGGCCATCAAGCGCGGCGCGAGCTGCCCGCACGATCGCCTGCCGCTCTTGGTGCGCGGGCATCGCCAGATCTCTCCGGAGTTGGAGAGCGTGACGGACCTGATGTATGCGCTCATTCGCCTGGTTGCCGAGCGCTCGGGCGTGGCGACCTCGGTCATTGCCTCGCGCGATGATCTGGCTGACTATATTGAGCATCCCGAGCAGAGCCCCTTGCGCGAAGGCTGGCGCTTTGAGCTTGTGGGCTCGCGCCTGGACGATCTGCTTTCCGGCAATATGGGGTTGACGGTGAAGGACGGAAAAATCGAATTGCTGTAAGGAAGCCTAGCCGTTTGAGTGGGTAAAATGCCTCCAACGTGTAACTCGATTCGGAGGAATTCGCATGCCCTATTACTATGGTTACGGCTTTGGTATCGACCCGCTGTACCTGCTGGTTGTTCTTGTTTGTACAGTGCTTGGCCTTGCTGCGCAGAGCTATATCAATTCGACGTACAAGACCTGGTCCAAGGTTCGCTCGGACGGCGACACGGGCGCCACGGTTGCTCGCCGCATGCTTGACGCCAACGGTTGCAATGCCGTGGGTATCAAGGGTGTCGCCGGTGAGCTCACCGACCATTACAACCCGCAGGATAACAACCTGTATCTGTCGGATGCCAACCGTTCAGGCGGTTCGGTCGCAAGCGTTGCCGTCGCCTGCCACGAGGCGGGCCATGCCGCCCAGCGTCAAAGCGGCTATGCCATGATGAAAGTACGTACCGCCCTCGTGCCGGTCGTCAACTTTACCCAGAACACCTGGACCATCGTGTTGCTCTTGGGCCTGTTTATGAACATTGCCGGGCTCACATCCCTCGCGTTGATCTTCTTCTCGTTTAGTGTACTGTTCCAACTCGTTACGCTGCCTGTCGAGATTGACGCCAGCCGACGCGCCGTGGCGTACATCGAGCAGTCGGGTATGAGTTCCAAGCAGGTCAACGGTGCCAAGAAGGTACTGACGGCCGCCGCGCTTACCTATGTTGCCGCTGCGCTCACCTCGATTATTCAGCTGCTCTATCTTATGGCTCGCTACAACAGAAACTCCAACCGATAACAAATTGGGTCGCTGGGCGCCGCGGGGATTCGTGTCCCCGCGGCGCTGTACTATGTGTTGGACTTAAATTTGCGCAGGGCCGAAGCCCTTGTGCACGATGACGAAAGGAGGCTGCGTGGCGGGCTGGAATCTAACCGGCAATGCCGTTTCCGCCGAGTTTGACGGTTCGGATGAGCAGGAGCGCAAGGAGCTCAGCGTGAGCCAGGCGGTAGAAATCGCTGCCGGTGCGCTCGATGCCATTCCGCAGCTGAGTGTCCTGGGCGAGGTCACGGGTTTCCGTGGTCCCAACGCCCGAAGCGGCCACTGCTACTTCCAGATTAAAGACGACTCGGCCGCCGTCGACTGCATCATCTGGAAGGGCGCCTATCTCAAGCGTACCTTCGATCTGCGTGACGGCATGCAGGTGAGCTTTAAGGGCAGCTTCAACCTCTATAAGCCCACGGGTCGTATGAGCTTTGTCGCTCGCTCGTTTTCGCTGGCGGGGGAGGGTCTGCTGCGTCAACAAGTGGCGCAACTGGCCGAAAAGCTACGCCGCGAGGGCCTGATGGACGAAGCACGTAAGCGCCGCATCCCGGTGTTTTGCTCGCGCGTGGCGGTCGTCACCTCGCTTTCGGGTGCCGTAATCGATGACGTCAAGCGCACATTGCGTCGTCGCAATCCGCTCGTCGAGCTCGTCTGCGTGGGTGCCAAGGTACAAGGCGAGGGTGCGCCGACAGAGCTCATTGAGGGCCTGCGCCGCGCCGCTGCCATTACGCCGGCGCCCGACTGTATTTTGCTGGTGCGCGGCGGCGGCTCCTTTGAGGACCTCATGACCTTTAATGACGAGGAGCTTGCCCGCGCGGTGGCGGCTTGTCCCGTGCCCGTGGTGACCGGCATTGGCCATGAGCCCGATACCTCGATTTGCGACATGGTGAGCGACCGTCGCGCCTCCACGCCCACGGCGGCGGCAGAATCGGTGGCGCCGGCTATGACGGAGTTGGCCGATGTGCTCGAGGCGCGCCATCAGCGTCTGGGTGCCGCGATGGCATCGATGATTGGGTCGGCCCAGGTCGACCTGGAGATGCTCGACCAGCGCGGTCGTCGTGCCTGGGACACCTATACGGCTCGTCTGGGCGACGCGCTCGATGCAGCCGCGTGCCGCCCGTGCCTCAACGACCCAACTTTTATGGTCGAGCGTCGCGAGTCTGAGCTTGCCCTGACTGCCGATCGTCTGTCCGGCGCCATAACGCGTTCGGTTGGGGCCTTCCGCTCCAACTTCGAGCGTCTGCCCGAGCGCTTGATCGCAAGCACCTCGGGGCTCGATGGCAAGCGCCATGCGCTCACGCTTGCGAGCTCCCGTCTGGAGCATCAGGGGCGCACGATGCTCAGCAAACCCGCGTCCGACCTTGGCCGAGCCGCCGCGTCGCTCGATGCCCTGTCGCCGCTCAAGGTGCTTGCTCGCGGCTATTCCATCGCGTACAGCGATGACGGTGTGGCTACGAGCGCCAAGACCTTTAAGCCCGGCGACGCCATCCGCGTGCGCATGGCAGACGGTAACGTTGCGGCAACGGTCGATGCGGTCGAGTAGACCGCGTTTCATAGCGATATACCTTTAGGAAAGGAAACAGATATGGCAGAGAAGACCCCGGTAGAGCAGCTTACGTACAAGCAGGCCTCGCAGGAGTTGGAGCTCATCATTCGCAGCTTGGAGTCGGGTGATATGGAGCTCGAGGAGTCGCTCGAGAGCTATACCCGCGGCGTCGATCTCCTCAAGAGCCTGCGCACCCGCCTGTCCGATGCTGAGCAGAAGGTCTCGGTGCTTCTTAAGGACGTCGACGGCAACGACGTGCTCGCCGACGGCGAAGCCGCCAACACCGACGACAGTCTCTCGTTCTAACCATCTCGACCAAATATAATTACCTTGGTCTGTGAGAAAGGAACCAACCATGTGTGATTGCATCTTCTGCAAAATTGCCAACCACGAGATCCCCTCGACCGTCGTTTACGAGGACGACCAAGTCATCGCCTTCGACGACCTCAACCCCCAGGCGCCGGTCCACACGCTCGTTATCCCCAAGAAGCACTACAGCGACATCGCCGATAACGTGCCGGCCGAGACCATGGGCGCCATGGCTCACGCCATCCAGGAGGTCGCCAAGGCCAAGGGCCTGGAGGACGGTTTCCGCGTCATCTCCAACAAGGGCGTCAACGCCGGTCAGACCGTCATGCACTTCCACATGCACGTCCTCGGCGGCAAGAACCTGGGCGAGAACCTCATCTGAGGACGCACGGCCCATCGCCTTGGCTGCCTTTGGAGTAACCTATGCAGTTTTCTCAACTCGAATACCTTCAAGCGGTAGCGAACTACGGCGGCGTGCGCAAAGCAGCTCGCGCCGTTCATGTGAGTCCGCAGGCCGTTTCGTCGGCAATCAAAAAGTTGGAATCTGAGTATCAGATCGTTTTGCTCAACCGATCGGCGGGGGAGGCTGTTTTGTCTCCTGCGGGCAGAGAATTTGCGCGTCGCGCACGCGTGATCCTGGCGCAAATCGACGATCTCAAAAAGTACGCTCAATCGGGGAACGGTGGCGTTTCGCCCGACGGCCACTTCCGTCTTTACGCCCCCTGCCTTGAACTGCACCCCAAAACTTGGACGGCTTAAATAAGAACTACGCCGCAAGGGACT
>CABUKS010000001.1 GCA_902492235.1 uncultured Collinsella sp. | reverse complement strand
TATCCATGTCCCAGTACGATTACCTCGTCGTCGGTGCCGGCCTTTCGGGCGCCGTCTTCGCCAACGCCGCCAAGCGCGCCGGCAAGTCGGTCCTGGTCATCGACCGCCGCGACCACATCGCCGGCAACATCTACACCGAGGACGTCGAGGGCATCCAGGTCCACCGCTACGGCGCGCACATCTTCCACACCTCCATGAGGGACGTCTGGGACTACGCCAACCGCTTCGCCGAGTTCAACAACTACGTCAACTCGCCGGTCGCCAACTTCCACGGCAACATGTACAACATGCCCTTCAACATGAATACCTTCGCCAAGATGTGGCCGGGCGTCGTCACGCCGGCCGATGCCAAGGCAAAGATTGCCGAGCAGGTGGCCGCCGAGAACATCGGCGAGCCGCAGAACCTCGAGGAGCAGGCGCTGTCCCTCGTGGGCCGCGACATCTTCGAGACGCTCGTGAAGGGCTACACCGAGAAGCAGTGGGGCCGCGACTGCCGCGACCTGCCCGCGAGCATCATCAAGCGCCTCCCCTGCCGCTTCACCTACGACAACAACTACTTCAACGACCGCTACCAGGGCATCCCCATGGGCGGCTACACCAAGATGGTCGCCAACATGCTCGAGGGCGTCGAGGTGCGTTGCGGCGTGGAGTACAAGGAGCTGATCGCCGCCGAGCCCGATATCGCCGCCAAGACGATCTACTGCGGCCCCATCGACGCGTTCTACGACTTTAAGCTGGGCACGCTGGAGTACCGCAGTCTGCGGTTTGAGACCGAGACGCTCGACGAGCAGGACCACCAGGGCGTGGCCGTGGTCAACTACACCGAGCGCGAGATCCCCTACACGCGCATCATCGAGCACAAGCACTTTGAGTTTGGCACGCAGGACAAGACCGTCATCACGCGCGAGTACCCGGCCGACTGGAAGCCCGGCGACGAGCCCTACTACCCCATCAACGACGCCAAGAACGAGGCCCTCTACAAGCAGTACGAGGAGCTGGCGGCGCAGGAGGGCGACGTGATCTTTGCCGGTCGCCTGGGCGGCTACAAGTACTACGACATGGACAAGGCCATCGCCGCAGCCTTCGAACTCGTCCGCAACGAGCTGGGCGTGGAGCCCACGGAGGCGTAAGGGTCCAAAACGGGCCTCTGCGCAAGCCGAAAACAGCACAAGCAGGCACGCCAACGCCGGCAGGAGCAATTTCGCCCTGCTGGCGTTTTAGTATGGAGACGGAATTGGGTGTTCTGCCCATTATTTAGCCGAGGATATAAGTGGACGCGGCCTGCCACAGAGGCAAAAACCGGAAGTATGCGGCAAATTCTAAACATGCCGAGCACACCGGAATACCGCAACGCTTCTACCTGCAGTTTCTCTGCGCAAAAAGGGCGGTGTGCTCATAGATTCCGGAATTTACCGCATACTTCCGGCGAGTGGTTCCGAAAGTGCGGGGAAAAACAGAAATCGGCCTACCAGACCCCTGTTTTACGCTTCCGCGAACAGCGGTTTTGTTGGCAAAAATCAGGTTGTGCTTAGAGGTTTTCGATTTTTCCCCGCACTTCCGAAATATGAGGCCCTGCAAAGCGTGCTCTAACAACATTAGCGGCATCCGCGATAACATCAAGTTGTCGCGGAAACGTCAAAGGGCCGTTGCCGGAAACCGAACAACGACCCCTCTTTGTCATCGCCTCACTTAGAGTCCGCTACGACTGGGTTATGATCTAATCTATGCACTCGATCTGGCAATTACTCATCTGCTATTTCAACAAGTCGACCAGCAGAAGCTCTCCGTTCTTTCGCTTACTCGTCTCCGCATGAGCTTTAATTGCTTTTAAAAGTTTTTCGCCGTTGCCCCAATATTCCTCAAGAAAGTCCTTCTCTTTAATTTTGCCTAGTCCAAGACGCTGTTTGCAGAATTCGTTAGGCCTAAGTTGCCTATCCCTTCTGGTCGCATTCTCCCAATCCCGATAGGCACCCTCGGCGTGAATCACAAGCATCTCGATCTCCGGTCGAGTAACAAAACTCAGCACTTTAGTGCCGTTCTGTCTACGCTTTGGAAACTCAAACTTGGGAGCGCTGCTGTCCACAATCCGTGCGACCACAAGCCCTTCAGCCCCAGCAGTCTCGTAGTTCATCGAGAAATAGTCGTTTGCAATTTCGGACGCCTTGCGTTTTCGCGTGTAAGGACGATCGACAATAAGGGCGTCTTTGACCACTCGTTCTCTTGGAACGATCAACAAATCGTTGTCATACAACACCTGGATAACAGCGCCCTCTGCAGTTCCTTCACAGCTAAACAAGACAAAACGACTTGATAGAATGTCTTTTGCCTGATTACCCATTGATATGCTCGCAAACATACTCGCGCATCGCTTGAACGTCGGGGTACTTAGGCATAGATCCCTTGATCACATTGTTGATAATCACATCGCTCTTTTTATTCTCAATCCGATTGATACGCTCGGAATACTTAATGAGCTCCGTCTTAAACGAATCGTCGCGCACAAGAACAAATACATTGTCTTTACGTCTTAGCACATCAAGAAGCTCCGAGTAATGAGTCGAAAAGAGCAAGGTTGCCCCATGGGGGTTCGTAACGGGAGAAGCAAAAAGCTCAATCACTGTACCTACAAGCGATCTGTTAAGACCCGTTTCAATCTCGTCCACAATCAGATAGCCCCCATTTCTGAGAGCAGTTATCGCTTGATTGACCAGTTCCGCACCCAAAACCGTTCCATTTGACAGGACAGAAGTCGCGATCGCGACATTCATCACCCGCTCCGCTCGTTCTCCCTTAAACTTAAGATGGAACACTTGGTTTTCCTTGTTCCAGACAAGATATTCGACGCTTGGATCAAAAGCTTGAACAACAGGGGTTGGCAAACTCGTCAAAGGCAGCGTGCGCTCGGGAGACTCCACCGAGACTATTTTTTTGCCCGTGATGACAGACACGATCGACATGTTGTCATCCAAGAAAGTTCGTTGGGCATCGTTAAGAACAAGGTCGCCATCAGCAGGCCCCTCACGAACCAGGATAGGCTCAGAGACATCCTTCAGGCGCTCGATATTCAAAACGACCTTTCTAGAGACACGTGATGTGGGACATCTCCAAAGCCATTCGTTCTCAAATGTAAGCGATCCCGCAAAAGAAGTATCATCTGCAGCTTCGTCATCTACTTTGCGAAGCTGGGACTCAATAAGATATACCGAACCTTTTTCGAAAAATACACAGGCAACATTGACCTGGCGCTCCAAGTTTCCGAGAACATCGGAACCAGTTGCAAAGCGTCGCATAACAAAGCTGCCAGACATATAGCCAAGCACAAAGCGCACAAGGTTGAGAGTCGTTGTCTTACCGGACGCGTTTACGCCAACAACGCCCATTACATTCTGAGAATAGAGCGAGGATCCCACCGGCAGCGGGAACACATCGGCGAAATTACCTTCTTCATCGCTCAAAACGCGATCAGCGGCAATAAAATCAAGCTCCAAACGCTTGTCCTTAAACAGCGTGACCCCATCAATTCTTAATTTAAGAAGCTTCACAGTGACCTCCTCTTAGACAATTCAATTATAAACAGTTTTTCTGTTTATAATTTGAGAAACATGATGTCTACGGGTTTTCAGAGGAAGCAAAACAGCGTGACAGCGGAAGCGTGCAAAATAATGGCCTTCGATAACGGCCGCAACCAGCTCCGCCCCATTCGCCAGTAACATCTCGACCATCACGCCGCCCACTTCCCTGAATCCCGCACAATAAAGAGCAGCGCACGTACGCTGCCACTTGTCGGCCTCAATATATTGGGAAGGATCTAATGAAAAGCCGCTCGCGCTCAACCTCGTCGAGCAGCGCGCTGAGCGTCTTCTCGACGGTCTTCCTCACCAGATTCATTATGTTCTTGCGCAGCGACTCCTCGTCGACTGATACGAAGTTTGCAGACACGGCCAGCGCTCTCTTCGTCAATGATTCGTTATTTAGCCGCTAGAAATCATTTGGCGGGGCGCGGTCCGCGGTCCGCTATGCGGTTTTCAATTCGCGAAAAAATTATGTGTCACCATTTGATGCAAGATACGCTCAGCCCGATTCTCAAAATCAACCGGCAAGCGGTATGAATAGTCATATTCACCCACAAGAGCATCCCTCGCTCGTGCTATAAAAACAGATAAATTAATGCGTGATGGCCTGCACCTAGAGTCACATCACTCTACTATCGAAGAATCGACCCGATCAAAAGAGCCATTGTCCTCAATCGGGACATCCTCATAAGAGGATAGCGGCTCGCCTTGGTTTCGACTCCGTTCGATTTTCCACTTGCCCTTAGCCTCATCCCATGTTTCATGAATAGAATTGACCTCATCATGAACAACTTCACTGACAAACTTCACCCAAACATCTAGATCGCATCGATATAGACATTCCTGAGCGAATCGATCCGAGACCACCATGAAAGCAGCGGGTCTGGTATTGTCCCCAAAATCAAAACACGGAATAACAGCAGCATGAATCAGCTGATTTACAAACCGCCTGCCAGGAATACTCAGCTGGGAAGGCCGCCCATAGTCGTACAAGTCATCGTCAGGAACGCGCCTAAGCAACGGCATCAGCTTATTTGTATTCCTGGGAGTTGCAGGATACGACACAATGCTCAGCTCATAGTCAGCCATCTCATCGCTTAACTTCCCCGCTTCAAACAAAGTGCGAACAATAAATGCAGAGAGAAGAAGGTCTCGCTCGACAATGTACTCCTTACGTTCAACAATTCGATTAAAGATAGGATGATGATTAAAACGGTAAGCATGCTTTGCTAAAAATCGAAAGCAGGAGACCAGTTCATCCATCATGCAACTGAGCTCTTTGCACCAATAATAAGATTCCAATATCATCGCAACGCAGTATCTTCTCTGGACAAACTATGTATATAGATACTCACGGATCTATAAGACTTCAAATCGACAGAATCTTTACCAGAAGAATCGAGCACGCTCTGTGCTCTATCGAGCAAGAAATCATCAACTTCGTCTTCAAACTTCGGGAACGTGGGCCATTCAAGAATCGCAACGCCATTCTGAATCTTCGGGAGCGGCCTGTAGACCCACGTTTTTCCAATGGGCACGTTATGCGAAAAGAAGTAGTCTTCAAATAAGCCATAGTCGACATCAATCAGTGGTTTATTTGGATGGACATCCCACTCTTCCGCCAAAGCCCTCTTGCATCGGTTGATAACAACGCCAACTGCATAAGAAGCGGTCTTTTGACCATCGGTTCCATCCTGAGCTTTCTTAAGCGCAGTAGCTAGAGCACTCCAAATCAAACTGGTAATTTGCGCAGGAGAGAAGTGTCCGAGCAGCTGCGGAACAAGTTCATCGAATTCGTTCCTTTTGCCATCGCTGCAATCGTCATCCCAATCACACAGCTCATAATCCAAGTACGAGCCAACAAGCCATTCGTCAATAGCTTGCCAATGGTCAATTTCACCTTTGCCCAATACGACGGCTTCCCTGCCGTCTCGTATATATATCTCCGCATACTCGATAGGTAGAAGCCCCTTCACATCCACTTTATAGGGAACGCACATTAAATTCCAAGAGACAGATCTGTCATCCCTAAGGGAATATTGATCGACATCCTTTTTCGAAAGCCATGATGGAACCAGGTAGCCGGCCTCCTCAAGAAAACGAAGATCTTTATAAAAGCCATCGTAGCCATAATCTAGATTAATCGGGCCTATAAAATGACCTTTGTTCAAACAGCAGGCAAACAAAAAGTCAAATGTAATATGCTGACGATTATCGAAATCGAACTTGCTCCAATCAAATGTCAAAGGCTCATTCGAAAAAATCTGACCAAGTTCGACTTCCTTGTCTAAGTAGAAGGTTTCCTTCTCTATTTGAGCTGAATTAAGATGACATGAAACGCAAACAATGCATGCATCATCATAGGAAGTCGCCCCCGCACCATAAATACCCCTGCTAACATGAGGAGCATAAAGATGCTCAAAGCAAACGGGGCATATCTTGTCAATTTCAAATAAGCCGAATAAAGCGATGAAATCAGAGTCGGTAAAATCAGACGGCAAATCATAATCCTCGCGAAGCTCCGCCAAAGAAAGACCCGAGGTGTAATAAGCATTCTGCATCTCTGAAATTGCAGTCGAGCCAAGAGAAGCTCGCAACACGTTGATCTTGGATGAATCCATTTGAAGTCCCTTGGACAAACGCAGCTGTCGATGGCTATCAATTCTAGGTGATACGACCCATGTAGGAGGACGTGACCCAATAAATATCGCGCAGTAACACCTGAACAGCGCCAAAGACGAAGACATCGTCAACTCACACTCTAACACTGGCAGATCGCGAGCATATACTCAGTATCCGTTTCGACTGCTCGTCCCGATGCCAAACAGCCATGTGCTCGGAGTCCATCACGGCTTTCACGACCTGCTCGGCGAGCCTGCGAAGCAACACCCGCATGCCGATGACGCCGTCGTCGAACCGGGCATGGCGAGCATGTCCGGCGTCGGGGATGATAAGATTTCCACAGCGGTCTTCGTCCTTTCCTAGAACCTGTTGTTGTGGTGATTTCAGATTCTAGGACGAAGACTGTTCTTTCGTTAAACCGGGCTAGGGCGTCATCCCTACACCAACATTTTCAATTCGGTCTGCGCAACAAAAGGAGTGTGAAATGAGCGACTATGTTTCAAAATTACTGATAGAGAAATGCGGAGTCGCATTCTTTCTCGTTGTAATACTCGCTCTTGCAATAATCGCAATCTTACATTTTGGCGTTAAATTCGATATCAACGAGTATATTGAAAGCCGCAAAAAACGGCACCAGAAGTTAGCACAGAGCTACTGTCCACATATGGATTTTATCCCTCGTAGCGATAATAGCTTTCAAGTTAATTCGCTCTTTTACACGCCGTTCGGGACGCCGAACTGGTTTTGCTCTCGATGCGGAGCCGTATTGCCCTACGAGCCCGATCAAGAGGAATTAAAAGCTAAAGCAACTTATTATCTCAATCACCCAAAGGCTTACAAAAAGGCGATGAGGAAATACGACAAGCATGCCAAAAAATCTCTCTAGATGATAATTAATGCTCGTATAAAAAATGATGGCGTAACCATCGGTGACTGGATACACGAAGCGTCTCTTGTCATGTCATTACGATGTTATAGACACGAGTTCCAGAGACATCGTTCCGCGACGGCGTGAAGGCACATCAATTATTACCTGGTGATCGGAATTGGCCGATATCGATTAAGTATTTATGGCTATGGATACTCCAGTGCTAAAGCCATCGTTTACCGAGCACTCAAGCGTTTAATCTTCCTGTAAATCTTAGCCTCATCGGGGGCAATCGGATCATTTGGAAACGCCTTCTGGGCTCTCGCAACGTAGGATAGAAAGTTCCCATAGCGAGAAAATGCAGAAGGGTCCGCATCACCCGATGGGCACAACCTTCTTCCCTTAATACCAAGTGGCGAATAATGTTGATACAGAGCAGAGACCCGCTTCTTGGACGCATGTCTCCCCTCCCCCTGATTAGAACGCGCAATCGCTGCGGCAGCCTTATTGAGACGCTTGTGGTACCTTCCAACCGTAGACTGTCGAAGTCTTACAACGCGCCCGTCAAAGTCAAATCTCAGGAAACTGATTTTCTGCGCCGGATGTGCACCGGAGTACGAAAGGACCTTACCCGCACGAACGCTTTCAAAATCAAGCTGAGCAACTCCGTCGCCATCAACCCGGAACGCCTTGGTTTTCTCAGGCTGCAGTTTAACGGAATCAACATCGGCCATTAGATTGATGGCCTCTACAAGTGCATCAAAACCAGACTTTGGAACGGCAATAATAAAGTCATCGCAGTAGCGAAGATACAAGCCGCCAACCCGTTCAACGGCAAGCTTGACTTTCATGTCGATATCGGCCATATAGATGTTAGCGAGCACTCCACTTGCGGCAAGACCCTGAGGAATTCCCAGCCCAATACCCGTTCGCTTCCACGGTCTGGTGATGACCTTACTTTTGTTTGCAAGAAACTCAGACTTTGGCAAGATAACATCCAGCTTATTAAGTTCGCGAATAGACTTGAACCGAAGCTCGATAGCTGCATCGCTGATCATTTTATCCCGAGCAGGATCGATTGCTGGCCATGGCAATTCATGTCGAGCAGCCAAATCAGCAATAGGCCAGCACGAATAGCGAAGGATATTTTTAATGACTTGATAGTGATCGTCCGGTAAGCGTCCACTGGGAAACAACGAACGCAACGACGTCATTAGATGAGCATGATTTAAGTTGTCGAAGAAGCCCTCGAAATCACCCGTAAGCACAAAAGCCGAATCTTGCTCGCGTATATAATCGAAGGCCTTTTTAGCTGAGGAAATATTGCTGGCAGCAGCTACGGCGCTGTCTGATGAAAGCGTGGAGCGGTACGCTACGGCGACCTCATTAAACTCTTCGACAATAGCCTTCTTGTTATATAAGTCCGACCAAAGATAAGAGTAGTACTGGAAGACGCGGTGATCGAAATGCGAGGCATAAGCGATATTGCGAACCTTGCAGCTTCGCTTACCCCCACGATACCGAATAGTAATGATCTCGTTGGAAATTAAAGGGTAGAACGCGTGGTCGGAAACGTACTCTGAATCTAGGATCTTGGTATGAGCTTCGGCAAAAGAGACCCTATGATCAAAATGGGCATATGAGCTTTTGGAACCATATCGAGGAATACGAGTGATATCGAACTCGGCCAAAATACCCCCAAATAAATCAACCTGTCCGGATCAACAAGCGGCGGCTAACCCTCCCCAGACAGGCTAATTAAAGGCGCAGCAAGTGCAACCAACGCTTTCGCGGCCACCTAAAACAATGCTTGCCTATGCCATACTAGACGAAAGCGAGGAATTGGTACTTATGACCATCGAAGCCCTTATCCAGCTAGCCGCAGGCAACGCTGACGTCAATGTTGCGAACGTCGGAATTTCGTCGTTTGTTATATTGACGGCAGTAGCGTACCCCATCGCCATTTCGCGATGGGCAGGAAACTTTATTCCCTTTTCAGTCAACGCTATACAGCAAAAAGGCCAGTTTTAGCAAGCACTCAATTGCAGGACAAGGGCCTGCGTATCCCTAACAACATGTGAATTGGAATAGGAACGCCAATAGCAGGCACACTCCGTACCGCCACAAATCACCCCTCCCCGTCCATGACCGTCCAGCTCACGGGTTCGATGCCCGGAAGAGACGTTAGACAAGAGGGGCAGGCAGCCTGATAGTTCCCGTAATTTGTCCTGCGCTGCATAGAAGCGGAGACATATACCGCTTTGCGGGCGCGAGTGACACCGACGTACAGCAGGCCCATTTCCTCAATAAGCCCGTCTGGCATTTTCTTCGCATCCACGATCCGGCATCCATACGCAGAACGCGAGCACATACCAGCACTTTCGCACCGCGAACAAATCCTTCCAGGCCAATCGAAACACGTAACGCCCGGAATGAAAACGGTGTCCCACTCGAGCCCCTTAGCGGAGTGAACGGTCATTATCGAGATTCCTGCATCAAGGAAATCGGAGAAACGTCGCAGGGAACCCTCGGAAAAGATGCTAACGACATAATCGAAGCGCTCCGACAGGCCAATAGCGACGCAGCCTATCACAAGGTACTTCCGCAACGCCCCAAGAAGCATGACATAGGACCACCCCTACTCGAATATTCTGGAGCCATGTGTCAGTAAAGTTACATGCAAGAAGGAAATCACTCGCTTTTATGCCTGTTTCCAATTCTGATGATGGTTTTGATAGGGCATTTCTTACATCAGAATCACTTAATTGGATGCCAGCGCAACGGTGGTCTTCAGGTGGCGTTAGAAAACTTTAGCAGCATGTCTAAAATAATATTACCGATAACCTTTGTTTGCCCACAGCAAAGCGTACATGTGGCAACGTCGCATATTCACGCCGTTCCATAAAGCAAAAAATGCTGGGGCTTTCAAAGCCCCAGCACCTAACCGGCTGGCTCCGACAAGATCGGACGCATTCTCGTCAACCAGCGCGTCGAGCTTCTCCTCGACGGTCCTCCTCACCAGATTCCTTATGTCCTTGCGTAGCGACTCCTCGTCGACTAATACGATGTTCACGGACACGGCCCGCGCTCTCTTCGTCAATGATTCGTTGTTTAGCCGTGAAAAGTCATTTGGCGGTGCTCGAGCTGTGATCCGCCGTGTAGTTGTTAATTTGCGAAAGAGATTATGCGTTACCCTCTCGGAAGCACAGCGAAACCTCAACGGTCAAAACAAAACTGCATCATCCGATTTGGCAGGGAACGACGGGATCAAATTCAACGGGCAAACCCAGTTCATAATGGAGGATGGGAGATGAGTCAATTTGATCAAGTGATCCATTTCCACGGCGAACCCACGACCTTCCGTTTGCGCATATAAAACCAATCTCAATCAATGGAAATCTGTGCATGCCACCAAAACCATTCATGTCGACATCGGCAATATAGAGCCCAGGAGGGATCAGGGCGAATTTTTTCCGATATTCGCTGTGACCCTTTAAGTCTTCTCCTTTAGTACATCCATGCCCTTTAGTGATGACAACGGTAACCACGACCTCATAAATAGGAAGATCGCTGTCATTTCGAATAACAATATGCGATAAGCCCCGTAAATCGCCTTCAAGCCAAGCGGCAACCGAAGAGGCCTGAGACAGCATGTCCTCCTCTCTTCGACGAGCTTCCTCCTTAAGCAAGTGTTTCGTGTCACGCCATGCAACTAATCCCGTCAAACAAATAGTTGCAACCGGACACATGGCCTGAAGAAATTCAAAAACAGTACACATCGAGTATCACCCCTCTTATAAAAAACGGATAAACCTAATAAAGCCATATAGCCAATTGGCTATATGGCCAAATGAGTTTCATACATTTAAATTAAACGTAGCGCCAACTGTTATCAATTCAGGAGGCAATTCGGTTCATCGCTGGCAAGGAGACGCAAGAAATTAGGGAATGGCCTCAGCACGCATTTACTGACCGAAAATCCTATCTATCGCATCAAGCGCGACAGCCAGCGTATAAATAACTCAATTTGCTCATCCATCTATACCCAAAAAACGCAGAAATCGTCATTCGGCGGTCTCTGAAAACCAAGCCAGGCGTACCGCAACAAGGTCTCTTCGTAATATACCTTTAAGGGAGAACCCGATAGCGGGCAATCGCCGGCAACGAATCTCGCAACTTGAGGAGACGTCTCTCAAAAACTCTTTTCGCGCCTGAACCATCGTCCTAATGAGCCAGCACACCCAAGCGACACAGAGACACGCCAATCCGGCACGAAGGTTCTGAAAATTTCTCTTATCTTGGCAGCTTGGAGCCCGGGCTCACAAGGCGGTCTGGGACAACAACCCCAAGAAAGGAAACATTATGCCCAGAGACGCCATTACCCACCTACTTAAATTCGCACCCAGGGAAGCATACATCGACGACTTGATGTACGGTCGACTGCACATGAACGCGGCCGCCTACTACCATGGCCTGCCCGGCGAGCGGGGCGATCCGCTCGAGGCGTCCATGGCTCCCGGGGCGTGCCTCTAGGGATATGCTTGCCTGCCCATCTACTGCATGTACACGGTCCTCGTCAACGACATCGTCGACAACACCGTGAAAATCCCGATGCACATGATCCGGGAGTTCGGGTGCGCGGACGGGTGGATCGGCATTGTGTAGTACGACAGTTTCGCGCGCCTCGCCGGCAGACACGCCGCCGATGACGGAAGCATCTACGCCCACGGTCCCATCTCCTACGGCATCCCCGGGCCAAAACTGATCCGCGAGATCTTTGAAGGCATCCAGCACAATCTCGTTATCAAAACGCCCAAATACGCATATCAGAAGGAGTATCGAATCATCGGATCGCGACCGGTTGAATGTCGCCTTTCACAAGACGAGAATCATTCTCGCTGCGAAATTGAAAAATACGGCCGTGCAAAGCTTGACCTAGGCAGCAGCCTCGCGGACTTTTCCTGGAAGGTCTCGGTGTCGAGTCTCGAAGAAGCGCAAGGCGGCCTCATGCTAGAGTTGCCGAACGGCAGGCAAGGATCGCGTCGAAAATGTTGGTGTAAGGGTGACGCCCCAGCGCCCGTTAAACGAAGAACGGCCCACGTCCTAGAATCTGAAATCACCACAACAACAGGTTCTGGTAAAGGACGAAGACAGCTGCGGAAATCTTATCAGACCCGACGCCGGACATGCTCGCCATGCCCCGTTTCGACGACGGCGTCATCGACATGCAGGAGCTGCTCAGGCGTCTCGCCGAGCAGGTTGCGAACGCAGTGATGGACGCGAGGCCGACCAACTGTGCAGTGGCTGGGCGAACAAACTTTCTCGACACTACCAACAGAAGGCGCAACAAAGGGCTAGCAGGAGCAGGTCTAGGGGAGATCTTTGGTACATCCAGAAATGGCCCGTCGATTGAAACGACGTACAGCCAATAGGTAGGGAAATTAGCAATGTCTAAAAACAGTATCTAGGCTAGACCTTATGGGTTTAAATCATGAAAGGACCCGCCACTAAAATGGCATCGCCTACGAAAACTCCCAGCCGTTTTCTTCAGCAAGTTCGTTTAGGCTATAGGTTTTAATTCCAAATGAACTTGCAACTTGCGGAATTTTATAGGGACTAGTTTTCTTTTCTTCTGTAATGATAGCCAGATTGTAAAACATTGCGGTAGCAATCAGGAAGGCATCCCCGGAAGAGCACTCTCGCGTATCGCCAAACTTTAACAGTTTTGGCTGAGCATTGACTATCTGTCTTAGGCATTGCTGGACTCCAGGCGACTCAACAATAATCCTAACCCCGGATATATTTAGCCACTCCTTTGCTAAGTCATCCCGTGCACCCCTCTTTACTTCCTTTTCAATTTGGCTACAAACAACAAGCTTACGCTCGGAAGCAAGCTTATCTATCTCACGCCATAGTCCAACATGAACTCGCCTTGGATAAAGAAAACCATCGTTTTGGGACAATATTGAGCATGTATCCATAATGTACTGATAGCTAAGTGATTCTAAGTCGAGCTGCTGAGGCGTTTTGGTAAATTTCACCCGAAAGCCTCCTTGAACACGGATCAAAGAGAATCCGGTTTAACTCCTAATGCCGAAGCTGCTTCATACTCGCTATAAACACCTAAAGAAAGTGCTCGATTTACATAGACGCAATACAAGGCCCCATGGAAATCAACCATCTTCTTTTCGTAAGGCATATACCCCATGGCGCGTCCAGACTCTTGAGCTTTTGCTTTCTCTCGCAAACTAGACTCAATGGCTTCACGCCGAAATAAATCCAATAATTCCTCATAGTCAGTGCGGGACATTTGACCGATGTCGTATACACGCCTTGCAACAACATCACGACTAATAGAGTATTTATTTGCTATCACATCAAACGAATGAAAGTCAGAAGGATTAAGCCCATTATTTATTTCGTGAAGTGCAGTCTGTCTGGAAAAAAGAAACTCACCAGCAACTGCATTGCAATATACCTCTTCGGCATCATCGCATTCAGCATTTATACAAGAACAGGTGGTTGATTTCCTGTAGCATAGGTGAATCATCTCGTGTAACAAACTAAAACACTTCGCTGGCCATCGATCCGACTGATTTACCGCCGCAATTGGGAGCATCTCAAAATAGAGAGATATGCCCCTCAGCTCATCGACAGATGGCTCAGAAAACTGAGCAACGCAAATGCCGCGTTCTTCCAATAAAGAACGAAGACTCTTATACAAAACTCGCGACGAAGCAGAAGAGATCTGGTTGCTAAGCGGATAATCAATCCATTCTCGCAAACGCTTGGCAGCCTCAACAATATCGCTCTCTAAATAAGGCAAATCACAGCTTAGAATTTCGGGACCCGTCTTTTTTGCTAGCTCCAAAATATCCTCACGGCGCAAGAGCAAATCTTCTACGGCAAGGTTCAACGCACTGTCATCGGAATAGCTTGGCTTATAACCAATTCGCTTGTTGGAAATTGGAGGCTTTCGCGTCTCTTTCAACTTATTCGGTTCAAGATAGAGTCCCGCCAATGGACAAAGCAACACATTAGCCATAGCTTCGGCTTGATTGATTGTCGGATAATCACCAGGATCACCATGCTCCCAGCCCCTCAGCTGCGTAATGGAGATTCTGGCTTTAGTAGCAAGAAAGTCTTCGGAAACTCCCCTTATGACGCGAAGACGCTTTAGAGTTGCACCATTAATTAGGGCGAGCTGAAACAATAGATCCCTCATTTAAACTTTGAAAGATGTTTTTACTCATTTTAGCAAATGAGAGCTAATGTGCATGTCAGGTGTTTCCCCGAAATCGATTATAACCAGTCCAGCTAATTCACCTTGGAAACATATCAAGCCCAGTAACTGTCAAGCATATAAATACGAGTTAATCCGCAAATAACAAACGCCATGCTCCAGACAGTGAATACTTAAGAAAAATTACTGCCTGTCGCCATAACGACATCTAATGATTAAAGCAATTCGATAGTCATCATTTGTAAAAATGCGAGCAACGTCACTGCGATCACGACACACGAAACGCCAACAGGACTCATCGCCCGCAGCAAAAGACACCGGAGCTTTTGGTCCCCGGTGTCCCGAATAATATCGTGATACAAAACAGAAACAGTCAAGAAGCTACAGATTGACCTGTGTTGCAGTCGACCATATCCCGCAGGCCCGTTCCGCTAATCCAGCTCAAATATTTTGTAAACCTCAACCGCAAAGCAGAAGACCCCGGCGAAAACTGCGGCGAGCATAGATTTAACCGTTACCGCAGTGATGACCCCAGCAATAATAGCTGAAAATAAAAGCATCGAGAAGAATACCAACGCACCAGATCGTGCAGCCAACCAAATCCGAAACCGAGCGCGAATACCGATGACACCCATATGGGCTCTTGCCGCCAAATAACGAAAGAACATAATACGCACCCCAACCAAATTGCGACTTTTTCGGCCTCAATGCAGAGGCTACTTAGCAAACTGTTCGAGAATAGAACTCAGGCACTTGGCTTGCACCTCAAGCGTCTGGTTGAACTGCTGTTTAATGAGGTCGGTCATGATTCCCTCGCTATCGTAGCGCTGGTACATCCTAGCGGAGTTTGCCAACGTAGACATCATCACGCTCGTAAGCTGATCTACATAGCTCATCTTTGCCGCAGCATTGAAGTATTCGACTGCAATGCGAATGCTTTCTACCTGGCCACGCTTAAACTCCCTAGAGCACCTATAAGTCCACGTAGCATTTACGACCGCGTTCAGCACCTCCTTCGTGAGCTTAATTTCGGTATCCGTTACTGGTCCAAGCGATATCGCTCCCATAGCAACCACCCTGCCTTCCGTCGTTTGCCCTGCCTACATAATGCCGCGGGCGACCAAGGTATTGAGTGACGAAGCTAATCAAGTCCGGGAAACCAAGTGCATGAGCCAAGCGAGAAGTAGATACAAAGTCCGCGACAAAGCACTCAGGTTTTGCTTCACTTTGTAGTACTTTGTAAGTTAATAAACGGAAGGATGTCTCTCAGGTCATCGCAGCACTGGCAGCAGTGGGTCCAAGACGACCAATCTGTCCCCGTAGTATTAGAGGGAGACACACAAACGGTAACTGCACCGCTGCCTCTAACAGATGCGTCGTTATTCGAGTTTCCAACAAACACAATGTCTTGGGGTGAAACACCAAGATCCCCTGCAACCCTACTAACAAACCTTCGCTTGCCCTCGTAGTCAAAAGGACTAATGCGGATACCATCAACAACGCCTTCAGAATCAAACAGGAATTGATTGGACTTGATTTCCTCCACACAGCAAGCAAGATCACCAAGGGCCGCGCGTATAAACTGCCTCTCCGAACGTGAGACTATCCAAATCAGAACGCCCGCATCGTTAAGCACCTTAAACACGTCGCAAATATCCGGAATTAGACGAGTTTCCTTTCCGATGCGCGTGATGTCATCTTTGGTAATACGAGCTTCCCTGAATAATTCCGTAGCCTGCTGAAAATAGCTTCGCCTGTCATCAGCATCGTGAGAATAATGCGCAAGGATATTCTGGAATCGGGCTTTATCTTGGCCAGATTCGAGCCAGATATAACGAAGGCTACTGTCAGCATCGATCTTGGGCAAAAGAGTACCCACGAAATCAAACACAACTGCAACAGTTTTTCCAGAAGGACCAGCGGCGTTATCGCTAGTTAAAGGCAATGGGACCATCTTTCTGCCCATACGCCAATAAATCTCTAACACTGCAGGAGTATATCGTTGCATATCCCCCTCAAACACGGAATACGACTCAACCGCATCCCAGGCTTGCGTATTGGAGCAGTCCGAAAACACACGTTCAAGAATTATAGGTCCAGATGAATCACTGACCCTAGGAGCAATGAACGACAGTAGCAAATTAAAGTACGAAGGACCGGGCAGATTTCTCCCTGACACCCAAGTTCGAAAAGCACTCATTAATATGCGGGCATCGCTATCAAGATGGTCGAGGTTGATATTATTAGTCTCAACAACCAAACGAAGAAGCTTAGCGAACTTCCGGGTCCACTCTTCATCTCGTTGGCGACGTCCCCGCCCCGTCATCAATGACCCCTTTCAACGACATAACAACAGCAGTTTGAGAAAATCGGTGCATTCCCCACTGATAATAAAAAGGTTAGCAAGCCCAATGGACACTCTAAATCTAGGAATGAATGGCCTTCTTTAGCCAGAGCGGGATGCTTCTCTTCAGGCGTCCCTTGAAAACAAGCTTCCAATTATCCTTTTCAAATTTCGAAGCGAAAGCCCCTGCCCCTAGAGAGCGATACTCAGCCATTAGCTCGTTGTAACAATCGGGCTTAGCCGATGGGTGCACGAGTTGGCCATTTTCACGCACAACATCATCCATCGGCACCTCTTTAATTACCCCATCGTTCCTAAGCTCATTTACAAGCGAAATGCCCTTATCCGTTGATGCAATGATTACCGAAACGCCCTTAGAAGTGTCAATATTCTCGCAGTACTTTGCAGCGCCCCATAAATCGCCTATTGTCCAATCAGAATACCTCTCTCTCTTTGCATAGGGACAGGAGTAGCAGGATTCCCTGAAAAACATTCCTTGATAAAAGTAGTAGTAGTAGTAGTAAACCTCTTCAGGCTTAAAATATCGAGTTTTAACTTTGCCGTCTGAAACCCTAAAATCAACGGCAAGCAAAGCGCCCCAACCTCTATTCTTATCACGAAACCTAAGGTCAACAATCTCACCATTCACCTTGGTTTCAAGATATTCAACGAAATCAAGAAATAGCTTCGCGCTCGGCACCCCATGACAAATGAGTTCAACACAGATTAAATTATCAGGAGTTTTGCGCCCAAACAGAGACCTTACGGCAGCACACTGACATGGAGTACCAGAAAATAGAACACCAGACCCCTCAGATACATCTTGTTTTAACTTAGATAAAATCGGTGTTAAGTCGCTCTGAACATACTTTGAGCCCTGAACTCTAGAAATATCGGACCAATCGACAATACGTGCATGTTCAGGCTTCATTCCTTTACCCCAAGACGCGCCATAGACAACGCCCCCATTATCGAGAACATGTTTTGCAAGTGCAGAAAAAGCTCCTCCAGAAGCACTGCCGCGCAACGCATCCTTATTGGAATTAACAAAAGCCAAAGCCATTGGCGACACGGAATTATGGGAATTCTTAGTCTTGCCAAAGTCACATTTCTTAACGCATGCCCCACAATCGATGCATAGAGAGCTATCGATTTTCGGATAGACAAATCCGTCCAAATCTTTGCGAAAAGAAATTGCATCTTTTGGACAAACCCGCAGACACGCACCGCACCCGCAGCAATTATCTTTAGAGTTATATGGGGTTTCCATTATTGATGAGCCTTTCCAAGAGCTGACCTAAGAACTGAAAGGCAAGCTTCAGTTAATTTCATGACAACACGACGATTGACAAATAGCATGACAATGAGAAGGGCAAGTGCAATAAGAAAACGATGCGGAACGTGCGCTATCATCACGATAGACATTCCAGTGAGAATAAAGTATGAAATTAAATCAGATACAAGCTCAATATCGAGACGAATGATCTTTCGCGTATCCCAAAGACGCAATGCCCAAATTGAAACATAGCTAGCGAGAGTAGCCAAAGAAGCCCCCATGGCACCCAGCGAAGGAATCAACATAACATTCAAAACAATGTTAAGCACAGCAGCAAACATTGTTGATACAAACAACATCTTGGTTCTCTTAGCTGAAGTGTAAATGGATCCCAAAAATGCAGACATAGCGGAAAACTCGAAAGCAATCAACAGCACTGGAACAAGAACCCAGCCATTAAAAAAGTCATTAGAGAAGAGAATGCTTGCCAGAAGTTCGCAGCCGCAAATCAGCACACCAACAACAAGAGAATTAAACGTGGAATACTGTTTATAAATGTTGCTGTAGAACCGTCTCGATTCTTGAGAACCGAAATCCTCTACGGCCGAAATCTGCCATGCACTCATAAAAATTGTTGAAACGGTGGCAAACAAGGAAGGTATACGCTGAGCGGCAGAATACACACCCGTAACACCAACCCCAACGAACATCGTCAACAAATATTTGTCCGAAGAATTGCTAATCCACCAACTAATCGAATTGGGAATCATCGGAACAGAATAGCGAAGCATATCCCTAAACAAATTCTTATCAATGGAGGCTGGTTTAACCAAAAAGCCGTTAAGGCCAGCACCGATCCAAAGTAAAACGCTTGTAGCGGCCTCGCCCACCAGCATGGCAAGCATATAGCCCGTAACACCAAGGTGTAGACCTAAAAGAAATACCAAGTTTAATGCAATGAAAACAATGGTTTGAAACACGCCGCTAATTGAATAAATCGCAACGTTTTCAATTCCCTTAACAAACTGAGAGACAAGAAGATGAAGGCATGTAAAGAAATAGTACGCAAGAAAATAGCCTAGATACGGTGCCATGTCCTCACTCAAAAGAACAAGCGGGGAAACAGCGCACATGGCAATAAAGCCGCCGCATGTCACAATCAGCCCGATGGTAAATATTTGCCCTTTATCCACATCTTGATCTAGGGCAAATCGCATTACGGCCTCACTGATCAGAAGCGTAAAGAAAGGTGAGAGAAGATTAACTGTCGTCGTCATTAAATCCGCAGTACCGTACTCTGCCGTTGACAACACGGCAGTATAGAGCGGCAGCATGAAGAATGACATTATTTTGGACGCGAAGTTCCCGATCGTAATTAGACCGACATTTTTGCCAAGTTTTTTATATTTGCCCATAGGTGAAACTCATGCCCTCCTCACCTTTGTTTTTACCTTGTCAACAAGGCGATACAGTTTTCCTGATTTACCGACATAACCAAAACGAGAAGCTACCCCGCCCCAACTGCCATTCTCATAGGCTGTCCAAAATGAATCGTAATCAAACTGCGGATAGTCAGTGGAATTATGCAGATTCCTTTGAACAGGAGTCTCAGTCTCTTCCTTAAGAGTTAAGCGCTCACTTGAGTCAGTAAGTAGCGTTTCGCCCTGTTCGCTATTCACGAAGACCATGGATACTCCGACGTTGTCAGAAAACTCAGGATCATCCTTTTCAATTCCCCAGTAATCCGCAATCGTCAAATCGCCCACTCGCTGCATGCGCGAATAAGGACAGTGATAGCACGACGGCCTCAACCCGAGACTCTTTGAAAATACAACAGCAAAGCCGCGCGCTTCGGAACTATCATCCAGTAAAACGGATCCATCTTCAAACTCCGCTCGAATATGGTAGCCACGCCATCCAGCATCTTTATTACGGAAAGAATATGAAACCAAACGAGATCCCTGCCTTTTTTCAAGAGACCTCACATAGTCGCCCCAAACCGTCGGAGAGGGGGCGCCGTGGCACACCAGGTCGGCATAAACCCAATTCGAGGAATTCACTTTTAGCAGTTTTGCCACCAGCTTAAATGCAGCGATCTGGCATGGGGTCCCTGTAAACAGAACCTTCTTACCACTTAGATTTTTATACTCATTAAAGACATTAGAGATATCACTTTGGACATATTTGCTTCCACGCATTGAATCACGAGAAGCAACTTCGCCAGCCACTCTATGCCGAACACACATCGACTCGTCATAAGCAGCACCCACAATTAGACCGCCGCTGTTAAGTATGCTATCACTCAGAGCAGTAAAAGCTCCTCCCGAAGACGATCGAGACCGAATTTCATCCTCGTTTTTTACAGCGTATGTTGTTTTGGGATATGGTGTCAGGAGGTCAACTTCATTGCCAATTTGACAAACACGATTACAAAGATGACAGCCGATACACTTCTCTGGGTCAATAACGGGATATAAAAAGCCGTGCTTGTCATGGACCATTTTGATGGCACTACGCGGACACACAGAGGCGCAAGCACCACACCCACAGCAATCTCGCTTATTGGTAAATAGAACCATCATTAGAAATCACCCTTAATAGATGTGACAAAATGTTCAGACGCCTCGCGTTCGCGAGCAAGCGAATTGTCGACGTTTCCCCAATCGATATCCTTTAGCAAAATATCTCTATCAAAACGATCCGTATAGCGATTCCTTAGACCAGCAATATCAAGAAGGTTGGTAATTCTCCCACCTCGGGTGGCTTTAGGAATGGACGCAAACGGCCTATGGAATAGAAGAGAGAAGACGGTCCCATGGAAAGAGTCGGTAACAACGTAATCCGCACCCGCGATGAGGGAGACGAATTCTTCAGGCCCAGCATCGCAAATAACGTCATGGCTTTTTCCAATTTGCAGCCCTCTGTTGCCGCTCAGTCCGACAAGATCGAGATTTTTATAACGTGCGATTTTATCGGCCAAAGATAGAGCGCGGTTGTCCTTCCTTGCCAGTTGGTAATAAAGGACGTAAGGCCTATCGCGGAGAGACTTTACAATGGGAGCGAATAGTTCTTTACCCGCAAGGATGGTAGGGTCGACAACCACCTCGGGCCTATTACCGGTCAATTTCTCAATCAAGCCCGCTGCTTCTGGTTCTCTAACGGAAATTCGATTAAGTCTTGAAACCAAAGGCAGCATAGCTTTGCAGTCCGCATCAGATAGAGCCGATTTGCCTATACTGGCAGCGTACGATGCCTTAATGACGCTCCCGGGGAACCGGTCGGCAAAGTACATGGGATCGATTCCTTTTGTAATTTCCGAATTCCAAATTTGATCGCTCCCACAGAAGACAGAATCGAACGAATGGAGGACCTCGTCAGTAGCAGGCCACGGCTCCAAGTCCATCCTCTCTGAGACAAAGCGCTTGAACTTTCTTTTCTTACGAACGCAAGCGGGCGCAGTAAGAGTGCTGCCAATGAACGCTTTAGGTCCAGATATATCAAACGTTTTGTAGTCAGACAAAAGACAGCCAGGACAATAATCAATAACTTTAATTTCGTCGTAGTACTTTTTTAACTTCTCAGATAGAGCAAATGCTTGAAGAGCGGCCCCATAATTGGGAACACAGTGGAATGTAACAATGCCAGCTTTAGTCATGGAACGCCTTCCTTTTAAAGTGAAAGATAAATGCAAACAAACGCGGCGAAATTGAACCTAGAAGCACATAACTCTTAAGCTTAAGGGGCAATTCGGGCGAAGCAAACGCTTCACCTACCGTCGATCGTGCCCAGTTCGCCATCTTCTTACGACAGTATTCATCGGCGAAGCCGGAAGCGGCAGCGACGATTAACAGGTGCCGGATTAAGCCAACGTTCAATCGCAAACGCAATGAGTTAGCTTTCTCGCCTTGAAGATCAAGGAGCGAAACGACCTTATTTGGAAGCTCCATACAGCTAAACTTTTTTTCATTCAAGGCAGAACGACTTACGCTTTGCTCAGTAGAGCGATAATGATAAAAAGCTGTATCAGTTACTGAAATGAAGCGCGAATTATTTAGAAGTTCAACGTTAAAGAACCAGTCTTCTAGAATATGCACATCTTCTGGGAATGCGCACCCCGCAGCCGCATCCCTACTCATCAGGCAAAGCCAGGGACAGGCAATGAAGCGAAAGTCCAGTTGATATTTAAGTAATACGGACGCATCGATACTGTCGAATCTGGAGATACAGGTTTCACTGGCACATAAAACTCCGTTGCTGTCATAGTACTGACTGCAGTAGACAGCATCAGTTCCGTTATTTTTTATAGCAGACAAGAGCGTCTCGACAGCAAATGGTTCAATCCAATCGTCGGCATCTACAAACATCAGGTAAGAACCACGGGACGCAGCAATACCATGATTTCGCGCAGAACTGACACCGCCGTTCTTCTGCGTTATAAGCCGCAGCCTATTGTCAGAATCCGCCATTCTTGAAACTATCGCCGAGGTTCCGTCGGTCGAGCCATCATCAACAACTATTATTTCAACTGCACGGTGGGTCTGGTTCAAAAGAGAACAAACGCACTCTTTCAGATGTTTTTCAGCCTGATACGCTGGAACAATTATGCTGACTAAATCACTACATATATCCACGAGGACTCACAGATCCCTTCGATTTAAGATAGCCGGCAATAACGCCCCAAAACATACACAGAAGCAAAAAATGAGTTGGGTAAATAATCAAGTGCGCCATACACGACATGAAAATCATCAGCACCAGAGATGCTGCGAATGCCGGCGCGAGCTGAGAACAATCGGACTTGACACGCAGATACAATTGCCAGACGTGATAATAAAGTCGCAAATAAAGTAAAAACCCAATAAGGCCATAGTCATAAATGACTTCAAGAAAGTCATTGTGAGCGCTAAGGCCCATAGGGGAAGCTCGATATACCGTATTAAAACCATGGCCAATAAGAAGTGACATTGGATCAGAAGCTAGTATCATTCTCCAGACACAAGCCCAGACATCCGGTCTACCCGAGCCATCATCATTTGCAAGATTTTCAAGACGATCTAACATTGCCAGATTGTTTGCTTTTGTAAATGAAGTGAAAAAATAGTAGAAAGCCATCGCAAGTATTACAGAACCAAGGATAAGCAGGACCCTTTTAGGATCTCCCTTTCCAGCCATCTGCCACTCAACCACGGCATAAACAATAAGAGCCAGGAAAAAAGCAATGAATCCACCTCTCTTAGAAGACAGGAGAAGTGTGGCGAAAATTATTGCAACAAATACCCAACGAATTGTTTTATTGCGCAACAGTAAGACAAAAGGCAGCAGAAACAGGGCGTAGTACGCCATAGTTACAGATTCTGTCCAACCAATCTCATTGATATGGGTTCTAACTCCGGCGAAGAGCACAAAAACAATAGGGACTGCAAGGCCCATCCATCCAAGTCGTTCAAGTAGAAAGGGATTCTTATATCCAGACCAATAGGAAAGAGCGAAAACAGCAATCCATAGAACGGATAAGGATATTTGAAGCGAACCGTACTGAAAACTAACGTACCCACTGAGGTAATAGAAGCAAGTTGGTACCAAAATTACAATACCAAACACCAATAAAAGTCCGAGCATGTCCTTGCCAAATACAAGGTCTGCACGACAAGAAAGGCGAAGCAATACGCACAATCCGACTGCGGACATTGCCATCTTCAACTGATCTCTAAAGGGAACAATTCGGCCAGCACCTGCTAGAAGATTGCCAAATGTCACATAAATCAAACCTATAAGCAGAAACAAGAAAAGAACCGATAAGGAACGCCTCGCAGAATTTAACCCGCGTTTTTTCAAAGCAAAACTAGACATTTAATTCCCCGCAGTAAATCCCGGCAAGAATTCTCCAGCAATCTTCAAGATCAAAACCGGCTGCCTTAGCCCGGTTAGTCCTCGGCAAATCGTGAGAAATCATTGAGAGTCTTTTGATCTCATCCACCCACAAATCAGGACAATCGAGCGGCAAATAAGACACTTCGCCGCATTTTTTAAGCTCAGGCGTAATCGTTTGAGAAACAAGAAGGGGAAGCCCCGAAGCCGAAGCCTCAACGCCAACAACCGGAAAACCCTCATACAGAGAAGTCAACATGAATGCGTCAAACGCCTGATACAACCTTGCGGTATCAGATCGTCTTCCAAGGAGCTTAAATCGATCGCCGCATCCACATGCCTCAATCGAAGAGGATATCTCACTCTCAAGCTCGCCGTTTCCAGCCGCAACAAATCGCACATTACAATTCTTGTCAAAAGTGCTCGCTATTTTCAGCGCAAGGGAATAGTTTTTTTGTTTCGACAGTCTACCAACCATACCAACAACGAATTCCTCGTTGAACCCAAGCTCCTGACGCACGGCGCGCCTAACGGACGGATCGAATGTATATGAACCAGTATCAATGGCATTGGGCAAAAACTGCACCTTCCCCATTCGCCAACGCCATTTACCGAAAACGCGTTCACCGGCAAGCTTCCCACAGGAGATTAAGCATGTAGCATAACGGCCATTTAGAACACAGCCGGAAACCCTTCTTAAATGGTCGCGAAATGAATAACACGGTGATGTAGTGTGGGAATGCGCGATTCTAACAGGCACACCACACTTTCTAGCAACCCGAAGGGCAACGTAAGACGTTTCATTTTCATGAACATGAACCGCATCATAGGAATTGTACTTAAGCAGATTGGCTAAGGCTGTCTCATAGGCACCAATTCCCTCGCTCTTCGAAGGAAGTCGATATATGTGGGAACCAAGCTCACGAAAGCGCTTGGCATTAAGACCAATTTGATCTGAAGTTAATGCCAAATCAAAATGAAAGCCATGTTCCACAAGGTGCCTGTAATAATTAAGAATAACTGATGAAATGCCGCCGGCATCAGCCCCATACATCACGTGTAATACATTAAACATTTATTCACCCAACGCCTCGTCGATATATCTATCCGCATCAAGGCGCGCAGCATTAAGCGCCTTGTTTACATGCGAGTAATCAATGACAGGCAAAGATTGATTAGAGTCTAAAGGCTTTTTTACAAGTCGATCCGACAAACCAACGAGGCTGAGAAGCGAATCAATTCTGGAGTTAAACTCATTTCTAGGAACAACCAAAAACTGGCGTTCAAAAATCAGAGAAAAAGCAAGTCCATGGAACGAGTTGGTCACAACAAAATCGGCATTGGAAAACAGGGATAGAAAATCTGCTGGGGACCTATGCGTAAACAACTTATCAACAGCCTCGGGCTTTTTCATTTCCCATGAAATCTTAACGAGCTTCAAGCCCCTCTCGTCGGCAATTTGACGAGCAATATCCGTCGCACCATTGTCTTCATTGTAAAGAAGCATAAGAGCCAAGTAGGGCTCCTTAACCAAACGAGGAGACGCAAGTGGTTGCCACTCCGATTTAGTAAGCTGTAGTGTTGGATCAATGACCTGCACAGCGCCCTGCACACCAAGGTCCTCCACTATTTCTACAGCAGAATCCTCACGAACAGAAATGGCAGCGTACTGACTCAAATAGAAACGCGTCTGCTCTTTTTCCCACTCGTCGAGTACAGATTTGCCGAAACTAGACGCAAAAGAAATTTTCTTTCGACCCGAAGGAACAAAATCCAGGAAAAATCCCCTGTCAATCCCTTCATTATATTTACTATTCCAAACCTGATCGCTTCCGCTCACATACACATCGGCGCGGGGAGGGTCTAAAGCTAAATCGTCGGCGGTCACATATCGCTTTGTAAGCCGCATTGTCTTCCGTACAAATGAGCCAAAAGTGAGTTCTTTAAGTGCAAGCGAGCCAATTTTAGCAATTTGATAGACAACCCTTTTAACGCCTTTGATGCTAGGATCAGCGGGAGGTTTGAAGAAGATACGTTTTAGCGTTCGCTGCTCAGTTATATAGTCGACAATGCTCGTCTCACAGCCATGCTTTTCGAATACCTTTTGGGTTGCGTATGCCTGCAAAACAGAACCGTAGTTGTAAACCCGATGAAGCGTGACAATAGCAGCTTTCATTAGTTTCGCCTCACTTTCATATAAATGCTAAGCAGGGAAGATGTTTTCCGCACCCCCAAAAGACTCAGCGCGGTACGAGTCATTTGGGCCCTTCTTCCACCCGCATAATTCATAAGCCATCGATAGTTCGTTAAATAAGCGACGGCTTCGTCTAATTTTGAGCCCGGAATTGTACTGAGCATCCACAACATAATTGAGTACTCATACGCAACGAAGCTTAAACAGCAAGCACAATCATTATTCTTGGGCCTATAGTCAGAGTCACAAAGAACGGGAATAGCATCTTCGATAAACTGCTGGAGGCCTTGAAAATGCTTGAGACCAACTGCATCAGTGATAGAGCCCGCTCTATTCTGACGATATTCGTAATAATTCAAATCAAGTGCAGAATAAGTCTCAGCGTCAAGAAGACTATTCATTACGAAATTTAGGTCCTCTGAGACACGTCCGTCCTCAGGAAACCTAAGCCCACAGTTAAACAAAAATGCACGTCTATATATTTTCATACATGCGCTGTCAGGAAACTTAGGCAGTCTAGACAAGTAGTAAAGAACTTCGCTCTTGCTTTTTTGATTAATGAAACCGGGCTCAATATGATAGCCGATTGATTTTTTAACTCCATCAGGGTATAGCTTGCAGCTATCCAGAAACAAAATATCAGGCTTAGTATCTTCAAGCTCATGGAGAATAGCGGGGAGGCAGTTCTCAGAAATTAGATCGTCCGAATCAACAAACGCAACGTAATCTCCTGAAGCAGCATCTAATCCTGCATTTCGAGCAGAAGCTAAGCCACCGTTTTCCTTATGAATAACAGTTACACGATCATGTTCGCGTGCAATATCATCAGCAATTTGCGAAGACCTATCAGTCGAGCCGTCATCCACAAGAAGAACTTCACAAGTACTGTCAACCTGATTTAAGATACTTCTACAACAATCGAGGAGGTAATCCTCCACGTTATAAATAGGAACAATAAAACTCAATTTCATAGTTTTGGTTTTCTCCAAACCTCTATTTATCTGCAATCGCTTTACTAGGCGACACCGTTTTGAGACAGTGGGAGTAATAATTCTCGAGACGTTTTGAAGCAGCAGACACATCAAAAGCCTTCAAGTTCTCTGAATCATTTGGATCAGCGTCCATCTTCCTCATGGAGATCAAATGCTCACACCATTTTTGAGGGCTAGAACTCAACCGCTCAAACTCCATAAGGGAAGTCAATTTGATTTCAGATGTGATTGCATCCGATGCCAAGATTGGAGTTCCACTAGCTTGGCATTCAACTCCAACAACGGGAAGTCCTTCATATTTGCTTGGAAGACAAAAGACATCAAAAGCTTGATATAAACTTGCAACATCGGATCTAATCCCTAGAAATAAGACAGAATTCGATATGCCCAAATCAATTGACATCTGTTTAACATGCTCCAGCAGTGGACCGTTTCCCACAAGTGCGAGCACTGAATTTGGCTCATGGGAAAGAACCTCTCTAAAAACAGCTAATAGAAAGTCATGGTTCTTCTGATCGACAAACCTTCCGACGTGTCCAATAAGGAAGGTATCGTCTGCAATGCCGAGCTGTTTCCTAACATGAATTCGACTATCTGGATTAGGAGAAAACTGGCTTAAATCAATGGCGTTATTCATAACAGAAAATGGCGTTTTGCGGCCAAACAGCCATTTCCCAGCAAACTCACTACAGGCAACTTTATTCGTGGGATATCGATTTGCCTGGGTTTTCAGCACGGTCTTAAGGGCGTTCTTGGCATACTCACCCTTACCACTCGTAGAGTGGCTATGGGCGATACGCACAGGAACGCCCGCCTTCTTCGCAGCACGAAGCGGAAAGACCGAAAGCGCGTTGATGTGGCTGTGCACGATCTTCCAGCCCTCTTGTTTAAAAAGACGGTGGAGCTCTCGCTGGTATTCAATTACATGCTGATAGGGCGGAATCTCGAAGACTCGGCCACCGAGCGATTCAATCTCCTCGCGGGGCACAAGAGTCGAATCGGAATCGACAAGGAAATCGAACTGCACTTTACTGCGATCGATATGACGGTAGTAATTCATAACGACGGCCTCAACGCCGCCGCCATTCATTTTTCCGACTATCTGTGCGACACGAATTGGATTAGCCATCTAACGCCCCGTCCTCTTCTTGCCGAACATGGCGCCAAAGGTGCCAGTAAAGCACTTCCAATCCATGCGAAAGCAACGGTTGTGCACGTAATGAAGTTCAATTTTCTGACGCAGACCGCTCTCGAACGTCGCAGCATTGCGGTCGGTTGCCTGCCATAAACCCGTGATGCCGGGCTGGACAGAAAGCAACTCAGCCTTTTCCTCGTCCGAAAAGTGCTGCTCAAGTTCGTCTCTTGTAATGGGGCGCGGTCCGATGACGGAAAGATCGCCGTTCAGCACGTTCAGGAACTGCGGAACTTCGTCGATAGAGCACTTGCGAATGAACTGGCCGACTTTCGTAATGCGAGGATCATCGTCGACCTTGCGCTCGACTTCCCACTGATGTAGCTGCTCAGAGCTTAGATACTTCTGTACATTGCCAGCGTCGGCGACCATGCTGCGAAGCTTACGGATCTTGATAGTCTTACCGCCCTTGCCGACGCGTTCCTGTGCGTACAGCGGGTTTCCAGGAGATTCAAGGCAAATGAACGCACAAACTATGGCCACAGGAATTACCAGCACCACGCTCACGCAAAGGCTGAAAACAAAATCAAACAGCCTCTTTAAAAAACGGTAGGCCAACGTACCGCTCGGTTGCACCTTCTGAACAGCTAGCGCAGCCCCCACCGGCGCGTTTTTCCCTGTCACTTCTTTACTAGTCAAGTTCAAATCCTCGTCCCTGTCCTCAGGGATCCCCCTCATCGATGAATTCAAATTGCGAATGAATTGCCAGTGCGGCGTCCCCTTACGTCTTACTGGGCACGTCCAACGGAAGCAGCTCCCTAAATGCGGAGTCGCCTTCGCCCACGTCCACCAGGCACCAGCGCTTATGACGGTCGATCTTCTTTACACGGGCCTCTTGCCCCACCAAGGGCCCCTGCTCTATGTGCAGCACGCCGTCTTCTATGCGGGCTACGCTGTTGCGCACCACGCCGTCGTCGTCGAGCACGCTGCGGTACCAGTCCTGCGCATCGTCCGGCATGGGCGCATAGGCCCGCTCTCTGCTGCCGGCAATGCGGCAACCAAAGCTCAACTGGGCCAAAGCCTTATCGAGCAGGGCGGCATCGCGCGTGGCGACGAAGAAGTATTCCTTGTACATGGGTTTGGTTTGGAGCGACCAGGCACCGTCCCGCTTAAACCAGAACTCCTTTTGCATCACAAAAGCGTCCTGCATCAGCTCGTGCGGGATAATGCGACGGACCTTTTCGCAGGTCTCGCGCTCTTTACCGTTGGGGGTGTGGACCAGATACCAGCGGACGCGGCCATGCTGGCTGTTGGTAGTGGCGCCACTAAAGGCACCGGGCAGCTGCTCTTGGCGCCGCATCGTCTGTTCCATCTCTCGCCCCCTTATCTTGTCTCCGCGACGCACGCGGATGCAGGGGCGTTAAGAACAGGCTTCTCGCTCGCAGTTAGGCGCAGTCGCAAAAGTACAGGTTTTTGTATCTTTCGACGTTGCTCATTATACGAGCAAACTGCTCGCGTTTTCCCAGATTGCACAAAATGCGCCGCGAATGGGCGCATCTCCATACCCCTCTACAAAAACCTGTACCTTTTTGCACAACAAAAAAGCCGCTCTAACCAGCGGCTTTTCTTCTATAGACAACAAAAAAAGGCGACCGCCCGCGAGGACGATCGCCTTTATTAATTCTTGTATTGTTTGTGCTAGGCGCGGGTCTTGATCTCCTCGAGCACCTTGGCCACAAACTCGTCAACGCTCATCTGAACGGTCTCGTTGGAGCGATCGCGGACGGAGATGTTGCCGGCCTCGACCTCCTTCTCGCCCAGGATGAGCATGTAGGGCACGCGGTCGATGCTGCGGGCCTCGCGAATCTTGTAGCCGATCTTCTCGTCGCGGTCGTCACAGACCACGCGAATGCCGGCCTCCTCCAGCTTGGCGCACACCTCGTGGGCGTAGTCGCGGCTCTTCTCGGAAACCGGAAGCGCCTTGACCTGCACGGGAGCCAGCCAGGTGGGGAACTTGCCCGCAAAGTGCTCAATCAGAATACCGATGAAGCGCTCGATGGAGCCAAAGCATACGCGATGCAACATGATGGGGCGCTTCTTGGTGCCGTCGGCGTCGACGTACTCCAGATCAAAGTTGAGCGGCATCTGGAAGTCGAGCTGAACGGTACCGCACTGCCAGGTACGGCCGAGCGAGTCCTCCAGATGGAAGTCGATCTTGGGGCCGTAGAAGGCGCCGTCGCCCTCGTTGACCTCGTAGTCCATGCCCAGCTTCTCCAGAGCGGTGCGCAGGCCCTCCTCGGCGCGAGCCCAGTCCTCGTCCGAACCCATGGAGTCCTCGGGGCGAGTGGAAAGCTCAACGTGATACTTAAAGCCAAACTTCTGGTACACGGAGTCGATAAGGTTGACCACGCCCACGATCTCGTCGGTCAGCTGGTCGGGACGCACAAACAGGTGGGCGTCGTCCTGGTTAAAGCAGCGAACGCGGAACAGGCCGTGCAGGGCGCCGCGCAGCTCGTGGCGGTGCACCAGGCCAATCTCGCCGGCGCGGATGGGCAGCTCGCGGTAGGAGTGCGGCTTGGAGGCGTACACCAGCACGCCGCCCGGGCAGTTCATGGGCTTAATGCAGTACTCCTCGTCGTCGATGACGGTGGAGTACATGTTGTCCTTGTAGTGGTCCCAGTGGCCCGAGGTCTTCCACAGCTGCTTGTTCATGATGAGCGGCGTGGAGATCTCCACGTAGCCGGCCTTGTGGTGGATCTCGCGCCAGTAGTCCAGCAGCGTGTTCTTAAGGATCATGCCGTTGGGCAGGAAGAACGGGAAGCCGGGGGCCTCGTCGCGCATCATAAAGAGGTCCATCTCGCGGCCGATCTTGCGGTGGTCGCGCTTCTTGGCCTCCTCCAGCATGTGCATGTGCTCGTCGAGCTCTTCCTTGGTGGCAAAGGCGACGCCGTTGATGCGGGTGAGCATCTTGTTGTCCTTGTCGCCCTTCCAGTAGGCGCCCGAGACGCCGGTGAGCTTAAAGGCCTTGAGGGCCTTGGTGTAGCAGATGTGGGGGCCGACGCACATGTCGATGTAGTCGCCCTGCTGGTAGAAGGTGATGCGGGCGTCGTCGTCCAGGTCGCCGATGTGCTCGACCTTGTACTTCTCGCCGCACTCCTCCATAAGGGCGATGGCCTCGGCGCGGGGCTTCTCGTACACGGAGAACTTGAGGTTCTCCTTGACGATCTTCTTCATCTCGGCCTCGATCGCGGGGAAGTCGTCCTCGCTGATCTTGACGCCCTCGGGCAGATCGACGTCGTAGTAGAAGCCATTGTCGGTCGCGGGGCCGTAGGCAAAGTCGGCCTCGGGATAAAGACGCTTGATGGCCTGCGCCATGATGTGCGCGGCGGAGTGGCGGATGACGTGCGTGACCTCGTCCTGCGGGAGCTCGGCCACCGAACCGTCATTGTAGAGTGCCTTCATGGGTATGTTTTCTCCTCTCGGATGCCTGATGCAAGTGCGCGCGATGCGCTCGGCGTTTTTGACTTGCATCATTATAGGCAGGTTGCCTTGGTATACAAGCGCCCGCCGCACCTTAATGGCACGGCGGGCGATTTTCTACGCATGCTTCATCGTGTGGGGCGGGGCGCGCGTGCGGCTTGCGGCCGGCCCGGCGATGGATGCGTTACTGGATGCGAGTTCGGCAGTAGGGGCAGACCTTCCAGTGCGCATCGAGCGGGCGATGGCAGCTGGGGCAGACGTTGCGAACCTGGGTATCGCACACCGGACAGACGACGAAGTCCTTCTCGATGGGCGCGCCGCACTGCGGGCAGGTGCCGTACTGGGCAAGCTGGCGCTCGCGCAGGGCCATGTCCAGCTCCTGCTCCTCGCGGTCGGACGCGTAAGAGTGCGGGCGCAGGACCAGGTAGGCAATGAGGCCTACAAACGGGATGAGGGCGATGATGCCCCATGCCACGTAGGCGCTGGCACCGCGGCGGCGAGCGTCGATGAACACATAGACGACCGACAGCACATACAGGGCGATGATAAAGCCAACAAAGGCATAGACGACGCCCATAAGCTGCGGCGACATGAGCTCAGAGATGTACTTGGACATTACGGGTACCTTTCGGAATATTAACAGTCCGTGCAAGTTTACCACGGGGTTTGTTTATATGGGACCACGGCTAGGCGCGGGGCTGACGCGGACACAAACATCTCAATCTGTAACAAGTGGGAGCGGAATCCGGGTCTAGATGTTACAGATCGAGACAAACGGAAGACCCACATGGCAAATGTCTCAATCTGTAACATCTGGGACCCAAATCCTCGTCTAACTGTTACAGATCGAGACGAACGGCTGCCGTAGTTGTCGGCAGACGAGGTTGTCGACGTTGCCGGGTCTCCCCTCGCCTGCCGTTGGCGGGTGTTGCGGGGCTGTTCGCCGCATTGCCGCCGCACTGGGGGTGTGCGGACCGTAGGATAGTCTTATTGACGGCCTGTCAACTCGTCTGGGAGGCACTGTGACAGAAACGTTTGATATCGCAATTGTGGGCGCGGGCATCACCGGATGCGCCATCGCGCGGCAGCTCGCTCGATTTGACCTTTCCATTTGCGTGGTCGAGACGGCTAACGATATTGCGCTGGGCGCGTCGAAGGCCAACGGCGGCCTGGTGCACGCCGGCTACGATCCGGCGCCGGGAACCGTAAAGGCGCAGGTTAACGCCCGTGGCTGCGAGTTGTACGGTACATGGGCGCAGGAGCTGGGCTTTTTGTTCCGTCGCACCGGTTCGATGGTGCTGGGCTTTAACGACGAGGACCGTGCGCATCTGGAACAGCTGCGCAGCAACGGCCATGTTAACGGTGTGCCCGAGCTGTCGATCGTTGGACCCGACCGCATCCACGAATTAGAGCCGCGCGCCAGTGCCGATGCAACGTGCGCGTTGTGGTGCCCCTCGACTGGGTTTGTCGACCCGTTTGAGGTTGCCATCGCCGCGCTGGAGAACGCCGTGGCCAACGGGGTGAAATTTATGCGCTCCGCATCGGTGGAAGCGATTGAAGTCGCGGGCTCGGGCGACGACACGTGCTTTACGCTGGCGACCTCTGCTGGCAACGTGCGCTGCCGCTATCTGATAAACGCTGCGGGCAACGGCGCCGCCGACATCTCGCATATGGCGGACGCTGAGGAATTCCAGATGGTCTGGCGTCAGGGCAACATCGTGGTGCTGGACAAGGAGCCGCGCACGCTCATGCCGCTCTACCCCGTGCCGACACCGGTGTCGAAGGGCGTTATCGTGACGGGCACCGTGCATGGCAACACCGTGATTACCGCGACCGCCGCCGTGCGCGAGCCGGGCGACACGCAGACCTATGCGAGCGATGTGAAGGCGCTGCTGACCGGCGCGCGCAAGCTGGTGCCCGATCTGGATACGCGCCGCGTGGTGCGCGCATTTGCCGGCGGGCGTCCGGTCATTCAGGGAACGAACGACTTCTTCATTGGACAGTCGGCCGTGGTGCCGGGGCTTTTCCAGGCGGCGGGCATTCAGTCGCCGGGTGTGGCGAGCGCGCCGGCCATTGCCGAGCGTATGGAGCTTGTGATGCGTGAGGCGGGCGTGGAGCTGCACGAGCGGGCAGACTGGAACCCAATTCGCCGCGCGCCGGACGACTTTGACCGCGCACCGCTGGCGCGCAAGGAGGAGCTGATCGAGTCCGATCCCGCGTGGGGACAGATTATCTGCCGCTGTGAGACGGTACCCGAGGCCGAGATTGTGGCCGCGATTCGGCGCCAGCCGGGCGCAGTTTCGGTCGAGGGCGTCAAGCGACGCTGCCGCGCCGGCATGGGTCGGTGCCAAAGCGGCTTTTGCCAGAGCCGCGTGGTTGCGATCCTTGATCGCGAGTTGGGCTGCGACCCCAGCGAGGTGCTGTTGGAGGATGCCGGATCTTGGTTGGTCGAGGGACCGCTGAAGGGGGTGCGTTAGGATGGCGACGTTTGATATGCGCGACGGACGCGCGGAGGCCGGAGCTGTAGCGTCGGTGTCGACGCAGGCCTTCGACGTGGTCGTCATCGGCGGCGGACCCGCTGGCATGGCGGCTGCGCTTGCCGCACATAATGCCGGCGCCCACGTGGCCATCGTGGAGCGCGAGCAGCACCTGGGCGGAATCCTCCGCCAGTGCATCCACCCCGGCTTTGGCCTGTCGCACTTTAAACAGGAACTCACCGGTCCCGAGTACGCGCAGCGCTTTATCGACCAGGTGCACGCAACCGACATTGCGCTGTTCTTGGACAGCATGGTGATCGGGATTGATTCAGGCGAGGGCGCGGATGTGCGCGCGCTGGATGCGGACAAGGCCGCGGGAGCCGCCGCAGTCCATACCGTCACGCTCATGAGCCCTGCCGGCATGCTGCAGCTCACCGGACGCGCGGTCGTCCTTGCTATGGGGTGCCGAGAGCGCACGCGCAGCGAGATCAAGATTCCCGGCAGTCGTCCCGCCGGCGTGTTTACGGCGGGCCTGGCGCAGCGATACATCAATATCGAGAACCTCAAACCCGGCTCGCGCGCCGTCATTTTGGGCTCGGGCGATATCGGGCTGATCATGGCACGTCGCTGCACGCTCGAGGGGATTTCCGTCGAGGGCGTGTACGAGCTCATGCCGTACGCCAACGGTCTGCGTCGCAACGTCAAGAACTGCCTGGACGACTTTGGCATTCCGCTGCACCTGTCCACCACCGTCACACGCGTGATCGGACACGACCGCGTGGAAGCCGTCGAGGTAAGCCAAGTCGACGAGCGCTTGGCGCCCATTCCGGGGACCGAGCGCATTGTTCCGTGCGACACGCTGCTGCTTTCGGTGGGCTTGATTCCCGAGAACGAGCTTTCGGTTGCCGCAGGCGTTCAACTTGACCCTCGCACGCGCGGCGCTGTGGTGGACCAGAGCCTGCAGACGGGCGTGCCGGGCATCTTTGCCTGCGGCAACGTGCTGCACGTGCACGACCTGGCGGACAACGTAACGACCGAGTCCGAGAGGGCTGGCGCAGCTGCAGCGGCGTACGCGCTGGGGACCGACGCGGGCACCGTTCCGAACTGCGAGCTCGCCGTCTCCCCTGCCGGCATCGCGGGCTACGCGCTGCCGGAACGCATTACGGCTGTGGCGCTCACCAAGCTCAACTTTCGCGTACGCCGACCCGTCGACGCCGCCCGCGTGAGGATCTTGGCCAACGGCGAGGAACTGTTCGCCGGCCAGGTCCGCCCGTTTAAACCGAGCGTAATGGAAAGCTTCCCGCTGCCGGTAAAGGTCATTCAGCGCGCACTCGACCTGGGTGCCAGCGAGATTATCCTGTCCGTTGACCCTGTTGAGGGGGCGTAAAGCCATGAGCACGAACGCAATCGAGACGCAGAAGTTCAACTGCACGACCTGCCCATCCGAATGCCTTCTGACCGTAGAGGTAGAACGCGACGCCAATGGCGCCGTGGTGGGAGTACGCTCGGTGACCGGCAACAGCTGCCCGCGCGGCGATAAGTTCGCACATCAGGAGCTCACCTGCCCCATGCGTGTGCTCACAACCACCGTTGCCGTATCCGGCGGCGACGAGACACTTCTCCCCGTACGCACCGCCGAAGCCATCCCGCTAGAACTCCACGCCCAAGCCATGAACTTCATCCGAGGCCTAGTCGTCAACGCCCCCATCCGCATGGGCGACATCGTGTTAGAGAACCTCCTAGACACAAACATCAACCTAATCGCCAGCATGGACATCGACCCAGCCTAGCTAATTTGGGACGGGGCACTTTTAGCTACTCCACCATCCGCCCGGTCCTCCTCCGCAGTTGCGGTGAAATACGGACTGTTTTATGGCTTCAGGCCGCTAAACAGTCCGTATTTCACCGCAACTTATGAGGGCCGCATGGGATGCAAAGGAGTGTCCCAAGGTGCCGGCACAAAAGGAGCGTCCCTATCTGCCGGGCATGGGATACCATGGTGGCACCCTAGCGAAAGGATGTTTCATGGCACATGTCGATGACCAGCGTGTGGCGCGCGTGCTCGATGCGCTCGAGGCTCAGCACCCCGGCGCACAGCTGCTCGTAAACGACCCGTGGTCGATCTATTACCTGACCGGCTTTTATGCCGACATGTTCGAGCGTTTTTGCGGCGTGCTGCTCGCACGCGATGCCGAGCCGGTGATCCTAGTCAACGCCCTGCACCAACTGCCAGAGTATGACAATGCCCGCGTTACCTACCACACCGATACCGATGTCGTGGCCGACGCCATCGCGAGTGAGATCGACTCGGCCAAACCACTAGGCATCGACACCGTCATGCGTTCCGGCTTTTTGATGCCACTTATGGAGCGCCACGCCGCCAGCGAGTTTTTCCTGGGTGACTTTGCCGTCACCGCCGCACGCTCCTGCAAGGATGCCGCCGAGCAGGAGCTTATGCGCGCGTCCTCTGCCGCCAACGACGCCGTGATGGCCGACGCCATCAAGCTCGTTCACGAGGGCGTGACGGAGCACGAAATTGCCGACCAGATGCTCGGTCTGTATCGTAAGCACGGCTGCGAGGGCTTTAGCTTTCCGCCCATCGTGAGCTTTGGCGCTAACGCCGGCGACCCGCACCACGAGCCCGACGACACCGTGCTCAAGCGCGGCGACGTGGTGCTGTTCGACATTGGCGGACGCCATCGCAACTACTGCTCGGACATGACGCGCACGTTCTTTTGGGGCGAGCCGGACGAGGAGAAGGCGCGCATCTACGACATCGTGCGCCGTGCCAACGAGGCCGCCGAGGCGCTCATCGCACCGGGCGTGCGCATGTGTGACCTGGACCGCGCCGCACGCGACGTGATTGAGGATGCGGGCTATGGACAGTACTTTACGCATCGCCTGGGGCACTCGATCGGCCTGCAGGACCACGAGCCGGGCGACGTCTCGCTCGTCAACGAGCAGGTCGTGGAGCCGGGCATGACGTTCTCCATCGAACCGGGCATCTACCTCCCCGGCCGCACCGGCGTCCGCATCGAGGACCTAGCCCTGGTGACCGAGAACGGCGTCGAGATTCTCAACGCCTACCCCCACGATCCGGTCCGCCTAGACTAGCCAATATGACAAAGGGACAGCCCCTTTGTCATATTGCGATTACGCCGCGCCACGAAAACGGCCCATCTACTACGTTTAACCCGCATGGGTCGAGCATGCGGGTCTTTTTTGAAAACCAGCAAGCCGTCTACCTGCAGTTTTATTTTTGTAATTCCCGGCATGGTTGAGGGTTACCGGTCAAACGTAGTAGATGGGCCCATTTCGTGGCAAGCGAGTCAGCTCGGGGCACAGGACAGCCAAAAAGCCCCATCCCAAATTAGCTGCTTTTGAGTTGCGGTGATATACGGACTGTTTGAGGCTTCAGGCTTGTAAAACAGTCCGTATTTCACCGCAACTGCTGAGGGGATGGGTTAGCGCAGCAGGCCGGCTACTTCGCCGGCTAGGGTGATGGTGCCGGCTGCTACGAAGGGCTCGCCCGCGGCCTTGAAAGCTGCGAGGGCCTCGGAAACGCTGGGGTATACGCCCGCGAGCTTATCGGCATCAACGAGGGCGGCGAGCTCCTCTGCCGGCAGGGCGCGGTCGGAATCGGTCTGCGTCACGACCACGCGCGGAAAGGCCGGGATCAAAACGTCGACGATGCTCGCCACGTCCTTGTCGGCCAGCGCGGCACACAGCAGCGTGGGGCGGTTCTCCACGCACGGATCGATCTCGTCCAGCGCGCCTACAAAGTTCTCGCAGCTCTGGGGGTTATGACAGGCGTCAATCAGCTTGAGCGGATCGGTCCCCAGCACGTCAAAACGACCAGGTGTGGGGCAGCCCATAAGCGAATCGTCGAGCACATCGTGGTCGAGCTCGCGACCCAGATACCCCTCGCAGAGCATAATCGCGCACGCGGCATTCTGCGGCTGATACGCCGGCTTAACCATGCTCGACGTATAAATCGCACGCGGCGTGGTGCAGCTAAACTCAACCGTGTCGCCCACGTGTGCCGGAACCTTGGTTGTGGCATGGTTCACCACGAGCGGCACCACATCGCACTCGCGGCAGCGGGCATCCATCACGCGCTGAACGCTCGCCTCGTGTGTGCCCTCGCCCAAAACAACCAAGCGCCCGGGTTTAATAACCGCCGCCTTCTCGCCCGCAATGGCCTCGAGCGTATCGCCCAGAATGCGCGTGTGATCGAGACCGATGCCCGTAATGGCAACGGCGACAGGATCGGTCGCGCTCGTGGCGTCCCAACGTCCGCCCATGCCAACCTCGAGCACGGCAACATCCACCGCAGCCTCGGCAAACACTACAAGTGCAGCAGCCGTCAGCAAGTCAAACGGCGTGATGGTATAGGCGCGCTCCCCCGCCGCCACACGACGCGCATTCACGCGACGCCCCGCCTCGACAGCGGCAGAAACGCCACGGGCAAAGGCCTCGTCGCTCACAACGTGCCCGTCAACCTCCATGCGCTCGGGATAACGCACCAGCTGCGGCGACGTATACAGCGCGGTCTTTAACCCCTCACCACGAAGGATGGCAGCCGAAAAGCGCGTGGTCGAAGTCTTGCCATTGGTACCGGCAACCTGAATGCAATCGAAATACTCGTCCGGACGCCCCAGATCATCGAGCATATCGATAACCGTCTCGAGCAGAGGACCAGCATCCCCAGAAATCCGCCCCGTATCAGCAGCCAGCCCAACAGCCTCATCAAACGAAAGCAACTCAAACGAGAACGGAACGACATACGACCCAGAACGCTTAGCCATAACCCAAAGTCTCCAATTACAGAAAAAGAGGCCCATCAAAAATAATGAGCCCCTCGCGTTGACAATATCAGCCTTTACCCGATTGCAGCAAGATCAAGGCCACAACCAAGTAGCCCTAACAAACCAGTTGCAAACAGCAGCGTAAACGAACTAGGAGCGGCCCGATGCTTTGCTCGCCGCAAGTTCCGCACGCAAAGGACAGCACTTAATGTGCTGTCCGTCTTGCGCAGGACTGTTCGCAGCGGAGAGCAAAGCGTCGGGACGCGCCCCTCAGTAAGCTCTACGAGAAGTCTGCAACCTGAGCAGTCAGCGCCGCCAGGATCTCCTTGAGCTCAGCTGCACGGTCCCTCTTCTTCTGGACCACCGCGGGCGCGGCCTTAGCCACAAAGCCCTCGTTGGCCAGCGTCTTCTCGCAGCCGGCGAGCTCCTTCTGGGCCGCGGCAATCTCCTTCTCCAGGCGTGCCTTCTCGGCCGAAAGGTCAACCTTGCCCTCGAGCACCACAAAGGCCTCGACGCCGCTATCAACCACGGCGATGCTCGCAGCCGGCTTCTCGACGTCGGTACCCATGACCAGCGAAGCGGTGTTGGCCAGCGGCTCAATGGTCGAGCGCAGGCTCTCGAGCTTCTCGATGTCCTCGGCACCGGCGCGCACGACCACGTCGAGCTCGGCCTTGGGGCTCAAGCGATAACGCGAACGCGTGGCGCGGGCGGCGGAAACGACGGCGCGGCACAGTTCAAACGCGCGCTCGGCGTCCTCGTCCACGTACTTGGCGTAGTCGACGGGCTCGGGCCACTTGGCGATCATGAGCGCCTCGGCGCGGTTCACGTTGCCCTCGGCGTCCAGGTCGAGCACGCTCGCCGGCATGTTGTCCCAAATCTCCTCGGTGACAAACGGCATGAGCGGGTGCATCAGGCGAATAGAGGTATCGAGCACGAAGATCAGGTTGCGCTGAGCCTGAAGACGGCCCTCGCCCTTCAGGCGGGCCTTGGTGACCTCGACATACCAGTCGCAGACCTCGTTCCAGAAGAACTGCTGCACGCCGCGGGCCATGTCGCCAAAGGTGTAGTTCTCAATACCCTCGGTGACCATCTTCACGGCCTTGGCCAGGCGGCTGAACATCCAAGCGTCGGCCGGCGTCTCCACGACGGGCTCGCCGGGCGTGTAGCCCTCCATGTTCATAAGCAGAAAGCGGCTGGCGTTCCAGATCTTGGTCACAAAGCTCTTGGCCTGGTCGGTGCGCGGGCTGTCGATGAGCTTCTTGGTCTTCTTGTCGATGTTCGCGTCGAACTTGACGTCCTGGTTGTTGGTGCACAGCGTCAGCAGGTTGTAGCGCATGGCGTCGGCGCCGTACATACCGATGAGGTCCATGGGGTCAACGCCGTTACCCTTGGACTTGGACATGCGGCTGCCGTCCTTGGCCAGGATCGTCGGGTAGATGACGACGTCTTTAAACGGCACCTCGTCCAGGAAGTACAACGAGCTCATGACCATGCGGGCAACCCACAGCGCGATGATGTCGCGCGCGGTGACGAGCGCCGTCGTGGGGTGATGGCCCTCGAGCAGCTCCGGCTTTTGCGGCCAGCCCTGCGTGGCGAAAGTCCACAGCTGCGAGCTGAACCAGGTATCCAGCACGTTCTCGTCCTGATGCACGTGATGGCCGCCGCACTTGGGGCACACATCGGTGTCCTCGGTGAGGGCGTCCTCCCAACCGCAGTCCTCGCAGTAGAACACGGGGATGCGGTGGCCCCACCACAGCTGACGGCTGATGCACCAGTCCTTAAGATTCTCCATCCAGGTGGTGTAGGTCTGCGTCCAGCGCGCGGGATGGAAGGTGACCTTGCCAGAATTGACGGCGTCGAGCGCCGGCCCCTTGAGCTTATCGACGGCGACGAACCACTGCTCGGACAGCCACGGCTCCAGTGCGGCGTCGCAACGGTAGCAGTGCATGACGGAGTGATCGAGGTCCTCGACGTGATCGAGCAGGTCGTGCTCCTCGAACCACTTGATGACGGCCTCGCGGCACTCGTCGCGGTTCATGCCGGTGAACTCGCCGTAGCCTTCGACGACCACCGCGTGCTCGTCGAAGATGTTGATCTGCGGCAGGTCGTGAGCCTGACCCATGGCGTAGTCGTTGGGGTCGTGGGCCGGAGTAACCTTAACGAAGCCGGAACCGAAGTTGGCGTCGACATGCCAATCCTCAAAGATGGGGATCTCACGGTCGACGATGGGAAGCTTGACGGTCTTGCCCACGAAGGCGGCCTTCTCGGGGTCCTTCGGGGAAACGGCGACGCCCGTGTCGCCGAGCATGGTCTCGGGGCGCGTAGTGGCGACGACGATGTAGTCCTGGCCGTTGACCGGCTCGGTCAGCGGGTAGCGCAGGTGCCACAGGTGGCCCTTCTCGTCCTTGTACTCGGCCTCGTCGTCCGAGATGGCGGTGGTGCAGTTGGGGCACCAGTTGACGATGCGCTTGCCACGGTAGATCAGGCCGTCGTGGTACCAGTCGCAGAAGACCTTGCGCACGGCCTGGGCATAGTCCTCGTCCATGGTGAAGCGCTCGTTGTCGAAGTCGACGGAGCAGCCCATACGCTTGATCTGCTCGACGATGATGCCGCCGTACTCGTGGGTCCAATCCCAGCAAGCGTCGACAAACTTGTCGCGGCCGATCTCCAGGCGGCTGATGCCCTCACTCTTGAGCTTCTTGTCGACCTTAGTCTGCGTGGCGATACCGGCGTGGTCGGTACCCAGCACCCAACGCGTGGACTTGCCGCGCATGCGGGCCATACGGATGATGGCGTCCTGGATGGAGTCGTCGGTAGCGTGACCCATGTGGAGCTTGCCGGTCACGTTGGGAGGCGGAATGGTGACGGTGCAGTCGCCCACGCCCTCACGGCGCTTGTAGTAGCCGCCGTCGAGCCACTTCTGCAGGATCGCCGGCTCGTTGGTCGACGGATCGTAGTTCTTGGGCATTTCTTCCATATATCTCTCCCTTGCCCATCGGGGAGGAATGTAGGCCCGATTTTCGCTCGGTCAAGTCCTGGCTCGCACGAAGACCACATTAAGTGGTCTTCGGCTCGTGCGGAATCTACGAAAATCGGGCCTACATTCCTCCCCTTAGGTATCGATTACTTCAGTCTGAATGGACTTTGCTGAGACTTTAAACAAACACACAGAATAACACAGGTAGTTGGGGTTATTGCGTATATATAAAATAGCCTCCGGCCGCGGGTGGTCGGAGGCTATTTGCAAGCACGTTTTTGGCTGATTTAGCCGTAGATGCGCTGGGGCTGCTCTTCGCCCTTTACGGAGGCTTCGGTCACGATGACCTTAGTGACGCCTTCCTCGCTGGGGAGGTCGAACATCGTCTGCTGCAGCACGTCCTCGCAGATGGAGCGCAGGCCGCGGGCGCCGGTCTTGCGGGCGAGCGCCATACGGGCGATCTCGTGCAGGGCGGCGTCCTCAAACTCAAGCTCAACGTCCTCGAGCTGGAACATCTTGCGGTACTGACGCACCACGGCGTTCTTGGGCTCGGTCAGAATAGACACCAGGTCGTCCTCGTCGAGCGCCTGCGTCTGAGTGACGACGGGCGTACGTCCCACAAACTCGGGAATCATGCCAAAGGCATTGAGGTCCTGCGGAAGCACCTGACGAAGCAGGTCGTTCTCGTCGACCGAGGTGGGGCCGGCGATCTCGGAGTTAAAGCCCACGCCTTTGTTGCCCACGCGGTCGGCGATGATCTTGTCCAGACCCACAAAGGCACCGCCGCAGATAAACAGGATGTTGGTCGTATCGATCTGCAGCAGCTCCTGCTGGGGATGCTTGCGGCCGCCGGTGGGCGGAACGCTGGCCACCGTGCCCTCAAGGATCTTAAGCAGCGCTTGCTGAACACCCTCGCCCGAGACATCGCGGGTAATGGAGAGGTTCTCGGCCTTGCGGGCGATCTTGTCAATCTCGTCCACGTAGATAATGCCCACCTGTGCGCGCTCGATATCGCCATCGGCGGCGTTGATGAGCTTGAGCAGGATGTTCTCCACGTCCTCGCCCACGTAGCCGGCCTCGGTAAGCGCGGTGGCGTCGGCGATGGCAAACGGCACCTCGAGGATGCGCGCGAGCGTCTGGGCGAGCAGGGTCTTACCGGTACCGGTGGGACCGAGCAGCAAAATATTGGACTTGGCGAGCTCTACCTCGTCCATATCGTCATCGAACTGCGAGCCCATGTCGTCATCAAAGGCAGACACCGCAGCGCCGCCCTCAATCACGCGGCGATAGTGGTTGTACACGGCCACCGACATGGCGCGCTTGGCGTCCTCCTGACCCATAACATAGGCCGAAAGCTCGTCATAGATCTCGTGCGGGGTCGGCACGTGCGTGATGACCTGGCGGTCGTCCTCAAGCTCAAAACCCTCGGTCTCGGGGTCCACGGCGGGCTGGGATGCAGCCTGACCATGGTCGTTGAGGAAGCCCGGCAGTTTGCCGTTGCGGGCAGCGTCCATAAAGTCCGAAGCCAGCGACTCCTCAAGGATCTCGGAGCAGGCGGCGACGCACTCGTCACAGATAAAGATATTGGTCGGACCCTTTACAAGACGACGGACCTGGCCCTGCTCTTTTCCGCAGAAGGAGCAGCGGATGGGGTTGCCGTTCTCGTCAAAGTTGTCCTGCATGTTACCTGCCATCCTAGGCGTCCTTCGCGGCGAGGTCGCGCGAGGTGACGATACGGTCGATCAGGCCGTAGTCGAGGGCCTCGGCAGCGGTCAGGTAATTGTCGCGCTCGGTGTCGGCCTGGACCTTCTCGATCGGCTGGCCCGAGGCGTCGGACAGGATCTGGTTGAGCTCGCGACGAGTCTTCTTGATTTCCTCGGCCACAATCTCGATCTCGGTCTGCTGGCCCTGGGCACCGCCGCTGGGCTGGTGAATCATGACCTTGGAGTGCGGCAGGCAGAAGCGCTTGCCCTTGGCGCCGGCCGAAAGCAGCACAGCGGCCATGGATGCGGCCATACCGACGCAAATGGTCGAGACCTGCGGCTTGATGAAGTTCATGGTGTCCAGAATCGCCAGGCCGGAGTAGACCTCGCCGCCGGGCGAATTGATGTAGAGCGAGATATCCTTCTCGGCATCCTGGCTCTCAAGATGCAACAGCTGGGCAACGACCAGGTTGGCGCTGACAGAGTTGATCTCCTCGCCCAAGAAGATGATGCGATCGTTGAGCAGGCGCGAATAGATATCGTAGCTGCGCTCGCCGCGCGGCGTCTGCTCGATAACGTATGGCACGAGGGCGGAATCGAACTTAGCGATCATACGCATCTCCATTTCTCTCTTGCGGACCAAATTGGTTCTAGATAAACGTACGGTGCCCGCATGCTATGCATTGGCTGGCACCGTACGAAGCAACCGGATAACCGGTGTATAACTTTACCCCATCACGGGCGCACACATGCGCTCGCGGGAAAGGTGGCGAGAATTACTCGGCGTCCTTGGCGGTCTCGTCGACCTCGGTCACCTTGGCGTTCTCGACCAGGTGGTCGACGGCCTTGGAGCGACGGATGGACTCGCGGACGGCAGGCATGCGGCCATCGGCGATGAACTCGGCCTTGGAAGCCTCGACGTCCTTGACGCCGGCCTTCTCGAACTCGGCGTTGATGTCGTCCTCGGTAACCTCAATCTTGAGCTCACGGGCGAGGGCGTCCAGAGCCAAGGACTCACGGGCAACGTCGTTGGCCTGCTTGTGCAGGTCGCCGATGAACTGCTCCATGGTCAGGCCGGAAGCGGGCAGCCAGGTGTCCAGGGTCATGCCGCGGGCAGCGAGGTTGGACAGGAAGTTCTGGCCAAGCTCCTCAAAGACGGACTGCTCGTAGTCGGCGTCCATCTCGTCGAGCTGCAGGCGCTCGGCGAGAGCGGAGACGCAACGGTTCTCCTTCTCGGCCGGGAGGCGGGAAGCCTTGTCCTGCTCGATCTCGATCTTGATGGCGTCGCGCATAGCGTCGATGCTGTCGAAGCCAAAGTCGGACTTGACGAGCTCGTCGGTGAGCTCGGGGGTGTTGCGGACCTTGATGCCCTTGACGGTGACCTCGACGGTGTGGGTCTCGGCCTCCTCGCCCTCCTCGACCTCGTCGGTCCAGGTGACGGTCTTGACGTCGTCAACGTTAGCGCCGATCAGGGCCTCGTTGAACTCCTTGGGGTTGCTGTCGCTACCGGCGATGAGCATACGGCCCTCGGCGGCAAAGTTGTCGGCGTTCTCGACGGCCTTGAGGTCGACGGTGACGTAATCCTCGGCCTCGACGGCGCGACCCTCGACGTCCTCGAAGGTGGCACGGTAGTTGAGGAGCATCTCGACCTGGTTGTTGATCTCGGACTCGGTGACCTCCGCAGGGGGCATCTCGATATCGACAGCGTCGAAGGAGGAGAGCTCAGCGGCGGGACGCAGGGAGAACTCGACGGTGTAGGTGTAGTCCTCGTGATCCTTGGCGAGGTCGAGCTCCTTGTAGTCACCGTTCTTGGTGGGGACGATGTCCAGCTCGTTGAGGACGGCGGGCTCGTTGGCGGCGATCAGGTCGTTAGTGGCCTGAGCGAGGGTAGCCTCGGCGCCAAGAGCGGAGTCGATGACCGGACGGGGAGCCTTACCGGCGCGGAAGCCCGGGAAGCGGTACTTCTTGGCGGTATCCTTGTAGGCCTTTTTGATCGCGGCGTCGACGTCGGCGGCCGGGATGATGACCGTAGCGGTGAGCTTGGCGTCCTTGACGTCAGAAGCGGTGATGTTCAACACGTTCCTCCTCATACTGCCCAGCTTATCTGAGGTGCTGGTACCTTTATGCAACAAAGTGTCGCGAGGGCATAAGCCGACGCGGGTGCGTTGGTGCGGGCGAAAGGACTCGAACCTTCACGGGAATCCCACCAGAACCTAAATCTGGCGCGTCTACCAATTCCGCCACGCCCGCATGAGCGCACAGACTAGGAATGATAGCAGATACGAACGGCAAGCGCACGCACACCTTTTACAGGCTCACGACCTCACCACGAGTGCAAAAGGCGGGACGAGTTACCCCGCCCCGCCAATTACGACTTGTTCGCTAACCCGCTACTCCCCCAGCAGGGCCTTCTCGGGCGTGATGGGCAGCGAGCGCACCTGGTGGCCGGTGGCGTGTGCCACGGCCGAGGCAACGGCGGCGAGCGGCGTGTTGATGACGACCTCGCCGATCGACTTGGCGCCAAACGGGCCCGTCGGCTCGTAGCTCGGCTCAAAGGCCACGCGAATGCTACCGATATCCAGGCGCGTGGGCAGCTTGTAGCTCATAAAGTTGCCGGTGCGCAGGCGGCCACGGTCGTCGTGCTCGACGATCTCGTAGAGCACATGACCGATACCCTGGGCAATGCCGCCCTCGGCCTGGACGCGCGCGAGCGCCTCGTTGATCACGGTGCCGCAGTCGACGGCCGCCGCGTAATCCACCACGGTCACCTTGCCGGTGGCCTTGTCGACCTCGACCTCGGCAATGCCGGCCATAAACGGCGGAGGCGAAACGGGCAGGCAGGCAGAGGCATGCGAGGTGAGCGCGTCGCCGCCCGCGATGTTCTTGACACACAGGTTGGCAAAGTCGCGCAGCGTGAGGTAGCGGTTCTGCTCGCGCGCGGCGCGCTCGTCGGACAGACGCACGTACTGGCCATCGAAGACCACGTCGGCGGCGTCCACGTCCCACATCTGGGCAGCCTTGGCGCAGATCTTCTCACGCAGCTCGGTCGCGGCGTTCTTGGCGGCAAGGCCCGTCACGTACGTACCCGAGCTCGCGTACGAGCCGGCGTCGAACGGCGACACGTCGGTGTCCACGCCGCGCACCACGATCAGCGAACTCTCCACGCCCAGCTCCTCGGCGGCAATCTGCGCCAGGATCGTGTCGACGCCCATGCCGTTATCGGTGGCGCCGGTGCCGATGGTAATGAATCCATCCTCTTCCAGGCGCATGTCGATGCCGGCGATATCCACGTTGGAAATGCCCGATCCCTGCATGGTGAGCGCGCAGCCCAGAGCACGCACGCGATCGCCCAGGTCAACGGCCAGCGGCTTGTCGCGCCAGCCGATCATGTCCATCGCGCGCAGCAGGCAGCGGTCGAGCGCGCAGGCGTTGAGTTTCTCGTTGTAGTACTGCGGCATGATCTCGCCCTCGCGCACGATGTTCTTAAGGCGCAGGTCGGCGGGGTCCATGTGCAGCATGTCGGCGAGCTCGTTTACGGCGCTCTCCACGGCAAACTGGCCCTGGGTGGCACCGTAGCCGCGATATGCGCCGCCGCGGTTGGTGTTGGTGTAGACGGCGTCCCAGCTAAAGCGGCTCGCCTTCACATGGTTGTAAATCGGCAGGCTCTTGTGGCCCGAAAGGCCGATCGTCGTGGTGGCATGCTCGCCATACGCGCCGGCGTTGGACAGCGTATGCAGGTCGATGGCCGTGATGGTGCCGTCGTTCATGGCGCCCAGCTTAACGGTCATCTGCATCTGGTGGCGCGAGTTGCCCGCAGTGATGGTCTCCTCGCGGGTGTAGCAGCAGTAGCTCGGACGGCCGGTCTTCTGCGTCACAAACGCAACGAAGATCTCGCAGCAGCCCGTCTGCTTAGAGCCAAAGCCGCCACCGATGCGCGGCTTAATGACCTGCACCTGCGACTGCGGGATATCGAGCGACTGCGCGACCATGCGGCGCACGTGGAAGGGCACCTGCGTGGAGGTGGTCACCGAGATACGCCCGAACGCGTCGGTCGTCGCGAAGGCGCGGAAGGTTTCCATGGGCGCGGTCTGCGTGGCCTGGCTGGTGTAGGTGCGCTCAAAGACGATGTCACTCTGGGCGAATGCCTCGTCGAGGTTGCCAAAATCGCTGGTACCGCTGCACACCAGGTTGCGGGGCACGTCGCCGCCCTGCGGGAACATAAAGGTCACGTCGCCCTCGGGGTGAACCACGATGTCGTTATCGAGCGCCTTGGTAAAGTCGAGCAGCGGCTCGAGCACCTCATAGTCAACCTTGATGAGCTTGAGCGCCTTGTCAGCAGCCTCCTCGGTCTCGGCGGCGACGATCGCAACCTCCTCGTTTTGGTAACGGACGAGGTTCTCGAGGATCAGGCGGTCGTAGGGACTCGGCTGCGGATAGCTCTGGCCGGCGATGGTAAAGCGGCGCTTGGGCACGTCCTCGTAGGTGTAGACGCCCACCACGCCGGGCACCTTCAGGGCGCGCGACGTATCGATGGAGCGGATCTTGGCGCGGGCATACGGGCTGCGCTTGAGCTTGACGATCAGGGCGCCGGCGGGCACCATGTCGCCCGTGTAGACGGGACGACCCTCGAGCAGGGCCTTCGAGTCCTTCTTGGGCTGTTTGTGGGTAATCTGCTTGTACGCGACGCCGTCGGAGCTCGTGTCGTTGACGGGCAGCTCGGGCATCTCGAAGCCCACCTGCACGCCGGACTCGTTGAGAAAGCGCACGATGGCGCGCAGCTGGCTCTCGTAGCCGCTGCAACGGCACAGGTTGCCGGCGAGCTGGCGCGATAGCTCCTCACGCGTGGCAACGAGGCTCGGGTCCTCCTTGGCGGCGCGGGCGAGCGCCAGCACGTTCATGATGAGGCCGGGGGCGCAAAAACCACACTGCTCGGCGCCTTCGGCAGCCATTGCGCGGGCGAGCGCCTCAGACTCGGCCTTGAGGCCCTCGAGCGTGGTGATGGAGCGGCCCTCAACACGGGCGGCGGGAACCGAGCAGCTCAGTACCGGGTCGCCGTCGAGCCACACCGTGCACAGGCCGCAGTTGGTGGTCTCGCAGGCGCAGCGCACCGACGCGCAGCCCTGCTCGCGCAGCAACGCAAAGAGCATGGTATCGGGGGCAATCTGAACCTTGACCTTGCGGCCGTTGAGCGTAAAGGAAAGATCGATGAGTTTGGCAGCCATTAGCGCACCTCGCTAGAATCGACGCCGGGCACGCGGCGGCAGGAATACTCGTCCGTGGCAAACTTAGGAATCTGCACGCCCTCGAGCTCGCGGGCAAGCGCGGCCGAAAGCTCAATGCCGGCGGCGCGGCGCACAGCCTGGATGGCGAGCGGGGCCGAGATGCGGCGGCGGTAGTCTGCCGAGCCCCACAGGTTGGTGCCGTAGCTCAGCGCGCGCACGGATGCGGCCAGGGCGCGAAGCTCGTCCTCGGAAGGCTGCTCGTTCACCAGACCGCATGCCTCGCCCTGCAGCAGGGTTGCGCGCAGCGGACGGGCACCCACGGTGACATGCCAGCTGTTGTTCCACCAGGCAGCGGTGACGTTGAGCGAGGGGAAGTCGGTCGCGGCCTTGCGCACGGCCTCATAGCTTGCGCGGTAATCGTGCTTGACGACCACGACATGCTCGATAACGTCGCGCACGTAACCCATGTCGACAAACTCGGCGAGCGGCACGCGGCCGGCGCCCGTCAGCTCAACATAGGAATCGAGCGCGAGGAAGGCGGAGAGAACGTCCGAGAAGCCAAAGCGGCCGTAGATGCTGCCGCCCACCGTGGCGGTATTGCGCAGCTGCACGCCCACGATATCGTGGACGGCGAACTCAAAGACGTTGTTGACAAGCGCGTTGAGCTCGACATGGCGCTCGAGCTGGCGCAGGGTGCACATGGCGCCGATGCGAAACTCGGTCTCGGTCTCCTCGATCTGATCGAGTCCGCAGGCCGAAAGGTCAATCGCCGTCGCCACGCGACGCGAACCCAGGCGCATCCAGATGCCGCCGCCCACAATCTTGTTGTTGCGGTTCTTCTGTAAGAGCTCATAGGCTTCGGCCGCGTTTCCAACACGGACGTAGGTACCGAACTTGAGCACGTTCTCCCCCATCTCTTCACTTGTCCAGTACTTTTAAGTGTACCAAACGAGGGGCCGCACACCGTTTTAGGACAAAATCCACCCACCCATACATAACTTGCGGTGATATACGGACTGATTAGCCGTTCTGGAACGCAAAACAGTCCGTATTTCACCGCAAGTTATGAGGAGTCCTCCGGGATAGAAAAGGCTCCCAGCCGGATAGCTGGGAGCCTCATCACATGCTATGTCGAGCGAAGATTTAGCAGACGCCCTGGGCGAGCATGGCGTCGGCGACCTTCAGGAAGCCGGCGATGTTGGCGCCCATGACAAAGTTGCCCTCCTGGCCGTACTCCTTGGCGGTGTCGTCCACGTTGTGGAACATGCCGCGCATGAGCTGCTCGAGCTTGCCGTCGACCTCCTCGAAGGTCCAGGACAGGTGCTCGGCGTTCTGGCTCATCTCCAGGCCGGACACGAGCACGCCGCCGGCGTTGGCAGCCTTACCGGGCATAAAGGCAACGCCGTTCTCCTGGAAGTAGGTCGTGGCCTCGATGGTCGTGGGCATGTTCGCGCCCTCGCCGACCACCTTGCAGCCGTTGGCGACGAGCGCCTGGGCGTCCTCGAGCAGCAGCGTGTTCTCGCGAGCGCAGGGCAGCGCGATGTCGCAGGGCAGCTGCCAAACGCCACGGCCGTCGCCCTCGTGCCACACGGCGTTGGGCTTCTCGTCAACGTACATGGCGAGCGTGACGCCCTTGTCGTGGCCGGAGCGCTTCTTATTGTAGACGTGCTCGAGCACGGTGTAGTCGATGCCGTCGGGATCCTCGACCCAGCCGTGGGTATCGGAGCAGGCGAGCACCTTGCCGCCGAGCTGGGAGACCTTCTGGACGGCGTAGATGGCGACGTTGCCGGAGCCATGAACGACGACGTTCTTGCCCTCAAAGGAGTCGCCGCGGCTCTTGAGGTACTCGTCAACAAAGTAGGCCAGGCCGTAGCCGGTAGCCTCGGTACGGGCGAGCGAGCCGCCAAAGGAGAGGCCCTTGCCGGTGAGGACGCCGCTCCACTCGTTAGTCAGGCGCTTGTACTGACCGAACAGGTAGGCAACCTCGCGGCCGCCAACGCCCAGGTCGCCGGCGGGAACGTCGGTGTTGGGGCCGATGTGGCGATAGAGCTCGGTCATGAAGGACTGGCAGAAGTGCATGATCTCGTTGTTGGACTTGCCCTTGGGGTCAAAGTCGGAGCCGCCCTTGCCGCCGCCCATGGGAAGGGTGGTCAGGCTGTTCTTGAGGATCTGCTCCAGGCCCAGGAACTTGAGCATGCCCAGGGTGACCGTCGGGTTAAAGCGCAGGCCGCCCTTGTAGGGTCCAATGGCAGAGTTGAACTCGACGCGGTAGCCGCGGTTGACCTGAACCTTGCCCTGGTCGTCGACCCAGGGGACACGGAACATAACGATGCGCTCGGGCTCGACGAGGCGCTCAAGCAGGGCGGCCTCCTCGTACTCGGGATGGGCGTCGAGCGCCGGCTGGATGGTGCCGAGAATCTCGGTCGCGGCCTGGATGAACTCAGGCTGCTCGGGATAGCGGGCCTTGAGCTCGTCGAGAACTTTCTGCGTGTAGCTCATGCTTCCTCCAATTGATGGAAAAGAAAAGTGTCGTTCGAGGCGCCCTATGCGCCGCGAGCTTTATCGAGTATGGATAATATCGCACTGTTGCAGCAAAGTTTCGCATAAGCCGACGAGCAGATGTTTCGTTTTGATTACGATGCAGGTAGAGGCGTTTTTGAGTGCCCAACGCGCAAATCGCGTGTTTCGAAGCTGTTTCGTCCACATGTTCCAAACCACCACATTAGGCACCTTTGTGGTGGTGTTGGTGGTTAGAGGATGAGATGATGGTAGTCGGCAGGGGCTATGCGGCCCTCGGTGGCGGCGCGGAAGGCGGCGAGCGCATCGCCCGAGAACGGCATGGCCCAGCACAGGCCGCAACCTGCGGTAATGGAGCCGGGCAAAGGCATAATGCGCCCGGGCACGCCGGCATCCAGGCAAAGCTGCTCGCACTCCATCACATCGAAGGTGCTGTCGAACGAAACGATAATCTTGCGCTCGTGGTCGAGGGCATCACCGGACGGGCCTTCGCGATGTGCCTCGCGATACGCCGCGGCGGCCGCCTCCTCTTCCGCAGTATGTCCACAGCCACCGCAGCCGCAGGTACAGGGCTCGGAACCATCGCAAGTGCAAGGCTCTCCCGTGTCGGGACAAATATCGTGAGACATGGCAACTCCAATCGTCTAGGCGAGTAACTCGGCCGCCGCAAACTCCTCGGGCGTATTGACGTTTTCGAAGCAGAGCGTCGAGCCCGCGGCCTTAACGATCTGCGGTTCATCCATATAACCAGCCTGAACGCGATTGATCAGGCAGCGAATGCGCTGGCGGTCGCAGGCGAGCAGCTCATGGGCGGCCGACGCACACGCGTCACGGCGCCAGACGGCGCAAAGCGGCTCAATCCCCCGCTCCTCGCACGGCACGCACACGTCGAGCGCCTCGGCCTCAACACGATCGGCAAGCGCGCCGATGAGTTCCGGCGAGACAAACGGCATATCGCAGGCGACGATCGCCACGAACGGCAATCGCGCCGCGGCCAACGAGCTCGCGATGCCGCGCATGGCACCCGCCGGCCCCTCAAGGTCCGACACTATTCGCGGCACCATACCGCCAAACGTGCGCTCCTCAAGATAGGCAAGCTCGCTGGGGCGCGAAGTCGTCACGACCAACTCGCCGGCAACTGGCGCCAGCCGACCCAGCACGCGCTCGATGAGCGGTTCGCCGCAAAACGTCATGCGCGCCTTATCGCGGCCCATGCGTGAGGACAGCCCGCCCGCTTGGACGACGCAAGAAAGATCGACCCGTCTTACGGTAGTCATACGGCAAAACACCTCCATCGGCACGTTCAAAGCCCAACGCACGGGACCAATTACCGTAGGCGAAAAGGAAGGCGACACGGCAAACCCATGCAAAAATAAAACAGCGCCTTTGCGGCACGCAGCAAGACCGCGAGCACAAAAGCGCTGGTAGCGTATGGCGGGAACGTATGTGAATCGAACACATCCAAGACGTTTTGCACGCCTCGCAACGGTTTTGAGGACCGCGGAGCCCACCGGAGCCCATCCGTTCCCAAGTGCGGCGGTATTTTACCAAACCGAAACGGCTCCATCCCAAAAAAGACGAGCAAGAAGTTGCGGTGGAATAGTTCTTGCTTAGGCTGCAAGACCCCAAAAACAGGAATTATTTCACCGCAACTGAGGAGGCGGGAGCGAGTGACCGGCCTAGCGCAGGGACCTCAGGCCGCCGGCATCCTTGTCGAGGACTGTGAAGCGTACGGCATCCAGGTGCTCCAAGATGCTGATGGCGCGTTTGCGCGACACGCCCAGGGCTTCGCGCAGCACGCTCGTGGTGGCAGCGCCGCCGGCAGCCTCAATGGCAGCGGCAACAAGCTCACGCGCATGGGCCTCGGCGGCAGCGGACAGGGCGACGTCGCGTTCGACCTTAACGATTGCGCGGTTGAGGGAAAGCTCGCGCAGGGCACGCGTCATGGTGTCGCGACCGAGCTGCAGTTGTTCGCCCACCTCGGGAAGCGCCGGTGCATCTAGGCCGGCCTCGTCAAGCAGCGCGACGATCCGCTCGCAAGCCTCTCGCACCACGCGTGCCGCCGCAGCGGCCGAATGCGGATCGAATACCTCGGCGCCCTCGGCGGCGCACACGCCACGCGAGCAGCCCTCGGCAATCAGAGCCGCGGCAACGGCTTCATCAGCGGCAGGCCACGCAGCATGGGCAATGGCGCCGGGCGTAAAGCCCGTCTCCTTGGGAGCCGCCGCATGCATGGCTGACAGGGTCGCCGCCAGTGCATCCATCGCGGCGTCGAGCACGGAAGCATCTGCATACAGCGAGCCATCCGAGCCAGCAAGCACGCGAGCAGCGCCCTTCGCCACCAACTCGCGCAACGCCGCCTCAGCCTCACCGGCAACAAGATCGAGCGCCGCGGTAACATCGGCAGCCGCAACCGGCAGCGCTTGCAGCGCCAGCCACGCATCCACAGCGCCCTCAATATCTCCGGCCTCGAGCGCCGCATACAGCGCACGCTCTCCTTCGGCAAGCTCGCGCGAGCGACGGCAGCGCGAAAGCAGCACACGCCCGCCACCAATAAGCATCACGGGCGAATAGGACAGCACCACAGCATGGTCTCCGGCACGTAGCGGCAGCGGCTCCTCCAAGCGCACCTGAACAATACGGGTCTCGCCCACCGCCATGGGGGCCTCGTCCTCCATGAACATGATGCGACCGACAACCTCGGCTGTACCCGCCATCACGTGCACACGCGCACCCGACTCGAGCACGCGCGGTTTGGCGCCCTCGCGGCCCAAATACGTAAACGCCATCATAAAGCGCATCGTCTGGCCAAAGCGGCCCGCCACGCCGAGCATCTCACCGCGATCGAGCGTGGCGACGGCATCGCCCACCAAGTTGAGCGCCACACGCTGACCGGGCAACGCCCGCGGCGTATCGCCATGCACCTGAATCCCGCGCACACGACAGACCGTACGCGACGGCAGCGCGACGAGCTCATCCCCCACCGCGACGGGCGCATCGTGCAACGTTCCCGTCACCACGGTACCGGCGCCCTTGATCGTAAAGCAGCGGTCGATGGGCAGACGCGGTGCGGCATCGGTGAGCTCGGCACGGGCACGGCAGGCATCCCAGCAAGCGGCAACCTGCTCGTCGAGCGCAGCCAGCAGGTCATCAATCCCCGCGCCGGTCTTGGACGACACCGGCACCATCGGCGCGCCCGCAAACACGGTATCCGAAAGAAAATCGTCCACGTCGAGCTCGGCCAGCTCAATCATTTCGCTATCGGCCAGGTCGCACATCGTCAGCGCGACCACCATATGCGTAACGCCCAGCAGCTCCAGCACATGCACGTGCTCGCGGGTCTGCGGCATCACGCCCTCGACGGCCGAAACCACCGGCACGGCCACGTCGATACCCGTGGCGCCCTGCACCATGGCGCGCAAGTAATGCGCGTGGCCCGGCACGTCGACCAGGCCGACGATCTTGCCACTCGGCAACGCCAGCTCGCCAAAGCCCAACTCCACCGTCATGCCGCGGCGACGCTCGACCGCAAGGCGATCGGGATTCTTGCCGGTCAGTGCCTCGATGAGCGCCGACTTACCGTGGTCAACGTGGCCCGCCGTGCCGACGATAACGGGACACTCCACCAGCGCCTGAACCTCACTCATCGAGCAATCGCCTTCTCAACGCATGCGGCAAGCGTCGACGCCGCCGTCTCGATATCGCGGTCGCCCACGAGTGTACGCACATCAAACAGAATGCGGTCGTGCGAGGCGCGCGTGACGACCGGCGTATCGAAGTCTTGGACGAGCGAGCGCTTGAGCGCGTCGACGGACAGGCGCCCGTCGACCGGGCAGACGGCCACGCACATCGTGGGCAACTCGACGGTAGGCAGCGAACCGCCACCGGGCGTCGACGATTCCTCGACGATTTCCACCTGCACGGCGCACGGGCAACCGGCCTTATCGAGCCCGGCGACCATACGATCGCGCAACTTGCGTGCGCGGCGCTCCAGATGAGCCTGCGGCAGCGTGAGCATGTTGAGCACCGGTAGCTCGCGATGGGCCACATCCGCCCCATCCATATAAATGCGCAGTGTAGCCTCGAGCGCCGCCAGCGCGAGCTTGCCCGGGCGCAGGGCACGCATAAGCGGATGCGACCCGCAGGCCTGGACCAGATCGCGACGGCCCATGATAATGCCCGCCTGTGCGGCACCGAGCAGTTTATCGCCCGAGCACGACACCAGATCGAGCCCTGCCGAAACCGAAGCCGGCGTGGTTTCTTCGCCGCCACGCACCAAGATGTCGTCGGGCAACAGCGCGCCCGAGCCCTGGTCCTCGTAGAACAGCAGGCCGTGCTTGTGAGCAAGCGCCGCAAGCTCCCGAGAACCCACCTCCTCGTGAAAACCCTCGATGCGATAGTTGGAAGGATGGACCTTAAGGATCATCGCCGTATCGGGCGTGATGGCTTGCTCATAATCTGTCAGGTGCGTGCGATTGGTGGCGCCGACCTCGACGAGTTTGGCGCCCGAAGCCGCCATGACATCGGGGATGCGGAAGCTGCCGCCAATCTCGACAAGCTCGCCGCGGCTGACGATAACCTCTTTGCCCGCAGCGTGAGTCGCCAGCACCAGCAGCACCGCGGCGGCGTTGTTGTTGACCACAAGCGCGTCCTCGGCACCGGTAAGCGAGCGGATCAGCTGCGCGGCATGTTCCTTGCGCGACCCACGCGAGCAGGTGTCCACGCTGTACTCGAGCGTGCTGTAGCCGCGCGCGACCTCGGCCACGGCCTTGGCGGCCGATTCCGCGAGCGGAGCGCGACCCAAGTTGGTATGGATAACCACACCCGTGGCGTTGACAGCGGGACGCAGGCTCGGCAGCGCGGAGCGATGCGCACGCCACTCGATGGCCGAGGCTAGGTCGCGCTTAGAGCGCGGGGCGGCACCGGCGCGAATGGCTGCGCGCTCCTCGTCGAGCTCGGCCGTCACGGCGGCATGCACCACCGCGTCGCAGGTCTCCCCCGCCGCCTTCACTACCGGCCACTCGGCAAGCAGCTCGTTGACGGAGGGAATGGCGCGCAGGCGGGCGCGTACCTCATCGGACATGTTCTGGCTATCGCTCATGTGCGGCCTTTCAAAAGAAACGTGGATCAGTCGAATGCATCAGCTGAGTCAATTACTCGTTATTATCCTCGCGCGCCGCGATCTTTTCCACGCGAACGGCGTTTTCCTGGGTGAGCGCGGCACCCGTCAACGGGTCCCAGCGCAGCGGCGTATGGTCGAGTGGGCCCACGCCCAAGGCTTGAGCAACGCCGGCATCGGCGCCAAACGAACGCCCGCCGGGGGCGGCCGAGGTGAAGATGCACGCCGGATGCAGATACGGCGTCGTCTCCACGCGCACGCGGTCGCGGCCCATGTCGCTCACAAGCTCGACGACCTCGCCGTCGGCAATACCCATGCGAGCGGCGACATCGGCGTTCATCTGCACGGCGTCCAAATCCGACCCCACCTCGGCGGCACCTTGGACCGCAAGCCTTCGCGAGGTATGCGACTCAAAGGGACGGTTGCCGCTAACGAGGCGAAACATCCCCGGGCCGGGCTCCACCATGGGAGCGATCCAGTTGGGCACACGACTCATGCCGGCTCGCTCCCACATGTCGCTAGCCAGCGCAATCTTGCCGCCGGCAAGCGGAATCACCGGCTCACCCGTGCGCGTCGGCAGCGCCGTGCCCGTATCGGCCCAGCCGCGCTCCTTGAGCTCGTCCAGATCGATCCCAAAAGGCGCCACCTGGGCGGCGGCCAAATCGTCGGACGTAAAGTCAAAGAACTCGCCAACGCCGCAGGCCGCAGCCAACCCGGCAAAGATCTCCCGCCCCGGTCTCGTGTCGTCATGCTGCACAGGCAGCACGGCATTGCGGTAGAACACCCGCGCATCGTTGGCGCCCACGACCGTGCCCACACCGCGGTCGGCCTCCAGATACGTCACGTCGGGCAGCACGAAATCGGACACGCGCGCCGTCTCGGACCAGCGAATATCAACGGTCACGAGCAGGTCAAGCTGTTCCAGAATCGATAGCCACGCCCCGGCATTGCCATAGCCCGCACCGGGGTTACTGGCATAGACGATGAGCCCACGCAAATCGCCGGCAAGAATCGACTGACCGATGGACGTGCACAGGCCGCGCACCGGATCGACCAGTGGATAGCGCTCGGACCCCAACTTGGGCTCACGAGGCACCAGCGGCGTCGCGAAACGCGCAGGATCCAGGTCGCCCAGCGCAAGCGGTGTAGGTGGATTGAGCGCGCCGCCCGCGTGTCCGATGCAGCCCAGCAGCGCATCGACCAAGCAGATAGCGCGCGCGGTCTGGGTGCTATTGGCATACGCGATACCGATGCCACCATGAAAACCCGCATCCACCACAGCGGCAGGCGCGGCGGCAGCGAGATCGCGCGCCGTGGCGACAATCTCTGCGGCCGGCACGTCGCACATCGACTCGGCCCACTCGGGCGTCCAAGCACTGGCCGCCTGCGCCAGCTCGTCAAAACCCGTGGTATAGCGGTCCACAAACTCGCGGTCGTACAGGCCCTCGTCAATCAACACGTGGGCAATACCCAACAGCAGCGCCAAGTCGCAGCCCGGGCGTACGCGGAGCCAGCGATCGGCAAGCGCGGCCGAGCCGCTGCGCCGGGGATCAACCACGATGATCTTCGCCCCGCGCCGGCGCGCATCGTTGAGCGCATCAACGGCTCCCATCGTCGACGAATCGACAATGGAACGCCCCAGGTACATGATGCAGTCGGTATGCGCAAGGTCGGAGGCGGGACTATAACCCAGGCTGTGTTCCCAACCGGTAAGTCGGCTTACCTCGCAGGCGCCATCGGCACCGTACACGTTGGGCGAACCCAGCGCATGCATAAGGCGATAGGCCCAGTAGCGGTCGAACGAAGGAACGCCGAGCGTCATGCCCAGCGCACGGGGCCCGCACTCGTCAACAATCCCCAAAAGACGCTCGGCAATCTGAGCAAACGCCTCGTCCCAGGTAATCGCATCAAACCCCGAGCCATCCCGGCGGCGTCGCATGGGGTTCACAATGCGGTCACGCTCGTCAAACGGCATTGCCAGGCGATGCCGACCGCGGGCGCAGAGGGCACGCGCCGCGCACGGATGCCCCGGCACCGGCAACTCGGCCACCACGCGACCATCCTCAACATGAGCCGCAAAGGCGCAATCGGCATAGCATCCCCCGCATGTGGTCACCACGGCACGACCGTCACGCTCCACAGCAGATGCCATCTCGATTACCCCTTTCACAAGCCAAACACAACAGGCCAACAGCCCGGCAACGAGCCCCAGACCCAAAAAGCCTCCCGCACGGCAACGCCCCGCGGGAGGCCCAACGTCAAACAGACGGTACCTTACGCCTCGGACTTCTTGGCGTAGACAAACCAGTAGCCAAGCGCGATCAGAACCGCACCGCCCACGATGTTGCCCAGCGTGGCGGCGGATAGGTTAAACGCAATACCCGCGACGTTGAGCGCATCGGCCCCGGCAACCTTGGCACCATAGCCGCACGCGTGCATCACGGCACCCATGGGCAAAAAGTACATGTTGGCAACGCAGTGCTCAAAACCGCAGGCCACAAAGGCGGCTATGGGCAGCAAAATGCCCACAACCTTATCGACTACGGTCTTGCCCGCAGTACCAATCCACACGGCCAGGCACACAAAGATATTGCACAGGATGCCACGGAAGAAGATCGTCACCCAGTCGATCGTCACCTTGCCGGCGGCGACGCTCACCATGGAGTTGGCGACCGCCTCGCCGTTGAGCTTGTAAATGCCGGCCATGTACACCAAAAAGACGATGAACAGAGCACCGACAAAATTGCCGACCCACACGACGACCCAGGCCTTGAGCATCTGAGCCAGGGTGATCTTTTTGCTCTTGAGCGCGCAGACCATAAGCGAATTGCCGGTAAACAGCTCGGCACCGCACACCAGCACCAGCACCAGGCCCAGGCAAAAGCACAGGCCACCCACGACACGCTGAGCGCCCCAGCCCAGCGTGCTATCGCTCAAGAACACGGTAAAGAACAGGCCGCCGAAGGCAATGAACGCGCCGGCGAACATCGCCAAAACAAAGGCCTTTGCGACCGGCAGGTTAGCCTTGGTCACGCCGGCGGCCTCGGTCTTGGCCTCGATCGCGGCGGGCGCAAGGCAATCGGGAGCGGGGTGCTCCGCCTTGGAATCTGCCATGTCAATCACTTCTTTCCTAATCAGCAGGGACAAGCGCTCCTATTGCTCTTGTCCCAAGCGGACAAAATGGGAAAAGTCGTTGGCGGCCACGGCGTCGTACACGGCGTCGACGGCGTCAAAGACCTCCGGGGACATAGGGTTGTAAAACTCCGTATCGCCCGGCTGAATCCCTATGAAGACGATATCTTCGCACGATTGCTCGATTTCCTCGATCAGAATCGACAAAGGGAGCGAATGCGTGGTGAACATCGACTTGCGGGCCACGTCACGTTTGTCGAGCAAGCGGATGGCGCCGACGGGCAGCGCCATATCGGCGGCATCCACCAAGACCAGACGCGGCGGACGCTCGCGCTTGACCTCGATGATGTCGTCCTCGGGCGTCTGACCGCCGTCGATGGTGTACCAGCCGGCGATGGGCGCGTCCTCCATCTTCTTGGAGAGCACGGGGCCGGCGGCATCGTCGGCACGCAGCACGCTTCCCGCCGTGAGCACGATACCCGCAAACGGGGCGCCGTTCACACGACCATCCACAACGCGACCCATTACTGCAACCTTCCCGTCAGATACACGCCCGACACATCGCGCACGCGCTCAACCAGATCGCGAAACTTCATTAAGAACGCGACCTGCTGGGCATGCAGGCCAAAGTCGTCATCGAACACCGAGATGCCGGCCTTGGCAGAACCGCGAAAACCGCGCTCGTCGAGCAGCGCATCGCAGGCCTCGAGCAGCGACGGCACCGCCGCCTTGTCGAGCTGGCACTCACCAAAGGAGCGAATGGCCTCAAACTTAGTCCGGGCCTCCCCCTCCGGCAGCGCGTCGACGAGCGAATAGAACACGTTCAACGGCACCGACAGGCGCGGCTCAAAGCAATCGAGCACGCCGGTGTGGTGGCCCACGGCGAGCGTGTAGTACAGCACGTCGCAGGCCTCCTGGGGAACGTCTTCCTCGGTCTCCACAAACTTACGCGTGAGCTCATAGAAGACCACCTGGTCGGGCGCATGGCCCAGGCAGGGGTCGGCGACGCCCTCGGCGGCCTCGTCGCTTGCGCGCGAGGCATCGCCAAAAGAGCCGCCGAGCATGCCGGGGCCCGCAAAGTAACCAGAGCGGTCCGTGAGCTCCATCTAGCGACCTCCGGCCAGCACCAGATCCTGCAGCGCCGAGTACACCTCGACGCGGCGCGGATCGTCCTGCTTGTCGATGAGCAGCGCCATGGCACCGCGGATATCGCCCTTGGGCGCGCCCTCGAGCGTATCCATGAACTCGTTGGCCAGGTCGCGACCGTAACGGTAGCCGCTCATGGCACGAGCCTCGCGCTCGATGGCAACGCGCAGCTTGTACGGCACGCCGGGGTGCAGGATATCGGCCTGCTCGCCGGCGGCCTCCACCGTGGTCTCGGCATGCAGCTTTTGGTCCAGCAGACCGAGTGCCATAGCAAAGCCGTAGACGGTCTGCGCGGGGCTGGGCGGGCAGCCGGGGATGTAGACATCGACCGGCAGAATCTTGTCCGTGCCGCCCCAGACGCAGTAGTTGTCGTAGAAGATGCCGCCGGTGCAGCCACACGCGCCATAGGACACCACGATCTTGGGATCGGGTGCGGCTTCAAAGGCGCGCAGGGCCGGCATGCGCATGGCACGCGTCACGGCACCGGTGTACAGCAGCACATCGGCGTGACGGGGCGAGGGCACGACCTTGATGCCAAAGCGCTCGACGTCAAAGACGGGCGTGATGGAACCGAAGATCTCGATCTCGCAGCCGTTGCAGCCGCCGCAGTCGACACGGTAGACGTACACCGAGCGCTTGATCTTCTTAAGAAGGGTCGCCTTGGCCTTCTCGATGCTCTCGTCGAGCTCGATCTTGGTCGGGCGGTACTGAAGCCGCTCGGGCAAAAGCGTGGGTTCGGCCATGGTTACTCCTCCTTCGTTTCAAAATCCATGATGATGCCCTCGACCGGCGCCGGACCGGCGGGAATCTCGGGCGCATCGGGGTTGAGCTCGCGGTCGATATACTCCGGGTTCACGCCGTGGCCGCCCAGATACTCCATGCCGGGGCCCTGGGGCTCGCCGGACGCAAGCGTCTCGTTGGCGGCCATGCCGTGCGCGTTGCCGGTCTTTACGGCCGAGGCGGCGCGCAGGGCGTCGAGCTCGCGCTTGCACTCCTGGCACATACCGACGGTACGGGCGGCCTGCTCGGCCTCCATGCCGCCGGCCTTTTGCAGCAGGCGCTTGGCGTAGTCGATCTCCTTGTGCGGGGCGAACGGCTTGCCGCAGCGCGAGCAGTGCTCGAGCGTGTAGACGCTCTTGCTGGTGAGGTCGTCTTTGCTCATGACGGCCAACTCAAACTCCTCGGTGAGCTTGATGGCCTCCATGGGGCAGGCTTCCTCGCAACGACCGCAAAAGATGCAGCGACCGTAGTCGATCGACCAGGTGATGGTATCGGCCGCAAGGTCGGTGTCCATGCGAATGGCATCGGCCGGGCACGCCACGCCGCAGGCACCGCAGGCGATGCAGAGCTCGGCATTGTGCTCGGGCTTGCCGCGCATGTCCTTGTTGGTGGGGAACGGCGCAAACGGGTACTTGACCGTCGCGTCGCCGGCCTTGGCGTTAACCTTCCAAAGCTTCAGCATATTAGAGCGCCTCCTCATCGAGCGGAGCGGCCATGGTGCCCTCGCCCGCAAGCGGCGACTTGTCGCGCCAGACGTTCTCGAACTGCTCCTTGTCAAGCACGTGGTCGCGCTTGGCGGCGACATCGGTCACCGTCACGCGGTCGGTGCAGGAGTAGCACGGGTCGAGCGAGCCGACGATCAGCGCCGCGTCGCCCACGGTGTTGCCGCGGAACATGTAGCGCAGGACCGGCCAGTTGCTGTACGTGGCGGCCTTGGCGCGCCAGCGGTAGCACTTCTGGTTATTGCCGAGCATGGCCCAGTGCACGTCCTCGCCGCGCGGCGCCTCGGTGGCGCCGATGGCGTACTTGTGCGGGGTGTACTCCCAATCCGTGGTGAGGATGGGGCCCGACGGGCAGTTCTCGAGCATGGTCTCGATCATGTCGATCGAATCGTAGACCTCCTGGATGCGAACGGCGGTACGGCCGAAGGCATCGCAGGTGTCGGCCGTGGCAGCATGCATCTTCTGGACATCCGGATCGGCGTAGCCGTCGAAGGGATGGTCAAAGCGCACGTCGCGGGCATAGCCCGAGCCACGCATGAGCGGGCCGACCGGCGAGAAGTCGCGAGCGATCTTGCGGTCCAGAATGCCGATGCCACTCGTACGCTCAATAAAGTTGGGCGTGGAGAGCAGCATGTCGACGAGTTCCTGAACCTCGGAGCGCAGCTGGTGGATGGTCGTGAGCGTGGAGAGCTTCTGCTCGGCCAAAATGTCGCGACGCACGCCGCCGATCACGTTGAGGCCGTAGGTCTTGCGGTGACCGGAGAGCTTCTCGGCCAGGTCCATGGACTTCTCGCGGACGCGGAAGAACTGCTGGAAGCCGGAGTCGAAGCCCGTGTAGTGCGACGCCAGGCCAATGTTGAGCAGATGCGAGTGCAGACGCTCGACCTCGAGCATGATGGCACGGATGTACTGGGCGCGCGGCGGGACATGAATGCCCTGGGCGCGCTCGACGGCCTCGGCATAGGCCACCGAGTGGGCGCAGCCGCAGATGCCGCAGATGCGGTCGGCGAGGAACGTCACGGCGTCATAATTCAGGCGCGTCTCGGCGACCTTCTCCATGCCGCGGTGCACATAGAACAGACGGTAGTCGGCGTCGACGATCGTCTCGCCCTCGACGAACAGGCGGAAGTGGCCGGGCTCGTCGGAGGTAATGTGCAGCGGGCCCATGGGGACGAGCGTGGTCTCCTTGCCCTTGGTGTCGGCCAAGAACTCGTAGTTTTCCATGTCGCTCGCGGGAGCGGGACGGAAGCGGTAGTCCATGGAGTCCTTGCGCAGCGGGTACAGGCCGCTGGGCCAGTCATCGGGCAGCACCAGGCGGCGACGATCGGGCAGACCCTCGGGGATCAGGCCGAACATATCGCGCAGCTCGCGCTCGCCCCACACGCAGGCGGGGACGAACGGCGTCACGGACGGGAACGTCATCTTGGCGGGATCGACCTCGGTGCGGACGGTCACCCAGCCGGGATCCTCCCCCTCCATGGAGATGACGTAGTACACGGCGTAACGGCCGCACAGGCTGCGCTCATCGTTGCCGATGATCACGGGAATCCAGCCGTAGCGCTCGTAGTACAGGTAGTGGACGGCCTCGGGCAGCTTGTCCTGCTTGACGGTAATCGTCAGCTGGTCCTCGCACTGCCACTCGACCTTCTCGATGCAGCCCGGAACGGCGCGGCGCAGGGCCTCGACATGGCTCTCGCAGCGACGGGCATACACCTTGTTCTCAGTTTCAATCATTCGTTACTCCACCTCGCTCTGAGCGGTCTCGGTACCGAACACAGCGCGGTACATCGGCGTCGCGTGAAGTTCCTCGGTGCTCTGCTCGAGCACGATGCCGGTCGCGGTCTCCACACCGTGCACGAGAGGCAGCGGGGTGGCGATGCCAAACCACAAGATCATGACAGCCAGGATGACTTCGGGGATAAGCATGAGTGCCGGGGCCTCATGCTTGCCCATGCCCTGGGGTGCATGGCCGAATACCGACTTGAGTGCGATGCGGGTGAGCGCGGAGATGGCCACGGTAAGACCGAGGGCGACCACGACGACCAGCCACATGGGACCGGCGGTAACACCGGCGACAAAAGTCAGGAACTCGGAGATGAACATGCCAAAGGGCGGGAAGGCACCAAGACCGAGCAGCGCCAGGACGGCGAGCGCGGCGGTTGCGGGAGCAACCTCGACGACACCCTGGATCTTGGCCAGGCTACGCGTGCCAAAGGCGTGCTGGATGTTGCCGGACACGCAGAAGGCAAGCGTCTTGGTAAAGCCGTGGAACACGCAGTGCAGCAGGGCCGCGGCGATACCCAGCGGGCCACCGATACCCAGGCACAGGGCGATAACGCCCACGTTCTCCACAGACGAGTACGCAAAGCGGCGCTTGAGGTCGTCCTGGCGAAACATCGAGAGTGCCGCCACCAAAATGGACAGCGTGCCGACGATCAACAGCAGAAGCTGCGGATACTCGGCACCCACGGCCTGGATGGTAAAGCCGTAGAAGCGCATGATCACAAGCATGGCACACTTAAGCAGAACACCCGAGAGCAGGGCCGAGACAGGGCTCGGAGCCTGAGAGTGGGCATCGGGCAGCCAAGTGTGCATGGGGAACAGGCCAGCCTTGGTGCCAAAGCCGATCACGATAAACGCAAAGGCGAGGCGCATGAGCGTCGGGTCGAACTGGTCGGCATACGGCAGCACGCACGATAGGAATGCGGCCTCGTGGGCGTTGGGAATCACGTCGGCGGCGTTGGCGTAGATCAGCAGCGTACCGAACAGGCCAAAGGCCACGCCGGCGGTGCAGACCATCGCATACTTCCAAGAAGCCTCGAGGGCCGTCTTGTTCTTGTAGATACCCACCAGGAACACGGTGGAAAGCGTGGTTGCCTCCACAGCGGCCCACGTGAGGATCATGTTGTTGGACAGGCACGCGAGCAGCATGGTGAACACAAACAGGCTAAACAGCGCAAAATACTGCTTGGCGCGCTCGGCGGGCATGGAGCCCTCCTCGATATCGGCCTTTACATAGGGCAGCGAGAACAGCCCGGTAAGAAAACCGATAAAGCCGATGAGCAGCACAAAGATGGCGCCCAGCGAATCGAGGTGGAACCACAGGCCAAGAGCGCTCGCGGTGTCGCCGCTCATAAGGACGTCACCGGCCGTCACAATCGACAGCACCAGGACGGCTGCGACGGAGACCAGGTTGAGACCGGCAAACACGTTATAGGACGTGTTCTTGGGCAAAAACGCCATGACCAGCGAGAACACCAGAGGAGTCGCGAGCAGGGCGAGAATCAACGTTTCCATGGACTACCCCCTCAGCTCGGACAGGTCGCGCGCATCGAGCGAGTGGGAGTCGTCCCAAATGCGACGCACGACGATGGACATGATGATGACGGCAAAGATGGCGTCGGTGGCGATACCGATCTCGATGATCTCGGGAGCGGTGGGGGCCAAAAGCGCGAGCGTCACATGGCTGCCGTTTTCCATAAGGCAGTATCCAAAGATCTGCTTCATGATGTTGCGCTGCGAGATGATGCAGGTGAGGCCCACAAAGAAGTGAGCGAAGCTAATGGCGAGCGCAGGCGTTGCGACCTCGGCCGTGGGCAGGCTGATCTGCGTCACGACGGCAAAGCAGATCGCGACCTCCACGGCGATGATGCAAATGGCCCACGCGGGCTTAAGGCCGGCCTTGAGCGATGCGTCGCTCGGCTCGCCCATCTTCTTGTATGCGCGGTTGAGGATATAAGGGACCAGGACGACCTTGGTGATAAAGGCAGATCCAGCCCACATGAGCAGCTCCTGCGCACCGGTGGTGACACCGAGCGTGGCGAGCAGACCCACGAGCACCAGCGACTGCACCGCATACCAGCTGATGGCGTGCTTGATGTTCTTTGAGACGACCACCATGGTGGACGTGACGATCAGAAGGCCGCCAAGGATGTTGACGATCGAATAACCCATGTCGTTCTACCTCCTAACCGATCCAGCTGGCCGAAAGCGGGCCGCTGACGATAACCATGATGATGAGCACGATGAACACGAACGCCATCGCGCGGGGAAGCGGGGCTCCCGCAGCGACCTCGTCGCTCGGCTCGCCGGGCAGGCAATAGCCCATCCACTTGAGGAACCAGGCGAAGGTGGCGACGGTCTCGGCGACCATGATGCACACGAGCACCAGGATCGCGACGTTGCCGGCACCCACGGAAAAACCGCCGGCGATGATCTGGAACTTCGAGAAGAACGTGTTCATAGGCGGCACGCCGGCAATGGCGAGCGCGGCGACACCAAAGCCCACGCCCGAGATCGGGTACTTCTTTACGATGCCGCGAAGCTTGGGCAGCATACGTGTGCCGAGCGTAAAGGAGAACGAACCGGCGATCAGGAAGAACAGCGTCTTGGCGAAAGCGTGGTTAAAGATGTGGCACACGGCACCGTCAAAGGCCAGCTGGCTGCCAAAGACCGAAAGGCCCAGACCAAAGAACACGTAGGAGAGCTGGGCGATCGTGGAGAAGGCCAGCAGACGCTTCATGTCCTTTTGCGGCAGGTACATAAGGAAACCAAAGAGCATGGTGACCATGGCGTCGATAATGGCAACCCAGCCCACGATCTCGGGAATCTCGCCGGCAGAGACAAGTGCACGCGCGAACACGCACACGCCGACCTTGACCATCGAGGCGCCATGCAGGTAGGCCGAAACAGGCGTCGGCGCCTCCATGGCCGAAGGCAGCCACATGTACATGGGAACCTGTGCGGACTTGGCCCAGGCCGCAAACAGCACAAGCAAAAGGACGATAGCCTTGAGCTTGGCGTCGAGGCCGGCAATCGCAGTGATGGCGAAGGTGCCGGTGTGGGCAAACACGATGGCGGCGCCCAGATACAGGCCGAGCGCACCGATATGCGTAATGATCAGGGCCTTCATGCCAGCCTTCTTGGCCGTAGGCGACATGTAGTAGCTGATGAGGCCCCAAGAGCAGGCACCCGTGATCTCAAAGAACACGAGCTGGCCCAAAAGGGTCGAGCTGTACACAAGGCCGGCCATGGCGCCGATGAAGGTCGCGAGGTACGCGTAGAAGCGACGACGCGGTGCGTCAGGATGCTCACGGTTATTCTCGCTCATATAGGGAATCGAATAGATCACGACAAGCAGGCCGATACCCACAAAGGCGGGCGCGAGCAGCGTGCTCATGCGATCGAAGGTGAATCCCATGACGAGGGTCTGCCCAAACGAGATCAGGGGAACCTGCGTGTCGGGCATGCCGGCGCCAGCGAAATTCGCGGCGAGGGCGATGGTGCAGACCGTCGAGACGGCGGCACCCAAAACGCTGAACCACTTGGCGTACGGACGGGGGAACAGGGCGACGAGCACCGAGGCCACCATCGGGGCCGCGATAGCGACCAAGCCGAGAAGGGACAGACTGACTGCAAATGACATTGTTTCTCCCTTCTCCTACACGCCGACGACCACGAAGACAAACGCCAGAACGGCGATGCCCACGACGGCCCAAGTCTGATTACCGAGCACCTTAAAACGCGAGCGCGAGCAGGAGTTCTCGATCACGCCGCATACCACAAAGTCGACCAGGCACTTCACCAGGAAGATGACTGCACCCAGAACGGCGGCGGCGCCCACGGTCGCGGGCTCGCCCCAGGGGACGAAGATCGCGCAGAACCAAGCGACAACCAGGACCTGTTTCATGGACATGGCAAGCTTGGCCATGGCGAGCGACGGACCCGAAAGCTCGGCGAGCGGACCTTCCTGAAGCTCTTGCTCGGCCTCGGCCTGATCAAACGGCAGCTTGCCGAGTTCCATGTAGCAGGCGATCGCAAAGGCGATGCCGGCGAGGATCACAGCGACCGGCGCGTCGATGGCGCCCGTCATGATGTGCTGACCCATGGTGGCGATGTCGGTGGAACCGCACACCAGGGCGGCGGCAAACAGCGCTAGCAGCATGGACGGCTCGATGAGCACGCTCATGAGCAGCTCGCGGACGCCGCCGATACCGGCGTAGGCGTTGGACGAATCCACACCGCAGAGGGCGAAGAAGAAGCGGGCGAGCGCCAGGCTGTACATGATGGTGATGGCGTCACCAAAGACCGGGATGGGGCTTTGTGCCGTAAAGAGCGGCAGACCCATCGCGAGCATAAAGGCGACGGCGAAGAACAGCGGCGGCATAATGCGCAGCGCAAAGCTCGCATCCTCGCTCTGGGACTCGGGGCGCGCAAAGAGCTTGGCCAGGTCGCGGTAGTCCTGCATGATGCTGGGGCCACGACGGTTGTGCATCTTGGCGCGGATCACGCGGCCGAGACCGGAGAAGAACGGTGCGACGGCCATGACGACCACGCCCTGCAGAACGGCAAGTACGATGTTGTTCATGCTCTCCCCTCCTTAACCCATTTGCACGGCGAGCACGAGGAACACCACGAGTGCCGCGACGATGTAGCAGATATAGATGCTGTAGTTGCCGCCCTCGAGCTTAGTCGCGAGGTCGGCGAGCTTCTCGACACCCTTATGCGGGGCATCGACGAGAACCTTGTCGGGTACGGGCTCCACAGCCTCGGCCACACCGGTGAGCTTCTGGAAGAAGTGCGCGATGGACCAGCAGACGGCCGTGCAGCGGTCGCGCAGCGTGTAGAGCGGCTGCATAAACCAGGACACCTCGGAGGCGAAGGTCGTGGCCACGACGGGCATATGCTCGTTGGGAGCATAGCCGCATGCCCACGGCTGGGACTTCTGCACCTTGCCGACGGTCTTGAGCTTGCGATAACCGCAGGCAAGGCCGACGAGCACCACAAGCGCAATAGCGATCGCGGGCGTGGAGGTGGCAGCGCCGGAGTACTGGTTCATGAGCTGCATGCCCTCGGCGGCAAACACGCCACCGTACGGATGCAGCACGGACGCGGCGACATCGACCAGCACGGGAGCGATCACGGGAGCGCCAATGCCCAACACGACGCAGATGGCAGCGAGCAGGCCCTGCGCAAACACCATGGGGGCGGGAACCTCCTTGGCATTGGCCGCGGCCTCGGAGCGGGGCGCGGAGGCAAAGGAGACGCCATAGGCCTTGACGAAGCACGTGACAGCCAGCGCGCCGGTAATGGCGAGCGCGACGGCAGCGAACACGGCCACAATCATGACGGCCTTGTCACCCTGCATGGCGGCATTAAACAGCGACTGATAGGTAAACCACTCGGACACAAAGCCGTTGAAGGGCGGGATGGCCGAGATGGCAAGCGCGCCAACGAGGAAGCAGATGGCCGTTGCCGGCATACGACGGAACAGGCCGCCCATCTTCTCCATATTGCGCGTACCCGTGGAGTACAGCAGCGCACCGGCGCCCAAGAAAAGCTCGCCCTTAAACATCGCGTGGTTAAACGTGTGGTAGAGGGCGGCCATCAGAGCCAGGACGGCGATACCGACCGAGTTGAGTGCCATGGCGGCCATGGAGGCGCCGACGCCGAGCAGAATGATGCCGATGTTCTCGACGGAGTGATAGGCCAGCAGGCGCTTGATGTCATGCTCCTGCAGGGCGAAGGCCACGCCGAGGACCGACGAGATCGCACCGAAGACCATGACCATAAGGCCCCACCAGACCTGAACGCCCGAGGCGGAGAGCAGGTCGAGACCAACCTTGAGGATACCGAAGATACCGATCTTGATCATGCCGCCGGACATGAGGGCCGACACGTTGGACGGCGCCTCGGGATGTGCCTTGGGCAGCCAGCCGTGCAGCGGGATGATACCGGCCTTGGCGCCAAAACCAAAGAAGGCGAGCACGAAGCACACGGATGCGACCGCGGGGCTAAACTGCGTAGCGCGGAAATCCGCAAAGGCAAACGAGCCACCGGCGAAGTTGGTCATGGTGAGGAAGCTCGCCATGATGAGCACAAAGCCCACATGCGCGATCACAAAGTAGAGCCAACCGCCATGGATGGAATTCTCGTTCTCCTCGATCACGACCAGGAAGTACGAGGTCAGCGACATGAGCTCAAAGGCGACCAGGAACCAAAACACGTTGTCGGCGGTGATGACGAGCATCATGGACGCCACGAAGGTGTTAAAGAAGAAGCCGGCGCGGCCCTTTTTGCCCGGGTACTCATCAAAGTAGTTGAGACCGTAAATCGAACCGGCAAACGCGAGCACCGAGATGAGCGCCACGAACAGGCCGGACAGCTGATTGAGCAGCAGCTGGAAATGGGCAAACGGGAAAAACACGATGGTGTCGACCGACGTGACATCGCCCAGCACGGCCTGGATACCGGCCACAAACGAAAGCACCGCGGCGACGGCGCCGATAAGGCAGCCGGCGGTCTTGGCGGCGTTGTCGGCCTTAATCAGCAGAACCGAGGCGAGCGCACCGATGCACGAGACGGCAAGCGATGCGATAAACAGCGTCATGCTATCCATTGTTTACGCTCCCTTCTGCTTTCTCGGACAGACCCTGGGCCACAGCGGTAACGTCGACGACCGGACCGTTTTCGATCGAGCGCAGGCGCTTGGCCTCGTCGAGCTCGCGATCGGCCGCGCCGCCCATGACGGTCAGCGCCTTGGTGGGGCACGCCGCCACACAATGCGGACCGTCCGGATCGAAGGCGCACAGGTCGCACTTAACAGCGCAGGTGTACTGGCCGGGAGCCCACGTAAGCAGGCTGCTCAGGGACTTAGGATACGAAGGCGTCGGGTCGCACATGCCTGCGACACCGGCGATAGACGTGCCATCGGGATGGATGGCTCCGAAGGGGCACGCGATGGCGCACAGCCTGCACCCGATGCACTCCTGCTCCTTGACGTGGATGCGATCGCCATCGTGCTCGATGGCATTCACCGGGCAGACCTCGGCGCAGGGGGCACCCTCGCAATGGTGGCAGGCAAGGGCGGCCGAAATACCGCCGGTCTTCACGAGCGCCAGGCGCGGCGTATCCTGAAGACCCTGCATCCGGTGGGCGTCGGCACAGGCGGACTGGCATGTTCCGCAGCCGATGCACCTCTCCGGGTTGATGTCGATGAAGCGGTTCATCCCCACTTCCTTTCAAAATAACGGGCCGGGCTCCCGAACGTACGGGACGCCCGGCCCAAAAAGCCAACGAGAACGGGACTACACGATTTGATTCACGTGCGTCTCGTCGTCGAACTTGGCGGCGCCAGGCTCAACGTCCTGGGGAGCGGCGGCGTCCACCAGAGCCTGCTTGAGCTCGGTGTACTGACGCTCGACCTCGCCCTCGGCCCAGACCTGGTCGGCGATAGCGTCGACCTGGCAGGCGGAGAACTTGTCCTCGGGCGTATGCGAGACCGGGTCGACCTTGTGCATGGTCAGCTCGTTGCACTTGCCGATCCACCACTGGTAGGTCATATAGACCGTGCCCTTGTTGATGCGGTCGCTCACGTCGGCGCGGCTGTATACCTGGCCGCGGCGGCTGTGGATCGAGACGATGTCGCCATTCTTGATGCCGCGTGCCTGGGCGTCCGCGGGATTCATGCGGACAAAGCCGGGCTCGTCGGCAAGCAGTGCCAGCGTCTTGCAGTTGCCGGTCATCGAGCGGCAGCTGTAGTGGCCGACCTCGCGGACGGTGCACAGGATGAGCGGGTACTCATCGTCGGGAAGCTCGGAGGGCGCCTCCCAGTCGTGTGCCATCAGGTTGGCGCGGCCGTCCTTGGTGGTGAACTTGCCACCAGCGAACATGTCGGGCGTACCGTGGTCGTTCACATCGGTGCTCTTGACCGGCCACTGGGCGTAACCGCCCTCGGGAGCCATCTTCTCGTAGGTCGCGCCCACAAAGTTGGGGCACAGGCTAATGCACTCGTTCCAGATCTGCTCGGTGTTGTCGTAGTGCATGGGATAGCCCATACGCGTGGACAGGTCCGCGAAGATCTCCCAGTCGTGGCGGCACTCGCCCTTGGGCGGAACAGCCGCGTCAAAGTGCTGGAAGCTACGGTCGGATGCGGTAAAGACACCCTCGTGCTCGCCCCAAGAGGTGGCAGGCAGGATGACGTCAGCGAGCATGGTCGTCTGCGTCATAAAGATGTCCTGGCAAATGAACAGATCCAGCTCGGAGAGCGTCTTGCGCATGCCGGCCGAATCGGGCTCGGTCTGCACCGGGTCCTCGCCGTAGTTGTAGAAGCAGTGCACCTTGCCCTCGTCGACCAGGTGGCCCAGGTCGGTGAGCTTGTAGCCCTCCTCGAGCGGGAGCTTTTCCTCGGGTACGCCCCAAGCCTTGGCAAACTTGGCACGCACTGCCGGGTCGGTGACCTTCTGGTAGCCAGGGTACAGGTTGGGCAGCATACCCATATCGCAGGAGCCCTGGACGTTATTCTGGCCACGCACGGGCGCGAGACCGGAATTGGGTTTGCCGATCTGGCCGGCAACGCAGGCGATGGAGGCGATGGTGTGCACCGTCTTCAGATTCTGCTTCTGCTGGCATACGCCCATGCCCCAGCCAATGATGGCAGAGGGCTTCGCCGTGGCGTACATCTCGGCAGCTTGGTGGATCAACGCGGGCTCGACACCCGTGATGTCCTGTACGGATTCGGGAGTGTAGTTCTTGATGGTCTCCCACCACTCGTCAAAGCCGTTCGTGTGCTCGGCGACGAATTCCTTGTCGTAGAGGCCATCGTTGACCAGACAGTTGGCAAAGGCGTTGAGGAACGCAACATTGCAACCGTTCTTGATCGGAAGGTAGAGATCGGCGATACGCGCGGTTTCGATATGGCGCGGGTCGGCGACGATGATCTTGCAACCCTTTTCTTTGGCTCGCACGATACGCCTTGCGACGATGGGGTGCGAATCGGCAGGGTTATAGCCGAAGAGGAAAATGCAGCCCGCATCCTCCATACCGGGGATGGAGCATGACATGCAACCTGAACCAACCGTGTCCATCAGACCGAGGACAGTAGGGCCGTGTCAAGTACGGGCGCAGTTGTCCACGCTGTGGGTGCCGATGCACGCACGCGTAAACTTCTGCATGACGTAGTTCGCCTCATTGCCGCCGCCTCGCGAAGAGCCGGTGGTCATGACAGCGTTAGGACCATATTCGTCAATTATGGCCTGCATCTTAGATGCGGTGAAATCCAGTGCCTCGTCCCAGCTTACGCGCTCAAGATCCGCGCCCTTGGTGCGACGGATCATCGGGTGCAGTACGCGGGGAGTCAAGATCTTGGTGTCGTTGATGAAGTCGTAGCCGCTCATGCCCTTAAGGCACAGCTCGCTCTGGTTGGTGATGCCGTTGAGCGGTTCGGTACCCACGACCTGGCCGTTTTGGACCAAGAGGTTAAACTGGCAACCGGCGCCGCAATACGGGCAGATCACTTTATGCTTCTCCATGACACCCTCCTTCCTTTCTCTGCTACCGAATACTCGGTACTTATTTGACAATCATTGGGCCTGTCGCCCGACGCTTACGCCTCGTTTTCGATGGTGGCGCGGGCACGCTCGGCAGTCAGTTCTGCCAGGCGCTCCTCGTCTACCAGGGTGAGGCCCTTGGTCGGGCACGCCTCGGCACACGCCGGACCGCCGGGACGGTCCACGCACAGGTCGCACTTGAGCACGAAGCTCTTGGTCTGCGAACCCACGCGAACGTCACCCATCAAGACGGGGACCTGCGTGGTCGCCACGCTCACGGCGCCAAAGGGGCATGCCATAACGCAGCTCTTGCAGCCGATGCAGTTGTCCTCGTTGACGCCGATACGATGGTTCTTTGGATCAAAGAACAAGGCGCCCGTAGGACAGGCCTTCGCGCACGGAGCGTCCTCGCAGTGGTGACATGCCACCGGCGCGGAGATCTCGTAGGTGCGCGTTACGCGCAAGCGAGGTGCGGCGATGTTGCCAGGAATATCGTGTGCCTCGATGCACGCCGCCATACAGGTTTGGCACCCAATGCAGCGTGAAGAATCAGCCACGACTCGTTTATTGCCCATGTTGTTCACTCCCTCCTGAATCCCATGCCGGAGAGACCCTGTCGACGTTGCCCCAAGCCGCCCGTGGCCTGGCATCGGCGTATCGAGCGCATGCGGCGAAACAGGCGCTTCGATAGAGTTCCTCCAACGATATACAGGCTAAATATACGCAGTTGCAGGTGGCAAACTTGAGCATAGGCCCTGCAATACGGGTGTATTGCAGGGGTTTTGGCAGGTTGGAATTATTCTCTAGAAGCTATAAAGGTGAGTGTATTACATGCGTACACCTCTGAGATTTTTACACGCTCTCATTTTGGATGTACTACGCTTGTATTCGTGTTAATGGTTATTTACTTGAGTAAAATAAAGTAATGGTTATAAGATTCTATGATGTCGGCACATGCCGCATTTGACCGACTATATTGCACGTTAGCTAAGGGAGGGCAGTGATGTCATCGACGCAAAAACGAGCCATCCTGCAGGTGCGCATTCGCGAAGAGGACAAACAGCATGCCGAGCGCCTCTACGACGCCATGGGCACATCGCTCGCCGAGGCTGTCCGCCTTTTTGTCGCGCAGAGCATTTTGATGCGCAAGCTTCCCTTTCAGCCGGTCGCCGTGCGCTCAAAGGACGGCACCGCCGCCTATGGATCGCTCAAAGCATACGGAGATCCCAATCGCCGCGCCGAGGAGCGCAATGCCTGGATTGAATACCTTGCCACGGAAAGCGACGATTCGATTTTGGGTCCCGAGGAAGTAGATATCCATGAGTAGCACCATCATCGACGAGACCGTCATCCTACGCTACCTGCTCAACGACGACGAAGTTCTGTCACCGCGCGCCGCCAAGGTCATCGCCACGCGCACCGCTCGCGTCTACCCCGAGATCATCACGCGCGTCGTGGTCACGCTGCGCGACGTCTATAAGGTTCCCCGCGTTGAGATTGCTACGGCCATGAGAAGGCTGCTCGATGACGTCATGGTCGACGAGCCCACCGTTGTCGCCCTTGCCATCAAACTCTTTGGCAAGACCCATATGGACTTTACCGACTGCCTCCTTGCAGCCCGAACCGCCATCTACAACGATGATGTCGTGAGCTTTGGCAAGCCCATCATTCAAGGCATGATCGATTACCGCCGCGAGCGCCAAACCGCTGCCGACGCTCGCGACCGCGTCGCCGAAGCCCGCAGTCACAGCACCGACACCACCATCGACAAGCTCCGCCACCGCCCCCGCAGCTAACCCCATCCCCTCCTAAGTTGCGGTGAAATACGGACTGTTTCATGCCTTTAAAGGCCTCAACAGTCCGTATTTCACCGCAACTTATTGAAGGTGGACCGCGAACGATTTCGCTATCGGGATTCGGCGTAGGGTTTTGTTGTCGGAATGCCGTAACCGCGCATCATGGCACCGAACGATTCTACGTCGTAGGTGTCCGAGAGTTTGAAATGAATGACGTTGTGGCCCATGGCGCGAAGGTTCGCGTCGCGCATGAGGGCCGCTCGATACGTTTTTGCCGCCGCCCGCTCTGGATCATTTTGAGCCTCGTCTTCAAACTTGCCTAGCCCATGCAGCTCTGCCAGCGTCCATGAGCCGTCTGGCATCTGCCAGCCATAATCTGCTAGATAATAGCCAGCGTTTCCCGGTCGCGTTATCTCAACTTGAAGCTCAGGCGCGGCAACCCCAGCGAGAATCATCGCTGCTCTCGCCTCGGACTCGCCGCCGTTGTCTGACCTGCCATCCATATAATCAAAAACGTCAAAAGCACGCGCGATGCCATGCAGCCCTCGACAATTTGCCTGCGCATATGCTCGCAGCTCTTCGCGTTCGACATCGTACTCACGGGCCAAGCCATCGACATAACCCAGCGCATAGCGAAAGGCGCTCGATCGCGCGATATCAACAACCGTTCGACACGGATCCGTCAGTGTAAACAGACCAAGCCGCCACACTTCGCCCGGGCGCCAGCGCTTGTATTCAACGAACTCATACGTATCACGCCTTGTAGACCGTGGCAGCAGCACTTGCACTTTATCCAGAAGCGTATACGCCGAGCCGATGCCGTAGAGCAGCGCTGCTGTCGATCCGCAAAACACAGCATCCGGTTCAACGACCGCAATAGCGGATGCCAGCTGAAAGATGCGATCTTCAACCCCAAGATTATTCCAATAGACCGGATCCGCATACACGTGGTTGTAAAGACGAAGCATGAGCTCTTCCTGCATAAGCTCACGCGCACGGCGTTCATCCCAAGGATCAATTGTTATAAGCAGCTGTCCATCTTGATGAATTCCAACGGCCGAGAATAGCATCCTTGCATATGACTGCGGAAAATGTTTGCCTTTATCGAGCATGGCCAACCCCATAACCATCACGGCGGAGAGAATACCATTACGCTATCGCATGCTTCCGTCCGTAGGCCTTGCCAAAAGCTGACCAAAAGCTTGACGACGCAGGTCAGAGCTCTGATAGCATTTTTATCTATCGGCAGACGGCCGCCACAGCCCTCTCAACGGCACCAAAATTCGCCTCCAACAAAAGTTGCGGTGAAATACGGACCAGATGAGCCAAATAAGCCAAAAAACAGTCCGTATTTCACCGCAACTTAGGAGGGGATGTGGGTAGGCTGCTACCAAGATGTGTCACGAATATGTCATGCGTTGTTACATAAAATAACAGGACAGAAGCTTTAATACCTCTGACCTGCGGTTTTTCTGGAGCGGGCGACGGGAATCGAACCCGCGTCATCAGCTTGGAAGGCTGGGGTTCTACCATTGAACTACGCCCGCAAGATATGGTCGGGACGACAGGATTTGAACCTGCGACATCCTGCTCCCAAAGCAGGCGCGCTACCAAACTGCGCCACGTCCCGAAGGTGTTGAGCAGCTAAGGTCTAAACCTTGCGTGTCCCAAAGCGAAGGAAATTATAGGGGAGACTCCCCGCCTGTGCAAGCATTGATGCCTTAGCTCCTCGAATGTGCGACAAAACGACTATGGAGCAGGCCGATCACAAATGCCACCACGGCAACCGGCGCCCACGCGGCACCGATATCCGCCAACGGCAGCGCATCAAACGGCAGCCACGTGCCCCCAAAGAACGCATCGCGGACCGAGGTGATCACGCTCTGCACGGCAACCACACCGCCAACCCAGACCCACACCTGCGGATGCGCGTCGCAAAAGCCGTGTACCAAACCCATGAGAACCAGCACGATGGCGACGGGATACAAGGCGTTAAGCATGGGCACCGAGAACATAAGGATCACGTCGAGGCCCACGTTGGAGAGCACGCACGAAAACGCCGCGAACACAAAGGCAAGGATCGCGAAGGGGCGGCGCATGGCCTCCTCGGAAGCCTCCGCTCCCCCTTCAACTACGTACGTCTCACAGAAATAGCGCGAGCAGCAGCTAATAAGACCGATGCACACGTTCATGCAGGCGAGGAAAAAGATCGCGAAGACCACGACCGTGCCAGCAAGCCCAAAATGCATGGAGGCCGAACGAGCGAGGATGGCAGCGCCGTTGGTGGCATCGGGCATAACCATGCCGAGTTGCATTCCGGCAAGCGCCAGGCCACAGTAGATGATGGCCATGAGCACGCCGGCGATCACGCCGGAACGCGAAATCTCAAAGGCCACGCGCTTGTCATCGGTAACACCCAGCTCGTGGATGGTCTCGGCGATGATAATGCCGAAGGCGAGCGACGCGAGCAGGTCCATGGTCTGATAGCCAGTCAGAAAGCCCTGCACGGCGGCGCCTGCATCATAGGGAGCCTGCGGCGCGGCAGCCGGTCCCAGCGGCGAGATCACGGCAGCACCCACAACCAGCACGATGAGCGCAATGAGCGCGGGGCCCGTAATGCGGCCGAGCACGCGCGTGATGACACCCGGGCGCAGCGTGAGAGCAAACGCGACGACAAAGAACCCGATGGCAAACACCAGACGTGCCGTACCGAGCGAAACGCCCTCGGGCAGCAGCGGCACCAGCATTTCGAACGCCGTAGAGCTTGTGCGCGGAATGGCCAGGCACGGGCCGATGGCCAGATAGACCGCCGCAACGAAGAATTCGCCAAACTTGGGATGCACGCGGCCGGCCAGCTCGCGGGCCGTGCCGGCGAGCGCAACGGCGATAAATCCCATGACGGGCAAACCGATAGCGGCAATCAAAAAGCCAACCATGGCAAGCGGTGTGGCCGTGCCGGCCTGGAGCGCCAGCAACGGCGGAATGATGAGGTTGCCGGCGCCAAAGAGCATCGAGAACAGGGCGATGCCGACGGTAACAACATGGTCGGAGCGCAGACCGCGCGGTGCGGATGAGGCCATAGGCACACCTTTCGGGTCGAAACAAAAACGGGACGGGCAAAAGGCCCGTCCCGCAAGTATAAACGGTCTAGCAGCTTTAGCAGGCTAAATCGCGCAAAGCATCAATCGCGGTGTCAACTTCCTCGTCCGTGTTGAAATACCCAAACGAGAAGCGAACGACACCCTGACGCTCGGTCCTCAGCGCACGGTGCATGAGCGGAGCGCAATGGGCGCCGGGGCGCGTCGCGATCCCCCACCCTTGCATGAGCGCGTCCGAGATCTCGGCAGAGTCGATATCACCCACGTTGAGCGACACGATCGCCGAGCGCGCGGGTTGGTCAAAGGCACCGTAGAGCTTAATCCCCGGAATCTCGCGCACACCGGCAAGGAAGCGATCCGCCAGTGCTCGCTCGTGTGCCGCAATCGCCTCGACCCCGCCTTGCGCCTCGATAAAGTCGAGACCGGCAGAAAGGCCCGCGATGCCGTGACCGTTGAGCGTGCCCGCCTCAAGGCGCGTGGGCCACTCAAGCGGCTGCAGCGCATCGAAGCTGTGCACGCCCGTGCCGCCCATGGCCCAGGGCGCCACGTCGACACCCTCCGCCACGGCCAGACCGCCGGTGCCCTGCGGGCCCATCAATCCCTTGTGGCCGGTAAAGCACACGACGTCGAGCCCCATGGCCTGCATGTCGATCTTCGCCGTACCGGCAGACTGCGAGGCGTCGACGATCATCAGCGCACCGGCAGCATGAGCCATGGCCGCCACGCGCGCAATGTCGACCGCGTTGCCGGTCACATTGGAGGCGTGCGTCACCACCACAGCACGCGTGCCCAGCGTGACCAACCGCTCGAGCTCGTCGTAGTCGAGCACGCCGCTCGCATCGCAGCCCGCATGCTCAACGGTCACACCCTGCTCTGCCGCAAGGCGGTTGAGCGGACGTAGCACCGAGTTGTGCTCAAGCACCGTCGTGACCACGCGATCGCCGGGGCGCACCACGCCATTGATGACGGTGTTGAGCGCCGCCGTGGAGTTGGGCGTAAAGCACACATGGTCCGCCCTCGGGCAACCCAAAAGGCGCGCGAGCTTGGCACGGCAGCCATGAATCGTACGAGCGGCATCGAGGGCACCCGACGTGGCGCCGCGCCCGGCATTGCCGAGCGAACACATCGCCTGCGTCACGGCATCGATGACCGTCTGCGGCTTGTGCATGGTCGTCGCCGCGTTGTCTAGGTAGATCATCGCACGACCTCCCACATATCGATCACGGTATAGCCCTCGGTAGGAACGCCCGCCGCGGTAAGCTCGCTGCGCAGCAGCTCCTCATCGGCAGGCAACGCCTTCCACGCCAGACCGCAGCCGGCAGCGACCTCCCCGGGCACGGGAATCGTTCGCCCGGGAAGGCCGCGCTCGATGCATAAGGTCTCGCACCCCATGGCGGCCGCCGTGGTAGGAAACGTGATAACAAGCGCCGGGCGCTTCTCCCTCATGGCACCTCCAACCAATACGCTACGGGCGCACGACGCGCACGGCCTGCTCCATCTTCTCCACGATCACGTACATGTTGGTGACCTCGCCCACCGCGAGCTGGTCCTTAATGCCAAAGTGATCGAGGCAGGTGCCGCAGGTAAGGATCTCGACGCCCTGCTCGGCCAGACCCTTCAGGTCATCGAGCACCGGCGAGCCCTCGACGGTGAGCTTGGCGCCGCCGTTGTAAAACAGCATGGTCGCGGGCAGCTCCTCCTGCTGCGTCACAGCAAAAATAAACGCCTTCATGAGCTTGTGGCCCAGCTCGTCGTCTCCGCGGCCCATGCAGTCGGTGTAGACGGAAATGACGAGCTTGCCCTTGCCGGCGCTGGCGTCGCAGAAAGCAGCGCCGTCCTGCTCGGGGTCCGCAACGGCCACGGCACCGGCGGTCGAGACGGTCACGTGCCACTCGGCGTCAGAAACCTTCTCGACCGAGGCCGTGCAGCCCTTCTCCTGCGCCATCTTGGAGATGTTCTTGACTGCGGTCTCGTTATCGACCGAGGTCACGACGGCGCCCTCGCCATCGAGCTGCTTCAGGGCTTTGAGCGTCTTGACGACGGGCAGCGGGCAGGCATCGCCCATGGCATTGACTTCAATTTTGGTAGACATAGCAAATTCCTTTCGAAAGAACCGTTCTAGAGAACGGCAAACAGTTACATAAACGTGCGGGCTAGCGAACAACGCGGACGGCAGGACCGCCCGGCTCCGCCTCGCACACGCGACCAACGACGGCGGCGATGCGCCCCTCGGCATCCAGGCGACGCGCGAGCACATCCACATCCCTCGCGGGCGCCGCAATAAGCAAACCACCAGACGTCTGCGGATCGTACAGCGCATCCAGCATGCCCGGCTCCAGGTCCTCGTCGGCCGCCACGCGCGGGCCAAAGAAGTCCTGGTTGCGGTAGGAGCCCGCGGGGATAATGCCCAAACGCGCCATGTCGAGCACCTGGTCAAAGAGCGGTACCGCTCCCGACGCAAGCTCAACTTGCACACCCGAGCCCTCGGCCATCTCGCACGCGTGCCCGATCAGGCCAAAGCCCGTGACATCGGTGCAGCCGTGAAGCTCAAGTCCCTCGGCCAGACGAATCGGCGCCTCGTTGAGGGTGCGCATCGAGTCAAACATGGCTGCGGCCTCGTCCTGCTCGATGAGCTCGCCCTTAATGGCCGTAGTGATGATGCCCGAGCCGATCGCCTTGGTCAGCAGCAGGACATCGCCCACGCGCGCACCGCTGTTGGCGAGCATGTGGTCGAGTGGTACAAAACCGCTCACGGACAGACCGTACTTGGGCTCGTCGTCGTTGATGGTGTGGCCGCCCGCGATGGAGCAACCCGCCTCGACGCACCTGTCGGCACCGCCCGCCAGAATCTGACCGGCAACCTCAACGCCCAGACAGCTCGGGATGCACAGCAAGTTCATGGCATGGCTCGGCCGCCCGCCCATGGCGTAGATATCCGACAGCGAGTTGGCCGCAGCGATCTGGCCAAACAGAAACGGGTCGTCGACCATCGGCGGGAAGAAGTCGATGGACTGCACGAGCCCCAGGTTCTCCCCTACGCGGAAGACGCTCGCATCGTCGGAGGTATCGAACCCCACGAGCAAGTTGTCGTTATGCACATTGGGCAAGTCGCCCAGGACCTGGGCGAGGGCTCCGGGAGCCAGCTTAGCGGCTCAACCGCTCGCGGCAGTCATAGACGTGAGCTTAATCTGATCGTCAGCCATACGAACCCCCTTCCAACAAATCAACGACTTTAAGTATACGCCCCAGGCACGCTTCCCAAGAGACCGCCGACGGCTCGAACGTCGAAGGCGGCGCCGCAAGCGCCTGCGCGATAGCATCTGCCAGTGCGCGCTCAAACAACGGAAGGTCGGCCGCCACGGGCGTGTCGACATCCGTCATACGCGGCGACGCCACCCACGTCACGGGAGCACCGGGAAGCATCGTCTCCATCCAGGGACGAACGCCGGGCAAATCGGTCACCACAACTTTGCAACCGCACGCGAGGGCCTCGATCGTCACGAGCGGCAGACCCTCGTAAAACGAAGGCAGCACAAAGACGTCGGAACTGCGGTAGGCACGCACGAGCCCATCGCTATCCAAGCGCCCCGCCAGCGTCACCGGCACATCCGAGGCCGCGCTCAAGCGCTCGATACGCGCGTACTCGGCATCGTCCCCGCGGCCGCCCACAAGTACCAAGCCAGATGGGCGGACGCCATCGTCAATCGGTAATGACACGGCTCGAACCAGCGACTCGACGCCCTTTTTAAAACAAATCTTGCCCACGTACACAAGCGATCCCGGCTGCCTCGCCACGCTTGCGTCGCGGCAGAAGACGCGATGGTCGTAGCCCGTCCCAATCACGTGGATGCGATCGGCATCGACGCCGCACACCAGGCCAATCTGCTCAGCCTGCTCAGCATGGAGCGCAAAGACGGCATCGAGCCGACGAACCGCGCTTACGATGCGATCGCGCTCGAGCGCATGCGAACGCAGCTGGCGCAGGTCGGTCGAATGGCACACGGCAACAACCGGCACGCCTCGGACGCACTCGCGCGCCAATGCGGTCACCAGATAAAGGTGATGGCAGAGCACCAGATCGGGCCGAAACTCAGCCACCGCACGATCGATTGCAGCAGCAAATGCCCGCTCAAATGCCTTGAGCATCGAAGGCGTCAGGTCACGATAGCGTGTAGAGGGATAGGGCATGACATCGGACATACCGCAGATATGAAAGGGCAGCTCAGGGGTTTCGAAGTCGACGGTATAGACGGGTACGCCCGTCGGGATGTCGCCCTGCGTGTCGCCCGGGGCGGCGCCGCAGAGGACGGCGGGCTCGCACCCGGCTGCCAGCTGGGAGCGCACGAGCGCCGAAAGATACGTGCCGCTGCCCGTGCTGTCGGGCTTTTGGGCCGAGATGTTGAGGATGCGCATCGACAGGGCCCCTTAAACCAGCGCCCGCGCGCGGACGGCAGCACCGATGGCCCCAGCAAAGCGCGCCTGAGGCGAGGTGATCACCGGCGACCCCAGTAGCTCGCCCAACCGCTCCACCACGAAGGCGTTCTCGCACAGGCCACCGGTCAGGTAGTACGGGGCGCCCGCGGCCTGCCCGGCCATAGTCGCCACGCGCGAGACCACGCTGTCGATCACGCCACGCGCAATATTCTCGCGCGGCTCGCCGCGACCGATCAGGCTGATGACCTCACTTTCGGCAAAGACCGTGCACATGCTGCTAATCTTGGTGGGCTTGCCGGAACGCGCCAGGTCGGCCATCTGCTGCTGGGAAATGCCAAGGCGGTCGGCCATGATCTCCAAAAAGCGCCCCGTGCCGGCGGCGCACTTGTCGTTCATGGCAAACTTGGCCACGCGGCCACCCTTAAGTTGGATGACCTTGGTGTCCTGACCGCCCACGTCAATCACGGTGCCGTGGTCGCCAAACAGACGCACGGCACCGGTACCGTGGCAGGTAATCTCGGTCACGACCTTGTGCGCATAGGGAACGGCGACACGACCGTAGCCGGTCGCGATCACGCGCACGTCGTCGGCAGCCACGTCATAGCCGGCCGCTGCCAGTGCCTCGCGCAGCCGCTCGGAAGCATCGACCGAGGAGAACCCGGTTGGTTGCACGCACGTCCACGCCACCGAACCCTCCCCGTCGACCACAGCGGCCTTAGCCGCCGTAGACCCGATATCGATCCCGATCCCTATCATGGCTCTCTTCCAATCTAAACATCAAAGGTAGCGGCGCGTTCAGGCGCCTTAGCTCTAGGTTTCACAGGTGCCGGAGATTGCCCCGAAAGCGGAGCGCAGCGTACTTTGGGTACGCAAGCGACGGTTTGAGGGGCAAGATCCGGTGCCTGAGAAAGCTAGAGGGTTTCGATGAAGGCGGCGATGCGGGTCTCGATCTGGCCCATGTCGCCGTTGCTGTAGTCGGTCTCGATCTTCATGTACGGAATATCCGCACCCTCGACGGCCTCCTGCATGCGCGCACTCTCAACGTTGAAGGTGTGGCACGCCTGGAGCACGCTCTCCACCACGCCATCGACATGATACTTCTCGCACATGGCCAGCGTGTTTTCCATACGGCCGTCGTTGGGCGTCATGACCGAGCAGTTGATATCCAGGTAGCGGTCGGCGATGGCGCGCAGGATATCGGGAGCCTCCGGATCGATCATCATGGCCGCCGTACGCTCGCCCGAGCAGTCGTCCATGCACACGACCACGCCGCCGTTGGACTCGATGGTGCGACCGATCTTGTTGATCACGCCGCCCACCGGGCAGCCGGTGATCAGAATGCGCTTGGCATCCGCCGCGACCGGGCGCTCGCCCGCGTCGTAGGCCTCGCGCAGCTTGGCGACCTTTTGCTCCAGCTGCTGCGTATAGGCCTCGATATCAAAACTGAACGTACCGGCAAACATGGTGCTCATCAAGTCGACGCCGCTCATGGCCGCAGGCTGGTTGGCCTGAAGCGCAAACATGTCGAGCTGAGCCGCACGCAAGCGGTTGCGACGACGGACGGCAGCGCGCAGGTCGTCGTCGGTAATCGTGATGCCGTAGAAGCCCTCGAGCTCCTCCTTGAGCAGACGGCACTCCTCGTACCAGCCCTCGCGCTCGTAGGCGCGGTCGCGACCCTGCGGAAGATGCAGAATGTGCGTGCGCTTGAGCTCGTTGAGTAGCTCGTACATCTTCTTCTTGCCGTCGCAGGTGGTCTCGCCGATGATCATGTCGCTAAAGTACGTAAACGGGCACTTTTGCGAGTAGGCAAAGCCGTACGTCGACTTGATGAGCGGGCAGAGGTTTGCCGGCAGCACCTTCTCGGCCTCGGGAATCACCTCATCGGACGTACCGCACAGAGCGACACTTGCGGCGCCCGCGGCATCGATGATCTCGAGCGGCGTATAGCTGCACAAAAAGCCGACCAGGCGATTGCCGGCCTGTTTGTAATCCTTGACGCGAATAAACGCCGCCTTGCGCTGCTCGTTGAACTCCTCAAACGTGCGCGGCAACGGCTGTTCCTCGATATCGGCCATAGTAGTTCCCCTCTCTTGCACCGATATACCGACAATTAAACAACGAACCCATGCCATACCCAAAAGGAAGCATCCTCTAGGGAATGGCGTCGATAAGCTCCTGCGTATACGGATCGCTCGGGTGCGCGATCACGTCCTCGGCCGCGCCTTCCTCGACAAGACGACCGTGGTAGAGCACGCCAATCCGGTCGGACATATGCCGAACCACACGCATATCATGCGTGATAAACAGCAGCGCCACGCCCGTCGTGCGCTGCAGGTCGCGAAGCAAGTTGAGCACTTGGGCCTGAACGGACACGTCAAGCGCCGAGACCGGCTCGTCGCATACCACAAGGCGCGGCTCGCAAATAAGCGCCCGTGCCAGATTGAGTCGCTGACGCTGTCCTCCCGAAAGGTCATGCGGATAGCGGTCGTAATGCTCTGCCAGAAGACCGACCGAGGCTAGAGCCGAGAGCGCGCGCCCATGGCGCTCATCCGCATCGCGCACGCCGGCGATAATCAGCGGCTCCTCCAAAATGCGGCCGACACGGTTGCGCGGGTCAAAAGCCGTAGAGCTATCCTGGAATACCAGCTGGATCTCGCGGCGAAACGGCTTGCGTTCGCGCTCCGACATCGTGGCGAGGTCGTGCCCGCGATAGACAATCGAGCCGGAATCCGCACGTTCGAGACCACAGATCAGGCGTCCAGTCGTCGACTTGCCCGATCCGGATTCGCCAACCAGGCCATAGACCTCGCCCGGCGCGATCTCAAACGACAGATCGTCCACGGCGGTAAAGACCTGACGCTTAAAACCTGAGCCCGGCATGGGATACGTTTTAGTCAGATGTGAGACCCTAAGCAGGGCTTCGCTATCAACAGCCATGGCACTCCCCTTTCTCGACAAGCCAGCATTTAGACCGGTCGCACGCATTCACGGCAACCAGCGGAGGCTCCTGTGCGCGGCAACGCTCGTCCGCCCGGGCGCAACGAGGCGCAAAGCGGCATCCACAGGGTATTGCCGTAAGCGGCGGCACTGTGCCCGGAATATCCGCCAACGTGTCAACTCGCTCGCCTTCGAGCGGCGGAATGCTCGCGATGAGCCCCTGGGCATACGGGTGGCTCGGGCGCTCCATAAGGCCGCAGGCGTCGATCTCTTCTACGATTTGGCCCAGATACATGACGTGCACGCGCGAGCAGATGCTCGTGACGACACCCAAATCATGGCTGATAAAAAGCACCGCCATGTTCTCGGTGCGGTTGAGGTCGCGCAGTAGGTCGAGGATCTGCTTTTGGGTGGTGGTGTCGAGTGCCGTGGTGGGCTCATCGGCAATCAGCAGTCGCGGATGACCGGCAAGCGCCATGGCAATCATCACGCGCTGGCGCATGCCGCCGCTAAAATCGCCCGGATACATGTCGAAGCGAGCCGCGGCATCTCGAATTCCCACACGCTCCAACAGCGATAGAGCCTCGTTGCGGGCTTCGCGTCGGCTCACCTTACGGTGGGCCCTCACCGCCTCGATAACCTGCGCGCCCACCGTCATGACGGGGTTGAGTGAGGACAACGGGTCCTGAAAGATCATGGCAATATCGCAGCCGCGCACCTCGCGCATGCGCTTGAGCGGGCGCGCGAGCAGGTCCTCCCCGTCAAAGAGAATCTGACCGGTATAGGCCATCTTCTGTTCATGCTCCAATAGGCGCATGACACTCTGGGCAAACACCGACTTACCGCAGCCGGACTCGCCGACAACACCAACGATCTCGCCGGCATCGATATGTAGGTTGAGTTTGTTGACGGCTTCCAGCGCGTTGCCATCGCGGCCCACAAACGAGATGCAGAGGTCGCGCACGTCCAAAAGATGTTCGCTCATGGGCTAGTCCTCCTTGGTCTTGGGGTCGAGGGCGTCGCGCAGGCCGTCGCCGGCAAGGTTCAGCGAAAGCACGCTCGCGATGATGGCCGCTGCCGGGAAGAAGATCATCCACGGGGCTTTGCGCATCACGTTCTTGCCCGCCTGCAGGATGTTTCCCCAGCTGGCGTCGGGCGCCTTGATACCCAGGCCCAGAAACGAGAGGGCGGCCTCAGAGAGCACGGCCTCGGCAAAGACGAAGGTCGCCTGCACCAGGAAGGGCGCCATAACGTTGGGCACGATATGCAGCCACACGATGCGCGCGGTCGAGGCGCCCTGCACGCGCAGGGCCTCCACAAAGGGCTCCTCCTTGACCACCATCGCGCGCGAGCGCACGATGCGCGCCATGCTGGGCGTATAGACGATGGAGAGCGCGATGATGACGTTCCACACGCTCGCCCCCATCATCGCCATGAGCGCGATGGCCAGCAGCACGCCCGGAATGGACATAAGGCCGTCGCAGATGCGCATGAGAATATGATCGAGCCTCTCGTTGTAGCACGCATAGGCGCCGATCACCAAGCCGAGCACACTCGTCGCGAGCGTGACGGCAATGCCGACGCCAAGCGACACGCGCGCGCCCGCGATGACGCGGGCAAGCAGGTCGCGGCCAAAGTCATCGCAGCCAAAGGGATGCGCGGGCGAAGGTGCCGAAAGTCGCAACGCCATCTCCTGCGCATTGGGATTAACCGTCCACACCAGCGGACCGACGAGCGCGATCAGCGCAATCGCCAGGAAAATGCAGCCGCCGACCACAAACCCCTTGTTGGCAAGAGCCTTCTTAAAGTTTGCCATCATGCATCGCCCCATTTGCGAGCGCGCGGGTCAAAAGCGCCGTAGGCAAGGTCGACGACCAGATTGATCACCGAATTCAACAAGGCGATGACCAGCAGCACGCCCTGAATCACCGGATAGTCGCGACGCTCGATAGAGCTCGTGACCAGCTGGCCCAAACCGGGGATGTTAAAAATGGCCTCAGTCACCACGGCACCCGTAATCAGGGCGCCAAAAGAATAGCCGACCGAGGTGAGAATCGGCAGCGCTGCGTTGCGCAGGGCATGGGCCAGCACGACGCGAACCTCGGAGACGCCCTTGGCACGCGCCGTCTTGACGCAGTCGAGCTGCATGGCCTCGATCACGCTCGAACGGGTCATGCGCATGAGCAGGGCCGCCTGCACACATCCAAGCGATATGGCCGGCAACGCAAGATAGCGTAAATGGCTGAACCAACCCTTCGATAGCGGCGCATAGCCGGCCACCGGGAACACACGCAACGTGACGGCAAACAGCCACATAAGCATGAGCGCCATCAAAAAGCCGAGTATCGCCACGCCCAAAAGAGCAACGACACGCAAGACCGCGTCGGTGCGCGACCCATGTTTGAGGGCGGCGACGACGCCGCAGGGCAGTGCAATCAACAGCGCGATGAGCTGTGCCAGAAGCGCGAGCGATAGCGTGGGGCCAAAGTGCTCGGCGATCGCCTGCGTGACGGGCTGGCGCATAAAATACGAATCGCCCAGGTCGCCGGTAAGCACGCCGTCCATCCACTCAACGTAGCGCTGCGGCAGCGGCTCGTTGAGTCCCAGGCTATCGTTGACGCGCTCGATCTGGTCGGCCGAAGCCTCCATGCCGAGCATCGAAGAAGCCGGGTCACCCGGTGTGAGATAGATAATCAAAAACACGACGACCGAGATGATGAGCATCACCGGAACCATCGCGCCTATACGTTTGAGCGTGTACTTCAACATGCGAGGCGTCTATTTCCCCTCTGAACGTGGACAGGGCGTGGCGGCCACAGGGGACCAGATCCCTCAAGCCGCCACGCCATCTATTGCATTACTCCGGACGCTTGGCATTCCAAACGATGGCGCCGTCGAGCACCTCGACGTCCTCGACGTCTGCCTGGGTGCCCGTGATGGAAGCGTAGTGGCAAAGCGGCTCGATGACGGCGATCTCATAGAGGCGCTCCTGAGCCTCGGCCCACTTCTTGGCCGCGGCGTCGGTGTCCTTGGCGGTGCGGGTCTCGGCCACGAGCTTGAGCGCCTTCTCGTCGGACAGGCCATAGAAGGCCTTGGAGACCGAGAGGGACTGGGCCGGGATGGGCTTGTAGTTGGTGGAGGCCACAAAGAGGTCCCACTGCTCGGGCTTGCCGGAGCGGATGTCCATAAAGGTCGCGAACTCGTAGCTGTCGACCTCGGCGGTGAAGCCGGCCTTCTCGAGCTGCTCCTGCAGCGCGACGGTGGCGTTGTACATATCCTTGTAATCGGGGGTGGTCAGCAGCTTGACCGTCTCACCGGCATAGGAGGTCTTGGCCAGAGCCTTCTTGGCGGCCTTGGCGTCGGCCTGGTTGAAGTACTTCTTGCCCGCGTCGGTCGCCCACTGAGTGTTCTCGGGGTTGCCAAGGTTGGGATCGATGTTGAAGAGCTCCTTCTCGCCATAGACGGCAAGGGCGGCCGCCTCGCAGTCGATAGCCATGAGGGCGCACTTGCGGATCTCCTCGTCGGCGAAGATGCCCTCGTTCATGTTGAGGAAGGCGGTCAGAACGCCGGCGTTATGGGTGTAGAGCTTGACGTCGTCGTTGCCGTCGAAGTCGTGGTAGTTCTCGGTGGGAATCTCGCCAGCAATATCGTACTCGCCGGTCTCAAACCCGCTCACGCGCGTGGAGGCCTCGGTCACGAACTGATAGTAGATGTCCTTGGTGGGCGCGGAGACCTTGCCGGTGTAGCCCGAAGCCTTGCCGTGGGCGGCGACATAGTCCTCGTAGCGGGTGAGATGGACGTACTGGTCCTGCTTCCACTCCACAAACTTATAGGCACCGGTACCCACGTACTCGGTCACGCCGGTATCGCCCGCGGCCTCGATGACCTCGGAGGGGAAGATACCCGGATACTGGGAGTGGTTGCCCAGAATGATCAGAAAGTCGATGGCAGGCTCGGTCAGTGTGCAGGTGACCTCGTGGTCGCCCGAGGCGGCGAAGGTGGCACCGGGAAGCAGGCTCGCGGCGCGGTCGTTGACGGTGAGCCAGCGGTTCATCGAGGCCACGACGTCCTCGGAGCCAAACTCCTTGCCGTTGTGGAAGGTGACGCCCTCGCGCAGCTTGATGGTGTAGGTCAGGCCGTCGTCGGAGACCTCATAGCCCTTGGCCAGCACGGGCTGGGGCTCGTAGTCGCTATCGAGGCCAAAGAGCGGCTCGACGACGTTGCAGATGATGTCCATGGTCACAAGCGACGACGTGGTGTGCGGATCGAGGCCGTCCGGGCTCGCCGGGAGCGCGATCTGCAGCTCGTCGCGATACTCCACATCCTGGCCGGAGGCAGCGGCGCTACCGCTCTCGGCGCCCGAACCGCCGCAGCCGGCGAGGCCGAGGCCCGCCATGGCGCACAGGGCAGCGGAGCCGGTCAGAAAACCGCGACGGGAGACGCCCGCCTTGAAAAGGTCGTTGTTCATTGAGTTCCTTTCGTGTCTGAACAAACGGACAGAATCTGCCGGGACGGCGGAAATCCCCGCCCCGGCAGCTATGCGAAGCCGGTCGGTGCCCTGCGGTGCATCCGGACACCGACCGGCACGGCAACAGAGAAATCCCTATCGCGTGGATAGGAACACCCGGCGGCACAGCTTAGCGCAGGTGCGGCTAAATCGTCTCGAGGAAGGCCTCGATGCGGGTCTGGAGCTGACCGGCGTCCTCGCCGGCGTAGTCGGTCGTGATGTGCATAAACGGAATGCCCGCCTCCTCGGCGGCCTTCTCCAAGGCAAACGACTCCATCTCGTAGAGCGTGCAGAACTGCAGGGCCACGTCGACGATGCCGTCGGCATGCAGTTCCTTGGCCATCTGGACAATGTCCTTCATACGCTGGTCGTTGGGCGTAAAGACGGCGCAGTTGATCTTAAAGTAGCGCTCGGCGATGGCATCGAGCATCTCGTCGACCGTCTCGCCAGACTCATCGACCAGGTCCTTGTAGTAGCGCGAGCCCGTGCAGGACTCCTCGCCCACCACAACGCCGCCGGCCTTCTCGATGAGGTTGAAGAGCTTCCAGTTGGGCACGGCCATGGGCGTACCGGTGTACAGGATGCGCTTGGTGCCCTTGGGCGCCACGCCCTCACCGTTGGCGACGCGTTCCTCGCACTCGGCAGCCATATCGTTGATGGCGCCGGTCAGACGCGGTGTGTCGTCCATAAAGGCGGCCTGAACGGTCAGCAGGCTGTCGAGACCGCTGATGGGCGCCGGATCGGCAGCGCGGGTCGCAGCCAGACGTTGCAGAGCGCGACGCTTCTCGTTGACGGCGTGGATGGCAGCCTTCAGGCGCTCGGGCGTAATCTTGACGCCACACTCCTCCTCGATCTTGGCGGCAAGCTTCTTGACCTCGGCCTTCCAGGTCACGAGCGTCGACTCGTCGTGCACGTTAGGGATATCCATGACGTACATGTTCTTTTGCGTGGCAAAGAACTCGTAGGCCTTCTTCTTGCCATCGCAAGTGTTCTCGCCCACCACCAGGTCGCTCGACTCGATGTAGGGGCAGACCTCGCCCAGCTTAAAGCCGGCAAAGCTCTTGATGAGCGGGCAGGTGTTGCGCGGCAGGTGCTCCTCAACCTTATCGGTTGCCCAATCGGCACCAGAGCACAGACCCACGGGGATACCGTCGCAGGCGAGCACAATCTCCTCGGGCACGTAGACGCAGAACGAACCGACGATCTTGGTGGCCTCGCCGGCCTCCTTCTTGTCGAGCATCTCCTTAATACGGCCGCTGTGGATGTTGGTAGCCACAAAGTCCAGGTAGGAAGTGGACTTGGGGCGATTGTTCTGCGTCAGGAACATGTCGCCGTACATCTGGCCCACGGCGCCCAGCAGCATGTCGTGGTCGGCAAGATTCATGCCGAGGCTCTCCCACATCGGATGGAAATCGAATTCTTCAGCCATGACGGTTCCCCTCTCGAACCAAAAATGAATAGCTACGGTATTTCTGCACGGTGGGTGGCGAAAACCCAGCCGTGCTCAAACCCGGAATTTTGGGGAACCCGCTTTGCAGTCGATTATTTAGTTGTGCGTCGTCTCTCCCGGAGCCGTGAACATACCTGCTCATATGCGGCTCCGAGCCATATACAGGGCACGCGCGACAACGCGACGCGAATATGTCTTCTGCGGCATCGGCGCGCCCTCCTTTTCTCGTCGAAGGTAACTATATCAACGATTGTCGTCCAGACGAACGCCGTTGACATTCGTACGACAGCGTCGTGTGCCGTCGTTTAATAAATAATTATCTTTATTGATAAGAGTTTGTCATTCCTCATTCGGCGAGCGGCAAGACAAAGCCGCCGAGGCTTATATCCCCGACGGCATTACCCGGCGCTATCGACAAACCAAGTGGATCCTACTCGCATCGAAGTGCATGCGCAGGGTCTCGTCGGCCTGCGGCAGCCCGTCGGCAGCTACGTTCACTTTGTTGACCTTCCACTGTAGACGCGTGGGCGCATCAGTACGCGGCACGTCCAACAGCACCAGGCGCTCAAAGCGCGAATCGCTCACTCGGGCCACGTGCAAATCATAGCTGTTGCGACCCCGCCCCGCGCGATTGTCAACATGGAAGTAGCTTGCGCGAATGCCCAGGTACGCCACATTATCGGGAACCTCGCGACCCACGTTAAAGCTCATGCCCCAGTCGAGGGCCTCAACTTCTTCGTCGCCGATCTTGCGCGCCCGGCTTGTGTTCTTGCAGCCCGTCAGGCGCAGCGCCGCCAGCGTCTGCGGACGGCGGACCACGTCCTCGACGGAGCCGATCTCCTCAACATGCCCGTCGTGCATCACGCAGATGCGCTGGCACAGGCGGCACGCTTCGTCGATGTCGTGGCTCACGTAGAGCACGGTGCGGTTGCATACATCGAACAGGTCGAGCATGTTCTGCTCGAGGGCGCTCTTAAGATAGGAATCGAGTGCGCTCATGGGCTCGTCGAACATAAAGATGCCCGGGTGCGCCGCCACCATGCGAGCAAGGGCCACACGCTGCTGCTGGCCGCCCGAGAGTCGCGCGGGATAGCGGTCGGCAAAATCGGCTAGACCGAAAATGCTCAGATAACGCTCGGCGAGCTTTTTGCGCGCCGCGGCGTCTCCCGCGCCCTTTACACCGGCGCATACGTTGTCGGCCACCGTCATGTTGGGGAACAGCTGATAGTTTTGGAACAGCAGAGCGCATTTACGCTCCTGGGGCGACAAGTTAACGCCCGAGGCCGAGTCAAAAAAGGTCACGCCGTTGACGACGATCTTGCCCTCGTCGGGCGTTTCCACACCGGCAATGCAGCGCAGCGTACAGCTCTTGCCACATCCGGAGGCACCGAGCAGCGCCACGCGCTCCTCGCCGGCCTCAAGCTGCATGTCGAGCACAAACCCGGGATAACGTTTCTTAATATCCAAAACGAGCGACATAGCTTATCGACCTCCCTGCGGCGCCGCATCATCGCGCATGAGCTCAGCCAGCGCCTCGCGATCGATACGCAAGGCATCGCCGCCGACCGGGTCGAGCGAATCGCCCTGTCCGGCGAGATCTTTGGCCTGCTTGCGCTCCGCACGGGAAAGGCCCCGCTCGCGATACTTTTGCGAATGAGCGGTGTACATATTGATGAACAGGATGACTAGGAAACTAAACGCGATCACGACGACGACCCAAAAGAGGGCCACCGACGTGTTGCCGCCCATCCACTCAAAGTAGATGGCGATGGGAATGGTCTGCGTAATACCGGCGTAGTTGCCCGCAAAGAACAGGGTGCAGCCGAACTCGCCCATCGCGCGGGCAAATGCGAGCACCGTGCCGGCGGCAATCGAGGGCCAGCCAAGCGGCATCATGAGCTTGGTAAAGATGCGACGCTCGGACCAGCCCAGCGTGCGCGCCGCATCGAGCATCTGCGTGTCGAGGCTCTCAAAGGCACCGAGGGCCGTTCGATAGACCAGGGGGAACGACACCACCACGGCAGAGATCACCGCCGCAGGCCACGTAAAGACAATCGAGATACCGTGCGCGATAAGCCACTGGCCCACCCCGGTCGAGCGGCCAAACAGCATGAGGAGCAGAAAGCCGCAGACCGTGGGCGGCAGCACCATAGGGATGGTAAAGACCGAGTCGAGCAGGCCCTTGATGCGACTCGAGGTACCCATGGTCTTCCACGCGGCAAACAGGCCCAGCGCAAAGGAGATCAGCAGGGCAAGGCCGCTCGTTTTTATGGACACCCAAAACGGGCGATAGTCGATGTCGCCCAAAAAGGAGGCCAGAGAGGTCAAGGGCCCCCGCTCATCCCGCAACACGACAGACGACGCTTCTACCATTTGAGCGCTATCAAGCCAACGCGCGCCGCCCTTGGCATCACCCGAGGCTGATGCAATCACCACATAGCGGTCCCCATCCGCACCGCGCTCGTCAAAACCATAGGTATACCCGCCGGATTCAAACGTTGTTTCCGCCGTAACATACCAAGGAAGATCCACGTCCTCTAGCTGCGCACCTCCCATGCAGTTTGCGCTGTCGAGCTCACAGACGAGGGCCTTGAGACCCGATACGCACTCGTTGTCCTGCGGATCCAATCCATACTTCTCGACCGCCTTGGGCGATATCCACACCACAACGCGATCAGCAGCAGGCGCCGCTACAAGGTCCACGTCCTCGTCAACGGGAAACCGGTAGCCCTCAGGCTGGCCCTCCATGGCACGAGCGGTCCCCTTGGCCAACCGCTCAAAACCCTCGATCCCATAGGAAAGCCCATGAACGGTCGCAGCGTTCTGGGCCCCGTCCTCAGCATCCCCAGCAAATGCAAATCCCGGCACCCAGCAAAGCGCGAAGGTCAAAGCACAGGCGACAAACATGCGGAATCTATTAAGCACGAAAAGCTCCAAGAGAATACAAGGACGGAGTAAAACACAAAACGATGGAATTATCGCGCCAAGCCGCACTACGCGGAAAGCTCAAAGCCGTACTTAGCCCAAATCTTCTGAGCCTTCTTGTTAGACAGGCAGAAGTCGATAAACGCCTTGGCCTCGTCGGCGTGCTCGGAGCCATCGGCGACAGCGCCCGGATACACAATGGGCTTGTGCGAATCCTCGGGGCACACAAAGGCCTCCTCGATGCCGTCGTAGCGGAAGATGTCGGAGCTGTAGACAAAACCGGCCACGCAGTCGCCTGTGGACACATAGGCAGCTGCGGTGCCCACTTTATCGGCCAGCGCGACCTTGTCGGCGATCTCGGGAGTATACTCGCCGTCGTCGCCCTCGGTGCCGGTGTAGAGGCCCACAGAGGCCAGAGCCTGGTTGGCGTACTTTCCGGCGGGAACGGTCTTGGCGTCGCCGATGGCAATCTTGCCGTCCAGATTCGCGACGTCGGCGATGGCCTCGACCTTGGTGTCGGAGCCCTCGGCGCGAATGATCACGAGGTCGTTGACGAACATATCCTCACGGGTGTCGGCGTCGACGAGCCCGGCGGCCTCGGCGTCGTCCATGGTGCCCTTGGAAGCCGTGATGAGCACGTCGACGGCGGCACCGGCGCGCATCTGCTCGACAAGGTCGCCAGACGCCTTAAACTGCGTGTCGGCAAAGGTGGTGCCGGTCTGGTCGGTGTAGAGCTCTTGGACCTCGGGAAGGGACTTCTCGAGGGAGTTAGCAGCGAAAACCTGCAGCTCGACAGCCTTCTTCTTAGAGGGAGACTTGGCGGAGCCGGCATCGGAACCAGCGGGCTCGGACGTCTTGTTGCCCGAGCAGCCGGCAAGGCCAAGGCCGGCGGCAGCAGAAAGCGAGACAAAACCGCGGCGTGAAACCATATCGAACATATTCAACCCTTTCGGATCTTGTGCCCGGGTACCCCACCGCGGGCTTTAATCTGCAATCAGATTATACTTCTGCGCGAATAATGATTATGAGAAATTATTCTCTCCAGAGAATATAGTTTCGAATTACCGTGTACCCCGGTGTCGCTTCGGCGGAAAACAAAAGCGGAGCGACCGATAAGGTCGTCCCGCCGCAGGTAAACCGCTTAGTTGGTATGTCCGCCGCCCGCTGTCATCTGAGCCGCATGCTCCAGCTGGTCCGCTATGGCCTCCCAGCTTTCGCGGGCGGCCTTCGTAGAACCGGGAAAGTTTACGACAAGTGTATGACCTCGTTGCATGCAAATAGCACGCGAGAGCATGGCGCGGCGCGTCTTGGTCATCGAATACGCGCGGATTGCCTCTGCAATACCCGGCACATCGCGGTCGCAGACGGAACGCGTCGCCTCGGGCGTTACATCGCGCATCGAAAGCCCCGTGCCGCCGCAGGTGAGCACGACATTGGCGTGGCACTCATCGGCGGCTTCCACAATGGCATCACCGATCTCGCTGACGTCGTCGCGCACGACCACATGTGAGGCGACCGTCCAGCCCTGTGCCTCGATAAGTTCCTCGAGTGCGGCTCCGGCCTCATCCTGCAAAAGATCGCGTGTGTCCGAGCACGTCACGATCGAAATCTTCAACTCCATAGCGTTCCTCCTATAGCGCCGTTCCCTCGGGCAGGTCGACGCGAACAACGTCCACGGCATCTCCCGCCTTGAGCTCGCACGGTCCTTCGTCAATGCGCAGCAGGCAATTGGCCCGCTGCATCGTGCCGAGCAGCGCCGAATTCTGCGTCTTGGCCTCGGTCACCAACAGCTCGCCGGTCTCGGGGTCGCGCAAAACCGTGGCGCGATCGAAGAAGCGGCGATGCTGTCGCTTTTTCACGTCATGTGTGAGCGTCGCCTGCTGCACGGGGCGCACGCCCTCGGCAAAGCCGCGCATCTTGCGAATCGCCGGGCGCGCGAGCATCTCAAAGCCCACATACGCCGCCGCGGGATTGCCCGAAAGCCCCAAATACGGCTTGCCTCCAAGCAGGCCAAACGTGATGGCCTTGCCCGGACGCATCGAGATGCGGTCAAACAGCACCTCGCCCTCGCGCTGGACCAGCGCCGTCACATAGTCGTAGTCGCCCGCCGAGGCACCGCCGCTCGTAATGACAAAATCGCACTCCTGCACGGCGCGATGCACCAGCTCGGCAATCGTCTGCTCATCATCGGGTGCAATGCCGTAGAACACGGGCTCGGCACCGGCATCGAGCGCCTCGGCCATCAGCGCCGAGGAGTTGGAATCGCGAATCTGGCCGCGCGCCGGCACCTTACTCGGTGGGACCAGTTCCGTGCCCAGCGAGATAATGCCCACACGTGGGGCAGCGTGCACCTTCACGCTCGCGTATCCGGCGCTCGCCAGCAGACCCGCGCCCGCCGGAGCCACGACCTCGCCGGCGTGCATCACAACATCGCCGGCATGGGCTTCCTCAGCAGCCGAGCGAACGTTCTCCCCTACCTTGGCCGGCGCCGAGAAGCGAACGTGCGAGCCCTCGTTGCCATCGCCGTCGAGCACATCGACGATCTCGTATTTCACCACGGCGTCGGCACCTTCGGGCACCGGCGCGCCTGTCATAATGCGGACCGCCTCGCCCGCGCCGATAGCGCCCTCAAACACATGGCCCGCGGCCTCGTGTCCGATAACGTCGAGCGTCACCGGCGCCTCGCCAGATGCCTGCGCCAAGTCCGCCGAGCGCACGGCATATCCGTCCATAGCGCTGTTGGCAAACGGCGAGATGTCGATATCGGCCACCGCGTCCTCGGCCAAGGGAAGACCGGCGGCCTGCCACACGGGAATCTCGACGAGATCGGTCGAAGCAACGTGCGACAGGACAATCGACTGTGCGTCATCCAGCGGAATGAGTTTCTCTGCCATATGCACCTCTTAATGCCACGGCGCACAACAGGGGCGCCGATTCTTTATGCTTGTCTCAGTATAATCCCCCGACGCACGACCGCGGCTCGGCCTGTGCCCGCAAATACACCTGTCGGTTGCAGGCCGCGAAACAGAATGGAAACCAACCCACCGGCTCATCGCGTTTACCGCGTTTTATAATGCTTGCGTTGCAACCTAAAAGAGGAACGTATGGCTCATAACGACAAAACCGAAAGCGCAAACGAAACGCAGGATCATTCCCAGCCGCTCGACGACGGCGGCTTTTTCTCCCTGAGCGACGTCATCACGGCAGGCAGGCATCAGCTCACCCGCTCCGAGCAACTCTTGGCTGCCGACACGCGCCGCAACGCCCGCAACCTACTCGCGAGCGCCAAGTTGCTCGTACTCGTCGTCATCGTCTCGGTCGCCATGGGCGTTGCCGCTTGGGCGTTTTTGGCCTCGCTGAATATCGCCACCGACTATCGCGAGCACCATGCGTGGATTTACGCACTGCTTCCCGTTGTGGGCGTTGCCACCGCATGGGTGTACAAAAACCACGGTCTTGCCGCCAAACGCGGTAACAACCTGGTCATCGACTCCGCTCTGGGCACACGCCTCATCCATATGCGCATGGCCGTCCTCACCTTCGTCTGCTCCACGCTCACGCACCTAACGGGTGGATCGGCCGGTCGCGAGGGAGCCGCGGTTCAGATTGGCGGCACCATCGCCAGCAACATCTCGAGCCTCGCCCACCTTAAAAAGCATGACCACCACGACCTCATGCTCGCCGGCATCTCGTCGGCCTTTGGCGCCGTATTCGGTTCGCCCCTTGCCGGAGCTTTCTTTGGCATGGAGATGTGCTTTATCGGCAAGATCGACTACACCGCGGGCATCTACTGCCTGGTCGCCTCGTTTACCGGCTACTTTACATCACTCGCCCTGGGTACCGAGTACGAGGCGAATGTTATCGCCAGCGTTCCCAACATGACACCACGGACGGTTGTCATCGTTGTTATCAGCGCCATTATCTTCGGTCTGACGGCACGCCTCTTTGCCTGGTCAGTTCGAACCGTCAAGAGCCTGTACGGTCGCTTTATCACCAATTACCTCGTTCGCGCACTCATAGGCGCACTCGTGGTTTTGGCCGCCTATGCCCTCCTCGACGCCTGGGACTACGCCGGCCTTTCCACGTGGCTTTCCGGCGCCGGATTTGCCGGCAACACCACCCTGGCGGACGCAGTCATCAAGTTGGTCGTCACAGCGCTCACCCTGGGCGCCGGCTTCCAAGGCGGCGAGGTCACGCCCCTGTTTGGTATCGGTGCGGCGCTCGGCGGCTGGATCGGTTGCCTCGTCGGAATCGATCCCAGCTTTCTGGCGGCTCTCGGCATGCTCGGCGTGTTCTGCGCCGGCCTTAACGTGCCTATCACCACCTGTATGATGGCCATCGACCTGTTCCACGGCACGGCAGCCGGGTTCTTTGTCATCGTGGCCTTTATCAGCTACCTAACCGCCGGACACCGCGGCGTGTACCCCGCCCAGCGCATCATCTCGCCCAAGCGCCGTTCGCTTATTGTGGATGAGGGCGGTACGGTAGCGGATGCTATCGAGCGCCACAACGACCTGATAGAGTAGACGTAAGTATTCGACGTGCAGCCACAATCGGGGGCAATTCGACCTGAGCGCGACCGCACCGTCACGTCATACGCCGGGAGTCGCCCCATGCACGCAACTGATTTTGGCCGCACGCTCATCATCGCCAACCCAGCCGCCCAGTCGGGTGCGGCGCGCGAAGTTGCCGAGCGCCTGCAACGCTTTTTGGATATGACCGCGCGCGCATCCCAGTTTGATCTGGTGCTGACCGAGCGCATGGGACACGCCAAGGAGCTTGCCGCACAGGCTCAGGGCTATCGCACCGTTATCGCACTCGGCGGCGACGGCGTGATCCACGAGGTCGTCAACGGGCTTATGACGCAAAAGGAGGACGCCCGCTCCGCTCTTGCCGTCCTGCCCGTGGGTTCCGGCAACGATTTTGCCCAGACGCTCGGCATCGAAGATTTCTCCGGCAAGGATTTTGGCGCGCTGCTCACCTGTGAGCTGCAGCGTCAGGACATCGGGCGGATTCGCTCATGGAACCCCGCATGCGGCAGCGGCGAGGCGATCGTCGAGTATTACGACCAGACGCTTTCGGTCGGCATCGATGCCGCCATCGGCCTTGGCACCACCGAGCTGCGCAAAAAGACCGGCTTGACAGGCGCATCGCTCTACACCCTCTCGGGACTTGAGCAGTTTGGTCTACGCTATCGCAACTACCCCATGACAGTCAGCTTTGACGGCGCGCCCGCCGAGCGCGTGAGGGCGATCATCATGGCGATTCAGCTGGGCCCCACGTATGGCTCGGGCTATCGCATCTGCCCCGATGCCGACCCCTGCGACGGCATGCTCGACGTCTGCTACGCCTGCGGCCCCGTCCCCCGTGCGGTCGCGCTTCCCATGTTCCTTTCGGCCAAGGACGGCCACCATACCAAGTTGCCACCGGTTCGCATGCGCCGATGCCGCCATGCCGAGCTCACTTTTGAGGAGCCAGACTACCCCATCCAAGCCGACGGCGAGCCCATCGTCGCCTCGCGCATCGAGGTGGACATCCTCGCCGGCGCCCTCCACGTCTGGCACCCCACCCGCTAGCCCCACCTAAGTTGCGGTGAAATAGGGACTGTTTATGCAGCTAAAGCCGCAAAACAGTCCCTATTTCACCGCAACTCATGAGGAGGCTATTCGTCGCTACCCGGCTTGCGACGGTTGGCCTTTTTAATGGCGTTGAAGTGCTTGTCATTGAGCCTGCGCTGGCGAGAGCGCTGAGGCACCTTGGTCTTTACGCGTCGGTGCGGCGGACGGCCACGACGCTCAAGCTCTGCCCTCAGCTTACGCAGACAGCTTGCACGGTTCTGGAACTGGCTGCGGCTCTCGCGCGCCGTCACGGTAATTCCCGAAGGGATATGTTTCATGCGCACCGCCGAGTCCGTCGTGTTGACGCCTTGTCCGCCCGGACCAGTCGCGCGAAACACCTGCACCTCGCAATCGCGCGCCAACTCCTCGACCGACATCTCGGCATAGCGCGCATACTCACGCCATCCCATCGTGTTCTCATCCATATCAACACCTCCCCTCATACAAAAAATGTGACAAAGGGACAGTCCCTTTGTCACATCGCATACCAATCGCTTGTGTTGCGCGCTTAGGCGAAGGTGATCTCGCCGGTCTCGCAGTCCATATCGGCGATACGGGCCAGGCTCTCAACACGGAAGCCGCGCTCGCGGAGCTTATCGCCGCCGCCCTGGAAGCCCTTCTCCACTGCAATGCCAATACCGGACACCTCGGCACCCGCAGCCTCGCAGATCTTGATAAGACCCTCGAGCGCGCAGCCGTTGGCCAGGAAGTCGTCGATAATCAGGACCTTGTCGCCCTCGGACAGGAAGCGCTTGCCAACGATGACCGGGTACTCCTTCTGCTTGGTAAAGGAGTAGATGGTCGTGGCATACTGCTCGCCGTCAAGGTTGATGGACTGCGCCTTCTTGGCAAAGACCACCGGCACACCGCCAAAATGCTGAGCCGCGATGCAAGCCATGCCAATGCCCGAAGCCTCAATCGTCAGGATCTTGTTGATCTCGACGCCCTCGAACAGACGGGCCCACTCGGCGCCCATGTGGTCGAACAGCTCAACGTCGCACTGGTGGTTGAGGAAGGCATCAACCTTAAGGACGTTACCGGCCTTTACGATGCCGTCATGGCGAATACGATCCTCAAGCTCCTGCATGGCGCAACCCCTTCTCGCGGCAACGATACCGCGCGATTAATAAACGTTGTTCGATAGTCTACCACGGACCGACCCCCGCCCGCTCCACAAGCCCCATCGCACCACAAACCAGTCTTTTTGGGACGGCGCGAATCGTGGCAGACAGCCACCCAACACGCTAATGGCGGGCGCGCATCTTCACCAAACGCACCATGGCAAGCGCAAAGCCCACGGCGGCCACAGCCATGAGTACGTAGAACACCGAGCGAAAGCCGAATAGGAATACATCCGGACGACCTGCAACAATACTGGTCACGGCCTCGCCCATCGCCACGCTCATCTGCCCATACAAGATATGCGACGCCGCCGTAATACCCACTGCCATGCCGGCGTAGCGCGCCAAACTGCCCAAGCTGCCCGCAAAGCCGAGCGCCTCGCGCGGAGCCGAGCCCATATACAACGAGTTGTTGGGGCTCTGAAAAATCGACGTACCGCACGACATAAATGCGACGCAGCACACGATCACAGGGATAGAAGAGCGCTCGTTGAGCGTGCTTACCGCAAAGAGACCGCACACATACACGCCCAGGCCGACCGCCGTGGGGCCCTCGCAGCCAACGCGGTCCGAAACCGTACCCGAAAGCGGGCCGATAAAGGCATTCACCATCGGCAGCGCCAAAAACAGCAGGCCCGAAACGTCAGACCCAAACCCATGCGCGTCCTGAAAATAGAACGGCAGGATAAACTCGGATGCGCCAATGCCAACGAACACGACGAGCATGCAGGCAAGGTTGATGGTGAAGGCCGAATTTGCAAAGCAGCGACGAGCAGCCTCGATCAGGGACATGGGGCGCTCGCCGGCCTCCGGCTTAACATGCGGCAGCGTGTAGAGCCCCACGATAAACGAGATGACGCCAATAGGTAGGTTGATGAGGAAGATGCTCTCCCAGGGAAAGCTTGCCACCAGCATGCCGCCGAGCACGGGGCCACACATCATGCCGAGGGCCACAAAGGTTGCGAGAATACCCATGGCACGGCCACGTTCGCGCGCCGGAAACGACTCGGTGATGATACCCATGTTGTTAGCCATGGCCGCCGCGCAACCGATGCCCTGAACAATGCGTGCCAGGATAAGAACCTCGAGCGAGGCCGAAAGGCCGCACAGCAGCGAACCGACCGAAAAGACGATGACGCCCAGCTGGAACACATTCACCTTGCCGCGCACGTCGCCCAGACGGCCAAACGGCAACATAGCCACGCAAGTCGCAAGCAGATACACCGAGCTTACCAGCTGAATGCGATCGAGGCCCACGCCCAGCTCCTTTTGCATCACGGGCAGCGCCACGGTCACGACGGTCGAATCCAGACACACCATAAACGTCATGATGAGCACGGTGAACAGAATCGCCCACTTGTTCTTGCCATGGGTGTCGCCCTCAAGGGCAATGTGCTCGCGGCGCAGCTGCTCTGCAGTTTTCTCCATATCCATCCTTTCGAGTGGCGCAACGCAAAAACGGGGCCCCAATCGCCTGCGAACAGTCGCGATTGGGGTCCCGCCTACGGAATCGGAACTAATGGTCACCGAAGCTTTCTGCCAGCATCGGCGCCTTATGCGAACGCTAGCCTAGCACTGCTCGAGTGCCTGCTCAAGGTCGGCAATCAGATCGGCCGTGTCCTCGAGGCCGCACGACAGGCGCACCATGTCGGCGGAGATGCCACAGGCGATGAGCTCCTCATCGTTCATCTGACGATGCGTGGCATTAGCGGGATGCAGGCAGCAAGTGCGGGCGTCGGCCACGTGCGTGGCGATCTGGGCGAGCTTGAGGCTCTTCATAAAGGTTTCGGCCGCCGCGCGACCACCGTTAAAGCCAAAGCTCACAACGCCGCAGGTACCGTTGGGCATGTACTTCTGAGCGATGTCATAGTACTTATCGCCCTCCAGGCCCGGATAGCTCACGAAACGCACCTTGGGATGGCTCTGCAGGAACTTGGCAACGGCCAGGCCATTCTCACAATGACGCGGCATGCGTACATGCAGGCTCTCGAGCGAGCTGTTCAGGAAGAAGGCCGCCTGCGGGTTCTGCATGGGGCCGAGGTCGCGCATGAGCTGCGCGGTGGCCTTGGTAATGAAGGCACCCTCGCGACCGAACTTCTCGGCATACGTCACGCCGTGGTAGCTCTCGTCGGGCGTGGTGAGACCCGGGAACTTATCCGCATGGGCCATCCAGTCAAATTGGCCGTGGTCAACGATCACACCGCCCAGGTAGGCAGCATGTCCATCCATGTACTTGGTGGTGGAGTGCGTAACGATGTCGGCGCCCCACTCAAAGGGACGACACATCACGGGCGTCGGGAAGGTGTTGTCGACCATTAGCGGCACGCCGTGGTCATGCGCGGCCTTGGCAAAGCGCTCAATATCGAGCACGGCAAGGGCGGGGTTTGCGATCGTCTCGCCAAAGACGAGCTTGGTATTGGGCTCAAAGGCTGCCTCGAGCTCCTCATCTGTGCAGTCGGGGGCGACGAACGTGCAGGTCACGCCCATGCGGCCCATGGTGTGGGCGAGCAGGTTATACGTACCGCCGTAAATGGCAGAGCTCGCGACCACATGATCGCCGGCACCGGCCACATTAAAGATCGCGAGGAAGTTCGCAGCCATGCCCGAGCTCGTGAGCATCGCGGCGGCGCCTCCCTCCATCTCGCAGATCTTGGCGGCAACCAAATCGCACGTGGGGTTCTGCAGACGGCTGTAGAAGTAGCCCGACTCCTCCAGGTCAAACAGCTTGCCCATGTGCTCGGACGTGTCGTATTTCCACGTGGTGGACTGGTAGATGGGCACCTGGCGCGGCTCGGCATCTCCCGGGTGATAGCCGCCCTGAACACATGTAGTACCGATGGTCTGCTCGCTCATATCCAACTCCCTTACTTGGGTTTTAGTTTTATTCGGTTCACGATACCGCTACCCTGCACCCCTCTCAACCCATCCCCAAGGTAGGTTATGGGACTTATTGATCAGGGGTATTTATCTCAAGCCTTGGGCATTTGCTCGATAGATAAAAATGAGGCATCCATGAAGCTCTCGATGATTACATACCCCGTCACGGGTACCATAGGCGGGTACACCGTAACCAAGGAGACAACGATGAAGCAAATCGATACGGCCCAGCTCGACATCACCGCCTGTCAGGCTCAAGCTGCCGAATACCACGCCCGTGGCTTTAACTGCGCCCAGGCCGTTGCCTGCACGCTCGCACCTGCCGTCGGGCTCGACCCCCAGACCGCCTTTACCCTCACCGAGGGCTTTGGCGCCGGCATGGGTGGCATGACCGAGACCTGCGGCGCCATTTCGGGCGCTGTTGCCACCATGGGCTTTGTAATGAGCGACGGCATGGAGAACCCCAAGACCAAAGGCCAGACCTACAAGCTGTCGCGCGAGATTGCCAAGCGATTTGGCGAGAAGAACACGACGACCATCTGCGGCACGCTCAAGGGCATCGGATCTGATAAAGGTCCGCTCCGCAGCTGCCCCGGCTGCATCGACGATGCCGTCGAGATCGCCTGCGATGTGCTAAAGCAGCTCGCCGAGTAAACGGCAGCAACATAAAACGACGGCCGGCGCGTTTGGGATCCATCCAAAAGAACGCCGGCCGTCGCGGTTAGAACTCGGCAAATTTGGGAGCGCCGACCTCGATCTCTTCGCGCCCCGCCATAAGCTCGCGCATCTTGGCGCAAAATTGCTCCTGCTCCCCCGCTTTGAATACCAGGTGAAGTGTCACGGCATCCGCGTAATCGGTATCCGAAACCTTGGCACCCGAATCCTGCGCCAAACGAAGCACCTGCTCATACTGCGGATAGGCCACATGCACGTCAACAGGCACGACACTCGTCATCTCGACAATCTGCCCGGCCTCCCGAGCAGCTGCCACCGCCGTCTGCGTCGCCGCGGTATAGGCGCGCACCAAGCCACCAGGCCCCAACAGCGTGCCACCAAAATAGCGCGTCACTACGCAGCAAACATTTTTGAGCCCCGCGCCGCGCAACACCTCAAGCGTCGGCATACCGCTCGTGCGGCTCGGCTCACCATCATCGCTCTGGCGCTCGCGTCCATCGACCAAAATCCACGCGGGAACATTGTGTCGAGCGTCGTAATGACGCTTGCGGACCATCTCAATAAAGGCATTCGCCTCATCCTCGGACTCAATATGGACCAGCTGGGCAATAAACCGGCTCTTACGGTCCACAAACTCGCCCGATGCCTCAATATTCGACTGCAGGGTAAAATAGCTGTCCAACAAAGCCCCTCAACAACAAGCAAAGCAACAAACAGCCTCAATAATACGGCAAAGGCCGTACCGATTGTCAGGGTAACAAAAATGCCAAGTGGGCCTATAAGCCGGGTTCTGTCGTGAACGGTCATTTATCTTGTCTGCACGTTACCATGCAGCTCCACGCACGCTACCCGAACGCGGACCGGGCCGGCCCATAGCGTTCCTATTCGCGCTTGCTCCGGATGGGGCTTGCCAAGCCGCCGTGTTGCCACGACGCTGGTGGTCTCTTACACCACCGTTTCAGCTTTTCCCTTTACGCCTTGCGGCGCAGGTGGGAGTCTTCTTTTCTGCGGCGCTTTCCGTCGGATCACTCCGCCCGGCCGTTAGCCGGCATCCCGCCCTCTGGAGCCCGGACTTTCCTCACGCGTGCTACAAGCAGCACATCGCGCAACCGTCTGGCCCACTCAGCAGTGCAAGAGTGTAGCACACCGTTGCCGCGGGCAATGGCACAACACAAGCGCTCGCACGATAAACCAAGAACCACCCATGCGCTACAATAGTCCCGTCGATGGGCAACGTCGTCAGTCGAGACGCGACCGCGCTCCGCACCCCTCCGTCTACTCGGTGCGTTCCCGCCTCCTCCCCGAGGCGGGATGTCGGCATTTTTCATGCACCGACAACCCAATAGCCTGTGGACAGCCCAGGTAGTATCGCGCACCTCGGCACCAAATGCAAAAAGGGACCCGTCCATTGCGGACGGATCCCTTAAAACAAGTGATCGTCAAACCGATTTACTCGGCGTCGGTCTCCTCGTCCTTCTTCTCGGAAGGAAGCGGGGTAACCTCGATCTCGACGCCCAGAGTCTCAGCAGCGGACTTCATGGACAGGGAGATACGACGACGGTCGAGGTCGATCTCCATGACCTTGACCTGAACCTTGTCGCCCACATGGGTGACCTGAGAAGGCTGATCGACGTGCTTGTTGGCCATCTCGGAGATGTGAACCAGGCCCTCGATGCCCTCGCCCAGGTCGACGAAAGCGCCGAACGGGACAAGCTTGGTCACAGTGCCCTCGACGATAGCGCCGACGGGGTACTTCTTGACCAGTGCACGCCACGGATCCTCGGTGGTCTGCTTGAGACCCAGGGAGATGCGCTCGCGGTTGAGATCGACGTCGAGAACCTCGACCTCGACCTCCTGGCCGACCTTGACAACCTCGGAAGGATGGTTGACGTGGTTCCAGGAGAGCTCGGAGATGTGGATGAGGCCGTCGATACCGCCGAGGTCGACGAAGGCGCCGAAGTCGACGATGGAGGAAACGGTGCCCTGGAGACGCATGCCAGACTTGAGCTTGGACAGGATCTCGGAGCGCTCGGCCTTACGGGACTCCTCGAGCACGACGCGACGGGAGAGGACGACGTTGTTGCGGTTGCGGTCCATCTCGATGACGCGAGCCTCGATGCGGGTGCCCATGTAGGAGGTGAGGTCCTTGACACGACGGAGGTCGACGAGGGAAGCGGGCAGGAAGCCACGCAGGCCGATGTCGAGGATCAGGCCGCCCTTGACAACCTCGATAACCTCGCCCTCGACGTTCTCGCCGGAGTTGAACTTCTCCTCGATGCGGTTCCAAGCACGCTCGTACTCGGCACGCTTCTTGGACAGGACCAGACGACCGTCCTTGTCCTCCTTCTGGAGAACCAGAGCCTCGATGGGATCACCGAGTGCAACGATGTCTGCAGGGTTAGCGTCCTTGCGGATGGACAGCTCGCGGACCGGGATAACGCCCTCGGACTTGAATCCGATGTCAACGAGCACCTCGTCATGCTCGATCTTAACGACAGTGCCGTTAACGAGATCGCCCTCATCAAAGTCGGTAATCGTACCGTCGATGAGGTTGTTCATCTCCTCCTCGTTGACATCGTCAAGAGAGAAAATGGACGAGTTCTGAATCTCACTCAAAGGTGGACCCCTTTCGAACTACGGGGCCCCGATTGCTAGGACCTACAGAAGGGTGCGACAAGCACACAACGTTTAGGAACACTCGGGAGCCGACAGATACTAATGTGACGCTTATGCAATCACGTTCGTATAGGTTACGGGGAAATGAGTTCGATTTCAAGCGTGAACTGCGATTTTTTACTCGTGTGGAGACTTTTTCGTAATCTTATGAACACACGTCTCCGCAACTTGACGATAACCAGCCAGGCATTTGGCTTTGGGGTAAAGTATCCGGAGCCAACGACTCTAGATCAAATTTACGAGAAAGGTGCCCGCGTGCTCAAAGCAGTCGTTTTCGATATGGACGAGACGCTTCTTAGCATCAACCTCAACGCGTTCATTCTTCGCTATTTTAAGGATGTCTCATCGATGCTCGCGGATATCGGGCGCCGCAGCCGCGGTGGCACGATGGCACGCCTCGGCACCATCTTGGTCGACCTCAACGCCAATCGCCGCAGCGGCACGGACAATCGCACCAATCTTGAGTTTTACCAAGAAGAGGTCGAGCGCCGATGTGGCATCTGCCTCTCCGATCCCCTCATCTACGAGGCGTTTACCTACTACGACCGCGAGATACTTCCGTACAAGAACGACGATGTCATTAACGCCCACGCCATGCCGGGCGCGCACGCCGCGCTCCAGGCCGTACAGGACGCAGGGCTGCGTTGCGCGCTCTTTACCAACCCCAGCTTTCCGCAGGGGGCCATCGAGTGCCGCATGGGTTGGGGTGACCTGGCCGACGCCCCCTTTGAGCTCGTCACGCACATGGGTAACACCACCCGCTGCAAGCCCGATGCCACCTACTATCTAGAGCAACTTCAGGTGATGGGGCTCGAGCCGCACGAGGTCCTTATGGTGGGCAACGATCCCAAACGCGACTTCCCGTCCCCCGATTGCGGCATCCAAACCGCCTTTGTGGGCCAAGGCAAGCCCAGCCGAGCCACCTGGCGCGGAACCATGGAAGACTTCGCCCGCGAATTCAACGCCGTAATCGAAGCCTTCTACGAGCACCAAGTAGCCGACGAACTGTCATAGGACCCCTCGCTCCAAACAAAATGGCGCCGCAGGTTGAGCACAAGTCAGCGAAAATGCCCCTAAGCGAGCAATGTGCCCTGAAAGAGGAGGGCATAGGCCTTCTGGCCATGCCCGACGATTGAAAGGCAGATTGCCGCTTAGGGGCGTTTGCAGCGTCGACCGGTTACGCGGTTTGGTAAAACCGCGTAACTAACAAACCTGGGTTTTGCCGATCATGATGTTGAGGATCTCGACGTCGGTGTCCTTCATACCCACACGGCCTACGTAGCCCATGCTAGCGATTGTCTGCTCAACGGTATCTTGGATCAGGCCCTCGCCGGCGCGGAAGCCGCGACCCTGCATGGCCATATCATGGCCCAGGATCGCCGCATCGACGGCAGCCGAGATCTTGGCGGCACAGCTCGCCTTGGCGCCGTCGCACACGATGCCGCCCACGTTACCGAGCGTATTCGAGACCGTCGCGCCAATCTGTTCGCGCGTGCCACCGCACAGCCAGGTAATCGCAGCGCCGGCGCCGCACGCAGCGCAAATAGCACCGCAAAACGCCGAGAGCGCACCAATATAGCTCTTAATATGCACGGCGATAAGATCGGACAGCATCACGGCGCGCACCAGGCGCTCGTGGTCGCAACGCAGGTACTCGGCATACTCCATGACGGGCAATGCGCAGGTAATGCCCTGATTGCCCGAGCCGCACACAATGGCGACCGGCAGCGCGCAGCCGTTCATGCGGGCGTCGGACCCGGCGGCCGCACGGGCACGGGCACGGCAGGCGACGTCATCGGCACGAGCACCCAGCAGCGTACGACCCACCTCGGCGCCCCAAGCGTGCGCAAGGCCCTCGGCACTGATCGCGCCATTCAGCTCAATCTGACGCTCAACGGCAGCGCGGGCGTCCTCAATGTCGCCGTCCTCGATAAAGTCAATGATGGACTCAATCGACATGGGCGTGTCGGCGTTATCTGCCGCCCGCTCGGCCACGACGCGCTCGGCGCAGGCGGCACACTCCCCCGCCGACTTGCCGCACACCGGAATACCGTCGAGCGTATGGCACGTGACATTGGTGTGGTGATCGGTAATCTCGACGACCGCGGTATGGCCCCCGGCCGTCGCAGTCACCTTGATGTAGAGGTTGGGCACGCCCTCGACAAGCGACACATCGCAGTAGTCGGCGTCGGCGAGGAGCTCGACCACGCGTGCACGGTCTTCATCGTTAACGCTCTCGAGCACCTCGAGCGCGCTCTTGGCGTCGCCGCCCACGGCACCCAGCACGGCCGCGGCCTCAATACCGTGCATACCACCCGAGTTGGGCACGGTCACGCTCTTGACGTTCTTGATGATGTTGCCCGAGCAGGCAACATCCATATGATCGGGTTCGCAACCAAGCGTCTGGCTCGCCAACGCCGCTGCATAGGCAACGGCAATGGGCTCGGTGCAGCCGAGTGCACAGACAAGCTCGCGGTTCAAAACATCGCAAAACGCGGCATCGCGAAGAGAATCGGCAGGCATAGGTATCTCCTACTTGTATAACGGACAGGGCTCTCGAAAATAATTAGCTCTTTTATTTGATAACAATGCATCAAAAACCGCAACCCAAGTTCGGCGGACGGCGTTCAAGCGCAAACTGACGGCATTATTCATGAGAAGCCGATCTTGTTGCATGCTAAAGCGTTTGACCAAAAAACGCCCGAGCGTTTACGCAAAAGTCGCGCTATCATGCAGTCGAACGCGGTAAAACCTTTAGCAATTCCGCCGCACGGACCAGAGAGGAACCACTCATGAAGATTGGTATCGGTAACGACCACGCCGCCGTCGAGCTCAAGAACATCATCTCCGAGCACCTGAAGGAGCGCGGCTGCGAGGTCGTGAACTTTGGCACCGACACCTCCGAGAGCTTCGATTACCCCATCGCCGGCTACAAGGTGGGTAAGGCCGTGGCCAACGGTGACGTCGACCTGGGTATCCTGATCTGCGGTACCGGCGTCGGCATCAGCCTGGCCGCCAACAAGGTCGAAGGTGTTCGCGCCGTCGTATGCTCCGAGCCCTTCAGCGCCAAGCTCTCCCGCATGCACAACAACACCAACGTGCTCGCCTTTGGCGCCCGCGTCGTGGGCTCCGAGCTCGCCAAGATGATTGTCGACGAGTGGCTCGACGCCGAGTTTGAGGGTGGTCGTCACGAGCGTCGCGTTAACCTCCTCAACGAGATCGATCGCACGCGCGGCCTTAAGATCGTCGACGAAGCCTAAACTATTCAGTGCCACAAGCTAACAGCAGGGGCCCGCTCGGAACACATATCCGAGCGGGCCCCTTCATAGATTCTGGAATAAAAGGGCGCCGCGGATGGAGTTCCGCGGCGCCCAAGCCACACGCTAACAGCTTTAAGGAGTCAAAGCTGGTTTAGCCAAAGAAGCGCTTGATCTCGATCTCGGCGTTCTCCAGGCAGTCGGAGCCGTGGATCACGTTGGCGTTGACATCGACGGCAAAGTCGCCGCGGATGGTACCAGGAGCAGCCTCAAGCGGGTTGGTAGCGCCCATGAGGGTGCGCATCTTAGCAACAGCGGAGGGACCGGAAACGACCATCTTGACGACCGGACCGCTCGTCATAAAGTCGCAGAGACCGCCAAAGAAGGGCTTGTCGGCCAGATGGGCGTAGTGCTCCTCGACGGTAGCGCGCTCGAGCGTGGTCATCTCCATGCGCTCGATGACAAGGCCGCTGCGCTCAATGCGAGCAACGATCTCGCCGATCTTGCGGTCGCGCACGGCGTCGGGCTTAATCATGATGAAGGTCTTCTCGATAGCCATAAAAGTAGCCTTTCAAGTAGGTTCGCGCGTGCCCAAGTCCCATTCCGGCACCCGCCTGGACTGCATCGTAACAGAGTTTTAGCTGCAGTTAAACAAAAAGCTGTTTATTGAAACGTTGCAATTTATTAAAGCGCTCCATATGTGTCACTTCTGTTTCGAAGCCCGATTAGAGTACCATCCGACCGCCCATCAACCGCATCGAACAGAGCAGGCGGTCGGTTGCCGCCCGCGAACGTAACCCCTTCACAACCTGCCCAAAGGTCCTACAGAAGTTCTCGACAAGCCCCTCCCCCATAGCAACAAAATACGGGCGCCCACATCAGCAGGCGCCCGTAAAGTGAAAACGATTTATCGATAAATGGCCAAAGCCGCTTCAGTCAAATCCCTACTTTGCCCCGTGGCCCATCTCGACGACCTTGGTCAGCGATCCAAACACGCCCTCGTCGGCCACGAGCTGTGCCTCGGCGCGCTGCAGCTGCACGGCAACGGCGGCAGGGGCGGTACCGCCCTCGGTCGTACGCGCGGCGACAATTGAGGGGATGTCGAGCGCCTCGGTAATATCGCGTTCAAAGAGCGGGCTTGCCTCCTGGAACACCTCAAACGGCAGGTCCTCAAGATTGCAGCCACGCTTCTCACACATCAGGACCAGATGGCCCACCACGGCATGTGCCTCGCGGAACGGCAGACCACGCTTAGCCAGGTAATCGGCAACATCGGTGGCGGCAAGGTGCCCCACGCCGCACTCGCGCGCCATGGCATCCTCGTTGACGGTCCAAGTCGAAATCATACCGGCCATAACCGACAGACACTGCATGAGCGTATGGGCGGTATCGAGCGCGCTCTCCTTGTCCTCCTGCAAGTCCTTGTTATAAGCAAGCGGCAAGCCCTTCATGGTTACCAGCAGCTGCACCAGGTTGCCGTACACGCGACCGCTCTTGCCGCGGATAAGCTCGGCAAAGTCGGGGTTCTTCTTCTGCGGCATGATAGACGAGCCGGTGGAGTAGGAGTCTGAAAGCGTGATAAAGCCAAATTCGGAGCTCGACCACAGCACGATCTCCTCGGAAAGACGCGACAGGTGCATCGCCATGACGGATCCGGCGTAATGCAGATCGAGCAGGAAATCACGGTCGGAAACCGCATCGAGCGAGTTGGGAATCACGCCCGCAAAGCCAAGTTCGGCAGCCGTCATCTGGCGATCGAGCGGATAGCTCGTACCGGCAAGCGCGGCAGCACCCAGCGGGCAGCTGTCGGCGGCATCAAAGGCGGCCTTCAGGCGTGTAAAGTCGCGCGCGAACATCCAGGAATACGCCAGCAGATGATGCGACAGAAGCACGGGCTGAGCGTGCTGCATATGCGTGTAGCCCGGCAAAATCACCTTGTCGTACTTCTTAGCCGCATCCACCAGCACATGGCGCAGCTCTAGATTGGCCTCCATGAGCTCCTTGGCCAGCGCCTTGACGCCCAGGCGCGTATCGGTCGCCACCTGGTCGTTGCGCGAACGTCCGGTATGCAAGCGCTTGCCAGCCTCGCCGATGCGACGCGTCAGCTCGCTCTCGATGGACATATGAATGTCCTCATCGTTGATATCGAAGGTGAAGTTGCCGGCATCGATATCCTGTTCGATTCCGGTCAGGCCATTGGCAATCGCCTGCTCGTCCTCGGCACTGATGATGCCCTTGGCCGCCAGCATTTTGGCATGCGCCTTAGAGCCGGCGATATCCTGTTTATAGAGATGTTTGTCGACCGGCAGCGACGCGCCAAACTCCTGCGTGACCTCGGCCACGCCTGCCTCAAAACGACCACCCCAAAGAGCCATGGAACCGTCCCCTTTCTCCAAATACCAATACAAGCGCCCAAAGCAATACGCCATATCGCTAACGCGATTTTTCAACCGCTAGTTTTACACATTCCCCACCGTGTGCGGAGCCATGTAGCTAATTTGCAAAGAAGTGACGCGCCATGCACTTGGCGCCCAACGTCTCCCTCCGGATGTTGCCCTGCGAACCATCGATCCAGGCCTTCAGGCTCATAGGGACGTCCTCGACCCTTGCGGCATCGAACTCGGGCGCGAAGGCAAGTAAAGCATGCACGATAGCATTGAACATAATGGATACTCCTCATATATATATAGGCGCAGAGCCGCCAAATTGATAGAAGGAGCCCCGCCGGACAACCCCGGCGGGGCTCGGACTCAGCCGCAGACGCGGCATCATATATGCGGGCGGAACGTAGGGGCCACCGATGTTAAGAAGTGTCAGCAAGCATAACGAAAGGTAGGGACCCCGTGCGCCCGTTATGTATCACGCGGATGGGCCGCGCGGATACCAAGGGAAGGAAAAGCCTTAGGCCTGAGCAGCAGCAGAGCTGGGACCCTGGACCTTGGCCCACGTCTTGAGCGACAGCGTGTCGATCTCGATGAAGCCGGCGCTGGCCTTCTCGTCAAACGTCGTGTCGCGGTCGTAGGTAGCCAGACCGTAGTCGTAGAGACTGAAGGGGCTCTTGCGGCCGACGACATGGCAGTTGCCCTTAAAGAACTTCAGACGGACAGTGCCGGTCACGAACTTCTGGGTATCGGCCATAAAGGCATCGAGCGCGTTTTTGAGCGGGCTGTACCACTGGCCGTTGTACACGGCGGTGGCCCAATCCTGCTCGAGCTTGATCTTGGTCTTGAGCAGGTCACCCTCGACGCAGATGTCCTCGAGCGCCTTGTGGGCGGTGATGAGCGTCAGGGCGCCGGGAACCTCGTAGCACTCGCGGCTCTTAAGGCCCACCAAGCGATCCTCGACCAGATCGAGACGGCCAAAGCCATTGTCGCCGGAAATCTTGTTGAGGGCGATGACGATCTCGGAGAGCTTCATCTTCTTGCCGTCGACGGCGACGGGCTTCCCGGCCTCAAACTCAATCTCGGTGTAGGTCGGGGTGTCCGGCGTGTCCGCGGGGTTCTTGGTCATAACCCAGGCGTCGTCGAGCGGCTCGTTCCAGGGATCCTCCAGGTGGCCGCACTCAATGGCACGACCCCACAGGTTGTCGTCGATGGAGTAGGGGTTGTCGTTGGCACCCTCGGGAACCGGCACGTTGTGGGCGTGGGCATAGGCGACCTCGTCGGGACGGCACTTCAGGTCCCACTCGCGAACCGGGGCGATAACCTTGAGCTCGGGGTCGAGGGCCTTGACGGCGGCCTCAAAACGGACCTGATCGTTACCCTTGCCGGTGCAGCCGTGGGCGACGTAGGTCGCGCCAAACTCGTGGGCGACCTCGACGAGCTTCTTGGCAAGCAGCGGGCGAGACAGGGCGGAGAGCAGCGGATACTTGTTCTCGTACATGGAGTTTGCGGCGATGGCCTTAGTCAGGAACTCATCAGAGAACTCGTCGCGCAGGTCGAGCACCTGGCAATCGAGAACGCCCAGGTCGAGCGCCTTCTGCTTCTTGGCATCCAGTCCGGTCTCTTCCTGGCCCACGTTGCCGCAGACACAAACGACATCGAGATTCTTCTCGTCCTGGAGCCACTTGACACATACGGATGTATCAAGACCACCGGAATATGCGAGAACGACTTTTTCCTTGCTCATGGCTGTTTCCTTTCGCCCTTGGTAGCTAGTTAGAACATCGGTCAGTTGCAAGTCACCTTGAGGTCAAAACCGTGCAATATCAGGTTAAATAGCAAAAATCAGCACATACATGCCCTAGAAACATGCAGCAATGTCGTGCTAAAACCCAACGACCTCAAAATGACTCTGTTGAGGCAATTCGCCCCATGCGGACAGAGACGATTGTTATCGTCGTCGGGAAATTGCGCGTTGGCGTCGGATGGCATTGTCTGCAGTAGTGATGATCTGTACGAACTGCATCTGCCTCTCCTTTCACCTATCGCCGGGCGCAATTCTAATATCGTAAACGGCACCTTTTCCTCGGTAAGCGGCTCTTTTGCCGTCTCCGTTTTCGATGTTCGCTATATTACGATAAAGTGCTTGCTGCACAAGCGACAAATTCAAATTTCTGAAAAGTTTTTTCATTAGTTTGTGAATTGCAGTGCAAATACGCGCCATTCCTGCGAAAATACGCACGATTACATGGCAGAGGGTCATTACGCCCGAAACAATCTGGAAACGGAAAGGCGCATTTTATGCAGACTTACGAATCAGACGCCAACATCGGCAACATTAAACTCATCGCCGTCGACATGGACAAGACGCTGCTCACCGACGAGCGCGTGTTGCCGCAGGGTCTTGATGAGCGCCTGGACAAGCTCGCCGACGCCGGCATCGTATTCTGCCCCGCCAGCGGACGTCCCGCCCCTAAGCTCGAGGAGATGTTCGAGGGCATCAAGAACCGCCTCGCCTTTTGTCCCGACAACGGAGCGTGCGTGATCTATCGCGGCAGCTATATCTATAAGAGCAATATTGACGTGAAGCTGTACCAGCAGGTCTTGAGCCGTGCCTCGGAGGATCCTCGCGCTGTCCCCGTCCTGTGCTGCTTCGACGAGTTCTACGTGCTTGCCCGCGACCATCAATACCACGACGAGATCAGCGTCTACTACAACACGATCAACTACGTCGATAGCTTTGAGGGCATTGATATCGAGTCCAACAAGATCTCGATCTTTTTCCCCGGCTACGACGCCGAGCCTGCTTTCCGCGAGACCTATAGCCCCGAGTTCTCGGACAAGCTCTACGTCACCAACGCCGGGCGCGAGTGGATCGACTTTATGAACCTGGGCGTTGACAAGGGCGCCGGCGTCGCTCACCTGTGCGAGCACCTGGGCATCGATATTGCCGATGCTGCCGCCGTGGGTGATACCTACAACGACATCCCCATGCTGGAGCGCGTCGGTCACAGCTTTATCGTGGACAATGCCGAGGAGCACATGAACGCGCACGCCAAGTGGCGCATTCCGAGCAACAACGACGGGGGCGTACTGACGCTCATCGACGCCATCTTGGCGGCTCGTTAACGTGGCTCGTCGGGCCTGGCCGGGCGGCACGGGTTAACTTTTCGCTCGGTCAGGTCCTGCGCAAGACGAAAGCCACATTAAGTGGCTTTCTTTGCGTGCGGAATCTACGAAAAGTTAACCCGTGCCGCCCGGCCAGGCCCTAGGTTTACTTACCTGCCGCCAAGATGGCGTCTTGAGTGTCTAGATACTTAGGCTGAATTTAATTGAACGAAGGACGCTCCTTGTTGATGAGGGACGTCCTTCTGGTTTTGGTTACTTTGGAATTGTGGTTGCTTTTCTATTTCGCGTCGGCCCAGGTTATGCCGGTGCTGGCTTCGGCGATTAGGGGAACGCGGAGGTCTACTACGTGTTCCATGACGTCGCGGACCATGGTGGTTAGGCGCTCGATTTCGTCGACGGGGCACTCAAAGTCCAGTTCGTCGTGCACTTGCAGGATCATGTGGGCGGCAAAGCCTTCCTCTTCCAGGCGGCGGCTTACGCGGGCCATGGCGATCTTGATGATGTCGGCGGCGGTTCCCTGCATGGGGTGGTTCATGGCCGTGCGCTCGCCAAAGCCGCGGAGTTGCGGGTTTTTGGCCTTGAGCTCCGGAATATGACGACGACGGCCGTACATGGTCTCGGCGTAGCCCGTCTGCTTGGCGCGTGCCACCACGTTGTCGAGGAACGTGCGCACGCCCGGGTAGGCCTCGTAGTAGCGGTCGATCATGTCGCGCGCCTCGGCCATCGAGATATGCAGCGACTGCGACAGGCCATAGGCCTGCTGGCCATACACGATGCCAAAGTTCACGGCCTTGGCGCGACTGCGCAGGTCGGACGTTACCTCGGACACCGGCACACCAAACACGCGCGCCGCCGTCTCGGCATGGAAGTCCTCGCCCTCGTTAAAGGCGCGCACCAAGTGCTCGTCACCCGAGAGATGCGCCAGCAGACGCAGCTCGATCTGCGAGTAGTCCACCGCTAAAAAGACGCTGCCCTCGCCCGCCGAGAACGCCGTCTTGACGGTACGACCCAGCTCCGAGCGCGTCGGGATGTTCTGCAAGTTCGGTTCGCTCGAGGACAGACGCCCCGTTGCCGTGATGGTCTGGTTGTACGTAGTGTGTACGCGACCGTCACCACGGCGTAGCGGGCCCAGGGTGTCCAGATACGTGGACTTGATCTTAGACTTCTCACGCCAGTCCAAAATCAGACGCACAATTTCGTGGTCACGCGCAAGGTCGCTCAACACCTTGGCGTTGGTCGAATAATAGCCGCGCTTAGTCTTCTTGAGGCCCTTGGTCGGAAGCCCCATCACATCAAAAAGCACATGCGACAGCTGCATGGGACTGCCAATATTAAAGGTCTCGTCACCCGCCAGGTCGCGAATACTGCGCTCAACCTCGGTAATCTGGGTCGCCAGACCCTCGGACAGACTGTGCAGACGGTCGGGGTCCACGAGCATGCCCGCGCGCTCCATCTTGGCAAGTACCGGAACGAGCGGCATCTCGATGCCATCGAACACGTTGGCGGCGTTCTCACGGGCCATGCACTCGCGCAACGGCGCCACGAGCGCCAGCGTCAGAGCCGCAGTACGGGCGGCAGGCGCCGGAGCGTCCTCACCAGCACCCTCTGCGCCGCGCGCCGCAGGCATCGCCATCTGCAGATAGGTATCGGCCAGATACGCCTCGTCAAACTCGGAGCGGTCGGAATCCAGCAGGTAGGCGGCAACCACGGTGTCGAAGATGCGCGTGGAATCGACTGCCAGCGGATCCATAAGCTCGGGCTCGGAAGAATCGATGGGCGAAAGCTCGTGCAACAGCACCTTCATATCCGGGCTCGCCACGCGACCCTCCATAAACAGACGCGCGAGCACGCCGGCAATCACGCCGTGGACGAAGTTGAAGCCCTCAACCTCAGCCGCCGCACAGCTGTCGCCCTCCTCGAGCGCGAACAGGCCCTTGGACGTCGCCAACCACAGCGTGCGCGTCAGTCCAAAGAGCGCGCCCTCTTCCTTGTCGTCGTCCACCACGGCGGCGACCCACTCGCCCGCCTCGATCGCACGCGAAACCTCGGACGCCACGGCAGCAAGCGCCTCGGCATCGCCGGCAGCGGTGCGCTCAATCGTGGGCATCTCAAACGTTCTAGCAGCGGCAGCAGTCCCGCCCTCGCCGCCGATCAGCGCCAAGAAACGGTTCTGCATGGCGGTGATACCAAGCGTGCCCAGCGCCGCGGACACTTCGTCGGCAGAAAACGCCGGGAAGGACGTTTCGTCAAAGTCGAGCTCGACGGGCGCATCGGTGCGAATGGTTGCGACCTTGCGGCTCAGCAGCGCATCGTCGATGTGCGCACGCAGGTTCTCGCCCATCTTGCCCTTGACCTCGTCGGCATGCGCGATGACCTCGTCCAAGCTGCCGTACTGTGCGATGAGCGCGCTCGCCTTTTTGGGGCCGATGCCCGGTACGCCGGGGATGTTGTCCGACGTATCGCCCTTTAGACCGTAAAAATCGGGCACGAGTGCCGGCGTAATGCCGTGATACAGGTCGTCCACGCTCTCGGGCGTCATGATCGCCACGTCGGACAAGCCCTTGCGGGTCGAGACCACGTTGACGTGCTCGGTCACGAGCTGATACATGTCGCGATCACCGGTCACCAGCAGCATGTCACAGCCGGCCTCTTCACCCAGGCGCGCCATAGTACCCAGGATGTCATCGCCTTCCCAGCCCTCGGACTGCAGAATCGGCACGTTGAGCGCACCGAGCAGCTCCTTGATCATCGGAAACTGTGCGTGCAGATCGGGGTCCATGGGCGGGCGCTGAGCCTTGTACTGCGGCAGCATCTCCATGCGCACGCGCGGCTTGCCCTTGTCAAACGCCACGACCACACCGTCGGGGTTAAAGGCGTCGATCATCTTGAGAAACATGTTCAGAAAGCCAAAGATCGCGTTGGTGGGGCGACCGTCCGGCGCGTTCATGGTCGGCGGCACGGCGTGGAAGGCGCGGTGCATGAGCGAGTTGCCGTCGATAACGGCAAAGGTGCGGCGCTTGTCAGACATATTGAATACCTCGCTTTGGGCTGGGCACGGTTTGCTCACTCCAGTTTACACGCTCCCCGCCCCGCGGCCACCGCACATCAAGCTCCACCGCCACCGTGAGCCCGCGCGTGATACGATGGCTCACGGTACATCAACCAGCACGATCGATCCGAAAGGAGCCTGCGTCATGGAGCGTCCCTGCGCATGGAAAAAGTACACGCCACAGCAAATCGAGGAGCTCGAGGAGCTTTGCCGCGGCTATAAGCAATTTTTGAGTGAGAACAAGACCGAGCGCCTGTGCGTCAAGGCCGGCATCAAGATGGCCGAGGAGGCGGGATACGTCGACCTGGAGACCGTAATCGCCGAAGGCCGCGAGCTCAAGGCAGGCGACAAGGTGTATGCCGCTAACCACGGCAAGGACCTTATGCTCGTCAACCTGGGCACCGCCCCGCTCGAGCAGGGCTTTAACATCCTGGGCGCGCACGTGGACTCGCCGCGCCTGGACCTTAAGCAGAATCCCGCCTTCGAGGCCGGCGACATGGCCTACCTCGACACGCACTACTACGGCGGCGTCAAGAGCTACCACTGGGTGGCCTCCCCGCTCGCACTCGTGGGCGTCATCTGCAAAAAGGACGGCACCACCGTCGACATCAATATCGGCGACAAGGCCGACGACCCAGTCTTTACCATCTCCGACCTACTGATCCATCTCTCGAGCGAGCAGATGGCCAAGCCCGCCAAGGACGCCGTCGACGCCGAGATTCTCGACGTGATCGTGGGCGGCCGTCCCGTCAAGTTCGATGAGGACGACAAGGACGCTTCCAAGGAGCCCGTCAAGCAGATGTTCTTGGACATCCTCAAAGAGCAGTACGGCGTCGAGGAGGAGGACTTCCTCTCCGCCGAGATCGAGGTCGTGCCCGCCGGCCCCGCCCGCGACATGGGCCTCGACCGCTCCATGATTCTGGGCTATGGCCATGACGACCGCGTCTGTGCCTACCCGTCCATGCTCGCCCAGATTAATGTGGCCAATGTCGAGCGCACGAGCATCACGCTCATCGTCGACAAGGAGGAAATTGGCTCCGTAGGCGCCACCGGCATGACAAGCCGCTTCTTCGAGAACACCGTCGCCGAGATCATGACGCTCGCCGGCGAGGATAGCCCGCTGGCCCTGCGCCGCGCACTCGCCCGCAGCCGCATGCTCTCCTCCGACGTGTCCGCCGGCTTCGACCCGGGCTATGCCGGCAAGTTCGAGACCAAAAACGCCGCCTTTATGGGTCGCGGCCTGTGCTTTAACAAGTACACGGGCAGCCGCGGCAAGGGTGGCTCCAACGACGCCGACGCCGAATACGTGGCCCTCGTCCGCGACATCATGGACGAGGCAGGCGTGGACTTCCAGACCTGCGAGCTCGGCCGCGTCAACGCGGGCGGCGGCGGCACCATCGCCTACATCATGGCCAAGTACGGCATGAACGTCATCGACTCCGGCGTTGCCGTCCTGTCCATGCACGCCCTGTGGGAGGTCGCCAACAAGGCCGACATCTACGAGGCATATCGCGGCTACAAGGCCTTCATCGAGCGAGCCTAACCAACCCTTCATCAGTTGCGGTGAAATACGGACTAAACTGGCCCATAAACGGCCAAAACAGACCGTATTCCACCGCAACTTTTTTGGCAGAGGAGAGTCCATGCTTCAAGTCATCATTTCGCCCGCCAAGCAGATGCGCGCGGCCCAAGATGCTTTTGAAATCCTGGGCATCCCACCCTTTGTGCGCGAGACTTCTCGCCTCCACCGCGCACTGCTAGATATCGAGCGGAATGAAGGCAGCGGCGGCCTGCAGGCGCTGTGGAACGTGAGTGACAAACTGCTGGGGCCTTGCCTCAACACCCTGCATGAGTTCGGGCCCATCCTGAAAAGCGGCGATCTCGACAATCCCGCACTCGCCCGTCACATCTCCCCTGCCGTCATGTCCTATCACGGTATTCAATACCAGAGCATGGCACCCGAGGTGATGGATTCCGCGCAGCTCGCATGGCTGCAAGACCATCTATGGATCCTCTCGGGCCTTTACGGATGCGTACGCCCCTTTCATGCCGTTGAACCGTATCGGCTGGAGATGGGCGCGAAGCTCGCCGTTGACGATGCCCGAGACCTCTACGCGTTTTGGAGCGACAAGCTCGCGCGGGCTATCGCCCCGGCAGGCTCAAACACCACGATCGTCAACCTCGCCAGCGTAGAGTATGCCAAAGCCGTTCTGCCCCACCTCGCGGGCGACGCCACGGCCGTCACATGCCTCTTTGGCGAGGGTATCCGCAACGGGAAGCCCATCCAACGGTCGACCGACAGCAAAAAGGCGCGCGGCTCCATGGTGCGGTGGATGGCAGAAAACAAGCTCGAGGATGCAAGCGAACTTACCGCATTCAACATCGGCTATCGGCACATCCCCGAGCTTTCAGACAAAAACACCCTGGTTTTCATGAACGCGCAGGCACTATAGGCCCGCCGTTTCCAAACACCCCGTTACTCCGCCAAGCCATCGGCCTTTGCAATCTCGCTCGTCGAGCCATCTTGGTAGGTAATCTTAACGTGCTCTACGTCGGATACCGTAACGCCCGACGGAGGTTCCAGACGCCACTCCGTCAGCGCAATGTCCATGGTCGTGGGCACGTCCCCTTGATCTTTGAGCTTCACCGTCAGCGTTTTGAGCGTCGCATCAAACGTCACGCGTTCGATTTCTTCGCCCGGAATAGACCCGCCGCTCAACTGCAGCTGCACAAACTCGTCGCGCGGATACCAATAGTCGCCCGGCGCGGCAACGGTATTGCCGCCCGTGACCTTCACTGTCATGATCGGCAGGGCATCGTCGGCTTCAAACCCCCAGGTGGCGCCGCCAGGACCGCCGAACGTCCAGATACAAAAGGCAATCACCAGCACGGCAAGCACCGCAAAACCAATCGCGACCAACCCATGGTGCGCACGGCTTTCCTCGGCCGATACATCCCATTGCGTCTCTCGATATAGATGCTTGTCTTCCATGTACGCCTCCCCACAGGCACGCTCGTTAGGCCAATCGTACCCATTCGAGCTATACTTGAGCCCATTACATAAACGGGGAGCTTGCAGGACAAGACGGCAGGCTGAGACTGGGCGCGCCCGCCCTGACCCGCAAACCTGATATGGGTAATGCCAACGAAGGGAGCCGTGCCAATGAGCACACAGACCGAGCCCAAGCTCGTCACGCAAATCGACTTCGCCCGTGCCGGGCAGATCACGCCGCAGATGAAGGAAGTCGCCGAGCGCGAGCATCGCGACCCCGAGTACATCCGCGAGCGCGTGGCCGACGGCCGCATCGCCATTCCCGCCAACATCGTGCATATCAAAAAGGGCATGCGCGCCTTTGGCGTCGGTGAGGGCCTGTCCACCAAGGTCAACGTCAACCTGGGCATCTCGGGCGACAAGGCCGATGCCGCCGAGGAATGGAAGAAGGTCAAGATCGCTGAGGACTTTGGCGCCGACGCCATCATGGACCTCTCCAACTCGGGCAAGACGCGTCAGTTCCGCCAGCAGCTCATCGACGAGACCCCGCTCATGGTGGGCACCGTCCCCATGTACGACGCCATCGGCTACATGGAAAAGCCGCTGGTCAAGCTTACCAAGGACGACCTGTTCGAGGTCGTGCGCGCGCACGCCGAGGACGGCGTGGACTTTATGACCATCCACTGCGGCATCAACAAGTCGGTCACCAAGACCTTTAAGGAGACCGGCCGCCTCATGAACATCGTGAGCCGCGGCGGCTCGCTGCTGTTTGGCTGGATGGAGGTCACCGGCAACGAGAACCCGTTCTATGAGTTCTACGATGAGTTGCTCGAGATTTGCCACGAGTACGACGTGACGATTTCGCTCGGCGACTCCTGCCGCCCGGGCTGCCTCTACGACTCCAACGACGCCACCGAGACCGCCGAGATGATCGAGCTGGGCAAGCTATGCAAGCGTGCTTGGGCCGCCGGCGTCCAGGTCATGGTCGAGGGCCCGGGTCACATGGCGCTCGACGAGATCGCCGCCAACATGAAACTGCAGAAGCGCCTGTGCCACAATGCTCCGTTCTATGTGCTCGGGCCGCTGGTGACCGATATCGGCGTGGGTTACGACCACATCACCGCTGCCATCGGCGGCGCCATCTCCGCCAGCTCCGGTGCCGACTTCCTGTGCTACGTGACACCGGCAGAGCACCTATGCCTGCCCAACGCCCAGGATGTGCTCGACGGCCTCATGGCCACCAAGATCGCCGCACACGCCGCCGACATCGCCAAAAAGGTGCCCCACGCCCGCGACATGGACGACAAGATGGGCCAGGCACGCCGCAAGCTTGACTGGGACGCCATGTGGGAGTGCGCGCTCGACCCGGTTACGGGCAAGAAGCGCTACGAGGAGTCCCCCGCCGCCACCGAGGGCACTTGCACCATGTGTGGCAAGATGTGCGCCGTCCGCACCGTCAACAAGATCTTCGAGGGCACCACGATCGACCTCGGCATGGAGGACTAGCCTGTCGCCGCGGCCGCTTCTGTCGGCGAGCTGGTGCCTGTCAATTGTTGACGTGTGAACATTTGCTTGCATTTGCGTAAAGATTGCATCGCACGCCCGGGTTCGACATAGAGTCGGCCCGGGCATCTTTATAATGCTGGCTTATAGACCCATTTGATTCCGACCGAACAAGGGAGCGAACATGGATCGCAGTAAGGTACCTGCCGTTCTATCCATCGCAGGATCCGATTCCAGCGGTGGCGCCGGCATTCAGGCCGACATCAAGACCATCACGGCGCACCGCCTGTATGCCGAGACGGCCATCACCGCCATCACCGCACAGAACACCCTGGGCGTTACCGCCGTGCAGGATATCTCGCCAGATATCGTAGCCGCGCAAATAGACGCCGTTTTTGACGATATCCGCCCCAGCGCCGTCAAGATCGGCATGGTTTCTTCTGTCGAGATTATCGAAGTCATCGCCGACCGCTTGAGCGCCTGGAACGCAACGAACGTGGTCGTCGACCCCGTCATGGTCGCCACCTCGGGCGCGCGGCTGATTGCCGAAGATGCCGCCGAGGCGCTCACCCGCCGCCTGTTCCCGCTAGCGACGGTTATCACGCCCAATATTCCCGAGGCCATGGCCCTGCTCGACTACGAGGTCGACTCCGAGCGCACGCAGCAAAATGCTGCCATGCTCCTCACCCGCCGCTTTGGTTGCGCATCCCTCGTTAAGGGTGGGCATCTTGTCAACGAGGCCAACGATGTACTGGCCGAACCCGCGCCGCTCGATGACGAGGGCAACCATCTGGGAGATCCACTCACCACGTGGTTCCGCCACAAGCGCATCGATACCAATAACACACACGGCACCGGCTGCACGCTCTCGTCCGCCATCGCCTGCGCGCTGGCCCAGGGCATGGATCTTGCCGACGCCGCCAACGCGGGCAAGGCATACCTGACAGGCGCTCTGGCCGCCGGCTTTGACATGGGCAAAGGCTCCGGCCCCGTCAACCACATGTGGCAGTATTAAGATTCGCAGTCCAAAACCACCGCAAAGGGGACAGGCACCCTTGCGGTGGTTCCCACAAACATCTCGATCTGTAACAGTTAGAGTCCATTTTTCGGCCCACCCGTTACAAATCGAGACATCCAAATTCCACTGAGAAGATAATCTCGATGTGTAACAGTAACTCGGCAAAATCGACCCTAGATGTTACAGATCGAGACAAACGACCGATATCGACCTAAATAATCTTAATCTGTAACATCTAGCCCGTTTTCGGCCTTAGAACTGTTACAGATCAAGACAAAGCAACGAAGCAAGCCACCACAAGGGGAACTTCTGTGGTGGCTTGGGGTCGCGCTACTCACCAAGCATCTCTTGGAGCTTGGCTGCCACGGCGTGGCCCAGGCTCTCGTGGCTTTCGGGCATCATGTGCAGATAATCGATATCGCCCGGCTCGGCAAAATCAGCGGCATTCAAAAAGTCGCAGCCAAACTGTTTAGCAGCATACGCATAGTATTCGGCAAAATGCTCCGAGGCTTCGACGGAGCGCTCGTCAAAGTCGGTCATGTACACATCGGCGATCTGCGGTTTAATCTTGATAGGCGCCATCAGCAGAATACGCGGGCAGGGCGCGGCTTCGGTCCAGGGAAACGCGCGGACGGTGCGAATCAGCGCCATGGCACCGTCAGCGATATCGGCAGCCCCCACGCTAAAGACCGTCTTGCAGTCGTTGGTGCCCAGCATAATCACGATCGCATCCAGCGGCTTATGAGCCTCGAGCAGCATCGGCAACGCGCGGATGCCGTTGAGATTAGTGTCCAGATGGCACATGTCGTCACGCACCGTCGTGCGGCCGTTGAGGCCTTCCTCAATCACGTGCCAGCCCTCGCCCAGGTCGCGCTGGGCCACGCCGCACCAGCGCACATCGTGCGCATAGCGTACCGCGGTGCCGTCGCGCATGCCCGCCGGATCATAGCCGTAGGTATTGCTGTCGCCAAAGCATAGAACGTTTTTCATCGTAAGCCCTTCCTCTAGTAAAAAGCCGACGGGAGCAGCCCTCCCACCGGCTCGACCCATCTGTCAGCACATACCGATTACAGGTACTTGCGCCAATCGTCATCGTCTTCATCGTCCTCGGCGGCAGCCTGGGCCTGCTCGGCGGCGCGGGCAGCCGCAGCGCGAGCGGCAACCTGGGCATAGGACTCCTCGTTGCGCTCGGGGAAGTTTGCCAGCACGTGCTCGAACTTGGCAAAATCTTCGTCCCAGCGCGTAGAGGGCACGGCAAAAAAGACCTGCTTGACCTTAAAGTCGCCCGATGCGAGCTCCTTGCGGAAGAGCTCGGCCACGGCCTCGGCGTCAAAGCCGTTGTTGTCGCAGCCCCAAGCACCCAGCACGAGCTTCTCGCGACCCAGCTCGTCGCAGATGGCAAGCACAAAGCGAATGCGGTCGCGCAGGGCATCCAGCAGAGCATCGTCGCTCACGCGATACTCCTGGCGGGCGCGCTTAACGTTGGGCGCGGCGGCAACGATCACGTCGGCATACGCATGCACGTGGTTGCGGTCGAAGCGCACCGCAGGCACCACCAGCGCACGGTTGCGGTAAAGCTCGCAGTTGATGTTGCGGCGACGGTTCTCGCCGTACCACTTACGCTGCTTATCGAGAACGTTGTACAGATACGAATCGGCGCACAGCGTGGCCTCCTGGCCCAGATAGCCTTGGATGTAGCCGCCGCCCGGGTTGGTGAACGAGGCAAAGGCGAGCACGGCCATGTCGCAGAACTGCGCATAGCCTCGGCCGTTATCCAGAATGGCCTGCGTGGCAGAGGCGTCGAGCACGGTGACCTCGGGCAGGACCGGAGCGGGCTCCTCGGCGGCAGGCGCGGACTCGGCTTCGGCGATTTCCTCGGCAGGCTCCTCGACGGGCTCAGGCGCCGCCTCGGTCTCGGGCGCTGCCTCGACCTCGGCAGCCTCCGCGCCCTCGACGTCCTCGGCAACCTGTTCTTCGGCGGCCACAGCGCTCTGAACCTTGGCCTTCATCGCCGCGACAAAACCGGCAGGCATACCATCGAACTCGCACACGCCGGCAAGCGAACGCTCGATATCCTTGGCGCACGCTTCGGACACAGTTGCCACGTGACGCTCGGCGGCCTTGGCACGGGCCTCGCGCTTGGGATTGGGCTGACCCGCTCGGTTGGACCTGCGGTTACGGTTCCTGTTGTCGACGTCTGCCATAAGTGGTCACCTTTCCTGTCGCTGCCGCTATCGGCTTTTCCCATCCATGATACCCCGCCGCGTACAAAAAAGACGGCCCCGAAGGACCGCCTTTCGCATCGATTTACACGCACGGCAAGCACCGCCGCAATTCGCCACTAGTCGCGACGGCCAAGGATGTTCAGGATGCGCAGGAACACGTTGATAATGTCCACGAACAGATTGGACGCCATGAGCACGGCGTTGGGCAGCGTAGGCGGCACCGTCGTGGCAACATAGGTGTCGTAGCCAATAAAGCCGGCGAACACCACGATCACGATCAGATCGGTGATGGTCTGCGAGACGCCCATGAACATCAGCACGATCTCAACCAGAATAGTGGCGAGCAGAATGCCAAAACCGATGCCATATACGCGCTGGAAAAACTTGGGGAACGTCACGCCCAAGGCGCCAAAGACAAAGGTGATGGCGGCCGTGGCGATAAAGGCAGTGTTGATGGTGGGCAGGTCGTAGTTGGCAAGGCCAAACGACGCGGTCAGGCCAAAGGTACTCGCAAAGATTACGTAGCCCACAAGGGACAGGCTCACGGACTGCTTGCTGGCGGCGGCCGACATCATGACCATGCCGACGATGGTCAAAATAAACGAGCCAAAGACCAGCGGCAAGGCGGCGCCGCTCATCATCATGCGCGCAAACGACATGGTGCTCGTAAAGTAGGCGCCGGCGCCCATGGCGCAAAAGCCCAAGAAGATCAGGGCAGACATGGCGAGATTGTACGCGCGCGGCGACATCTCCTTGGCGCGGCTTGCGCCGCTCTCGACGGGGCCGTTCTGATAGCCCTGGATATCGTTCATAGGTTCGTCCTTTCAAAAAGCGCCACAAATAACGGCGCAGTAGCTGACAAGATTCCTGTCATTGTACCCGAATGCCGCACGTCCTTACCCACGGCGCTCGCCCTCGAGCGTACGGTCGAATGCCCACACCCACCAACGCATCACGTGTGCCTGCGAGCCGTCCGCCCGCTCGCGCGTCTGGTCCTCCAGATACAACTCGGTCGCGTGCCCGCCAAAACGCACCTTATAGGTCGCCGTACGGATGCCGTGGACCGTCAGGCCAAACCCGGTGGTCGAGATAATTTCATCGATTGTAAAACAACGTCCGTCGACCCAGCAGACGGTGACCGGCACGACTTGTCCGCCCGCGAGGATGCGAGCCACGACGTCCACATACTGCTTGTGTACGCGCCGAGTTTTGCCGTCTGTCTGTCGATATTCCATGCCTCCTATTATCGAACGCATGTTTGCATGTTGTAAAGCGAACAGACTGTGGTTTTGGAGTGTCGTAGTAATCGCACGTGTCCGCATGGCGTGTTAGCAAAAAGAACACCCGCGGTCAACAGGGCTAATATTCAATTTTAGTGCCAAAAAGTTCACTTCTCCCATCAGAACTCGGTAAAGAGACCCGCAGGAGGTGATACGATTTATCATGTTTTTGTAACGTGTCTGCAAACTTCGAGAAAGCCCATATATGGACGTAACGTTCTCAACCTTCCTCGGCCAAATTGTGTCGAACCCAGTCCTTGCCGTCACCGTGATCCTCGCGTTGGGCGCCATCTTCGTCAATGGATGGACCGACGCGCCCAACGCCATCGCGACCTGCGTCACTACGCGTTGCATGCCCGCCCGCGCCGCCATTCTCATGAGCGCCGCATTCAACTTCCTCGGCGTGCTCATCATGACGCACTTTAACGCGAGCGTCGCCAACACCATCTCACATATCGTCGACTTTGGCGGAAACAGCACCATGGCGCTCGCCTGCCTATGCGCGGCGCTGTTCTCCATCGTCGTCTACGGCGCCACAGCGTCGCGTTTTGGCATCCCCACCTCGCAAAGCCACAGCCTTATCGCCGGCCTGACCGGTGCCGCCATCGCCCTCGGCGGTGCGAGCAGCGTCAACGTCCACGAGTGGATGAAGGTCATCTACGGCCTGGCACTCTCCATCGGCCTGGGCTTTGTCATGGGCTGGGTCCTGTGCAAGCTCGTCTCGATTCTTTTCGCCGCCGCCAACAGGCGACGTGCCAATGTCTTCTTTAAATACGCTCAGATCGCGAGCGCTGCGGCCATGAGCTTTATGCACGGCGCGCAGGATGGACAGAAGTTCATCGGCGTGCTCTTTTTAGGCGTGGCCTTTGCCAGCGGCCAGACGAGCGTCGGCGATGCCGGCATCCCCATCTGGATTATGCTGCTGTGCTCGGCCACCATGGGTATCGGCACCAGCGTGGGCGGCGAGCGCATCATCAAGTCCGTCGGCCAGAGCATGGTTAAACTCGAGAAGTATCAGGGCTTCTCCGCCGACCTCGCGGGCGCCGCGAACCTGCTGCTTGCCACCCTTACCGGCATCCCCGTGTCCTCCACGCACATCAAAACCTGCGCCATTATGGGTGTCGGTGCCGTCAAGCGCCTTTCGGCCATCAACTTTGGCGTCGTCAAGGACATGATGTTCACCTGGTTCTTCACCTTCCCTGCCTGCGGACTCATCAGCTTTGTCATGGCCAAGCTGTTCATGATGTTCCTCTAATCAAACCGAGCCTCCATCCGGACCGCAACACTTCGCCCACCCGTCTTCGCCTCGAAAGGACCCACCCATGGCAAAGAAACCCGATTCGTTCTACTTTGACAACTACGTCGCTTGCGCCGACCTCGCCGTCCAGGCCGCAGAGCTGCTCACCAAGATTTTTGAGAACTTTGACCCCGCGCAGATCCACGACATGCTCGATAAGATGCATGCGATTGAGCATGCGGCAGACAAGAAGCACCATGAGCTCGAAGACGCCTTGCTCACCGCCTTTATCACCCCGCTTGAGCGCGAGGATCTGGACCTGATGAGCTGCTCTCTCGACACCGTGCTCGATCGTATCGAGGGCGTCGTGCAACGCGTCTACTTCACCAACATCCAGAGCATCCATCCCGACGCCATCGTCATCGCCCACAAGGTGACCGACGCTTGCCGCGCCATGAAGGACCTGATGGTCGAGTTGCCTAACTACCGCAAGTCCAAAACGCTGCGCGAGCTCGTCATCCAGATCAACACCATCGAGTCCGAGGCCGACGAGCTCTACATCAACGCCATGCGCAACCTGCACGTCAACGGCAAGGATCCGCTCGAGGTCATCGCCTGGCGTGACGTGTACGCCTTCCTGGAGTACTGCGCTGACTGCTGCGAGAATGTGGCCGATGTCGTGGATTCGATTGTCATGAAGAACAGTTAATTGGGGGTACATGTCCCACCGGTCGCGGGCCCGGCCACTAATAACCTTTTTCACTCCGGCTGCAAGCAGAGTCGTTCAAAAGGTTATTAGTGGCCGGGCCCGCTCCCTTATGCACCACCATTGGGAACTTTGGCTGATAGGTTTAGCGCGATGGGGGTTTGGCTGAAGGGACCTTTGGCATCCGTTCGGACACTTTGGCCCTTGATGAGCGTTTGGCTGATTGCTGCTTTGGGTACCGTTTGGGTTACTTTGGGTTTGTTTGATTTTTAATTGTTGGAGGGCTTGTATGTCTTATTTGGATCTGGCTCGGGGTCGGTATTCTTGTCGTGAGTTTGAGGATCGTTCTGTTGAGCAGGCTGTGGTGGATGCCATTGTTGAGGCTGGGCGTATTGCTCCTTCTGCTTGTAATAACCATCCAACCCGTGTGATGGTGTTGGATACGCCTGAGCTTCTGGAGAAGGCTGCTGCTTGTCAGCCTCGGTTTGCTCGTGATGGGTCTATCTTTGGGGCTCCGCTTGTTTTCCTTATTTGCAGCGTTACCGATGATGCTTGGGTGCGCCCGTATGACCAGATGAATTCCAGTGAAATCGATACGTCCATCGTGTGTGATCAGATGATGATGGAGGCCACCGAGCAGGGTCTGGGAACGTGCTGGGTATGCCATTTTAAGCCTGAGGTGGCACAGGAGCGGTTCAACCTGCCCGAGGGCGTCTACCCCTATCACATGCTCGTCTGTGGCTATCCTGCCGACCACATCGCCGATCCCGAGCATCGCGAGACCCGCACCATTCCCCTCTCCGACTTCCTCCTCAAGTAGATTTTTGGGACATGCCTTAAAACCTACCCTTGACCGCTCACCCGTTCGCCGAGTTCTGCGCCACTATGTGCAGGGCTCGGTTTTTTTATGTTACGCACCCCGGCACAGTCAAAAAAAAGGACCCGCAAGCTGCGGGTCCTTTCTACGCACTAAATTGTAGGCCGAATGTTAGTCCAAGTCGTCGGCAGCGAAGTTGTCGATCGGGGCGAAGGGATCGGCCACGGGGACAACTGGGTCAGCGACGGGCAGCGGCTCGGCGGGAACAGTCACTGCAGGAGAAGCGGCAGAACCGACCGGCGTGGAGGCCATGAGGTCGGCCGGGAAGGAGTTCTGGGCATCGTCCATGAAGTGCTGGATGAGCTTGAGATACTCGGCCTTGAACTCCTCACGGGAAGCCTTGAGACGATCGATCTCCTCGAGCTCGGCCTGCTTCTCAGCCAGAGCCTGGCGGATAACCTCGCGGGCCTTGGCGTCAGCCTCGTTGCGGATACGCTCAGCGTTCTCGTTGGCATCGTTAACGATGGTCTCAGCGGTCTGCTGGGCAGCGATCAGGGCAGCGGAAATCTGGCGCTCCTGAGCGGAGAAGTCAGGGGCGGGAGCAGCCACGGGGGCGGCAGGAACGGCCTGGGCGGTGGCATCCTGAGCCTGGGCAAGCTGAGCCTGCGCATCGGCAAGCTGCTGCTCGGTAGCAGTCAGACGACCCTTAAGGTCGACGATCTTAGCGAGCATAGCGTCGACCTCAGAGGACAGCGTCTCCAAGAAGACGTCGACCTCAGCAGGATCGTAGCCACGCTTGGCCTCAGAGAAAGTCTGAGCCTGGATGTCTGCAGGGGTAATAGCCATAACAAGTCTCCTTTTTCATCGCCTCGGCGCTACACGCCCGACGTAAGTTACTAAGTCAGTTCTACACGAGTATACCTATAAGAAGCTGCAGAACCAGCCTCTGCACCAACTGCAACGCAATAATCGCAACGACCGGCGAAAAATCGATACCGCCCATCGGCGGGATGAAACGACGGAACAGGTTGAGCCACGGACCGCACACGCTATCAAGCACCGCAGCAATATCCTGAAGCAAACCACCCTGCTTCATGGGAATCCACGTCATAAAGCAGTAGACGACAATGAGCGTGGAATAGAAGTTGAACAGCGTGTTGACCAGCTGGACGACAGTGTAGATGTTGATGGGAATCTCCTCGTCTTGTCTTTACTTAAGGTAGCCGTCGGCACGAAGCTTCTTGAGATCGGAATCTTTGACCTCGCAACCGGCGGGCAGCACCATGAACACGCGGTCGCCCACCTCCTTGACCGTGGCACCCAGACCGCAGGCAAAGCCGTAAGAGAAGTCCAAGACGCGCTTGGCAACTTCGGTGCGTACGCCCACAAAAATCAGTGCGACAGGCTGCTTGGTGCGAACGCGGCGCACCACGGTCTCCACGTCGTCATAGCTCTCGGGGCGCAGGACATAGGCCGGCAGCTGCGGTGTGGCGTTGATGATATTGCTCGCATAGGCCGAGGCATCGCTCGGTGCAGGCGCGGGCGCAGCGGCGGCACGGGCGCGGGTGTTCTCGGCGTAGCTCGACGGCGTGTCATAGGCACCAGGACGATAACCGCTCGCAACACTGTCCTGCGAGCGCGAAGGCGGGTTATACGTCGTGGCATGGCGAGAGTCATCGCCGACCAGCTGTCCGGAGCGTGTATACACGGCAACCGACTCAGCTTCACCACGGCGCGTCTGACCAAGCAGGCCGTTGCTCGGCTCGTCTTGGGTGTAGAAGCCCTCGCCCGAAGCACCGCTGTAGCCGTTGCCCTGATAGCCATCGTCGTACCCATCATCGTAGCCGTAGTCGTCGTCCTGGCCATAACCCTGGTCGTAACCCTGCTGGCCGCCCAGGTGCATCTTATTTTTAATCTCGTCAAGGAAGCCCATGGTTGTGTCCTCTCGCGGTTTAGTGCAGGCGCCCCGATAATCAGTGCGCACTTCAGAGCCTTATTTTACTGCAAACTCCGGGCTAAATACTACCCTGCCCAGGCGAACGAGCGTAGAGCCTTCCTCAAGGGCAGGCTCAAAGTCCTCGCTCATGCCGCAGGAAAGTTCGGGCAGGCTCAGGTCGGAGTGCGTCGCCTCCAGCTCATCCCTCAGCTCACGAAGCCCCGCAAAGGTGCGGCGTGCCACATCCTTATTCCCCCGGGGCGCCATAGTCATAAGCCCCTGTACGCAAATTCCCTCAAGTTCCGCAAGCTCACCCGCGGCGGCGCGAATCTCATCGGGCGAAAAGCCTCCCTTCGACTCCTCACCACTCACATTGACCTCAATGAGCACACGCTGGGGGCCGGCGAGCTCGCCTGCCTCAATCTTGCGGACAGCACGGCTCGAGATCGCCTGCGCCAGATGCAGCGAACCCACCGAGTGAATCAGCTCGGCTGAGCCCAGCACCGCATTGATCTTATTGGTCTGCAGGTTGCCGATCATATCGAAGCGCACCTCGGGCAGCTCCGGATGCTCCGCCAGACCCGTGAGCTTGCGAACCAGCTCCTGCGGGCGATTCTCGGCAAAATGGCGATACCCCGCCTGGATGGCGGCAACGGTCTCATCGACACCAACGGTCTTGGACACGGCAATGAGGCGCGCGGCGTCGTGGGGACGGCCTGCGCGATCGAGCGCCGCATAAAAACGTTCCAGAATCTGCTCGCGGCGAGCGCGCATCAAGTCCAAATAGTTATCCATTGCTAATCGCCTCCGCTGACAGCCAAACAAGTAGTCCCATGCTAACGCAAGAGCGCGGCCCCGCATGTGCAAGGCCGCGCTCACTTAGGTATTTACAATCTTTCGACGAACGGGGTTGCTTACTCCTCGTCGTCCTCGCCATCGTCCTCATCCTCAAGATGATCGAGCAGGTAGCGAAGACCCTCGCTGACCTCGTTAGCGGGCACCTTGGCAACGTAGCGAGCGTCGACGGCGGGCCTCATGATAACACCCTCGCCCGAAGGCACGCGCATGCTCTCGAGCTCATCCTCATCAGTGCGGGCGATATCGCCGGCATTCATGCGCTGACCAGTCAACAGGAAGGTCAGACGGCAGGCGGCATCGATGGAAATCGAGGCGATGCGATCGAGGTAGCGCGAAACCATGATGGCGCGGCGCAGGTCGTCATAGTTGCTGTCGTCGTCCATAAAGTCGCCCGCATCCATACGGTTAAAGGTGTGGAAGAACTTCTCGTAGGCGGCGTGCACTGGCTCGTCCTCGACGGCCAAGTTGCAAATGATGGACATGTCATTGGTGACGAGCGCAGAAAGCGAAGAGCCCAGCACCTGGTAGACGGCCTCAGCCTCGGCCTCGACCGTGCCGACAAGCTCCTTGGGCAGCGAGATGTCAGCCTTGATCATATGACGCGTGGCGCGGCAGATCTGACGAACCTTATCGGTCATGCGCTGCAGGTTAAAGTCGACGTAGATGATCGTCTGAAGCAGGCGGAAGTCGGAGGCGACCGGTGACTGCGTGGCGATCAGGTTGTAGCAGACGGCCTCCAGGTTGGCGCAGCGCGCGTCAATCGAAAGCGTGCGCTTCTTGGTCTTGGTGGCGAGCTTGCGGTCGTCGGTCACATAGGCCTTCACGGCATCGTGGAGGGCCAGATCGACGGCCTCATAGATGCTCAGCATCTCGTGACGGGCCTCGACGAGCTGACGGGAAAACAGTTTGCGCATGGTTCACTCCAATCAGTTGGGTGCGGTCATGCCGCCCGCACAGTGAATACGCACCGGACCAGGTCCGATCGGCTTGGGACTAGTCGCACCGATCAGCCAAAGCGGCCGGTGATATAGTCTTCCGTCCGCGAGTCCACCGGGCTGGTGAAGATCGCGTCGGTTTGACCATACTCGATGAGCGTGGCGGGCTCGCCGGCAACTTCCTGCAAGAAGAATGCGGTGTAGTCGCTAATACGAGCTGCCTGCTGCATTGAATGCGTGACGATAATGATCGTCATCTCGGGCGCCAGCTCGGCCATCAGATCCTCGACCTTAGAGACGGACGTGGGGTCGATGGCGGAGCAGGGCTCGTCCATCAGGAGGACATCGGGTTGCACCGCAAGCACGCGCGCGATGCACAGACGCTGCTGCTGACCGCCCGAGAGCGCCAAACCATCCTTGTTGAGCTGATTGGATACCTCTTTCCAGAGGTTGGCGCGCTTGAGCGATTCTTCCACGATGTCATCGAGGTCACTTTTGCTAGTCACGCCCTGCAGGCGAGGGCCAAAAGCGACATTCTCGTAGATGGATTTGGGAAACGGGTTGGGCTGCTGAAAGATCATGCCCACGCGACGACGGAGGTCGACCGGGTCGACGCCCTCGGCATAGATATCGTTGCCGTCGAGCGTCATGGTGCCCTCGACGCGCGTACCCTCGATCAGGTCGTTCATGCGGTTGATGCAGCGCAAAAACGTCGACTTGCCGCAACCCGAAGGGCCAATGAAGGAGGTGATGGCGTTTTTGGCAATGTTGAGGTCAAGCCCCGTCAGCGCATGAAAGTCACCGTACCAAAAGTTGAAATCCTTGGCCGTAATGGCCGCTTGCTCCAGCGTGGGAGCGGACTGATAAACGGACATGGGACTCCTTAACTAGCGACGCTTGCGCGACAGGAAGCGCGCAAACAGGTTGAAGGCCAAAATGATCACCATCAGCAAGAGCGCGGTGCCGTAGGCTGCGTTCATGTTGATGCCGTCGTTGGCAAGCAGGTACAGGTGAACGGTCATGGGACGACCGGAATCGAGCGGCGAGATAGGTAGATTGATGGCCTGGCCCATGGTGTAGAGCACCACCGCGGTTTCGCCGATGGCGCGGCCGATGGCAAGGACGATGCCCGTGGCAATGCGGCCAAAGGCCGAAGGAAGCACGATCTTGGAAACGACCTGCCACTTGGTGGCGCCCAGGCCGTACGCGCCCCAACGGATATAGCGCGGAACGGCGCGGATTGCCTCCTCGGTGGTGCGCATGACGATGGGCAGCATCAGAAGTGCCAGCGCCAAGGCGGCCGAGACCATCGAAAGGCCCAGGCCCATAGCCTCGACAAACAAGGCGTAGCCAAACAAGCCCATAACGATGGAGGGCACCGAGGCCAAAGCGTCAGCGGCGTAGCGAATGAGCTCGACGATCTTGCCCTGCTTGGCGTACTCGGCCAGATAGACGGCTGCCAGCACAGCGATCGGCGTGCAGATAAGCATGGCGAGCGCCGTCACGTAGATGGTCGAGACGATCGTGGGCCAAATTCCGCCCTCGGCGTTGACGCCCTGGGGCCAACCGAAGATAAAGTCGAGTGAGATATGCGGCAGGCCGTTGATGACCACGTAGGCGATGATGGCGACCAGCACCAGCGTGGTGATATAGGCCGCGACACGAAACGCGCCAAGCATGATCTTGTTGGACAGGTCCTTGTTGATACGGCCCTTCTTACCGTGGGAAAGGGCACGCTTGATGCGCTCGCGCGACGAGGTCGTATCGACCGTCGTGTCAACGGAATCGGACATAGCCTACCCCCTCTTCTTCTTGGAAATCAGACGGACGATGCCCACCAGCGTGGCGGAGATGATAAACAGGACCACGCCCATGCCAAACAGCGCCGAGCGATGCAGACCCGAGGAATAGCTCATGTCGAGCGCGATCTGGCTCGTGAGCGTCGAGATGGGGCTCGCGATGCTGTCGGGAATAACCGGAGCGTTACCCACGACCATGAGCACGGCCATGGTCTCACCGATGGCACGGCCCATACCCAGCACGATGGCATCAACGATACCCAGCTTGGCGGCAGGTAGCACGACCTTATAGATGGTCTGCCACTTGGTGGCGCCCATGGCATACGATGCCTCGCGAATGCCCATGGGAATGGAATTGAGAGCATCGATGGTGAGCGTGGTGATGGTAGGGACGATCATGATGGCAAGCACGAACCACGCCGTCAGCGCACCAAAACCAAGACCGCCGGTCAGTTGCGCGATAAACGGACGGATGATGATCATGCCAAAGAAGCCATAGATGATAGAAGGGATGCCCGCCAGCAGGTCAACGGCAGGGCTGATGAGCTTGCGCACGCGCTTGCCGGCGATCTCGACCAGGTACACGGCCGTACCCACACCTAGCGGCACGCCCATGGCGAGCGCACCGACGGTCACCAGACCTGAGCCGGCAAGCAGCGACATGATGCCGTAGTGGCCCTCAGAGGGCGCCCACGTAAAGCTAAAGAAGTCCGCCAGACCGATGTCAGTAAAGACGGGCAGCGCCGAGTACGTGGTAAAGACAAAAATCAGGATGACGGTAACGACCGCCAAGAACGCGCAGGCAAAGAAGATCCACTGCAGCGCCTTCTCCTTGATATAGGTACTGCGCGATACGAGCGCCAGCTCGCGCTTCTTGGGCGTCTGAACATTCTGCTCAGTCTGGGAGTTTTCCTGTGCTTCCATGCTACTCACTCCCCTTCTCGTCGTTGGTGACGGGGATAAAGCCCGCCTCGCGAATCTGCTTGTCCATCTTTTCGGACGTCACGTAGTCGATGTAATCCTGCGCCTGCTGCGAAGGCGCACCCTTCACAAAGAAGTAAAGGTCGCGTGAGATGGGATAGCCGCCGGTCGCGACCGTCTTCTCGGATGCCTCGACATGATTGACCGAGACAGCCTTGACCGAGGTCTTGGCGTTGAGGCTATCGACGAAGCCCAGCGAAATATAGCCAATGGCACCGCGCGAACGAGATACCACGTCGCGCACCTGGCCCGTACCCGAAAGAACGGCCGAGCGGCGATCGAACGGCGTGCCGTCCATCACGATGGTGCGAAAGGCCTCACGCGTGCCGGACGCCTCGTCTCGGTTGATGACCTGAATCCTCAGGTCCTCGCCACCGACCTCTTTCCAATTGGTAATCTTGCCGGCGTAGATATCGCGGAGCTGCTCGGTCGAGAGGTTATCGACGGGGTTGTCGTCGTTCACGATGACCGCAATACCGTCGTGGGCAATGACGATGGGAGTCAGGCCCAGATCCTGTTCGTCGGCATTGAGTCCACGGGAGGAGCTGGCGATATCGGCCGTGCCGGCGCTGACGGCCTCGATGCCTGCGGAAGAACCCAAACCGGAAACGAGCACGTCGATGCCGGTCTCCTCCTTAAAGCCCTCGGCCGCAATCTCGGCGATAGGAAGGCAGGTCGTGGAGCCGGCCACGGTAATGGAAGAGGTGGAAGATCCCGAAGAACAGGCACACAGCGTAAGCGTTAGCACAGCAGCGCTCAGGGCCGATACGATCTTTCTCATAGCATCACGCCGATCGCAGCATGGCGCCCACAGGTACCGCCCTCATTACGGTAGGAATAAAAGCGGTCATTCTGACGCACGGTCGAAAGCTGGGTATCCACGATATTATCCGCGTCGACACCGACATCTACCAGCGCCTCGCAAATGGCAGCGGAAAGATCGAGCATGCGAGAGGTGCTCGCATCGATGCACGAGAACTCGGCGGCAAAGCGATCCACGAGCTCCTGGGATACCTCATATTCGTCACCCAAGATATGGGGGCCGATATAGGCCGAGATGTCACTTGCATCGCAGCCGGCAGCATCGCAAAGCGCCTGGCACGCCTTGGCGGAAATACGTGCAATCGTGCCCTTCCAGCCGGAGTGCACCACGGCAAATCCGCCAGGGGCCACCAGCACCACGGGAACGCAGTCGGCAAAGCAGAGTAGCACGGGTACGTTATGCGCCGTGCAGACGATGGCATCGCAGCCCTCGGCAATCTGCTCGCGAACGTCCTCAAGGTCATCGGCGCCGTTCGAGGTCACCGCAACGATATGGTCACCATGGACCTGATTGGGAACGAGCAGGTTGTGCTCGCACTCGGCGGCACCCATAGCCTCGAGCGCGCGACGACGATTTTCTTGAACAGCAAAGGGGTCATCGCCAACATGCGAGCCCAAGTTGAGTGAGGAGTACGCATCTTCGGAAACACCACCGGCGCGTTCGGTGAAGGCAAAGCGAACATCGGATGTCGCGCCCTCCACCAACGTAACTCCATCATGGTCGACACGCGAAACGTTGTCCGCACGTGCTGCCATACTAAAGCCTCCTAATAACACAAGTATTGCGGCGACGCCGCAGCAGTCCGTGCCATACGGCTGCACACTTCATCAAAAAGGATACCCGCAGCGGTAAGGAGCAAACGTAAAGGGAACGTAAGGAGATTGGAGGCTTTCGTTTACAAAGGCGAAACACAACAAAAAAAGGGGCGCGCCCAATCGGACGCACCCCTTGCAAGTCGTTGAGAAAAACGAACTAGAAGCTGCCGCGCTTCAGGAAGTCGGGAAGCTCGAACTGATCGTTGCCGAAGTTAGGAAGCTCGGTGCCACCGACGTTGCGGGTCGGAGCGGCCTGAGCCGGGCTGGTAGCCGGAGCGGTGCGCTGCGGCTCAGCAGAGGCAGCTGCCTTGCTCTGAGACTGCTGAGCAGCAAAGAGCTCGTCCTGGCGGTTGACGTTGGAGTCGGAGAAGCCCGTAGCGATGACGGTGATACGCACCTGGTCGCCCAGGGACTCGTCGACAACGGTACCGAAGATGATGTTGGCCTCGGGGTCGACGGCGTTGGCGACAACGTCGGCGGCGTCGCTGATCTCCTGGATGCCCAGGTCCTTGGAACCAGCGATGGAGAGCAGCACGCGCGTGGCACCATCGATGGAGCTCTCGAGCAGCGGGCTGGAGATGGCCTGCTGGGCAGCGTCGACGGCACGGGTGTCCCCAGAAGAGGTACCGATACCCATCATGGCAGTACCGGCCTGCTTCATGATGGTCTTAACATCGGCGAAGTCCAGGTTGATGATACCGGGGACGGTGATGAGGTCGGTGATACCCTGGGTGCCCTGGGAAAGGACGCCATCGGCAATCGCGAAGGCCTCGAGCATGGTGGTCTTCTTCTCGGCGATGTCGAGCAGCTTATCGTTAGGGATGACGATCATGGTGTCGACGCAATCGGAGAGGGTCTTAATGCCCTCCTCGGCGCTCTTCTTGCGCTTGCGGCCCTCGAAGGTGAAGGGCTTGGTCACGACGGCGACGGTCAGCGCACCGACCTCGTTCATCGCGATATCGGCAACGATGGGAGCAGCGCCGGTACCGGTGCCACCGCCCTCGCCGCAGGTGATGAACACCATGTCGGCGCCAGCGAGCGCCTCGGCAATGTCGTCGCGGGACTCATCGGCAGCCTTGCGGCCAACCTCGGGGTTGGCGCCGGCGCCCAGGCCGCGGGTAAGGTCGGTGCCGATGTGCACCTTGATATCGGCATCAGAGATCGCGAGTGCCTGAGCATCGGTGTTGATGGCAACAAACTCGACGCCGCGGATGCCCTCTTCGATCATTCGATTGACCGCGTTGGTACCGCCGCCGCCGACGCCGACCACCTTAATGACGGCAAGGTAGTTGTTGATCTCTGTCTCGTGCATGTCGGTCCTCCGAACAAAGGTTATAGCCATAGCATGGGTCGACCCCTGCGCACATTAACCTTCAGGTTGAAAGTAAATGCAAAGGTAAACCGTATTATGTTTGCACATTATGAACGTATCAGTCAAATAATTGACCGTGAAAACCAAACAAACCAGATAAACGGCGTGGTATGGCCCCTCAACAAAGCATCAACCAGCGCTACGAGGTCGGAGCGTTCCTAAATGTATAGTTACCCGGAGAACGCACATTGATATACGTTACGCCCTCTACCTGCGAAAGCAGCTTGGTGACTACGCGCTCCTTCTTGACGATATCGTTCGAATCGCCCAGCGACACCTCAATGCCGTTATTGAGGTTTGCCGAGATGGCTTCGACCGAAGGCGTGGAAATATCCTTGACTTGTCCCAAGAACTCGCTCGAAAAACCACGCACATAATCCAAGCCAGCCTTAACGGCCTTGGAGCTCACCGCCTGGCCGGAAACCGGAGCGACATCCGCCGAGACATCAGTCAACAACACCGCGCCATAGTGCTTAGCGAGCGCCAGCGCGGCATCAATGCCGGTCAGGGTATTTGAGCCCTGCCCCGTCGTGATGACGTTGCCCTGGTCATCCACTTCGACCGACGTAGACAGCGGGGCGATCCAGGTGTCATCATCCCCGATGGCCCAGGCAAGGTCATCGGAGCTGATATAGGCAATTGCGATGACCTTGCGCTCCATAGGCGTAATGATGAGCGTATGCGGGAACTGACGCTGGACATCCACGCCCGAGACCCACGGGTTCTGCTTGAGGTCCTCGGTAATCTGGTCGGGATCGACGTTAAAAAGCGACGTTCCCTCGGGCAAATCGATCAGCTGGATAGCATCGTGCTTCGTCACATGCTCGCTGCCTTGAATCTGAATATCAGTGGCGGTAAACAATCCAGAGTTGATCACCACGACGGCAACGACGACGAGTACGGCCAAGACGGCCAAAACGCCGCCCACGATTTTGCCTTTGCCTGTAACGAGAGAAGCGGCGTCTGATGTTTTATTTGCCATCGCCCTAAGTGAAGACAACGGGTTGACGCCTTTTTTACCCGAAGGCTTCTTGGCGGTAGCCGGCACCGATGTCAGCGAGCGCGGTTTCGATGCGCCCAGCGTGCGACTCGGACGCGCCGCCTTAGTTCCCGTCGAGGGCTTAGGAGTTGCCATAGGACGGGCAGGCTTGGCGCCCATAACAGGCTTTGACGTCACCGAGGGACGCGAGGACTTTTTTGCGGCCGGACGATTGCCGAGCTGCGAGCCGACAACCGGACGACTGGTCTGTCGAGCATGCCCGACAGACTTAGAGTGCGCGACGGTATTGCGTTGAGGTTTGGCAGGCGCGCCGGAACGCCCTCCGGCACGGCGGAAGGTGGGTTTCGATGCTCTAGAAGCCGAGGAATTTAACTTCCGGTCTGAGCTCGATGCCATACGCCTCCCTCACCTTTCCGTGCACATGTCTGATAACCGCGGCAACGTCATCGGCCGAGGCAGTTCCGTTATTAACGATAAAATTAGCGTGAACGGGCGAAACTTCCGCACCGCCAATCGAAAAACCCTTTAATCCACAATCCTCGATAAGCTTGCCCACACTCGCATCGGGCGGGTTGCGAAAGACCGACCCGCAGGATGCGCGACCCATGGGCTGCGTACGCTTGCGCCTCGTCAGGTACCGCTCCATGCGCTCGCGAATGTCGACCTTGGGCGCCGGTTTAAGCTTGAGCACGCACTCGAGGATGATCTCATTGCGGGGAAGGCTACATTCGCGGTAGCCCCAAGTGATCTCAGACCCCGCATAATGTTTGATACCGGATGCCGGGTCAAACGTTACGACATCCTCAACCAGCGAGCCAATCCACTCGGTCCGTGTGCCGGCATTCATAGATATCGCGCCGCCGACCGAGCCAGGGATGCCAACGGCAAACTCAAGGCCCGAGAGGCTACGCGACAGGGCATCGTTGACCAGACGCGCAAACATCACGCCCGCACCGACCGTCAGCGTACAACCGTCATCGGCAACAACCGTGCGCTGAAACTCACGTCCGAGCGAAATGACGGCACCGCGATAACCACCATCGGCAACCAGCAGATTGGAGCCCTTGCCGATGATGACCCACGGCACCTGCTCGCGATCGAGCACCGCCACGGCGCGGCGGAGGGCATGATAGCTATGGCACGTCACAAAGAGGTCGGACTTGCCGCCGATACGATAGCTCGTATGACGCGCAAGGCGCTCGTCCTCGATCACATCCGTGTCGATCATGCCCGAGAGCGCCATGACGGCGTTAAACAGACCCATTAGACTTAAGCGTCTTTCTTGGCAGTCAAATACTCGATAAACTCGGGGCCGACGGTCGTAACGTCACCGGCACCCATAGTGAGCAGCAAGTCGCCCTCGCCCACCATCTGCTCGAGCTCCTGATTGAGCTCAAGACGGCTGGAGCAGTACACGACCTCCTTGCCAGGATGCTTGGCGCGCACGGTATCGGCGAGCATCTTAGAGGTAACACCCGGAATGGGCATCTCGCCAGCCGAGAAAACATCAATCAGCAGCAGTTTATCGGCATTGGCAAATGCATCGGCAAAGTCGTCGCACAGGGCCTGCAGGCGCGAATAGCGGTGCGGCTGGAACACGACGTCGACGTGCTTGTAGCCCAGCGACGAAGCGGCAGCAAGCGTCGCCTTGATCTCGGTGGGGTGATGGCCGTAATCATCGACCACGGTGATGCCATCGATATCGCCCACGTGGGTAAAGCGACGACGGACGCCCTCAAAGCTCGAAAGCGCCTTGGCGGCGGCGTCGATGTCAAGGCCCAGGACATGGGCGACGGTGAGCACCGCCGTGGCGTTGAGCATGTTGTGGCGACCGGGATTACTCTTGATCTCCACAGCGTGCTCAGTGCCGTCCTCAAAGCGAACGATAAAGTCGCTCTGGATGCCCTTGACATCCGGGTGCATGCAGACGATGTCGTTGCTCTCGGCAAAGCCGTAGGAAAGCACGTGACGGCCCGTCGACTTGGCGAGCTCGACCAGATGCGGGTCCTCACCGCAGACGATGACGGTGCCGTCCTCGCCCACCAGGCTCATGAATTTGGCGAAAGTCGCCTCGATCTCCTCGATACCCGAGTAGTGATCGAGGTGGTCGGCCTCGACGTTGGTCACAATGACCACGTTGGGGTTCAGGAACAGGAAGGAACTGTCGGACTCGTCGGCCTCGGCGACAAAGTAGTCGCCCGAGCCGTTCTTGCCGTTCGTGTCATAGCCCTCGACGATGCCACCGATCAAGAAACTCGGATCCAGACCCATGCGGTCGAGCATGGTGGCGCACATCGAAGACGTGGTGGTCTTGCCATGCGTGCCGGCAACAGCGACGGTGGTGTAGCCGTGGCCCAAAGCAGAGAGCATCTTGGCACGGGGCCACACGGGAATACCAAGCTCGCGAGCGCGCACGAGTTCAGGGTTGGACTCCGGAATAGCGGTGGAGACAACAACCACGTCGGGCTTGACCTCGTCGATCGTGGCGGCCTCATGGCCCACATGCACCTTCACACCAGCGCGGGTAAGCTGGCGGATATAACGTGACGTCTTAAGGTCGGAGCCGGTAACGGCATAACCGCGCTCGTGCAGAACGAGGGCGATGCCGCTCATGCCGGCGCCGCCGATACCGATAAAGTGGGCGCTCTTAAACTCGGGCGCGGAGGTTGCAGTCTGGGAATCAGCCATGTGCTCGTGTACTCCTTGCGTAAACACTGCCTGTAACCCGTTAACTGTACCGCACCTACCGCATCAGCGCGAGGGCGACCGACGATATCCCGTCTAACTAACGCAAACCCTCTACCGCATCCGCCAGAAGAGCGGCGGCCCTATCCTGAGCCAGACCACGCGCCGCCTGACGCATGGCGTCGCGTGCCGCCGCGTCATCGACCAGGTGCAGCAGCTCATCGGCAAAGGCAGAACCGTCGATGTCGGCATCGGCGCAGAGCACGCCGGCCCCGGCGTCGACCAGATAACGAGCATTGGTGGTTTGGTGGTCGGCCGTCGCATGCGGATACGGCACGAGCACCGAGGGCACGGCGAGCGCAGCGATCTCGGCCACGCTCGATGCGCCCGAACGCGAGAGCACCAAATCGGCAGCAGCCAGCATATCGCCCATGTTGTCGATGTAAGGCTGGACGCGGTAACGCTTCGCCTCCTCGGGCGTCAGCACCAAAGCGCGCTCGGTCTCCTCAAAGCCGTCGGCACCCGTCGAATGCAACACATAGAGGTTCTTGCGCGAAAGCAGCTCGTTTTTGAGCGAAACCACGCGCTCGTTGAGGTGCTGGGCGCCAAGTGAACCGCCAAAGACGAGCAGCAGCGTAGCGTCCTCGGGAACGCCAAGTGCCTTGCGGCCGCGAGCGCGATCGCCCTCGATCACCGAGCGACGTACGGGGTTGCCGGTCATGAGCACGTGGTCAGGGTCACCTTCGCGCTCAAAGACCGAACGCGCTGCCGGCACCGAGATGCACACGCGGGCGGCGTGGGAGTTCATCATCTTGTTGGCCAGGCCCGGAACAGAGTTCTGCTCATGCAGCAGATACGGAACACCCGCGCCCTTGCACCACCCCAGCAGCGGAACCTCGACATAGGCACCAAAACCGATGGCGGCATCGGGCTTGCCGACCTTTGAAAAATGACTGGCGAGCGCACGCTTGGCCTTGTTGACACGCCATAGCGAGGTCAGCGCCGTCCAAGGACGGGAGCGGTCGAAGCCCGTGACCGTAATGGGCACAAAATCAAACCCAGCCTCAGGGACCAGACGACCCTCGAGCTTGCGCGACTGGCCCACGAACACAACGTGGTGGCCACGATCACGCAGCTCTTCGGCCAAGGCGAGCGCGGGGTTGATGTGTCCTGCCGTACCGCCGGCTGCAATAGCAACGGTCATCTTATCGGTCATGGTAGTCCCTTCGTACACGCGGTCCCTGGTCGTCGGTGCGCAGACGCGCCGACGGGTCCGAGTTCAAATCGATTCGATTATATCCGCCGCCCGCATTGCGAGGAGTGGAGCGCTGAGGACGACCTTGCGGCGCCGTTCGCTGACGCGGGCGGGCTGCCGGCTCGGTCGCAGAGCCATCCAGGACGGTAAAACCGTTACGCGTAGATCGCTCGCCGCGCACGTGGGGCACGCCGGCGGTGCTCTCATCCATAACGGCAAAGCTCTCACGGCGGCGGTCATACTCATCGCGGCGGGCGCTCTCGTACGAAACGCGCAGGATCAACCCGGCAAGCATAAGCGACACAATAATCGACGAACCGCCGTAGCTAATAAACGGCAACGGTTTGCCCGTCATGGGAAATACGTTGAGGATGCCCAGCGCGTTAATCAAAAACTGCACCGCGAGAATGACCGCGGAGCCAGACGCCATGAGCGCGCCCCGACGATCGGTCGCCTGCTCGGCAATGCGAAACGCCGAGTAGATCAGCATCGCAAACACCAAGAAGAACAGCACGGTTCCGACAAAACCGACTTCCTCGCCAATGATGGCCAAGATGTAGTCGTTGTGTGCCTCGGGCAGATACGAGTACTTCATGGTTGAGTTGCCGATGCCACGGCCGAACAGACCGCCCGAGGCAAAGGCCATGATGGCAAGCGTGGCCTGATAGCCGTCACCATACTCGTCGGCCCAAGGGTTCAAGGCAACCTGAATACGCACCATACGGTACGGCTCTGCGACAAGCGCAATCACGATCACGAGAATGCCGAAGATTAGCACGCCGATGATAAATCTGGGGTCGAGACCCGCAAACAACGCCATGCACATGAGGGTCAACAGGATGATCAGGACAGTACCGAAATCGGGCTGGATAAAGATCAGAAAGAGCGAAATGCCCAGGTAGATGCCCATCTTGCGAAGGAATTCGTTGATGTTGCCACCGGGCGAAAAGAAGCGATCAAGCATGATGGCCGAATACGCAATGGCAAATGGCTTTAAAAACTCGGAAGGCTGGAACTGAATACCGGCGATGTTGAGCCAGCGCGTGGCGCCGCGGCTGCCGCTGCCCACCAAGAACACCAGAAGCAGTAGCCCTGTCATGCCGATAAGGAAGATCCTGAGCACATCCTCCCCAAACCAGCTGTCCGGCAAAACGCGCACGATGGCAATCAGCGCCAGAACACCGACCACGGCAAACGCGGCCTGTCGACCCAGAAAAAACGTCGCCGAGCCATTCTCGTGCAGCGCCTCGACCGAAGACGCCGAGTACACCATCAGCAGGCCAAAGCATACCAAGGTAAACAAGCAGGCCATGAATATCAAACGGGGGCGCATGATACGGGCGGGAACGCCGGCAATATAGCGTTCGCTAAACGACTGCCCACCGCGGCTGGAACACGATGTGATGCGCCGTGAGGAAGCACGGTCCGAGTCGGGCCTCCTCATACCTTGTCGGGGGCTCTCCTCTCTCACCGCAACCCCTATTCCATTTGTGATTTCGCTGTAGCGGCAAGCTGAGCCACGTAGTCCTTAAACACGCGGCCGCGCTCCTCATAGCCCGAGAACTCATCGAACGAAGAGCAGGCAGGTGAAAGTAAGATCACGTCACCACGGCTCGAAAGCGAACGGGCAACGTCCACGGCGTCGCGTAGGTCATCCGCCTGGGCGATATCCACATCGCCATCGACATCGGCCTCGTCCATAGCGGCGGTGAAGCGCTCGCGCGCATCGCCAAAGCAGACGACCGAGCGTACGTTATCCATAACAACGCGCGCGAAGTCCGTGAGCGGCGTGCCCTTATCGTGGCCGCCGAGCAGCAAGATCACGTCGTCATCGGGAAATGCCGTCAGTGCCTTCTCGACCGCATCGGTGTTGGTCGCCTTGGAATCGTTGACGTAGCGCACGCCGTCAATCTCGCCACACGGCTCCACGCGGTTCTCGAGCGGCTGGAACGAGGCAAGACCGCGGCAGACACCATCGACATCGGCACCGACCGCCAAGGCAGCCGTGGCAGCGCACAGGGCATTGATAACATTGTGATGGCCCGAGATCTTGAGCTCGGATGTAGCGATGAGCGGGGTCTCGACGCCCTTCAGACGCACGATCATCTTGCCATCGCGCACAAAGGCGGCATCCTCGCCCTCAGGCTCGTCAAAGGCAACCTTGCAGATGCGACGACCCGGCGTGTAGATGTACTCATCGAACTCGTGAATGCCGGCGTCTTCGACGTCGACAACCACCAGATCGTCATCGACCATATTGTCAAACAGTTTGATCTTGGCAAGCGCATAGTTCTTATGGCTCTTATGCCAGCCCAAGTGATCGGGAGTGATGTTGAGCAGCACCGCCACGCGGGGGTGGAGCTCGGTTGTCGTAGCAATCTGATAGCTCGAGAGCTCAGCCACAAACCACTCGTTGTGGGCTCGGCCGTCAATCTCGTTGACCGGCGGCTCGCCGATGTTGCCGACAGCAACGCTGGCCTCGCCGGCAGCCTTAAGCAGAAAATCAGTCAGCGACGTGGTGGTCGTCTTGCCGTTGGTGCCCGTGATGGCAATCCAGTTATCGGGCGACAGGCGATAGGCAAACTCGGGCTCACCCATAATCTGGGCGGCATGCTCGCGCCCGGCCTTAAAGAAGCCCGAGAACTCCGAGATGCCCGGGCACGTCACGCATACGTCATAGGCGCCCTCGACCTGTTCGGTCCCATAGACAAACGACGCACCAGCAGCCTCGAGCGCACGCGTGGCGTCATTGGGCTCAGAGGTGCCGCCGCCATACACGGTAACGGCGCTTACGCGCTCGGGATGTGCCAGCGCCCAGCGGGCGACATCGAGACCGGATTTGCCCTGACCCAAAACGAGCAGGCTAAAGACATCAGCAAGAGGCATGAAAGACCACTATCCCAACTGGAAGAACAGGGCAAGGCCAACGGCACCAAAGGCCGCAGCGATAATCCAAAAACGGATGACGACCTTGGTCTCGGCCCAGCCCTTCTTTTCGAAATGATGATGGATGGGCGCCATAAGGAAGACGCGCTTGTGCGTAAAGTGGAAGTAGACAACCTGAATCATGACCGACAGGGTCTCAACGATAAACAGGCCGCCGATGATGAGGGAGACGACCTCGGTGTTGGTCATGATGGACGTGCAGGCAAACGCGGCACCCAGGGCAAGCGAGCCGGTATCGCCCATAAAGATGCTCGCCGGATAGCAGTTGAACCACAGAAAGCCCAAGCAGGCACCAGCACACGCGGTGCAGAAGATGGACAGGTTCACGTCTCCGTGCAAAAACGCCATGGCAGCCATGGCGAGCATGGCAATCATGGAGGTGCCGCCGGCAAGACCGTCAAGGCCATCGGTCAGGTTCACGGCATTAGAAAGACCGGCGATCATCAGCCAGCAAAAGACAATGTAGAGCCACGGGAACGAAAGGCCGCAGATGGTGGTCGAAAGCACGCCAAGGTCAATCGTCAGGCCGCCGGGAAAACGAATCTCGGGGGCGACGCCGCACCAGTTGACGGCAAGTACCGTAAAGGTGACACAGATAATGGTTAGGCCGATCATCTTGGCATGAGGCGTCAGACCGAGCGAGCGCCCATGCGTAACGGAGGTCAGGTCGTCGATCAGGCCCAGCACGCCGGTCGCCAGCGTGGCGAGCAGCACGAGCACGAGCTCGGTGGTGAGCTTGCCCATCAGCAGACAGGTCAGCGAGATCGCGACGAGGATGACAACGCCACCCATGGTGGGCGTTCCCTGCTTAACCAAATGACGCTTGGGGCCGTCGGCACGAACCTGCTGGCCGATACCCTCGACCTTGAGTAGCTTGATCCACCACGGCATGAGCAGCAGCGCAATGGCAGCGGCGATGCCAAGCCCCAAAAAAGCCTGATACGTTGGATACGAGGGATTGCCGAACATGGGCTAGCACACACCTTCCACAAAGCGGTCGAGCTCAACAAAGCGGGAACCCTTGACCAGTACAACATCATGTTTTTCAAGCGCGCCGCCCATGCGGTCGAGCACCTGCTGATAATCGGAGAACACCTGGATGCGATCCTCGTCCATGCCCATCATGCGCGCGGCATCGGCCATAAGCTGGGCCAGCTCACCACCCACGCACGCCAGCATGTCGAGCTTCTTGGCGGCGGCATAGGCGCCCACGAGCTCATGCATGCGAGGAGCCTCATCGCCCATCTCGCCCATCTCGCCCAGGATCGCCATGCGAGACCCCGTGCACGAAAGCGAGCACAGTAGATCGAGGCCAGCAGCCATGGATTCGGCACTGGCGTTATAGGAATCGTCGATGACGCGGGCACCGCTCTTGGCGCGCTTGATCTCCTGGCGGTGACCGGTGATCGTGAGGCCCCTAAAAGCAGCATCGATCTGCTCGGGCGTCACGCCCAGGCGATAGGAAACCGCGGCGGCCTTAACGGCATTAGGAACGGACTGCACGCCGGGGATGGCAAGCATGGTATCGATCGTCTCACCCTGGCCAAAATCGAGCGTAAAGACCGGACGTCCCTCGTCATCAACACGAATGTCGCGGGCACGGACCTCATCGTCGTCCGAGACGCCGGCCAGCATAACGTCGATACCAGCAGGCTGGGCGAACGTATCGCGAATGAACGGCGTAAAGTCGTCCTCACCGCCCAAAACCAGCAGCGGCAAGAAGTCGCCGGCGGCGCACATACCCTGGACAATCTCGGCCTTAGCGCGGGCGATGTTCTCGCGGCTGCCCAAAATGCCGATGTGAGAGGTACCAATCTTGCTCACGATGGCAAGGTTGGGATTGGCGGACTTGGACAGGCGCTCAATCTCGTGGAAATGGTTCATGCCCATCTCGAGCACCAGGACCTCGGTATCGGCCGGAGCGGAAAGCACCGTGAGCGGCATGCCGATCAGGTTATTGAAATTGCCCTTGGTGGCCCAGACACGATAGCGCTTGGCGAGCACGGCGGCGAGCACGTCCTTGGTCGTCGTCTTGCCGATGGAACCGGTAATGCCAACGACCAGGCAGCCAAGCTCCAGGCGATACGTGTGCGCCAAACGCAGCAGAAACTCCTCGGGATCATCGGTCAGCAGGATGGCGCACCCCTTGTCCTGCGCCAGCGAGACCAGCTCGGCCTCGGGCTCGCGCGTCATCACGACGGCGCCGGCACCCGACTGGACGGCACGGGAAGCAAAATCATTGCCGTCGACGTTTTCACCGGGAAAGGCGACGAAAATCGTCCCTTCCTCGACCTGGCGCGAGTCGATAACGCACCCGCGGCATACCCGATCGGCTTCTCCCGTCACGGTTCGGGCCCCTGTTGCGGCCGCGAGGTTGTTGACGGCGATCTCTATCATTGCAGCTCCCCTGTAAACCTAATAATGCTATCGGCGTATTGTATCCCAGCGCCGCACATGCGTGGTGCAGGGCATGTGAACACCCTCATATGGGACAACAAACCACGCCCCAAAGATTGTAACCCCCTACTTCGTGTGCGGGATACCCAGCACGTCGAGCGCGTTGGCCATAATGGACTGGAACGGCACCGCAGCGGCATCTGAGCCGCTCGGCGTTCCGTCGAGCGTGATATAGCACAGCACCTTGGGCGATTGTGCCGGTGCAAAGCCCATAAAGGACGACATGTAGTTCTCCTTGAGGTAGCCGCCGTTCTCGTCGGCACGTTCGGCCGTACCGGTCTTACCCGCCACGTCATAGCCGTCAACCGCGCCGCCAACGCCCGTTCCCTCGGACACGACCGTCTGCATGCACGATGTCACCTGGGATGCGGCGTCCTCCGAAATCGCGCGCTCGCCTTCGCCCCAGTCCTTCTCGTCGCCTTTGCTGGACTTATAGAAGTGCGGTGTCATCATCACGCCGCCGTTGGCGATGCCGCCCACGGCACGTGCGATCTCAATCGGCGAGACGGACAGTGCCTGTCCAAAGCTCATCGAGCCCAGCGTGGCGCCGTCATACTGGTCACGCTCCTTGACGATACCCAGGCTCTCTCCCGGAAAATCGACACCCGAGCTGTGACCGATGCCCCACTTGTCCACATAGGCGGCAAAGTCGTCGGCACCGATCTTGCGCCCCACTAGGACAAAGCCCACGTTGGACGAACGGCGCATCATCTCGCGCACATCCATGGTCATGGCATAGTCGCGCTTGTCGGCATCGGTGACGGTATCGTCGCCCACCTTGATGCTCGCCGGCACCTCAAACGACGTACTCGATCGCACGACGCCCAAGTCGAAGCCGGCGCCCGCCACGAGCGTCTTAAAGACCGAGCCGGGCTCGTAGGCGTCGGTGACCAGGCGCAGATTCATATCCTCGGTCTTGGCATTCTCCAGATCGGTCTGGTCGTAGGTCGGGTACGAGCAGGCTGCCAAAATCTCGCCTGTCGTAGGATCGGTGACCAGCGCCGAGCCGTTCTTGGCCTTAGTCTTCTCAACTGCCTCTGCCAGGGCATCCTCGGCCGCACGCTGGATATTGACGTCGAGCGTCGTCACGATATCAACGCCGTCGACCGCAGCCACCTTTTTATAGGCACCGCCCGCGATATAGCTGCCGTCCCTCGCGCGCTCGCGTACGAGAGAACCGTTCGTGCCGGTCAGAAGCTTGTTGTATTGCTTTTCGAGACCCGTCAAGCCGTCGTTGTCCACATTCACTACACCCAGCACCTGCGATGCCAGGTTGCCGTATGGATATACGCGCTTCATGGCCTGCTCAAAAAGCACGCCGGGCAGGTTCTTCTTCTCCAGCGCCGCAACATCGTCTTCGTCCACCTGGCGCTTGATATACACCCAGGTTCCATCGGACTCAACGAGCTTGCGGCAGGTCTTTTTATCGATTCCAGTTGCCTTGACCAGCGCTGACACCGTCTTGTCAACATCCTCGACAAGCTGCGGATTCACGGCGATGTTGCGACATTCGACCGACGATGCCAACACGTTGCCGTTGCGGTCGTAGATGGTGCCGCGTTTGGCATAGAGGGTCTGCGCAAGCAGGCGGCGCGCATCGGCACGCTCCCGCAGTTTATCGGCTTCGGCAATTTGATAGTCGGCAAGGCGAAAGACGCCCAAGCCCAAGCCAAGCCCGATGAAGCCCATGACGGCTTTGCGGCGAGGCAGAGGCGCGCCTGTGAGCCATTCGGTCGACGAACTCTTGCGCGACCTGGTGTTATGCACTTGAGGGCCGCCCGAGCCGCGAAGTCGCGACGCCGGGTCGTTGCCACGGGACTGCCCGGCGTTGTAAGATTGCCGACCCGTTCCTTGATAACCAGAACGTCCCCGCGACGAGGGACGTCCAGAACCGCGGTCCCCATCGGAACCGCGGCGATAGTCATTTGTCATACTCAGCTACCGTCTTGCTACTGAGCGGTCGCGGTCGCGTTGGCGCCCGCGGCTGCATCCTGCGAAAAGTCAAGTGTAACGCTCTCGCTGGGCTCCACCATGCCATAAGCGCCCGCAAGGTCGCGAATGCGCGTGTCGGCGCCATAGACCGAATGCATGACCTCCAGGTCGGAGCTCTCATCGGTCGCCTTTTCGAGCGTGTTGGTAAGCTCGGCGTTGCTGTTGAGCACCTGGGCCGTAACGCCGGCGAGCGCCACGCGGGCGACGCCGATCGTCATGAAGATAGCCGCAATGATGCAAAACGTTTTAAGAACGCTCATGAAAACCGGGCTTACCGCCTGGTTTGCCTGACGGCCCGCGCCCGTGTAGACATCAAAGCGCGGCGTGCGCTGCTCACGGGGAGCAACGGGGGCCTGCGGCGTCTCACGATAGGCGGGCATGGCGTTCATATCATAGGCGAGTGCTGCGCTTGAAGTGTTGTAGCCCATGATATGCCGCCTCCCATCCCGAGTACGTTGGTAGTGTGTTTAAGCTTCGTTTATGGTGCGAGCGGGAGGTCCAATATCGCGCGGTCGCGCCTACAGACGCTGCGCCACGCGGATTTTGGCTGATCTCGCCCGAGGGTTGCGCGCAACCTCATCAGGCTGGGCAACCAAGGGTTTGCGGGTGATGACCTTGAGTATCGGCACGTTGCCGCACACGCACACCGGAATCTCCGGCGGACACGTGCACCCCTGGCTCATCTCCTTAAAGTGGTTCTTTACGATACGGTCCTCGAGCGAGTGATACGAGATGACGCAGATACGTCCGCCCGGGTTGAGCCACCTGGTGGCGGCATCAAGCCCTCGTTCGAGCACATCGAGCTCGTGATTGACCTCGATGCGAATGGCCTGGAAACTTTTCTTGGCCGGGTGTCCGCCATGCCGACGAGCGGCAGCCGGGATACCCGCCTTGATGATCTCGACAAATTGGCCGGTGGTTTCGATCGGTTCTTGCTCGCGGCGGCGCACGATCTCGCGCGCGATCTGCGAGGCGAACTTCTCTTCGCCGTAGACGCGTAGAATCCGGGCGAGGTCGTGTTCGTTATAGGTGTTGATGACCTCAGCTGCGTTTAAGGTGTTATTACCCGGATCCATCCGCATGTCCAATGGGGCGTCCTCGTTATACGAAAAGCCCCTGCCAGGGATATCGAGTTGCGGCGACGAAACGCCCAAATCGAACAGGAAGCCATCGACCCCGGGCACCTCGGCCGAGCAAAGCAGCTCGTCCAAGTCGCCGAAGTTGCCCTTCAGGAGCTGGTGCGGAACGCCGGGAACCTCGCGGTCCAGACGGGCGCCAGCGGCCTCGAGGGCCATGTCGTCCTGATCGACGCCGAGCAAAAGGCCCGTCTCCCCCACCTGCGCGGCCATCTTTACCGAATGGCCGGCACCGCCAAGGGTGCAATCGCAGACAACGGAGCCGCTCTTTAGCCGCAGCGACTCAAGCACTTCGCCGAGCATGACAGGTTCATGCCGATATTCTTGTGTCAAGATCCCACGCTCCATCCGTTACCCGTGCCTTGCCCTTACGAGAAGAAGAGGTCCAGCAGGGCCTCATCGTCATCGTCCTCATCGGCCGCGGCGCGATCCCAAACCTCAAGGTGGTCGTAGTTGCCCACAACCGTGACCTCGCGGTCGAGGTTCGCCTGCTTGCGGAGAGACTCGGAAAGACCGATACGACCGGCGCTGTCCACGTCCATCGACGTGGTGCGCTTGTTGATCGCCCTCATGAGCTTCTGGTCATTAATGTCACGCGGGTTAAAACCCTCGTGGCCCTCACGACCCGCGAAGAGTCCTTCGACCCACTTATCGAAGGCCTCGGCAGAGAACACGTACAGAGCATCGACATCCAGGGCTTTGAACACGCGAACGTGCTCTCCAAGCTCCTCGCGAAGGGGTGCAGGCAGGGACAGACGACCTTTTGCATCGAGATTGCGCTCGTATGCACCCGTCATTCCCATGTGCGCCCTCCCCTCGGTTACTCAGATGGCACGTACGCGGGGAACCACCCCGCCTGTCGACGTCATCAATAATATGGGGAATCGCCCCATTTTTCAACATCTTTCCCCACCCCTTCCCCCACCCCACC